>CAVZGJ010000015.1:0-123948 GCA_963774735.1 uncultured Acidobacteriaceae bacterium | reverse complement strand
GCACCGGATGGGAGTTGAACCCATGAATACTGGTTTTGCAGACCAGCGCGTTAGCCACTTCGCCACCGGTGCCCATGTTCGCCGCGCAATCTGAACGTTGCGCGGCGGCTGAATTCCTTACTTCGGTTGCGCCGTCGTCCGCAGATACGGCTTCACGGTCTTGTAGCCGGGGAAGATCTTGTCCGCGTCCTCATTCGAGACCGCGCCCGTGATGATGACATCTTCGCCTTGCTTCCAGTTCGCGGGCGTTGCGACCTTGTGTTTGCTGGTGAGCTGCATCGAGTCCAGCACGCGAATGATCTCGTCGAAGTTGCGGCCGGTAGTCATCGGGTAGGCCAGCGTCAGCTTGATCTTCTTGTCGGGCCCGATGACGAACACCATACGCACTGTGGCATTGTCGGCTGGAGTGCGTCCCTCGCAGCTGTCGCCGGCATCGCCCGGGAGCATGTCATACAGTTTTGCGACCTTCAGCTCGGTGTCGCCGATGACGGGATAGTTGATGGTCTGTCCGGTCACATCCTGGATGTCTTTGGCCCATTTGCCATGGTTTTCGACCGGGTCGACGCTGAGGCCAATCACCTTGGCGCCGCGCTTGGCGAACTCACGCTCGAGTCCGGCAACCGCGCCAAGTTCGGTGGTGCAGACCGGCGTGAAATCTTTTGGGTGGGAGAAGAGAACCGCCCAGTTGTCGCCGATCCATTCGTGAAAATGAATCTGGCCATGGGTTGTTTCGGCAGTGAAGTCAGGAGCAACATCGTTAATTCGAAGCGACATATTCAATTTACCTTCCGTGGGCTATGCCCACTTTGTCTTTTGAATTCCGCAGCCCTGGGGATTCTACAGACAGTAAAAAACCCACCCGGCTTATGCGCTTTGGGTGGGTCTGTGCTGCTCGAAGATGCTTACTTCGATTCGCTCATCCACGCACCCGCGCCGGGCTACAGCAACAGCAGCGGCAAGCGGTGGAGGTCGAGTTGGGCATCATCGTCATAGCTTATCTTTTGTACCGCCTGCCAGCTAAGCTAGCATGAGGAAGGTTGGCCTCACTGCGGTCTGTCCAAACCATACGTCCCGGGAGACTTTCATGTCAACTGATGCCCGCTGCACTCCGCCTGCAACTTTAGCCGCAGCCCCGTCGACGGCCCACTGCGCGTACGACTTTGCCCAGGTCGATGTCTTCGCCGAAAACCCGCTCGAAGGCAATGCGCTGGCGGTCTTTGCCGATGGGCGTGGGCTCTCGACGGAAGAGATGCAGGCGCTCGCCCGCGAGACGAATCTGAGCGAAACGACTTTCATTCTTCCTCGATCGCCCGAAGTCGAACGCGAACGCGGCGTCCAGGTCCGCATCTTCCTCACCACGGCCGAGGTTCCTTTTGCCGGCCATCCGACGCTCGGCACGGCAAGCTGGCTCTACTGGAATCATCCCGTTCTGTGCGGCGCCGAAGAGATCGTGCTTGACCTCGGCATCGGTCCGGTTCCTGTGCGCTTCAAGCCACCTCAACCCAACGAGTGCGGCGTCTTCGGCACGATGCAACAAAAGGACCCAACCTTCGGTGAGACCCGCAACAGCAGGAAAGAGCGCGAGGCGCTGGCCGCAGCGATGAGTCTTTCCGTCGACGATCTCGATCCCGATCTTCCCGCGCAGATGGTCTCCACCGGAATGCCGTTCTGCATCGTGGCGCTTCGTTCGCTCGAGGTAGCCTCGCGCCTGCAGATCTCGCCGCAGATCTCACGGCCTTATCTCGATCGCATCGGAGCGCGCCACTTCCACTGCATCACGCGTGCTGCGGCGGACTCTGGAGCGGACTGGCATGCGCGCATGCAGTTCAATGGCGGCGAAGATCCCGCGACGGGGTCGGCCTCCGGATGCGCGATTGCCTACCTTGTTCGTCACGGAGCGGTCGCAAGCGGTCAACAGATCGTCATCGAGCAGGGCGTCGAGATCCTCCGGCCGAGCCGTATTCATGTCAGCGCGGCCATCGAGGACGGGGTTGTAAAAAAAGTGTTTGTGGGCGGGCGCACTATTCCTGTTGCATGCGGACGGTTTTTCCTGCCGTGATGCACCCGATTTCAACAGGCATGCCCCGTGAATCCCCAATGAATTCGCGCCGTTTCACGCAGCGGTGGATGCGCAAGGGCAAAGATTATGCATCTTCGCCCAAACTTCGCCGTTGCCAACCTAGCCAACCATTCGTACTGTTGGAAAGCGTTGACGACGGCACGACACGCAATGTGAAGCGTCGTTCGAGATGAAAATTTGCTTTCGCCTGTTTTTCTGACAATTTGAGTTGAGAGATGCTTGACTGCCTTGCAGTCGCTCTCCCTGAGTCTCAACCTCTCTGCCTGCACACGCAGTGAGGCCGATACCGTATTCCTCCGGGATCGTCCCTCGCTGTAATCGCAACAGTAGGTTCCGTCTCCCGGAGTTGCGTGGCAACCTGCACTGCATCGGCCTCTCTCGCACCCCGCGGTTCGGCAGCATTCGCTTGCCGGACAGGTGGCGCTGATCCCCAGGTGGAGCAGACAGCAGAGCCTCGCTCTTTTGTCTGCCAACCCCGAGGAGCAAACGACCCATCACGCACCGACGAGCCGTAATCCGGCCGGGCCACGGGGCATTCTTTGGCCATCCCGGACCGGCGTGTCTGCAAACCAGCGGATGCGCCGGGCCGGCCCATCGGCCGCGATCCGTCACAAGACGGCATCCGGCAGAAGCGAGACCGCATGCGCCCCAAGAAAACGATCCTCTGCGTAGACGACAATGAACAAGTTCTCTCTGTCCGTTGCTTTCTGCTTGAAACTCGCGGTTACCGCATCATCGCAGCTCAGACCCCGCAGGAGGCGCTCGAGGTTCTGGAGCGCTCCGCTCCCGGTTCGCTTGACCTTGTCCTCTGTGATCTTCTGATGCCCCAGATGGACGGCAACGAGCTCGTCCGCCGGGCGAAACAACTGCACCCCGGCCTTCCTGCGATGATCGTCTCCGGCACGGTCAACGCATTCGACCGCGCACTTCACGCCGACGTTTTCTGCCGAAAGGCGCGAGTTCGCCTGCCGAGATGATTGAACGCATCCGCGTCCTCGTGGCTCGCAAGCGCGGCCCCAAGAAGGTGATCCCCGCTGCGTCCACCCAGTCGGCGGATTTTAGGAGCGTTTGCGCACGCTACAGCAAGCTAACAGGCTCTCCCGATAGGCGGAGCGTATGGGTCCAGCGAGCATCACGCCTCGACTAACCCATACCTCCGCTGCCATTGTTGCTTCAATCGCGCCCAAACCGCATCGCGCTCCTCGCGCGAAACCGCCGGATCGGGAGACTCGACGAATTTCGCGGCCTCTTTCTTTGCAAGCTCCAGCACAGCGCGATCGCGAACCAGGTTAGCCACGCGAAACTCCGGCAGCCCGGCCTGCCGTGTGCCGAAGAACTCTCCCGGCCCTCGCTGCTGCAGATCCAGCTCAGCCAGCTCAAAGCCATTCTGCGTGCGCACCATCGCCTCCAGCCGCGCTTCGGCTTGCTCGGTGACTCTGCCGCCGGTCATCAGGATGCAGTAGCTCTTCGCCGCTCCGCGCCCTACGCGTCCACGCAGCTGATGCATCTGCGCCAGCCCGAACCGCTCGGCGTGTTCGATCACCATCACGGTAGCGTTCGGTACATCGACACCTACTTCAATGACGGTTGTGGCGATCAACACATCGATCTCGCCGCGCTGGAACCGGCGCATAGTCACCTCTTTGTCGTCCGCGCTCAGCCTGCCGTGTAACAGCCCCACCCGCAGCCCGGCAAGTGGTCCCTTTCGCAGCTCTTCGTACATATCGGTCGCGGCGCGAAGTGCTTTTTTCGGCTCGAAGAGCTTCTCCGTCTTTGCGGCTTGCCCTTCGCTTTCGGGCTTGTAGGTGTCCTTCTTTTTTTCGAACCCTTTATTGAAGTGTCATCCTGAGCGGAGCGCAGCGCAGTCGAAGGACCTGCGGTTTTCTTTCCCAGCGGCGGCATTCGAATCCTCGTCCTCTTCATCCTGCGGAAAATCCAACTCCGGCTGATCGTCCTTCGCGCCTTCAATCACCGGGTAGACGATATAGGCCTGCCGCCCAGTCTCCACCTGTTTCCGCACGAATCCCCAGACATCCTCGGCGCGCTCCTCGGTCGTACGCCGCGTCACAATCGGAGTTCGTCCTGGCGGCAGCTCATCGATCACGCTGGCGTCGAGATCGCCATAGAGCGTCAGCGCCAGCGTTCGCGGAATCGGCGTCGCCGTCATCACCAGGACGTCCGGATCGAGCGAACCCGGTTTCTTCATCAACCGAAACCGTTGCTGCACGCCGAACCGGTGCTGCTCGTCGACGATCACGAGCCCGAGGTTGTCGAAGTCCACTTTGTCTTCGATCAGCGCATGAGTCCCGATCGCGAGATCGGTCTCGCCACGAAAGATTCTTCCTCTCGCCTCGCGCTTCGCGGCCTCATCCAGCGATCCCGTCAGCAGGGTCACGCGATAAGGCTTGCCCGTGCGCGGCGAAAGAACATCTCCCAGCAGTTTGCGCGCGGAAAGATAATGTTGCGTCGCGAGAATCTCGGTCGGCGCCATCAACGCCGTCTGATAGCCGTTCTCAATCGCGACGAGCGCGGCCTGCATGGCGACGATGGTCTTGCCGGAACCGACGTCTCCCTGCAACAGACGCCGCATTGGATGTGGTTTGCGCATGTCTTCTGCGATTTCGCCGAGAACACGCTTCTGCGCCGTCGTCGGATGGAAGGGAAGCACCTGCTTGATCGCCTCGCGCACGCTCGTGTTCGTGGCAAACGCGGTTCCTTCGCGCTCGCGCATTCGTCGACGCTTCAACTCCAGTCCCAGTTCGAGGTAAAACAGCTCCTCAAAGATCAGCCGCCGGTGCGCAGGAGTTCCCGAGGACATCAACTCCGTCATCGGTGTTCCGGCCTCCGGAAAATGCACTGCCTTCAGCGCCGCAAGCCGCGTCGGAAACCTCAAGCGCTCGCGCAGCGACTCAGGCAAGCGTCTCCTCAGCCGCAACATTCGTCGCTGGCTCGCCAACTCGCTGACTTGCTGCTTTTCTAACTCTTCAAACACGACCAGATCACCCGCCGCAGCCACTTCGAACCCAGCTTTGCGCCCCAGGCCGTCGTGCCGCCCAGCGTCTCGTACACCGGCACGATCCGTCCCACCTCGAGCATCGCAAACTCCGCCTCCGCGTCGCCATGAGCAGGCAGAATTTCGAACTGCGGCTGAATCATCTTGAACTTTCCGGCGCTCGACCGCGAGGGCTCCAACTTGCCGTAGAGCGCGACCATCTGCCCCACCTGGAACCGGTCGCGCAGATAGCTGCCGTGAAACCACATCGCCTTCACCGTATCGAGCCCCTGCCCCACGGTCATCTCAAACAGAGGCATGTGACGGGTCCGCAAAAGCACTGTTCCACGCACTTCGCCAATCACGGAAGCCATCGCACCTGCCTGCAGCGCGCTGATCGGCATGGGATTCAACCGGTCTTCATAGCGGAACGGCAGGTGGTAGAGCAGGTCTTCGACCGTCTCCACGCCCCGCTTGGCCAGCTCCGCTGCAACGCGCTCCCCCACGCGCTTTACAAACTTGATTGGCGTAGAAAGTTCCAGCACACACCGATGCTATCAACATCAATGTGCAAAAGATTTTCCGAAATTGCCGGACACGCTACGTGTGCGCCTAATTGCGTCTAAATCCCTCCTGATAAACTGGCTGTAGTCCCTCCAAATCACGAGAACCCATGCCCATCGTAGAACTGCAACATCTCCGCAAGGCCTACGACACGAAGATCGCTGTCGCAGACCTCAGCTTTCAAATTGAGCCGGGCAGCATGTTCGGTCTGCTTGGCCCCAACGGCTCCGGCAAGACGTCGACCATCCGCATGATGATCGGCATGACGATACCCGACTCCGGCACCGTCAACCTCTTTGGCCAGCCCTTCCAGCGTGACCTTCTCACCCGGGTCGGTTATCTCCCTGAAGAGCGCGGCCTCTATAAGAAGATGAAGGTCATCGATCAGCTCATCTTTCTTGGCGAACTGCACGGCCTCGACGCTGCCACCGCCAGCAAGCGAGCCTACGCCTGGTGCGAGCGCATGGAGATCACCGAAGCTATCGAGAAAAAGACCGAGGAGCTCTCCAAGGGCATGCAGCAGAAGATTCAGTTCATCGCCGCGCTGCTGCACGAGCCTGACCTCATCATTATGGACGAGCCGTTCAGCGGCCTCGACCCCGTCAACGCCACCCTCCTGCAGGACACGCTAGTCGACCTCCGCAATCAGGGCCGCTCCATCCTCTTCTCCACCCATCGCATGGATCAGGTGGAAAAACTTTGCGATGCCATCGCGCTCATCAACCGCGGCAACCTGGTCCTCTCCGGCGGCGTGCGCGAGATCAAGAGCCGCTACCCACGCAACCGCGTCGACATCATCTTCGACGGCGACGCCAGTTTCCTCGACCACCCCACCATCGAGTCGGCCAAGAACTACTCCGGCCACGCCGAGATCAAACTCAACGACGGCGCCTCCGCCCAGCATCTTCTCGCCGCCGCAATCGAAAACGGCACTCACATCAACCACTTCGAAGTGATGGAACCCACCCTCGAAGAGATCTTCATCGAAGCTGTAGGAGGCAAAGCTGATGCGTAACATCTGGCTCATCGCAAGGCGCGAGTACCTGGAGCGCATCCACGCCAAAAGTTTCCTCATCATGACGATCCTCATTCCGATCCTCATGGGTGGTCTTCTTTACGGCGGCGCCGTGATCAACAGCCGCATCGGCTCTAACCACATCGCCGTCGTCACCGATAACTCGCAGTTCGCCGAGGACCTCAAGACCGAGCTCTCCGGCAAGAACCGGAAAGCCATCGTCGACGTCTACTCCCCCACAGACGCCAACGTTCGCGACCTGCTCGATCAGCGGATGCAGAAGCGCAGCATCGGTCTCGGCGGCTATCTCTGGGTCACCCCCCCTGCCGCAGGCGAATCCCGTGGCACCTACGAGTGGGATCCGAAAGCGAAGGCCGACATCGTCACCAAATCCCGCGTAGCTGACGCTGTCCGCGGCGTCCTCGCGCGCGAAACGCTGGCCCAGAAGGGCATGAGCGCCGCCGAGGTCAACGACCTCCTCAAGCCGGTTGAGCTTAAGCCGCCGCCTAAAGATCGCAAGAACTCCGACGCCGCCTTCGCCAGCGCCTACGGGCTCTTCTTCCTCATGTACTTCGTCATCCTCTTCTACGGGATGAACGTCGCGCGGTCCATCATTGAAGAAAAGACCTCGCGCGTCTTCGAGGTGATGCTGTCCAAGGTTCGCCCGGCCGAGATGATGGCTGGCAAGGTGATTGGCGTCGGTTCCGTCGGTCTTACCCAGGTCGGCATCTGGATCGTCGTTGGTCTGGCTGCCCTCAAGATCCAGGGACTAGGCAGCGAGCTCGACGCCCTGCCTACACCTGGACAACTCGCCTGCTTCGTCATCTTTTTCATCCTTGGCTATGTCCTCTACTCGAGCATCGCCGCAGCCCTGGGAGCGATGACGAACTCCGAGCAGGAGTTGCAGCAGATGAACATGTTCCTCATGCTGCCGCTCATCGCCTGTTCTGTGGTCATTTTCAGAGTCGTCACCGATCCCGACGGCCCTATCTCGGTGTTCATGTCCTTTGTGCCCTTTTGCACGCCGCTCATTATGTACACGCGGATCATCGTGCATCAGCCGCCGGTCTGGCAGATTGTGCTGAGCATCGTTCTGCTGATCGCCACCATCTACGTCATCCTTTGGATCGCCAGCCGCATTTATCGCGTGGGCGTCCTGATGTACGGCAAGAAGCCCAACCTGCCCGAGATCCTCCGCTGGCTCAAATACACCTAGCGCCGTGCTCTCTCGCGCTCATCGCTCATCGGCTCGACAGCACGAACTTATTTGCATCCGCATCCGCAAAGATGGCCGACGTTCCCCAGCTCTCCTTTTTTGGTGGCTTGACGAACTTCACCCCGCGCGACTCCAGCGTCTTGGCGGTGACCACAACGTCATCGCACCAGAAGCTGATTGATTGAAACGTCCCAATCCTGTCCTCATGTCCCTCCGGAGTGAACAGCGCCAGTCCCGTCTCTGCGCCGGGAACTGAGAGTTCGATCCATCGCTGTCCGGGTCCCATCTCCTGGTCGGTGGCAACCTTCAGGCCGACTTTCTCCGTCCAGAACTTCAACGCCGCATCCTGGTCTTTCACCGGGATTCCAACAAACTTCACGCCTCGAATCATGGTCTCTCCTCCTGCCGAGCAGACTAGAACCCGCGAGCGCCCCAGCGCAATTGCCTATTCATCGCTATAGTAATAATCGATATAGTCCATATCGAAAAAATGCCAAAACTCGATCCCTACATTACCCACACTCTGATGCGCGACCTCACGGGACACGACCGTCGGCCCGCAAGCTTTCTCGTCTACCTCTGGCTCGCGGCCGAAGCCGAGCAGCGCGGCACCGACGTGCAGATCAGCTACCAGGAACTCGCCGAAAACGTCGGCCTCAGCAAGAGTGCCGTGCAGGCCGCCGTCCGATGGCTCATCAAACGCCGGCTGCTCGCCGCGAAGAAGAAAAGCGCAACCGCCGTCCCCATTTACAAGACATTGGCTCCCTGGAAGAACCGCTGAATTGCCGCGCCGCTACCACGCCCCCTGCTTCGCCCCGTACCACCACACCATCCCGATGCCGAACGTAGGCTGACTCGTCGCCAACACGCCCGGCTTGTTCGTCAGGAAGAACGGCACATCGCTGTGGTCGCGCCGGAACTCCACGCGGGCCAGAAATCCTTCGCCAAACTTGTACTCATAGGTCCCGGTAAACTCATTCAGCACCTGCGACGTCCCGGTGTACAGGCCACCCTTGTCGCTGAGATACTCTCCGCGTCCTGCCAGCGCCATCCGCGGCGTGAACTGGTAGTGGGCGTACCCCGCGCCGCCGTACACCTCCGAAGGTGCGGACGACTCTCCCGGCGCAGCATTCGCCCAAAGACGTTGAATGACATAATCGCCCTCGACTGCCAGCGTAAGCTTCGGGGTCGTATTCCAGGTCGCGTAGCTGTCGAAGATGTGGGCCTTTCCATTCGGCGCCGGAATAATCGCAGCGAGGCAGAGTCCCGGCTGTACCGGCGCGGTGCAGTTGGTTGCGGGCGTCACATCCGGATGGTCCTGCCCGACGTAGTAATTGAAGTTCCATGAAACGGTCTTTGCGGGTTGAGCGTTAAATCCAAACAGCTCGTCTTTGTAGCCGTTCGTCGGCTCCGACTGGTTCGTCCCGTTCACCAGCCAGTAGTTCAGCGTCAGCTTATCGTTCACCTTGTAGTTGGTGCGGACTCCCTCGTGGTAGAACGGCAGATAGTCGAACCAGAAAGAGCGGGAATAGTTCATCTGGTCCTTGGTGTAGTTCCCCTCTATCCCCAGGGAACTCGCCCATTTCCCTACGTCGACGGTCAGTCCCTTGCCCAGCGGAACCACATACGTCCCATACGCCTGGAAGATATTTCTGTAGACCTCCGGCCGCGGCTCATTTGCCGGATTGCCCTGCAGCGTCTCCGTTGCCTGCCCGAACTGCAGGTCCAGCCGCATTCCGTAACGTCGACCGTTCGCCACATCCGGGTTCCAGTCGAAGATGAGATCGGCCTGGTTGATGCTGAAGACGTTGCTCAACACATCGTAGGGGCGCAGATACTGCACCCTGCCGATCGGATTATTGAAGTCATATTCGTAGTAGCCGTCGAGTGTGTAGTTCAACGTAGCCCCTCCGGGAAGCGCCGTCGGCAGCGCCGGAATCGCAGGTGCGCTCTGGGCCGTGGTAGCCTGCGCAGTCGCGATAGCCACGCCACTGCTTGAAATGCCTTCCACGCTGCTTCGAATATTCGCGGCGGGCAAGGTTAGGACTGCCGGTTTGAGCGAGGCGGTATCCATCACCGCACCGGACCTCTGCTTATTCAACTCCTCTTCCAGTGCGTTCACCCTGGTCGCCAGTTCGCGCACCGTCTGCCGCAACTCTTCCACTTCTTCGTGCGAAGCGGGTTTCGTCTCAGCAACCGCGGCGCTGGCGGACACGGTTATGAAAAGGATGACAAAGACACGTAGTCTTAAGAAGAATCGCATGACGGAACCTCGCGTAGGAGTCATTAAGCAGACCACATACGGCATCAAGAAATCGTAAATGTGAACAGGAAAGTGCTTCGTTTGCATACCCTACAGCCGCTCGCTCGTATATACCTACAGAACACGAATCCGAGGACTCACCATTGGCAGCGGGAACAACAGCAACGGGGCCTGTCAGCGCAAACCATACAAACACAAGGCGGCGCGATCTGCTGGAGCTCGCCGTGGCCTATTCCCTCATCATGGCGACGATCTGGACCGCCAATCCCACGCAGAGAGTTCTCTACTGGCTCGCCTTCGCCTGGATTGCCGGAACCTCCTGGGCGCGCCGCGACCAGTGGAACTCGCTGGGAATGGGCCGCAAAGGCCTGGTTGCTTCGCTCTGGATCCCCGGTGTTGCGATACTCCTCTCTGGCCTCGCCGTCTTCCTCGCCTGGCGCACCGGAAGGCTACACCCGCTCCATGGAAACTCTCCGCTCGCCTTGCACGCGGGGGGTTATATCGTATGGGCGCTCATGCAGCAATTTATCCTGCAGAGCTATTTCCTATTGCGCCTGTTGCGTCTGTTGTCCAGCAAAGCCCTGGCGGTCACGATTGCGACCGCGATCTTCGCAATCGCCCACTTGCCCAATCCCGTTCTCACTCCCATGACACTCCTCTGGGGAGCGATATCCTGCGTTCTCTTTCTGCGCTACCGCAATATCTATTCGCTCGGGCTTGCGCACGGCATCATGGGTCTGTGCGTCGCCATTACGGTGCCTATGGCCATGCATCGCCACATGCGGGTTGGCCTGGGGTACCTTCACTACTACCACCACCACCAGCACGATCGCCCCAGCGGCCATTCCTTTCAGCGCAACCACAGCGACCAGAGCGTATCGACCGTCGCGTGGGTGATGGAGGAAGCTCCCACGCGCCGTTCCTGACGCCACGCCCGGCCATAGAAGATGCCTGCGATCGCCGCCAGCAAAACATACTGCCAGTTGAAGTGCGCAGCGCGCTTGTTGAAGTGTGAAAGGCCGAACAGAATTGCTGTCACCGCCAATGCCCACCCTCGCCCAACACGCCTCTCCAGCAAGTTCTGCATCCAACCGCGGAAGAAGAGCTCTTCCGGCACCGCGATGAAGAAAAACGTGAAGACCCAGGCAACCACTGCACGAACCAACGACGGAAGCTCCGCATGGAAGTGCAGGAAGCCAAGTCCAAGTCCTAGCGCAATCGCGATCGGAGCGTAGAACGCGAACTCCCTCAGGCCAATTCGAAGATCGGCGAGACGAAGCCGCAGATCGAAGCCCACCCCCTGCAATCGCCGGATCGCGAGAAAGCCATAAATTCCGGCGTCCAGCAACAGGATCTTGCTAAATACCGCCAGGCGAGGCGGCCACGCCGGCTCAAACCACCTCAGATCCACTGCCAGCCCAAGAACGACAAGAACAAAAAAGTCCCGCCAGTCCCCACGCTTCTCCGGGTCTGCAAGACCGGCCAGATAAAGAAGCCAACTGATCACGACAGGTAGCAGCAGGTAAAGCGCAAACCATGTCCAACGGAACATCCCGTACGATCTCGCAACCAGTACGTACGGGACGCACAGCACCGCGGGCCGGATGATGCGCACAACAGGGTGAAAGTGCGGTGCCATCTGAACCACGTGTGGCCAGAAAGCTGCCAGCAGAAACGGAAAAAGCGTCAGCAGCGCCGCGATGATGACCGATGGATGAAGTGGAAAGGTCTGCATCAGCTTCGAGAATAGACCCTAAGAAAAGTTCTCAGTTGTCAGTTCTCCGTTCTCAGGAAAAACCCAATACCCAATACCTGACCACTGGCAACTGACCACTGACAACTGAGAACCGACAACTACGAACCAATAACGCGCCAAGGGTAAACTCAAACGGTGGCATCTGCCTACAACCTTAAGCAACGCATCGCCCTCGCCCTCGTGCCGCGCCTGGCGAGCCTGATCATCCGCCTTCTCGGCATGACGCTTCGCTACGAAGATGTCTGCGAGCCCGGTGCGACTCCCGGCTACGACTCGCCGCCCCCGGCCGTCTACGCCTTCTGGCACCGCTGCCTTCTCGCCGGGGCGTGGCGATTCCGCAAGTACGGCCTCACTATCCTGATCAGCCGCAGCTTCGACGGCGAACTCATCGCCCGCACGGTGGAGCGGCTCGGTTACGTCGCCATTCGTGGCTCGAGCTCCCGCGACGGAGCCCCGGGCCTGCGTAATATGCAGCGCGCCTATCTCGCCGGGCATTACTGCGCCTTCACCGCCGATGGGCCCCGCGGCCCCGCGATGGTTGCAAAGCCCGGAGCAGCCCAACTCGCCCAGCTCGTTGAAACCACCGTTCGCACCTGTTACATCCATCCCCACAGCGCGTGGCAGCTGCGCTCGTGGGACCGCTTCCTCATTCCCAAACCTTTTTCGCGCGTGGCGATCGCCTGGACACTTCCTGCGCCTGCCGACATGCCCTCAGTCCAGGCCGCCCTCGATCGCTCTGTCGAACTGGCCCAATCGGTGAAAAAATAGTTGAGAGAAGTGAAAGATTTTCATTCGGCAAAGATCACCACCCAACACACCACAAAGTCACCACGATTTACCATCCGAAACACCACAAATTACCACGCATTTTTGACCTGATTTGCGCGTATCCGACTTCAATTTCGACCTTCCTGCAGAGCTGATTGCCCAGTCCCCACCGGCGATTCGCGGTTCCAGCCGTATGCTCGTGGTCGACCGCGCCACCGGTGCGTACCAGGACGATTTTTTTCGCAATCTCCCCCATTTTCTGCAACCTGGCGACCTCCTCATCCTCAACGACAGCCGCGTCATCCCCGCCCGCCTCTACGCCACCCGCGCCGGTCTCCACACGCAGCACACCTCTCCCGGGCCGTCGGGGCGAATCGAAGTCCTTCTAACGCAACAGATTAGCGAGAACGATTGGACCGCACTGGTCCGGTCCAGTAAGAAAGTCCAACCCGGCGAACACCTCCACTTCCGGGCCGAAAGTGACGCTAAACCATTGCTGGAGGCGGAGATAATCGCTGCGGGAGAGTTTGGCGAACGCACGTTACGCTTCGAACCTGTCGTGGACTTCCACGCCATCCTCAACAAAATAGGCCACATGCCGCTCCCACCGTACATCCACCGCGACGACACCATGGAAGATCGCGACCGCTACCAGACCGTCTACTCCCACCAGCCCGGCAGCGCCGCCGCGCCCACGGCCGGCCTACACTTTACTCCGGAGATCCTCAAGGAAATGAGAGATATAGGAGTCCGAGTTGAGACGATTACTCTTCACGTCGGTCTAGGCACCTTCCAGCCCGTTCGAGCGGAAAACATAGAGGATATCCATCTCCACGCCGAACACTACACTCTCCCCGCCGCCACCGCCGAAGCTATAAACACCGCGCTGGACGCTGGAAATCGCATCATCGCCGCGGGCACAACTACGACACGCACGCTCGAGCACTGCGCAGCGATCGCTCAGGGAAAGCCTCTGCACGCGCACTCCGGCACGACCAGTATTTTTCTCTCTCCCGGACATAAATTTCAGATCGTGAGCAGCCTTCTGACCAACTTTCATCTTCCGAAGTCCACGCTGCTGATGCTTGTCAGCGCCTTTGCTGGCAGGGAAGCGGTGCTCGCCGCCTATGCCCATGCCGTTCGCGAACGTTATCGGTTCTTCAGCTACGGCGACTGCATGCTGCTCTTATAGCTCTCATCCAATTACAACGCGCTACCATCAGAAGGTGATGGCTAAAGTACCTTCTCAACCCTCTTCGTCCGAAACAAAACCACCAATCTATCTGCTCGACAGCATGGCCTTTATCTTTCGCGCTTATCACGCGATGCAGCGGCAGCGGCCGATGTCTACGCGGACGGGAATTCCTACGGCTGCGACGTATGTGTTTGTGAACATGATCAACAAGCTGCGCAAGGACTTTGCTCCGCAGTATCTGGCGGCGGTGTATGACGTGGGCGCGCCGGTACATCGGAACGAGTTGGCCACGCAGTTGAAGGATGTGCAGAAGTTCAATATCAAGACGCAGCAGTTTGAGACGGTGGAATATGGCGGGTATAAGGCGAACCGGACGGAGACTCCTCCTGACCTGATTCAGCAGCAGCCCTATATCCGGCGGGCACTTGAGGCTTTTCGAATTCCGATTCTCTACTACGAGGGCTTTGAGGCTGATGACGTGATTGGGACGCTGTCGCAAAAGCTGGCGGCGATGGGGCATCACGTTTATGTCGTGTCGTCGGACAAGGACATGATGCAGCTGGTGAATAAGGATGTGTCGATTCTGAATCCGACGAAGGACAACCTGGTTTTGGATCCGGCAGGGGTGGAGGCGGTGCTTGGTGTGCCGCCCGAGCGGGTGGTGGATGTGATGGCGTTGCGAGGGGACTCGGTCGATAACATTCCGGGTGCTCCGGGGATTGGCGACAAGGGTTCGGTCGAACTGATCCAGCAGTTCGGCAGTGTGGAGGCTGCGCTTGACGCGGCAGCGAGTAGTCCTGAGCAGGTGAAGCGCAAGACCTATCGAGAGTCGCTGCAAAATAACCGCGAAAACATTCTGCTATCGAAGGAGTTGGTGACAATTCACACGAGCGTGCCGATTGAGTACTCGCTTGAGGCCATGCGGACCCAGCCGGTGGACAATGCGGCTTGCCGTCAGCTCTTCGCGGAACTGGAGTTTACGACTTTGCTGAAAGAGCTTGCTCCTGCGGTGGATAACACGGTCATCGACTACAACCTCAAGCCGACAGCCAGCGAGATTGCGAAGCTGCTGAGTGAGGCACGCGTGGTTGATCCTGAGACGAATCGCGCGCGCGGGTTGGCGATTGCGATCTTTGAGGATGCGCGGGCGATTGCCGAGGAGACTGCCGCTGAGCCTTCGGACGAAATTGTTGAGCCCGAGCCGCCTCCGGCTGAGAACATGTCTCTTTTTGGAGCGGCGGAGCCTGCAGCGTCGAGTACGGCCATGGCTGTGACGAGCCCGGCGCAAGATCCTGTGCGGCGACTTGGGCTTGCCGTCTCCGACAGTTTTGCGATGGAGGTGTCTCTGGATTCGCCTGGGGTGAGAGAGGCGCTTGCAGACCCGAAACTTTCCAAGGATGTTCATGATTTGAAGGCGATTCTGCGGGCTCTGGAGCCACACACGGCTGCGTTGGAGGGTGTTCGTGATGATGTGATGCTGCTGAGCTATCTGGTGAATCCGACGCACGGTTCGCACACCTTGCCTGACATTGCCGCGCGCACTACGAGCCGCGCCCTCGTGCATCAACTGACGAAGGCAAACCCTGCGGACCCGAATCGCTTGCCGGAGGCGGCGGCGGCCATCGTGCGCCTTGCGGCAGCGATTGGGAAGCAGATCGCTGAGTCTGGGCCGATGGAACACAGAATTCCTGCTGATGATCCGTCGCTTGGGGGTGCGGTAACGCGCGAGATGTTGTTTGCCAGTCCTGCTGCTGCGACGTCGGTTGCAACAGGCGAGTCTGCGCTGCTGCGTGTATACGAGACGATAGACAAGCCGCTAGTTTCTGTTCTGCTGGGCATGGAACAAGTCGGGGTGCGAATCGACCCGGGGTTCTTGCGCGAGATGTCGACACGGCTAGCGGTCGAGATCGACGATTTGGCGGAGCGGATTTATAAGGAGTCCGGGCATCGCTTCAATATCAACTCACCGAAGCAACTTGGGGATGTTCTATTCAACAAGATGCTGCTGCCGAAGCCGATGAAATATGGCAAGGGGAAGGTGGTTTCGACCGCGCAGGATGTGCTGGAGGAGTTGGCAGAGAGTCATTCGATTGCCGCGCTTGTCATCGAGCATCGGCAATTGCAGAAGCTGAAGTCGACCTACCTTGATCAGCTTCCAGCGCTTGCGGATGCAGAGGGGCGGGTGCACACGACCTTCAATCAGGTGGGCACGGCGACGGGACGACTTTCGAGCACGAATCCGAATCTGCAGAATATTCCGGTGCGGACGCCTGTGGGGCGGGAGATTCGTGCGGCGTTTATTGCGGCGCCAGGGAATGTGCTGATGTCGGCGGACTACTCGCAGATAGAACTGCGGCTGATGGCGCACTTCTCACAGGATCCATTGCTACTGGACGCTTACCGGACGGGTAAGGACATTCACACATTGACAGCGAGCGAGGTCTTCGGAGTGGATGCGGTGACGATGGATAAGGAGACGCGCAATCGCGCGAAGGCGGTGAACTTCGGGATTGTGTATGGGATCAGTCCGTTTGGGCTGGCGGCGCAACTTGGCATCGATCAGAAGACTGCGCGTGAATACATTGAGCGTTACTTCGAGCGGTACAAGGGTGTGCAACGATTTATAGAAGAGACGCTGGAAACAGTGCGGCGGGAACAAGCGGTGAGGACCTACTTTGGGAGGGTGAGGCCCATTCCGGATATACAGTCGCGCAATCCGAATATGCGTGGATTTGCGGAGCGGACTGCGGTCAATACTCCGCTACAGGGAACGGCGGCGGACCTGATTAAGCTGGCTATGCTGAGGATCGATCAGTTGATTCGCGAACGGAAGTTGAAGTCGCGGATGACGCTGCAGGTTCACGACGAGTTGCTGTTCGATGTTGTTCCCGGGGAAGCAGAAGAGCTTCAGAAGCTGGTGAAAGAGGAGATGGAGCATGTCGCAGAGTTTTCGATCCCCATCGTGGCTGAGGTTGGACTCGGGCGAAACTGGCGCGACATCAAGTAGCAATTTTCGCTCCGGGTGGATTTTGCTCTACTATGCTTCATGCGAATTTTGGCGCTTCTGATTTTCGTTCTACTTGTCTCGTCCGCATCGGCTCAACAGCAAACTCTTTTGCTCTGGCCGAATGGCAACCCTGAGCCCTCGAAGGTTGTTGGGCCTGAGATTGACCCTACTACCGACGCCAATCGCATCGTGTCGGGCAAGGTCACCGTTCGAGTTACGAACGTTAGCAAGCCGAGCCTGGCGGTTTATTCACCCGATCCGGCCAAGAATAGTGGCGCTGCTGCGCTGGTTTTTCCCGGTGGGGCGTATATCCGCCTTGCCTACAATATCGAAGGAACCGAGGTGTGTGATTGGCTCAACTCGATCGGCATGACTTGCGTTCTG
This sequence comes from uncultured Acidobacteriaceae bacterium, assembly GCA_963774735.1. GTDB lineage: Bacteria > Acidobacteriota > Terriglobia > Terriglobales > Acidobacteriaceae > Edaphobacter. The sequence goes on along the minus strand of CAVZGJ010000015.1, from coordinate 106,708 downwards.
GTTAAGTACCGCGTTCCTGAAGACGGTCACTATCCGGAGAATGTCGAGGATTTGGAGGATGCCCAACAGGCGATACGTCTCACAAGGGGGCACGCGTCGGAGTGGCATATCGATCCGAAGCGCGTCGGTGTCATTGGTTTTTCTGCTGGTGCGCATCTGGCTGCGGTGCTCAGTACCCATCCTGATTTTCAGGGGAAGAATGTTCCGACATCTACGATCGATGCTCGTCCTGATTTTCAGATGATCATTTATCCCGGTTGGACGAGCGGGCCGGATGGCAAGGTGAGTCCAGCGGTTGCGCCGACACAGCAAATTCCGCCGACGTTTCTCCTGCAGGCCGAGAATGATTACGCGGCGCATGTTGAGAGTTCGCTGGTTTATTTCCAGGCTCTGAAGGATGCCAAGATCCCGGCGGAGTTACATGTGTATACCCAGGGAGGGCACGGGTTTGGATTGCGTCCGACCGAGCTCCCTATATCGCATTGGCCTGCGCTGGCCGAGACCTGGCTGCATACCATCCATATCCTTGGGCCGCCTGGGCCGGTGGGGCGCCCCTAAGGCAGTTCAGGTGGTGGTGTCGCGGGTGTGCCAGATTTCGAGGAGGGTGTCGGCGAGGGTGAAGAGCACGGGGCCCAGGACGATGCCGATGGGACCGAAGAGGGCGATGCCTCCGAGCACCGAGAGCAGAATGGTTGTGGTGTGGGAGCGTAGGTGAGAGCCGACGAGGATGGGGTAGAGGATGTTATCGATTGTGCTCACGATGAGACCTCCCCAAAGGGCGAGCAGAGCGGCTTTGCCCCAGTGTCCTGAGAAGCCGAGGTAGATGGCGATCGGTCCCCAGACGAGGAAAGAACCGAAGGCGGGGATCATCGCGCAGGCGGTGAGGGTGAAGGCCCAGAGGATGACTCCGGGCACGCCGAGAACCCAGAAGGCGAGGCCCGCGAGGACTCCCTGAACGGCGGCGATGGTGAGGCGGCCGAGAGCGGTGGCGAGGATTGTATCGCCGACGCGGTGGAGGAGCTCGTCGGTCTCGTCGTCGCGAAGCGGCAGCAATGCGCGCACGGAGGAGAGCGCGAGCGCGCGGTCGCGGAGAAGGAAGAAGAGCACGAAGAGCATGACGACGAGTTGAGTGATGAGCTCGACAGAGTGCCCGACGAAGCCGGCGAGGTTGCCCCCGAGATAGGCGGCGGTGCTGCGGGCCGCGTTGTTGAGGTCGATGGAACTGGTGAAGGCCTCGATGCGTGCGGCAAGCGTGGGATGGTTGGCGATAAAGTTGCCGATCTTGTCCTGATGAGCTCCGTTGCGGAGGGAGTTTACAAAAGCGAGTGCCTGTTCGCCGAGTTCCTGGGCGAGAAAATACGTAGGCACGATGACCGCGAGGATGACCGCAATGAGCGCGATGGTGGCGCGGAGGGATGGATTTCTGATTTTGGAGCCGAGCCAGTCATAGGGTCGCCGCGTAATCACCGCCAGTACGATGGCTCCAAGAATGGCTGAGAAGAAGGGCCGCAGGACAAGGGCGCAGAGGATGAGAACGCCGAGGGTGATGAGAAAGAGAGTGATCTGCTTCCAATTTGTCTCTGCGCGGCTATCCTGCATGGGGCGGTCGCTCCGTCTTAGCTCACCTTATTTTAGGAGGGCTCGGTGTTATTGGACCTTGATGTGCGATTTTGTTCAGGGAAATGACCTACCAGATGTTCGCAGCCTGGTTTGTACGGTGTCTTCGGAGGATTGGCCATGGTGAAGTTGGATGCTTTGCTGGCTCTTGGCGTGGTGGTTTCGACTGCCGCGACGGATGCGGTTTATGTGATGTTCAACGCGGCTGTTTCGTCGAAGCGGCGCGTGCCGGCGGCGACGTGGAGCAGCGTTTGGTACCTGCTTTCCGCGTTTGCGGTGATCAGTTATACGAAGAACTGGGTGTATGTGTGTTTTGCCGCGGCGGGGTCGTGGGTGGGGGCTTATCTTTCGATGACGTGGCTTAGTAAGGCGAAGGGACCGAGAGGGCCGGAGGCTGCGTAGATCAGCGCTTCTTGAGGGCTTCTAGCTCGTCCAGGGTGCGGGGCCAGTCGGAGCCGAGGAGGCGGGAGAGGCTGCGGTCGGCGAGGATCTTTCCGCTGGTCTGGCATTGCGGGCAGTAGTTGGTTTCATTGTCGGCGTAACGGATGCGCTGGATAGAAGTGCCGCAGGTGGGGCAGGGTTGGTTGAAGCGCCCGTGGACGGCCATGTCGGGGCGGAAGGCGGTGACCTTCTCGGGGAAGGCTTGGGCGGCTTCGGCGTTGAGCCGGTCTATCCAGAGGTGAAGCGTGTTGCGGGTGGCGATGTAGAGGCGCTGCCATTGGTCTTCGGTCAGCTTGTGGGTTTGGAGGATGGGTGAGAGCTGTGCGGCGTGGAGGATCTCGTCGGAGTAGGCGTTGCCTATGCCGGAGAGGATGCGTGGGTCGGTCAGAGCTCGCTTGAGAGTTCTGTTTTCGTGAGTGAGGGCGATACGGAAGTCATCGAGGGTGGCGGCGAAGACGTCGATGCCGCCGGGGTCGATGTCTTTTGCGGCGGCTTCGTTGGCGAAGAGGTGGAGGGAGGCACGGCGTTTGGAGCCGGCTTCGGTGAGGACGAGTGAGCCGTTCGCGAAGTCGAATGCGGCGAGGTTGTTGCGGCCGCCGAGTTTCGCTTCGAGGGGGCGCCAATGGAGGCGCCCGGCGATCATCAGGTGCAGGACAAGCCAGATGCCGTTGTCGAATTCGATGGCGATACGCTTGCCGATGCGGTGGAGGGAACGTACGGTGTGGTTTTGGATGTCCTCGATGCGGGGTTGGACGGTGCGGAGAAGAAACGGGCTGGCTATGCGGATTTGCCGGAGGGGTTGGCCTACGATGCGCGGCTCGAGAGCGGAGAGGTAGGCGGAGATGTCAGGAAGCTCGGGCATTGAGGACAGTTTGCGGGAATCATAACTGATGCCGGAATGGAGGAGCGGTCTGCTTGCCATATTGCGAGCGATGTGTGGGCGGACCATCCGGTGACGGGGACCACCCCCTCCCCTGTGGTCCAAAGTCCTAAAGTATTCGAATGAAATGGATTAGGTCTGGACTTCGGTGTGAAGATGGACGGGGCGTGGGGATTTTTCTGCTCTGCTCCCAGGTTTAGGGCGCAGGTTTGTCAAGTGGGCTCGACCATCATCGGAATCGAGAGGGCATCCAGATGTAGGATTCCTCCATCAAGGAGAAGCTTATGGTGCGTCGATTATTCCTGTCACGATTTGCGCAATTGGCGGCATTGCCTTTCGCTACGTCTGCTGGTTCTCTTGCGGGACAAGCTGCGCATAAGCCGCTCAAGATCATGATGAAGAGTGCCTGGGGCTCGGATGATCCCACCAAGGCGGCGTTTCCGTTTTTGCATGGTCTCGCGCTCACGGAGGCGGGGCACGAGGTACAGATCTTCCTGCTGGGGGAGGCGGTGGGGCTGATGCGAAAGACGCTTGCCAATGCTGTTACGCCGGTAGGATGGCCGCCCGTAGGGGAGACGCTGGATAAGCTGGCTGCGAAGCATGTGCAGATCTACGCTTGCGGGGCGTGCTCTCGTGCGAGAGGCGTGACGGAAGCGGATCTGAACAACTATGGAGCGAAGTTCGGTAACCCGACGATCTTTGTGTCGCTGGTCGAGTGGGCGGATCGGGTGATCACGGAATAGCTGCCGAGGCTGAGGAGTGCCGTTGTCCCGCGGACGATGTCCCACACATCAGAATCGATGTGTGGGGCATGCCCCGAGATTCCTGCGCGCAGGTTAGATACCGGAGAACCTGCGTCTGAGTCCCGCTAATGCGAGTGCGATGAGGCCGGTCGCGGTTCCGACGATGGTTGATGGCTCTGGCGTATTGGCTGTGATCTCTCCGAAGAGGCCGTCCTGTTGACCGTTAATGCCAGCAGTGAAATAGACTGCGTTGGGATCGAACGTGCCGCCAGGGGCGCGGGTTTCAAGCGCCCACAGGAAGTCGTTGACGAGTGGCTGACCGTTGGAGCCGTCGAGCGTGCCGAGGAAGGCGTCGGTTGTCGGATCGTAGACGTCGATTTCGCCGTTGCCGAAGTTGCCGATGAGCAGATCGTTGCTGTAGGCACCGAACCCGGATGGGGCGAAGACGATTCCCCAAGGAGCTGCGAGTGGGCCGTTGGTGGCGATTCTTGCGATAAAGTTGCCGTTGGTATCGTACTCGTCGACGATGCCACCTGAAAGTGAGGAGCCCATGTAGGTGACGTAGAGATTGCCGTTGAGGTTTTGGATGTTGAAGGGGACGAATCCGGCGGGGAGGTTGGGGTCGGTGAAGTTGCCGGCCAGGGTTTCTGCGCAAATCCGGAACTAAAGACATTGATACCGCCGCCTGGGGTGGAGTTTGCGGCGTATAGGGTCGGGCCTGTGGCGCTGGTGGCCAGGGCGAGACCGGTGTAGACGGCCCCAGGGGTTGTGGCCTGGACCACTGCTGTAGTGCCGTTCCATCCGCTAATGACCCCGTTGAGGCCGTCGAAGATGAAGGTCGCCTTGGCCATTGCCGTTAGTGAGGAGGAATCCGGAGGTGGAGTTGAAGACCTGACCAGTAGGACCCTGGGGGCCGCTGCCGGTGCCGGGGATGCTGACTACCAAAGCCACAGGTGCTCCGGTGGCGCCGTACAGAGTGGCGACGCCGGTGGCCTGATCGGAGACCCAGAAGGGCGACGTTGGGGAAAAGGAGACGCCCCAGGGATTCTTGAGGTTGGGGTCGGTGTTGGCGGCGAGGCCGCTTACGTCGGAGACGAGGTTGGTCTGGGTGAAGGTGTCGGCGTGAACGCATGCGGGAGCAATGGCCAGGGCGAGAGTGGACATGACTGCTGCAAGACGGGGGAGGGACTGAATTTTTTGCACGGTAAGGCCTCCTGTAGCTGGCGGATTCGAAGGGAAGCTGGCGGGTAAAGCCCGAGGCAGGGGAGGCGAGCAGAAAGGGCGCAAATGATTCCTGGGGCCTAGTTGCTTGGTGGGATGCGGGCACGAGTATGGCGTTGCCCGGGCGACAAGGTCTTCAAGAAATCTTTACAACGTGGAGACAATTCGACGCCGAGCTGTATTTGGATTAGCAGACGATCGCGGATTTTGAAGGAATAGCACCTCCCGCCTGCCGGCGCCAAGCATCAGGCGTGACTTTTCGGGATTCGGTGCGGAAGCCGTTTCCTATGCTGGACTTCGGCCATTTTCGTGGCCGAAGCTGCACCTGCGCTAACCACATCATCGCCAATCGTCTTCGAACGATGCCTGCGCAGGAATCGATGTATGGGCACCGGCACCTGGCTACTTTTGATAGACAAGGACTTGGTTTTGTTGCGGATGGAGCTTGTCGAGGTAGTCCATTGCGCGCTTTCCTCGCGTGTCGAGGGGGCCGCTACTTGCAAGAAGAGTTTGAGTATCTATTTGTTTGCCCATTTTGTACTCATCATGCCCGAGCTGCGCAAGTTGCTCCTGATCCAGATTCTCCCGTCCCAGGTTTGCCAGTACGTAGGCGTCGACAAAGGTGTCTTCGGGGACTGGGTACCCTTTGGCAGTTTTGGGCTGCGATGACATAGTCGGAGAGCCATCAGCCCGATTCACGGGCGCGACTTGAGCGGCACCACCATCCTGATGTGCGGTGTCGCGTTCAACTTGCCCAATGATGAATGGCGTGAGGCCGACCTGGGCAATGGGAAGCCGCACGGATAGCTGCAGCAGATCGGGAACTTTGCCGATAAGTATCGCCACTCCGCTGATCGGATCCGCGTTGCTCTGCAAAGATGAATTCGTCCCTAAGCCTTCTGTGTTGGCAGGAGTCTGATATTCGACGATCTCTTTACTTCTGTATGTCAGCTTATCGTTGGGGTAAGGACGGAATGGGAATGAGCTTGCCGGATCGGTGCCATCGTCAATCACAGTCCTGACGAATGCTCTGCGTGCAGGAAAGGCCCGGGCAATGGTTTTAGCAACGCCGGACCTCCCGGATGTATCTCCGTGCTCACGAGAGAGTTGAATTGCCGGTCCAGTGAAACCAGTCCATGTTGAGGTGAGCAAATTTGCAGCATTGATGGGTTGAGGACTTACATACAAGGTGTCTCCATTGGAACCGTATGTGCCGAAGCAATACCATCCGCGGGGAGCAAGAACGCCGAACTCTTTTTTGGATGCATAGTATGCAAGCTGCTGGGCTGCTTTGGCGTCCATCAGCACAACCTTGGTTTCTCCTTCCGGCGCTGCCACCGGTCCGGTTTGACCATCAGATTCGCATCCTACAAACGGAACTCTGGGAGTGTGTGTTGAAGCTGGGGCGGCACCCTTCGTCGGCGCGGGAGACATTTGACTTGTCGTGTCATTTTGATGGGAGAACTTGATCGTCACCGCGATGACGAGAATGAGAACTAACAACAGCGCGCCTATGAAACCGAACGTTCGCATACGGTTCTCCTGGACCGGCGATTGATGTCCCGGCACACGAAACATAAAATGAACAGTTCGTAGTTGTATACAGCCTAAGTGCTGGTTTCCGCTAGCTAAAGCTCCATGGCGAACTGGTGGGAGGGTTCGTAGGGGGTGGGTTTGGGTTCGGCAGAGAGGTCGAGGATGAGGCGCTCGAGGACGAGGAGTTTGTTCGCGGGGGAACTGCGGAGTTCGAGGTCGGCCCGGGCTACGAGGCGGATGGCGCGGGTGAGTTCGCGGCGGGATTTGTAGCGGCGGGCCTGCTTGATGAGGTCTTCAGCGGCGAAGGGGGGCATGCGGAAGCCCTGCCAGAGGACTTGCCAGATTGCTCGGGGGTCGCGGACGTTTTTCTCCGAGATGATGAGCATCTGGCGGAAGGTGCGGGCGAGCATGTAGAGATGGCCGATGCTCGAGTCTTCGCCGCCGTCGGAGGCGTTGAGGAGGCCGTGGAGGAGTGCGAGGGCTCGTGGGCGGTCTTTGGCGCTGATGGCGTCAGTGAGCTCGTAGAGGCTGCGTTGTTTGGCGGCGAGGACCATGGTTTCTACGTCGCCCAGGGTGACGCGGTTCTTGGTGAGATTCGCAGCTAAGGGTAGGGGTAGAGAAGCGGGTTTCTCCACTACGGCGGCAAGGGCGCCGCCTCCGGTCGAAATGACGGCCTCCTGATTTGAGTTGGGAATCGGGGCGGAGACGTATAGGAGGAGTTTTTCGAACTCGCTGGCAATGAGCATCATGTCGGAGCCGAGCGCGTCGACCAGCTCGCGGGCTGCGTCAGGGTCGAACTTTACGTTGCGGGATTCGGCGGTGGCGAGAACCCATTTGATGGCGTCGTTTTCGTCGACGCGAGCGAGTTCTACTGTGCCGCACCAATCGCCGAGGGTCTCGCGGATCTTTTCGTAGCGCTCTTTGTCTTGATAATCCATCTTCCGCAGGTCGGTGGGGATGCGGAGATGGTCGGCTACGAAGAGGATGAGAGCTGAGGGATTGGGAGAGCGGAAGTAGGCGTCAATCGTGGCAAATTCTTCTTTTTTGGAGCCGCGGCCGTAGAGAGTTTTGAGGTTGCGGACGAAGAGAACCTGGAAGGGCGCCATGAGGGATGGGGTCTGGGCGCGGTCGATGACTTCGAAGATGCTGGTTTCGGCGAGGTCGAGATCGTGGAGGGAGAAGTCGCGGGTTTCGGGCGGGGCGAGTGCGGCCAGGACGGCTTTGCGGCACCGGTCATAGAGGAAGACCTCATCGCCGAGGAGGACGTAGCCGGGGCGAAGGGTTTGAGGCGCGGCTATTTCATTGATAAAGCGGTCGGTTGAGGCGAAGGATTTGAGCGCAGGCATTAGAAGGACTCCAGCATATCGCTAACGATGGCGCGGGCGAAGTCGCGGGCTATGCGCCGCATGGCATAACCGTCCTCCTGGATGAAGCCGGTAAGGTCTTCGGTGGATTGGTATTGTTCGCGGTAGAGGATGGAGTCGTTGCGGTAGAGGACGCGGCCGTCGTGAGCGGTGAGGAGGACTTTAGCGGTGATGGAGACCAGGTAGCTGGAGGTCTGGCCGGTGGTGGAGTCGTAGGTGAGTGGGGCGACGGTCTGGGTGAGGATGGTGCCGTGAAGGATGGCGTCGGCGTCCTGGCTGTCGTTGTTGATAATGCGGTACTTGGTGCGTGTGTTGAGTTCCTGGATAGTGGCCTGGGTGAACGCCATCTCGGTGTTGAAGGCCTGCGCGTTGGTGGCGAAGATGGGGACGGCGAGGGTCTGGAGGTTGGCGGGGATGTGGGTGGCAGAGCCAGCCTGATGGTAGCCGCATCCGGTGAGAGTGAGGGCGAGGAGCAGGGTAAGGGGGCGGACGCGCATTCGGCTGTTTTCTATTGTCGCACCGCGGTTTTTTGTGCGGGATTTATTTTGGGGAGAGAATCGTCGGTTTTACCGGGGGTTTTGAGATTTCGTGCGTTTGCGTGGTGGTTTCTTGTGGTGAATTTGTGGTGAGTGCGTGGTTTTTTGTGGTGGTTTGGATGGTGGGTTTTCGCGCTCGAAAAAATTTCGCTCTTTGAAAATATTTCTGTGGATTTCTGTGGGGGAATCAGTAGACGGCGTTGCTGCGGGTGGGGATGTGTTGTAGGTGGGTGTCCTTGAAGACGGTGGGGTACTTGAGGCCGTAGCCGAGGAGGCGGTCCAAGGCTATGTGGGCGGTCCAGATGAGGGCCAACTCTATGGCGAGTGGGTAGTGCCGGATGTAGGCGGCGAGCAGGAGGGCTAAAGGGAGGGTTAGGGTGTGGGCGAGGTTGTAAAGGGCGGCGCCGATGCGTGGGTTGGTGAGGTAGCCGAGCATGAAGAGGTCGGGGGTGAGGAAGAGAATGGCGAAGAGGAGCCAGCTGGCGTGGAGATGCTGATAGGCGTAGAGGGTGAGGGTGAGGAGGGTGGCTTCTTCTACGCGGAGGAGGGTGGACGGGCGGGTGAGCATGGATTGGTTATACGAGGTTTGGGGGAGATGGGTTCGGGTAAGAACAACTGCAACGGCAACGGCAACGGCAAAGGCAACGGCGAAATGCGGGGGTCTCTCCACTCCCCTTCGACTCGCTTTGCTCGCACAGGGTCCGGTCGAGATGACGCGCAGTTTTGGTGGGTGGGAGAAAAGCAGATCCCTTTGCTGCGCTGCGGAATGACAAGCAAGAAAGCAATAGTAACTGCAACCGCAGGTCCTTCGACTCGGCTTCGCCTTCGCTCAGGATGACACTCCGAAAAAAGTAGAGGCAGCCACGGGGGCTGCCTCTGCTTCGATGCTGGGCTAGATGTTATGCGGGGGAGGGTTGGCCTTCGTTGAAGCCGGGTTTGCGGCCTCCCTCGGGCTTGAGGATCTTCTGGCCTTCGCCCGAGCCGGGATCGACGGCAGCGAGGGCTGACTTCATCGGGGGCAGTTCCTTGCCTTCGATGATGAGCTTGATCTCAGCGGCGTCGAGAGTCTCGCGCTCGAGCAGGGCAGCAGCCATGCGGTGCATGATCTCCTGGTTGGCCTCGAGGATGGAGTAGGCCGACTTATAGGCTGCATCGACGAAGCTGCGAACCTCGGCATCGATCTGCTTGGCGGTGTCGTCGGAGAAGTCGCGGTGCTGTGCGATCTCGCGGCCGAGGAAGATCTGCTCTTCTTTCTTGCCGAAGGTCATGGGCCCGAGGCTGGACATACCGAACTCGCAGACCATCTTGCGGGCGAGGTCTGTGATGCGCTCGATGTCGTTGCCGGCTCCGGTGGTCATCTGCTTGAGGAAGATCTCCTCGGCGCAGCGGCCACCCATGAGAGTGGCGAGACGAGTTTCGAGATAGTCCTTGCTAACGGTGTGCTGGTCTTCCTCGGGGAGGTAGACCGTGACGCCGAGAGCCATGCCGCGCGGGATGATAGTGACCTTGTGGAGCGGGTCGGAGTGCTCGCGCAACGCGGAGACCAGCGTGTGACCAGCCTCGTGATAGGCGGTGGTGCGCTTTTCTTCATCGGTTAAGAGCATGGATTTGCGCTCGGCGCCCATCATGACCTTGTCCTTGGCTACTTCGAAGTCGAACATGTGGACCGACTTGCGATTGTAGCGGGCGGCGGTGAGAGCGGCCTCGTTGACCATGTTGGCCAAGTCGGCTCCGCTGAAGCCCGGGGTTCCACGAGCGAGGACGTTGAGGTTGACGTCTTCGGCCATGGGGACCTTCTTGGAGTGAACCTTGAGGACTTCTTCGCGGCCACGGATGTCGGGACGATCGACGATGACGCGGCGATCGAAACGGCCGGGGCGAAGGAGGGCGGGGTCGAGAACGTCGGGGCGGTTGGTTGCGGCGACGAGGATGACACCGTCGTTGGACTCGAAGCCGTCCATCTCGACGAGGAGCTGGTTGAGGGTCTGTTCGCGCTCGTCGTGTCCGCCGCCGAGGCCTGCGCCACGGTGACGGCCAACTGCGTCGATTTCGTCGATGAAGATGATGCAGGGGGCGTTCTTCTTGCCCTGCTCGAAGAGGTCGCGGACGCGGGATGCGCCTACGCCGACGAACATCTCGACGAAGTCGGAGCCGGAGATGGAGAAGAAGGGGACGTTGGCTTCGCCGGCGACTGCGCGGGCGAGGAGGGTCTTGCCTGTTCCCGGTGGTCCGACGAGGAGAACGCCCTTGGGGATGCGGCCGCCGAGGCGCTGGAACTTCTGTGCTTCGCGGAGGAACTCGATGATCTCCTTGAGCTCTTCCTTGGCTTCGTCAACTCCTGCGACATCCTTGAAGGTGATCTTCTTCTGCTGCATGGAGAGCAGGCGGGCGCGGGATTTGCCGAAGCTCATGGCCTTGTTGCCGCCGGACTGCATCTGGCGGAGGAGGAAGAACCAGAGGCCGAGCAGGAGGGCGAAGGGCGCGATGGAGATCAACAGATTGAGCCACTGGTTCGGGCTCTGATCCTTAATGGTGATGTTGACGCCGTGATCGCGGAGGGTCTTGTACATGTCGGGGTAGTTGCCCGGCACGGTGGTCTTGAAGATATTTTTCGCGTCATCGCGATAGTGCCCTGAGACCTCTGGGCCATTGACGGTGACGTCGGCGATCTTACCCTGGTCAGCGTCATTGAGGAGCTGAGTGAGGCTGATGGTCTTTTCCTGGGTGCCCCCGGTTGTTTTGACGACGACCTGCCAGAGAAAGATCAGGCAGGTAATCATGAAGACCCAGATCAGAATTTGTTTGACGGTCGAGTTCAAAGCGTATTTCCTCATTTTCCGGTCTGCAGTTGCTCGAAAAACCCCACTGGCTTCTGCGACCCGGTCCCGGCGCATTTCGACGCACGAGAGCGTACTACTGTTAGACGAAAATTAATGCAGAACGGTTCCGTGCCGGAGCGCCGGAGACGGACCAGTACTACAGATATTTAGATTCTACTCTTTGAGTTGTGGATTCGGGGAGTAAATGCGGACTGTGGATGTGACTTTAGGGTGATGGTGGGGTGGGGGAGCTAAGGGCTAAACGCAGAAGCAAAATGCGGGGATCTCTCCACTCCGGCGGCAAAAGCGCCGCCTCCGGTCGAGATGACGCAGAGCTGGGTGGGTGTGACTATTCCTGGCGGTAGAGGCGGAGTTCGCGGGGGGTGCGGTCGGCTCGGAGGTTGTTGGAAAGATGGAGGGTGGCGCCTGTTCGGGCGGCTACGGTGGGTGGGCCGATGGGTGGGTAGGGTTGCAGGCCGGCCAGGGCGAGGAGGCGGACGGTTTCGTCGAAGCTGAGGCGGGCCCCGAGGCGCCGGGCGGCGGCGCGGAGGACTCGGCGGCGCAAGGCTGGGTCGAGGGAGCGAAGGCGGTCCAGTTCGATGGAGATGGAAGCTTCGCCGGGGGTGGTGGAGACGGCGCGGCCGCCTCCGCGGACGGGTTTGCCGGGGAGGAGGAGCTGGGGGAGTAGGCGGGTGAGCTCGATCTGCCAGCGGGACTCCTCTTCGCGAGCTAGCTCGGCGAGGTTGGCGAGGGTCTGGTCGATGGAGGGGTTGAAGGTGCGGAGCTGGGGGAGGAGTTCGTGGCGGATGCGGTTGCGGGTGAAGGCGGTGTCGGAGTTGGTGGAGTCTTCCCGCCAGGGTTGATTGATGGATTTGAGGAAGGCTTCGATGTCGGCTCGGCCGGTCTGGAGGAAGGGGCGGAGGATCTTGCCTTTTGGCTGGCTGAGGACTGGGTGGATGGCGCTGAGGCCTTCGGTCCATGCTCCGCGGAGGAGCTTCATGAGGACGGTTTCGGCCTGGTCGTCCAGGGTGTGGGCGGTGAGGATGGCGTCGGCGTGGCCGGAGTTGAGGAGGGTGGAGAAGAATTCGTAGCGGGCGTTGCGGGCGGCCTCTTCGATCCCTTCGCTTGTGGTGGCAATGCGCTCGGGGATGTTTGCCTGGTGGAGGTGGAGGGGGATGTCGAGCCCGATGCACAGGTCTTCGACGAACTGCTGGTCGGCGTTGGATTCTTCGCCGCGGAGGTGATGGTTGATGTGGACGGCGCTGAGGCCTGCGCCCAGAGAGTCGTGCTTGGCGGAGTTGGCGGCGTGGACGGTCAGGAGGAGGGCTACGGAGTCGGCTCCGCCGGAGATGGCGACGGCAAGGCGGTCGCCGGGTTTGATTTGCTGGCGATAGAAAGGAAGCATCGGATATGGCAACTATGGTAGTTGTTGTGGAGCGACGCTGGTCGGTGCTTTATACACTTCATGCGAGGTTTAGGGCGAACAGAAGGATGAATCTGCGAACGAAAGCTCGGTTAGAGTCAGCAGGGCACAAGCATCTTGTGCAATTTACACGTCCCTTCGAGCATGGTTCGACCATGGGTTATGTGGTCGACATCGGGCCGAGATTTTTTCTTTTGTCGCTCGTTGATGAGCTAATCCGATTCAACGGGTTTCAATGTTTGCGTCTTCAGGATGTGCGGAATTTGCAGGCGCCAGCGAGATATTCGAAATTCGTTGCTGCTGCATTAAAAACGAGGGGAACAAATTCAGAAAAGGCCTCGTGTAAAAGTAGACAATCTTCAGGAACTCTTGCAGATGGCCGGCAGGGCATATCCGCTTATAACGATTCATCGCGAAAAGGCAGCTCCAGAGGTTTGCCACATCGGTCGTGTCGAGGAAGTGAGCGAAGACTATCTCTCTCTATCGAGATCGGGCCAGACGCACGTTGGGACAATGAACCGCTCCGTTATCGAAATCGAGAGATTACCCGGATAGACTTTGCGGTAGCTACGAAGAGGCGCTGATTCTGGCGGTCTGCGAGCGCGAACCAGATACGGCCAAAATTCTCACAGTAGCAGGGCGCCGAGAGTGTTTCAGCTTTGCTAATTGTCTTCGTCTTCGCTTGCGGCGGCGGCAAGGGCGGTTTCAGTTCCGTGTGCCTGGACGCCGACTCGCAGGTATTGGAAGAAGGGGGACGCGGAGGGAGCAAGGGGCTGGGGGGTAGATGGCGCGCCCGTGAGAGTCGAATCGATGCGTGATGCGATCTGATCCCAGACTCGGAAGTCGTTTTCGATCTCGTGATGGGGCTTGTTGATGGTTCGGGAGTACCAACTGTAGTTGTCGCAGTTGATGGGGCGGCCTTCGTAGGTCATGTGGAAGTTGCCGAGGATTTTTGTTCTTTGGGGATCGGTCGCTACGATCTCGGGCTGTCCGTGAAGCGGGCCGCCGGACTGGTAGAAATTAATCGCGGTGGCTACGTTGGGGGAGATCGCTGATTTCGTGTGTCCGGGCTTGCCAATGGTGTCTACCTGGATAGTGAGGGCGACGGGAATGCCGCGACGGCCTAACTCGCGAGCAAATTCGACCGTCTCGGTAGCGCCCCAACTGTGGCCGTATAGGATGACGGTGGCCTGTTCTTTTTCAAGAGAGGAGATGACGCCGTTGTGATCGGTGTCGAGGAAGTTCCCGAGCTGATGGAGGGCCTTTCGGCCGTGGTGATTGCCGAAGACTTCAACATGGACGGTCGGGTAGCGGTCGCGAAGGTATGCGGCGAACTCGACTTCAGGGTGTTTCGTGTCTTTGCTGCTGACGAAGCCTCCGACGAAGCCGATGATGATGGCGTTGTTGCCTCGCGCGGCCGTTGAGAGAGCGGTTTCGCTAAGAGATGGTTGCTGGCAATGGGCGCTGCCCTTCGATGCGAGGAGCGATGCGATTACGACCACAAAGAGCTGTGCGAGTTTTTTATACTGACGATCTGTCATGCGAATTCCCCGGTCCAAGAGCGTGCTCCCTCGACGCGACGACTCACAATGACTCTTATGATGTATCCGGGGCGAAAAAGTTCTCGTTTTTTTATCGTAACTGACTTCTCTCGCGTTTGCAGCCGATTTAGTGCTTCGGGATTTTTGAAGGAGGAGGCTGAGGAGGGAGAAGGAGATATCTTGTATACTTCGCAGGTTATGCGAGTATTTGTGATTCTTCCGGCGGCTGGGATAGGGACGCGGATGGCGTCGGCTGGCGCACCGAAACAGTTTTTGGAGATTGGCGGCGTGCCGGTGCTGGTGCGGTCGGTGAAGGCGTTTCTGGCGGTTCCTCGGGTGGATGCGGTGTGCGTGGCGGTGCGGGCCCAGGAGCGGGAGCGGGTGGAGGCTCAGATGGCTGAGCATAAGCTGGGACCGCGGGTGCATATGGTGGAGGGCGGGGAACATCGGCAACAGTCGGTGGGGAATGCGCTTGCCGCGTTGGAGTGCGATGACGACGATGTGGTGCTGGTGCATGATGCGGTGCGGCCGCTGATCGACACGGCGACGATTGAGCGGACGATCGATGCGGTGGCGAAGCATGGCGCGGCGATTGTCGGGCTGCCGGCAGTGGATACGATCAAACAGGTGGAGCGGACGGCGGATGGAGCGATTGTGACGGCGACGATTCCGCGGGAGAGGATTGTGCTGGCACAGACTCCCCAGGGGGCGCGGTTTGGGTTGCTGCGGCGGGCGTTTGTGGAAGCGGAGACGGACGGGTTTGAGGGGACCGACGAAGCGAGTCTGCTGGAGCGGGCGGGGATTGAGGTGGCGGTGGTGGCGGGGTCGCCCAGGAACCTCAAGATTACGCAGCCTGGGGATATTGAACTGGCGGAGTTTTATCTGAGTAAGGCTTAACACGGATGAACACGGATATCACGGATCAAAAGCGATTTGAGGGAAAGCACGAAGAACTTAGCCAGCGGGTCATTGGTGTTTTCTATGAGGTTTATAACGAGTTGGGATATGGGTTTCTGGAATCGGTTTATCGGGAGGCTATGCGGCTTGCTTTGACGCAAGCGGGCCTGCGAGTGGAGACCGAGGTCCCTGTTCCAGTTAGCTTTCGGGGGGTTGTGGTTGGGATATTTCGGGCGGATTTGATTGTCAACGACTGCTTGCTGGTTGAACTGAAGGCTGTTGATCAGATAGTTTCGACAACATGCGTCCCAGACTATGCATTATCTGCGGGCGACGTCGATTGAAGTTGCTTTGCTGATGAACTTTGGGTCTTCGCCCCGTTTTCAACGATTTGTGATGGACAATAATTTGAAGAAGCCGAAACACAGATCAGTGGAATCGGTGACAATCGGTGTCAGGCCTTCTGAGCTTTTGAGATGATTTCATGATGAGAATTGGGTATGGGTTTGACTCGCATGCGTTCAAGGCCGGCGTTCCGCTGGTGATTGGCGGGCTTGCGATTGAGCATCCGGAGGGGCTGGCGGGGCACTCGGATGGCGATGTGTTGCTGCATGCGATTACGGATGCGCTGCTGGGGGCGGTGAGCGCGGGGGATATCGGGACGTTCTTTCCGCCGAGCGATCCGCGGTGGAAGGGTGCGGCTTCGAGCGTGTTCCTGAAGACGGCGCTGGAAGAGGTGGCGACAGCGGGCTACAAGATCGTGAATGTGGACACGGTGCTGGTGATGGCGCGGCCGAAGATTGTTCCGATCGCAGGGGAACTGCGCGAGAGTGTGGCGAAGCTGCTGGGAGTGAAGCCTGGCGAGGTGGGGATCAAGGCGAAGACGCCGGAGGGTTTGAATCAGGATGGAGTGGCGGTGGCGCATGCCACGGTGCTGCTGGAGAGTTTGGGGATTCCGGAGTCGGTAGGGGTGATGACGGCGGCGGCAGATGTGGACGATGAGATCGACGTAGTCGTGAAGACGCTGGTGGAGGAGAGGCGGAGTGTGTCTGCGCTAGGGCGGAAGGTGAATCCGTTCGATACGGATGACCTGACGTAAGACCCAACAAAGGCTTAACACGGATTGGGACGGATAACGCGGATTTTATCCGAAGTACTTTGATCGGTCCTATGCGTGGACGAGGTTTTACAGGTTTGGTTGCGAAAAGCCTCTGATTCTTTCTACAGCACGTTAGACTTTCACTTTCACTTCATTTTTGAAGGATTCCTCTCGATGACGATTCGGCTTGGGCTTGTGGCGACTTGTTTGTTTGCGGTGGTGTGTGGTGCGGCAGCGCAGGCTCCCGTCCCGAGTCAAGAAGAGTTCATCAAAACCCATTATGCGAAGTATGAGTACCGGATTCCGATGCGGGACGGCGCAAAGCTATTTGTGTCGGTTTATATGCCGCAGGTCGGAGCGTTTAAGGACCCGGGGCCCTACCCGTTTTTGATGACGCGGACCCCGTATAGCTGCGGGCCTTATGGCGAGAACAAGATGCCGGCGCGGTTGGGGCCGAGTCAGGAGTTGTTGGAGAGCGGATACATCTTTGTCTGCGGGGACGCGCGCGGGCGGTATCAGAGCGAAGGCGTGTTTCTCGAGATGAACCCGCATATCGACGACAAGAAATCGTGCGAAAAAGGAAAGACGTGCGACGTGGATGAGTCGACCGATATGTATGACACAGTCGAGTTCTTGTTGAAGCATGTATCGAACAACAACGGCAAGGTGGGGATTGTCGGGATCAGCTATCCGGGGTTTTATACGTCGGCGAGCATTATCGACTCGCATCCTGCGATCAAGGCTGCGAGCCCGCAGGCCCCGATGACGAATTTATTTTTCGACGATGATGGGTACCATGGCGGCGCGTTTATGCTGTCCGCGAACTACGGTTTCTACGTGTTTTTCTATCCGCAGAAAAATCCGATGCTTCCGGAGAAGCGAGTGCCGTACGACTTTGGTACGCCGAACAGTTACAAATACTACCTCCAGGCCGGGCCCACGGAGAACCTGGATAAAGCGTTCCGTGGATCGAACTACTTGTTTCATGACCAATTGGTGCACACGACCTACGACGACTATTGGAAGAAGCGCGACCTGTCGTTGCATATGAAGAACATTCATGCGGCGGTGATGACGGTGGGCGGATGGTTCGATGCGGAGGACCTGTCGGGGCCGTTCAAGACGTTTCATGCGATCGACCAATACAATCCCGGAGCGGTGAATACGCTGGTGGTGGGACCGTGGACCCATGGTGGATGGGCGCGGACAGACGGCGACCATCTGGGCGATGTGACGTTCAACGCCAAGACGTCGTTGTTTTACCGCGCGCAGATCGAGTATCCGTTCTTTGAGTTTTATCTGAAAGGCAACGACAGATCGAACAGCAAAAGCGGGGGTGGGCCGCTGCCTAAGGCTTATGTGTTCGAGACTGGAAGCAATGTCTGGAAGACGTATGACGCGTGGCCTCCGAAGGCGGCCCAGGCGAAGACGCTTTACTTCCATGCAGGTGGGAAACTGAGCTTCGATACGCCCGTGGAGAAGGCGGGAGTGGATGAGTATGTGAGTGATCCGGCACACCCCGTCCCGTTTGTGGGATATACCACGGACACAATCCCTCAGCGATATATGGCGGACGACCAGAGGTTCGCGTCTACGCGGCCGGACGTGCTGGTGTATGAGACGGAGCCTCTGTCTGAGGATGTGACGGTTGCGGGGCCGGTGCGCCCGAAGCTGAAGGTGGCTTCGAGCGGAACGGATTCGGATTTTGTGGTGAAGTTGATTGATGTATATCCGAACGACTATCCGAATGCGCCGGGGGTGGAGGGGGGAGAGAATCGGATTTTGGGCGCGGCTCCGATACTGATGGGCGGGTATCAGCAACTGGTGCGAGGCGAACCGATGCGTGCGAAGTTCCGCGACAGCTGGGAGAGGCCGACGGCGCTGACGCCCGGGAAGATGGTGGACCTGAACAGCGAGATGCCGGACATCAATCACACGTTTCGCGCGGGACACCGGATTATGGTGCAGGTGCAGAGTTCGTGGTTCCCGCTGGCGGACCTGAATCCGCAGACGTTTGTGGATATACCGTTTGCGAAGCCGGAACAGTTTGTGAAGGCGACGGAGAGCGTTTACCGGAGCGCGGATGCGGCGAGCGGGGTTGAGGTTTTGGTGGTGCCGCAACACTGATTCTTGCCTGGTGCGGGTAAGTCTGCGGGATGTCCTCCACTTCGCTGTGGCTGAAGCGCAGGGTCAGTAGACTTTTGTGCCCGCGACGATGAACATCTTGGGCGCCAGCAGGAGGACGGAGGGATCATCGACCTGTTGCTGCATTTCGACCAAGGTACGAGCGAGATCATCTGCAGAGATGAGGCCTGCGCTGATGAAACTATCGGCGGCCTCTTCGACGCTCCACTTCATGAGGTGGCGGTGGATGCCAGCGGTGATTGCGGGTTGGTGGATTTCGATGGTGATGTTCTGGCAGCCTGCGGCCTGGAAGAGGGCGTACAGGTTTTTCGCCATCGAATAGTCGAGGCCGCGCGTGGGGCCGAGGCGTCCGAAGAGGTCCGCAAAGGCGTTGGTTGCTCCGGGCGGATGACTGGTGGCGGAGGTGAGGTCTCCGTCTTCGATCACAAGGATTCCTCCGGGTTTGAGGATGTCGAGCATCTCTCGCAGGCAGGCTGCGGGGTTGGGAAGATGGAGGAGGAGAAATCTGCAGTAGGCGAGGTCGAAGGAGTTTCTGGGCAGACTTGATTCGCAGGCGCTGGACTCGTGGAAGGTGACGTTGTGGAGGCCTTTGGCGGCGCAAATGTCGCGGGCTTCCTTGAGTTGGGCGGAGCTGATGTCGATGCCGGTAACAGTGCCGGATGGACCGACCAACTCGGCGAGCAGGCGGGTCGTCATACCGACGCCGCAGCCGAAGTCGGCGACTGTCATTCCTTGCTTTAGTCCGGATTGGAGCAGGATTCGGCGACCGGTGGGAGAGTAGATGTCGTGCAGTGCAGTGAGGCGGCGAACGGCAGCGGACCCGGTTGCGAGCGAATAGGGAGCTTCGCAGGAAGAAGGAGCTTCATGCATGTCGGGACCTCTTTTGATATTCGCGAAGTCTACCCGAGTTCCGGCTTGCACGGCAAAAAGCTGAGCTTTTTGTGACTGCGAATAAGTCGATACTGAACAGTTAGCGAAACGCATCCTTCCCCAAAGGCGATACCGGATGCGAGCGTTACCAGATGCGGACTCTGTCTTTGGGGGCGAGGTAGAGCTTGTCGGTGGTTTGAATGTCGAATGCCTTGTACCAGCCATCTTCGTTGCGGACAGTGAGCGCTCGGTACTCGCCGGGGGCGTGGGGATCGGTGAGGACCTCCTGGCGGAGGGCGGCGTCGCGAGTGACGGAGCCCCAGTTTTGTCCGAAGGCGATGAAGAACTGCTGGTCTGGACTGAAACTGCTGATGGTTGGCGCTGATTGGCCTTTGAGCGAGGTATGGAAGGCGTCGAAGGCAGCGGCGAGACCGGCTACGTCGGCGATGTTTTCGCTGAGGGTCTGACGGCCATTGACGTGGACGTCGGGGAAGGGAGTGTAGGTGTCGTACTGTGCGGCGAGGGCTGCGGTCACAGCTTTGAAGTGGGCGAGGTCCTCGGGCTTCCACCAGTTGCGGACGCGGCCTTTGGAGTCGAAGGCGGCACCTTCGGAGTCGAAGGTGTGGCTGATCTCGTGACCAATGATGGTGCCGATGGCTCCGTAGTTGTGGGCGGCGGGGCCAGAGGGATCGAAGAAGGGTGGCTGCAGGATGGCGGCGGGAAAGTTGAGGCCGTTGTCGAGGGGAAGATTGACGGCGTTGACGGTCTGCGGGGTCATGCACCACTCTTTGCGGTCGGTGGGCTGGCCGATGCGGCTGACGGAGTAGTGGTATTCGAAGAGGCCGGCGTTCGAAAGGTTCGCGAAGAGATTGTCGGGTGCGATGTTCAGGGCGGCGTAGCTGCGCCAGTGGTCGGGGTAGCCGATGCCGACCTTGAGGGTGCCGAGTTTGGCGATGGCTTCTTTCTTGGTGGCGGGAGCCATCCATGTGAGGTTTTCGAGACGCGAGCGGAAGGCGACGAGGAGGTTGGCGACGATGGCTTCGGCCTGGGCTTTGGCCTCGGGGGAGAAGAAGCGCTGCGCGTAGATCTGGCCGACGGCGTCGCCAAGCGTGTTGGAGACGAGGACGTCGGCGCGGAAGTCGCGTGGGCGCATCTTTGTTGCTCCGGAGAGCGTGGTGCCGAAGAAGGCGAAGCGCTCCTCGGCAAGGGCCTTGGAGGTGGCGTAGGCGTATTGCTCGATGAGGTGATAGGCGAGGAGATCTTTCCATGCGTCGATGGGCTGCGAGGCTACGAGCGCGGCTTCGCCGGTGAAGGCTGAGGGCTGCCAGACGATGAAGGTCTGCTGCTTGTCGAGTCCGGCGGCGCGGAAGAACTCCGGCCAGTCGAGACCGGGAGCTTTGGCGTTGAAGTCGGAGGGGCGCCAGGGGTTGTTGGCTTTATGGATGTCTTCGCTGTCAGCGAGAGAGATTTGCTGCTGCGCAATTGCAGATTCGAGCGCGACGACGCTGGTGGCGCGGGCTTCGGGGTCTGTGAGGCCTGCAAGACGGAACATCGCGGAGACGTGTAGGAGATATTTGGTGCGGATCTCCTTCATGCTGTCGCTGGTGGAGAGGTAGTAGTCGCGGTCGGGGAGTTCGATGCCGCCCTGGAGAAGATAGGGCGCGTAATGGTCGGGATCGTTGAAGCTGGGAGCGACCCAGAGGCCGAAGATATTGTCGGTGTGGAAGTTGGTGAAATTGAGGGCGTCGACGTCGGCGCGGAGCGTGAGCCCGAGGGCGTTGGCGAGCTCGTGCTGGGTGTGGATGGTCTCGATGGAGGCGAGGTGGGGTTTTAGCGAGTCGAGTCCGTGGGATTCGATGGCGGCCTCATCCATATAGGAGCGGTAGAGGTCGGCGATCTTGCGCTCGTTGGAGCCGGCGGGGGCGTTGGATTTGGCTGCGTCGGAGATGATGGCTGCGACTTGTTCGAAGCTGCGGTCGGAGAGGACGCTGAAGACGCTGAGGCCGGCACGGTCGGCAGGGAGCTGGGTGCGAGCGACGTAGCCTCCGTTGGCGTAGAGGTAGAAGTTGTCGCCCGGGTGGACTGAGGGGTCCATGTTAGGGATGGAGATGCCGGTGTCTTGAGTCGGCGAGGGAGTTTGCGCCGCGACGGTCAGGGTGAGGGCGCAGAGAAGAGCGGGGAAGACGCGGCGGGTGAGACTTTTCATATTTTCTAGAAGCTCCGAGGGCAGTTGCTTGCGAGAGAGTCGTAGCCGCCCGGGATCATTATCGCCTACACGGTTGCGAATGGGTGTTCGAGCGAAGGGCTTTGTGGGGTGAACATTTTGCCGCCTTCCTCTGTGAGGTGCCAGTCGTCTTCGAGGCGGACTCCGAACTCGCCAGTGATGTAGATGCCGGGCTCGTCGGAGAAGCACATGCCGACTGCGAGTGGCGTGGTGTTGCCGCGGACGAGGTAGGGCCATTCGTGCCCGTCCATGCCGATGCCGTGGCCTACGCGATGGGTGAAGTGTTTGTAGTCGGGGCCGTAGCCGGCGGCGGTGATGAGGTTGCGCGCGGCGGCATCGATGGCCTGGCACTGCACGCCGGGATGTGCGGCGGCTAGTGCGGCGGACTGGGCCTGGTGGACGATGTCGAAGACCTTGCGGGCATTGTCGAGTTTGGGTGAGGTGGCGTTGCCGAGGACGAAGGTGCGGGAGATGTCGGATTGGTAGCCTTCGACGGTGCAGCCGTCGTCGATGAGGATGATCTCTCCTTCGCGGATGGTTTGCGGTTGTAATGAGCCGTGGGGGAGTGCGGAGTATTCGCCTACCTGGCAGCTTGCGTCGCCGGAGACGCCGCAACGGGAGTAGGCGAGGTCGACGAGCTCGGAGAAGCGGCGGTTGGTCATGCCGGGCTGGGCGGCTTCGTAGCAGGCTTTGTAGACGGAGAGCGTGATGTTGTTGGCTAGCTGCATGAGGGCAAGCTCGGCGGGGGATTTGATGCTGCGGCATCCGTAGGTGATGGGCGTGGCACTGGTGGTGGTGAGCGCGGGGCTGGCGTGGGCGATACCGTCGGCGAAGACGAACTGTGTGCGCTCCTCGACGCCGATGCGGCCGGTGGTGATGCCGGATTCTTTGAGGGCTTTGGCCAGGAGCTTGTAGGGGTCTTCGTCTTCGTTCCAGGTGTAGACCCGCGTTGTGGAGGCTGATGGGAGCGTTGCGGGGTGGGCTTCCATGCGCTCACGCACGCGGCCTTCTTCGAAGACGGGGCAGACGATGAAGGGCGCTCCGGCAGCGGGGAGGGCCCAGCAGAAGAAGCGTTCGGACTGGCCCCAGCGCAGGCCGGTGAAGTAGTTGAGCGAGGTGCCGGTGGTGATGACGATGGCGTCGATCTTGTTCTGGTGCATGAGGGCGCGGGCGCGGTCGAGACGCTGCTCGCGTTCGGCGAGGGTGATGGGGACTTCTTCGTTGCGGCGGTTAGTGAGGGCGACGATGGAGGGTGGGAGCTTCGTATCCGAGGCAGGTGCGGATTCTGGGCGCTGGGCCTCTGCTGCGAGGGACGGGGCTACGGCTGCTGCGGTGGCGGCCAGAAGGAAGCGTCGACGTGAGGGCATGTGCGGATTGTAACTTGTGAGTTTGCGTGACGGGTCGTGGGTGCGGAAGCGATACTGAGAAGAGAATAAGAACTGAGAGGCGGAGTAGTTTTGCGATGAAGGAGTTTGCGGGGGTCGTGACGGATATTCGCGAGGAGTCGCGCGTGGCGGGGAAGCAGCGCTGGCAGATGGCGCTGGACCGTACGGAGTTTGCCGCGGGCGATGTTGGCTTGCTCGAGGCCGTGGCACGGAGTGGCGTGAAGCTGGCGGTCCCGGTGCTGAGTGTTGTGGTGGATTGCGCGGGCGAGGTGTGGCATGTGGTGGAGAAGCCTTTGGCGGCTGGGACTGCGGTTCGGGGGCGCGTGAATCGTCTCGGCGAATGAGATGGGGCGGGAAGATTCTGGCTGGCAAGTTTGAGCGGGGAGTTTGAGCCGGAGGGCGGCTTGCTGGTACACTCGAAGAGGTTGTTTGACGGCGTTGTGCCTGCGAAAGCGGTGTGCGGCGCGTCTGGTGGGGGGCTGTAGCTCAGCTGGGAGAGCGCCTCGTTCGCAACGAGGAGGTCAGCGGTTCGATCCCGCTCAGCTCCACCAAAGAATCAATCGACATGCGGCAGGGGAATCGAACCCGACTGCTGCACGCCTCGTTCCTGCTGAATGACATCGAAGGCACCTTCCTCCAATTATTTGTGGTCGAATTCGGCCCTGATCACCAAGTCTTGATCTCACAGACCAGCTTGACAAGGCGAAACCCACTTTTCGCTTGGATCGTCACCGAAGGCGACTTGCCATAGCTGCCTGTCCTTAAATTGCGGATCGTCCACTGTCCGCAGTAGACACAGATGTGCACCATCCGCCTGCAATTTCCTTAAGAGCCAGTCCTCGGGATAGTTATCGGTTCCAAAGACCAGGAATGTGGGATGTTGGCGGACAAAAATTGAATACTGCTCCACATTGGCGCGGATTGGAAACGCGTCTTTTTCCACCTGCATTCCTTCAAAGATGTTTGCATGCGCATAACGGACGGATGCAGACGGATCGGTGAGATAGTACACACGCGAGAGGAAGCCGGTATCTTCTCGATTGTCCATCTCGATGTAGGTTAATCCGCTGGCATCGACGAACGGAAGCGCTGGTGCAATCCGATTCGCAAGAGCACAAGCTTCGCAGACTCCCGGCTTCCTGATCGGGAGACTTAGAAGGCTAGGGTGGAACAGAGGAATAGGGATATCGGCCGCAAGAAACGACCAGAGAAACAGTGCTAAAACCGTGATCCAAGCGACGGAACGGCTTTCCCGAGCAAACCACCCTAAGAAGACTGGAGTTAGTGCCGCGATTGCGAAGTTCGCCACCATTCCATAACGGAAAAAAAAGCGGCATGGGAATGCATTAGATAAAGCATGAGAATTTCTGGAACGGCGACAAACCCCAGGAGTGCCACCAACTCGGCCGCGCTGACGGGCAATTTTCCTCGTGGCCCAAACGTACGCTTTTGCACAATGATCCGGGTGAGGATCATTAGGCAAATAACGCAAATAAGAGCGAATGCGGGTTGAATGAATATCACGATGTAATAGGACACCATTGTGTTCAGGTTTGGCTGGAAAGCGACCGGGAAGTAGCTAACTGCATGAGTGCGTATCAGCGGAATGTAAGTCAGGACCGCGATAAGTGGGAATAGCAACGCCAGCAACACCGGCCAATTCAAACGCCGGCACTTAGTCGCTCTAACCAATTCGGCAAGGATCAATATCATCCAGGCAAACAACGCAAAGACATGGGAGAGAAGGGCGCCCAATCCTCCGAGTACCAGCAGAAACAGTCCCAGGAGACTCTTCTCTCTGTCATCCGTTGCTCTTTGCCAGCCAACGAAAGCCAGACCTACAAAGCCCAGCATCAAACCGTATGGACGCGCCTCAAACGCATAGGGATAGGCTACTCCAGTCGCCAAAAACAATGCGCCAACCAACCCCAACGGGGTGCCGAGTTTCCTTCCCAGGAACGAATACACACACCACATGCAGAGCACAAAGCCAACCATGGAAGGTATACGGCACACAGTCGGGGTCGCAGGAAATAAATGAAACAGCGCTCTAACAAATAGATACGAGAGTGGTGGATTGAGATCAAGCGTTCGCGTCTGCTCGATCAGAGTAGAGAGGTTGGGTGCTTGAGCAATGTAATACGTAAATATCTCGTCGTGCCATAGCAACTTATTTTGCGATTGAACAATCACCAACGGAAGAAACAACAACACAATGATTGAAAAAAATATCCACGAATTTCTTTCCAGAAATGTGCGCGAATCAGTCGGGTAGACGACGGCTGGCTCTTCCACTTTCATTAGATATTCGGGGTCCTCCGCCATTAGGGGTATTCTCTCTTTTGAGTCCATTCAGGGCAAGTAACCAATGTTGTAACGTCATTGCGAGGCGCGGGTGTATTAACAGCAGTTGGTCGGCACCCGAGGCGCAAGGAAGGCACGCAAACCAAGAGGTGTAGCCCAGTTTGACCGTTTTCCCGGACTAGGGCCTATCACCTGCGCGTCAGGAAATCACCCGATGCGATCGCTCGGGGTTCTGGGAGCGGACGCCGTTCATCGCGGCCATACGAATGTTCCGTTGCGGCACGCCGCAAGCGTCCATCCCTTCCACCACTTCACCAAACCCACTGAACGAAGCGCAATGGCTGAGCCATCCGTAGATCGAGCAAAGGCGATGCTTGGTTTAAGTCAAGCTACTAGTTTGTAGGAAGGCATCCGCCGCACGGCGAAGTGGCATGTTGGGCGGTGATAGTTGCTACGGACTGACTGAGTTGTTTCCTGACGAGATCTTTAATGACGGACTCCGGACTAGTGCTCGACTAACTCGAGGCGTCGCCGAAGGCTGGCGGGTGCAGCCGTTTTGGGGAGCGCGGGAGGATATTCGAAGTTGATGCGATCGAGTTCCACCGCATAGGGACGCTTCTGGACCTGTGTGTAAATGGCTCCGATGTACTCACCCATCACACCGAGGAAAAGAAGCTGGAGAGACGAGATGAAAAATACTCCGATCAGCATAGGAGCAAGGCCAAAGCTGAAGGTCGACCAAAAGACGAGTTTGAGAATCAAGTAGATCAGGGCAACGAGAAACGAGACGCCAGCCCCAAAGAAACCGGCGAACGTTGCCAGGCGGAGAGGCACCTTCGAGTGATTGATGATGCCGAGCATGCCGATATCGTAGAGGGTGTACCAGTTGTTCTTGGTGATCCCGAACTTGCGGGCAGGCTGGTCGTAGAGGAGCTTTACGGTGGGAAGACCGATGTCGGCGATCATGCCGCGGAAGTAGGGGTAAGGGTCGTCGAAGGATCTGACGAGCTCTACGACCTTCGGTCGTAGAGGCCGAAGCCGGTGTAGTTCTGGATTGTCTCGATGGAAGAGAGTCGCTCGGCGAGCTTGTAGTACTGTTTGCGCAGCCAGAACATGAGCGAGTTCTCCTCGCTGGTGCGCTTGATCCCCAGAACACAGTAGGCGCCGTTCTCCCACTCGCGGATCATGTCCGCGATCATCGGCGGCGGGTCTTGCAGGTCGGCGACAATTCCTATGACAGCATCTCCACGGGCTTGGAAGAGCGCATGGATAGGTGAACGGATGTGGCCGAAGTTGCGCGAGTTCACGATGATCTTGACGTTCTTGTCCTCAGCGGCAATTGCCTTCAGGATGGCAACCGTGTTGTCTTGGGAGGAATTGTCTATAAAAATGTGCTCGTACTCATACTTGCCAATCCCAACCATCACCTCGCGGACTTGGTTGTAGAGGTTGAAAACATTCAACTCCTCGTTATAGCAAGGCGTCATGATGGAGATCGTCTTATGGCTCACAGCGAGGGCACTCCTAAGGACTGGCTTGAGTCTAGCTTAACGGTAAGTCGAAGGGGTTTCCTTAGTGCGGAAGGTAACTTTCTTGTGGCCGACGAAGCTGTAGATGGTGGAGACGCCAATTACTACTGCGCCAGCGATATAGCCGGCCATCGCCTTGCCAGTCGCGACGTGCTCAAGGAATGCAAGGGAGCGACCATTGAGATGGCGTTCTACTGAACTGAGATAAACGTGAAGCGAAGCCGCGTGGCCATGAATCATCGACTGAAGGAAACGTGTCAGCGCGGAGAGTGCGAAAAGTCCGGGAATCATCCCGGCGCCGTAGACGGCAAAGCACTTGAGCCATTCGCCGAGATAGTTTCCCTTAGTGCGGAAAACGAAGAACTTATAACAAAGATAAGCAACTGTGATGTTGAACGGCATTGAGAGGACTGACGCCAGAATGACAGTAAGGTACAGCAAGGGAACTGGCATAAGGGCATTGAGTAGCGTGAGGATAACTACAAAGCTGATGTAGCCAAAGAAGGTATTGAAGACCCCCGCACCGAGGTAGCGGGCAAACTGTCCGCCGGGAAAGAGATTGACGAGCCGCTGCAGGGGCTCCCTGGGAATAAACGGGTCCTGCGGAATCGGTACAATCGGCGGACGATTCGGATGAATTTCAGGCAGCATGGAAAGACTCTCTCTCCGCGTCGGAGAGCAACCCGCTCGGAGGGACGGCATAAAAGACGGTCTCATTGTTTCTGAATAGTCGCAATCCCTCCACCCGCTTGTCGATGGAGAAAGGCCATAATTAGCAGCCATAGGGGGAACCGTGGCGGAGAAACCTGTGATAATGAGGCCGCCGCACCTATCCGTTCGATCCCGCTCAGCTCCACCAAAGAAGACAATCACTTAGCCAAGAAATCTAGGGCCGGTGCGGACTGCCGGGGATTCCTTGAGGCGGTACTGCCGTGTGCTACCATCTCGGTCTAACGACTCATCATAGCGGCAGGAGAACGAGATGGCCGAGCAAGACTGGCTCAACGGAAGCAATCCGGGGACGCAACCCCTTTCGACACAGGCATACAGTGCGCCGCCCGCGGTTCGCCATGAGCTTCGGCCCCTGACCACCGGCGAAGTTCTCGACCGCACCTTTTTTCTCTTCCGGTCCAACTTCTGGCTCTACGTCGGGATTGCTTCGATTGCGGCCGGCGTGAATGTGCTCGCGTCGATCGCCCGGCTTGCTTATCTGCATTACAAAAACGTGCCGGTCACATCGCCGAAAGCAGTGATGGTGGGGCTGGCGTTCTCCATCGTTGGTGCAATCCTCTACTTTGTGGTCTACAGCCTAACGCACGCAGCGACGGTCTCCGCGGTCTCTTCCATCTATCTTGGAGAGCCCACCTCGATGGGCCATGCGCTTAACGCGGTGAAGGGAAATTGGCTGCGCTACTGCCTCATCGCTTTGTGGCAAAGCTGGAGTGCCGGCTGGATCTTCGCGTTGTTGATTGTGCCGGTATTTGTTTTGACCGCACTGGGGATTCGAAACATGCCTGGCCTGGTGGCGGTGCTGGTCGTCCTCGCGCTCGGTAGCCTCGTCTATGGACTGATCGCTTACATTCGCAACTCGCTCGCCATCCCGGCTGCTGTCATCGAAGACCTGCCGGTTCGTCGCGCGATCAGACGCAGCAAGCAATTGATCGCTGGCCACAAGGGAAGAATCTTTCTGCTGCTTCTGCTGCTGTTCGCGCTGTATTTTGTTGCCGGGGCGCTGCAGATGCCGTTCGCCTTGTTGCTGCTGCGGTCGCGGTCGGCCGAGCACATCATTGAGCAGTTCATCTCGTTGTTCGTGGCATTTCTGTGCAGCTCGCTCATCGGACCGGTGGCGTCGATTGCGCTGTGTCTGTTTTATTTTGACGAGCGTGTTCGCAAAGAGGCCTTTGACATTGAGTTTCTGATGGACAAGACTCTACCGGGCGCGGGAGTTCCGACTGGCGGCGCCACGGGTGACGCCACGGTGGAGCTGGCCTAGGGCGATGCCGCTGCAGCTTAGAGTTCTTATCGCGGGCCTCCTGTTCTTCTCTTTCCCTGTTGGAGCGCAGACTAAGGATGATGCTGCGGACGAGGCGGCGGACGTTCGCCCGGCGACTGCTGCGGAGTACAAGAACCATCTCGAAAACCTGAAGGCTCTCGTCGCAGCGTGCGCGAAAGATGCTGCAGCGTGCGATGCGAAGAAGGTTGGCGACGATGAGCGCGTGGAAGGAGGCGGCTTCCAGACCCGCTGGTCGTGGCTGCGCGATACGCTCACGAACGCTCATAACCCGGCGTTGGCGGACAGAGACAAGCTCCTGCAACAGGCCTCGGCGCGGCTTGACGAAGATGCGGTCCTTGCCGGGGGATCCGGTTCCGCTTCGGGTGAGGCATTCCAGCGCGCACGAAAGAAGACTGACGACGTCTTGTCGCGACCGGAGTTTCGCACCGTCGAGGAGCAATCCTATGTCGAGCGCGAGATTGCGAAGTTCTGGCAGTGGCTGGATAGTATTTTCGGCGGCGTCTCGCGGTTCGGTCAGCGCTCGCCCTGGCTGGTCCCGGTTATGGAGTGGGGTGCGATGACTCTGGCGGCTGCGGGACTATTGACGTGGGTGTTTCGCAGCATGCAGAGGCAGCGTCTGGCGGTACGGATCGAAGCGGGCGCGAATGCGGAGGTCTGGCAGAAGGAGTCCGACAACTGGGCGGAGCTTGCGCGGGCCGAAGCGGCGAAGCAGAACTGGCGTGCAGCGGTGCATTGCCTTTACTGGGCGGCAATCGTAATGCTCGAGGGCCGCAGGCTGTGGCGGCAAAATCGCGCACGCACTCCGCGGGAGTATCTGCTGCTGCTTGAGCCGGGCTCCGGCAGACAACAGGCGTTGCGCAAGCTTACGCAACTCTTTGAGCGCATCTGGTATGGGCTGCGGCCCGCGGGAGAGAGCGACTACAACAGCGCGCTCTCGCTGTTCGACGAACTGAGGAGTGCCTGATGGCTGCCTCGCGCGACCGGCGGATTGTGCTCTGGATTCTTTGCGGAATGATCGTGCTGCTCGTCGCTTTCAGCATTTTTTCTCCTGCCAACGATGACTCAAACCCGATTCCGACCACTTATAACAGCGGTTCGGCGGGCGCCAAGGCTGCCTACCTTGCCCTGGGCGAGCTTGGATACGGAGCGCAACGTTGGGAGGCTCCCTCTGCCGATCTGAAGAATGTCGATGCAGCGAAGACCACGCTGATTCTCGCCGAGCCGAACTTCCCCACTGAGGGATCGAAGCAAGTGCAGGCCGATATCGCCGACTTTCTCTCGCGCGGCGGTCGAGTCCTTGCGACGGGAAGGGAAGGGGCGTATTTTCTTCCGGACGCGAAGACCGATGCGCCGACGCGTCTCTACGGCAAGCTGTGCTTTTCAACACCGGAGGGACAGGATTCGCTGGCTCGATCCGGCAAGGTCTCGATAGCGGACAACGTTCGCTGGACGGCGCTGGACGCAAAGTTTCGCGTGTCGCAGCTTTGCGGGAAGGATGCGGTTGTTGTGAGCTACCGGCACGGCGCAGGCGAGGCGATCTGGTGGAGTTCGCCGATGCCGATGACGAATCGTGGCTTGAAAGAAGATGCGAGCCTGAGGTTGTTGCTCGCCAGTATTGGAGGGGCGAATCGGCAGGTGCTGTTTGATGAGTACTTCCATGGAGCGCGCGCGTCGCTGTGGGATACGGCGAAGGGCCTGCCGCTGCGACAGATCGCGTGGCAGTGCGGTGTGGTGGCGCTGCTGCTGATCTTCAGTTTCGGCAGGCGAAGCGGGCCGCTGCGCATGCCGGTGCGGCTGCCGCGCAGCTCGCCGCTCGAATTTGCGGAGTCGATGGGTCGGCTTTATCAAAAGGCCGGCGCAACCGGGGCTGCCGTCGATAGCTCGCGTCGCAGGTTGCTGAAGTTTCTCGAAGAACAGTGCGGGATTCCGCGGGAGGTGCTGCGGTCCACGCCGGAGACGATCGCGCAGGCCGTCGAGGAGAGGCTGGGAGGCAGTTGGGCAGCGCTGCGCGAACACCTCGCGCAGGCCGAAAGGTCGGAGTACGCGCCCGCGACGCTGGCGAGTACATTGGAGTTGGTAAAGGCGCTCGACCGCGACCAGCAGGAGTTGGCGACGAGAATACGCAGCGGAGTTTCGTTGCAGGAAGTTTTGAAGGGAGCTAGTGAGTGAGTGAACCGGGGATGGTAAGCGGCGAGGTCCAGCAGGTACAGGCGGCGCTGCAGTTGTTCGAACAGGGGCGTGAACAGATTGGCCGCATCATTGCAGGTCAACAGGAGTTGGTCGAGCAGGCGCTGCTGACGCTGCTCTGCGGAGGCCACGCGCTGGTTGAAGGAGTGCCTGGTGTCGCGAAGACACTGGCCGTCAAGACGCTGGCGCGGTTCCTCTCGCTCACGTTTCGCCGGGTGCAGGGCACGCCCGACATGATGCCCGCGGACATTCTTGGCACCATGGTCTTTTCGCCGAAGACGAATGAGTTCTCGCTTCACAAAGGCCCGGTGTTTACGCAGTTTCTTCTGGCCGATGAGATCAACCGCATGCCACCGCGCACGCAGGCGGCGCTGCTCGAAAGCATGGAGGAGCGCCAGGTGACGATGGACGGCGAAGCCCACGGGCTTGATGACTACTTTACGGTGTTCGCGACGCAGAATCCGCTGGAGTTCGAAGGAACCTATCCGTTGCCTGAGGCTCAGCTCGACCGCTTTCTCATCAAGATCAAGGTCGGCTATCCATCGCTGGCCGACGAGCGCACGATTCTGGAACGGCATCATGCGAGCGTCGAAGCGAGAGACCTCGAGCAGGTTGTGATTGAGCCAGTCCAGTTCTCGCTGTTAGCTGCTGCGCGGAGGGAGATTCGGGCGGTGAAGGTCGAGCCGGCCATCTTCAACTATCTTTTGGCTGTGGTGCGGCGGACCCGCGAGTGGCCGACGGTTTCGCTCGGCGCTTCGCCGCGCGCTTCGGCCAGTCTCCTCATTGTTTCGAAAGCCTACGCCGCTAAAGACGGACGCGACTTTCTGATTCCCGATGACGTGAAGCAGGCCGCGGTCCCGGCGCTGCGGCATCGTCTGGTGCTTCGCCCCGAGGCAGAGCTCGAGGGCTTCGATACCGACCGAGTCATTGCAGATGTTCTCGCTGCGACGGCGCTTCCCAAGTAATGCAGACACTGATTCCAGAACCGGTCACAGCTCGCGCTCGCTACGTCGGGCGCGTTGGCCGGGTGCTTGGCTACGGGCTGACGGCGCGAACTTTGCTGCTTCTCACTGCTGGCGTGTTGTGGTCGATTCCGGCTTTCTTTCATCCGCATCGCATCTGGCTGATGATCGTATGGGACGCGCTTATCGCACTGTTGGTTCTTGTCGACGCATCCAGTCTACCGCGTGCCCGTCGCAATCGAAGTGACACGACGGTTTCTCAACTCGCCTTCTCTGGGAGAACGCACGGCGATCGAGTACGAAGTCGTCCAGCAGTCCAATCGAATTGTAACCGTCATGGTTACCGATGATCTTCATCCCACTCTCATCCCTGTCCCGCGACCATTGACTTTGGTTGCCTATCCGCGAGATGCGGTTCGCGCCGTGCTTGACTGTTTTCCAGGGCGGCGAGGCGATCTTCGCCTGGGAAAGACATATCTCCGCTATCGCACCGCCCTGCGGCTCGTCGAGCGTTGGGCTGTCTGCGATTCTGAGCAGGAGATTCGCGTCTTTCCCGCCTCTGAACAGAGCGGAGACAACTCCGCGTTTTACCTGATGCGCGCCCGTCAGATCGAGCTGCAGAAGCGCCGCCTTCGCCTTCGCGGAATCGGACGGGAGTTCGAGAGCTTGCGCGACTATCAGCGAGGCGACGAGCTGCGAAACATCTCCTGGACCGCCACCGCGCGTCGCGCCAAGCTTATCACTCGCCAGTTCACTACAGAACGCAGCCAGCAGGTGTGGGTTGTTCTCGACGCGGGGCGCCTCTCGCAAACTGCGTTTGAGTTGCGCAAGTCGCGTCCCACCGTGGTTGGCGAGAGCGAGTTCGAGGCCTCCGAAAAACTGCAACTCAGTGTGACGCAACTCGACCAGGCGACGAGCGCGGCGGTGATGCTCGCGCAGGTCATCGGCGGTTCAGGCGACAAGTTTGCGCTCCTGACCTATGGGCGCCGCATCCAGCAGCAGCTCCTTCCCGGTAACGGCCCCGTCCATCTGCGCACGATGATCGACCTGCTCTCCCAGGTGCGCAGCGAGTCCGCCGAGGCCAATCACCTGCACGCGGCTTCGCGTCTGAAAAACCTGCAGCGCCGCCGCGGCCTCGTCATCTGGATCACCGAGATGGCCGAGAGCGCGGGCCGTCCTGAAGTTGTGACCGCCGCAGCCGAACTCGTCCGCCGCCATCTCGTCGTCCTGGTCCTGCTCGAGCACCCCGAGCTGGACGCACTCGCAGCACGCGAACCAAAGAACGCCGAAGAGATGTTCGCCTCCACCGCCGCGCAGGAGATGCTCGAGCGCCGCCGCCAGACCATCGCCAAACTGCGCCAGCAGGGAGTCCTCGTCGTCGAAACCACCCCGGCCGGAGTGGGCGCGAGCGCCATCAGCAAGTATCTTGAGGTGAAAGCGCAGGGCCTGCTCTAGCTTCCTGCCAACGCTGGCTCCTCCACCGCGACCGGAGCAGCAGCCTTTTCTCGCCCACCCTCACTCAGCCATAAGCAGAGGCCAGTCAGCAGCACCGCACCCACCGAAAATTTCAGCGCCACCGGCACATGCGTCGGCGAAAGAAACGCCTCGAGCGTTCCGGCAACCACGAGCATGGGCACGGTTCCAGCCAGTAGCCGGATCGACTCGCCGCCCGCCTGTGCAAGCGCATCTCTTCGCCGCAACATCCCTGGAAACAGCAGCCCCGAGGCCAACCGAAGCCCCGCTCCACCGGAGATGAAGATACTGGGCAGCTCTAACGCTCCATGAGCTGCCACAAAACTCCAGATACTCAGCGCCATGTGGTTTTGCGCACAGGCTGTCGTAATTACCCCGATGCTCATCCCATTGGTGAACATCAGCAGAATCGTCCCCAGCCCCGCCAGAATGCCGCCCGCATACGTATAGAAGCAAACCGCGATGTTGTTCGTCATAATGCGGCTCGACTCCTGTGGCTTCGCCGTCAGTATCGACTCTGTCCACATCTGGTGGTGTTCGATCTTGTCGACCATCTGCGGTCCCAGCATTGCGTGCATGAACTGCGGCCGAGCCACCGTCAGCAGCGTTCCGAGTAACGCCCCGGCAAGAAAAATTGCAAACGCCGTCGTCGTATACGGCAGCAACCGCCGAAAGATCCTCGGATATCCGTGCGACAGAAACCGCCACACGCTTGCCAGGTTCATCCTGTTGCCAGAGTAGATGTGATTATGCGCGCGGCTCACCAACCGGTTGAGGTATGCTTCAAGCGTGCGCGAGCCCTCATCGGTCCGCACAGCTGACAGGTCCGCCGCACTCTGCCGGTACAGCAGTCCGAACTCACGCAACTCCGCCGGCGACAGCGTCTTCAGGCCGCTCGCTTCAACCTGCTGGACCAGCGTCTCCAGCCGGCTCCAGCTCTCTTTACGCAATGCAATCCAGTGGTTTGAGATCATAGGGCTTATGTACGACTACCAATCCAAGGGCTACGCAGACCAGCTTAACATCGAAACGCCAGAGCAGGTTGACCTGCGCTTTCCCATCGCAGGAATCGGCAGCCGGTTCCTCGCCATCCTCGCTGACTCCGTCCTGCAGATCGTCGCGCTGTTTCTTATGTTCTTTGTCTTTGCGCTCATCGTCAGCGCAGCTCCCCATGTTCGCGGAACCACGACAATGATCAACACGGGCGCCAAATGGTTCGTGGCTGCCGTGGTCCTCTTCTACTTCCTGCTTTACTGGGGATACTTCTCGCTCTTCGAGGCCTTTTGGAACGGCCAGACTCCAGGCAAGCGGCTGCTCAAAATCCGCGTCATCAAAGACTCCGGCCGCCAGATCACGCTCTTCGAAGCCCTTGCACGCAACCTTATCCGCATCGTTGACGCGCTGCCGTCCTTCTATCTGGTTGGCGTCATCACCATGCTCTGCAACCGGGAGCAGAAGCGCCTCGGCGATCTCGTCGCCGGCACGATCGTCATCCACGAGCGCAGCGAAGAGCAGCCTCT
This sequence comes from uncultured Acidobacteriaceae bacterium, assembly GCA_963774735.1. Taxonomy (GTDB): domain Bacteria; phylum Acidobacteriota; class Terriglobia; order Terriglobales; family Acidobacteriaceae; genus Edaphobacter. The sequence goes on along the minus strand of CAVZGJ010000015.1, from coordinate 71,978 downwards.
GCTCAGCCATAACAGCCGCACCTTCACTGCCTCGCTCTATCCCCAGCCACTGGAGACGCCGCAGGTTCCCGCGGCTCCGCTCGTTCCCGCCGACGGCATCGCGCGACTCGACGCCGGAGACCTCAACGTCATCGACACGTTTTTCAGCCGGGCGCTCGATCTCGATCTCGACAAGCGCGCCGAGATCGCCGGCAGAATCGCCCAGCGCATGAGCGCCAAGATGCAGGTACCGCTGCCCGCCGATCAGGCGCCGGAGCGTGTGCTTGAATCGATCGCCCATGCGATGAGGGCGCAATCCGGGCGATAGGCGCATCTGTCGGCTAAACTTCCCACAGGAGAGCAGCATGAAGAAGATAACGCGGCGTGAGATGTGTGCAGGCCTGCCGGCTTTGGCGGCGATAACCAGCGTAGCGCAGGACCAGACCGCAGCGGCACCAAACGTTCTCACCCAGGCGCGTGTCTATACGCTCGACCAGATGCCCACACGCAAGATGGCCAACGGTGGCCAGAGCCGGGACGTCCTTCGCGGCACTCTGCCCACAGGCGAGGTCATCAACGTGCACGAGTCCGAACAGCCCGCCGGAACCACGCCGAACCCGCTCCATACGATCCAGCACACTGAGGTCATTGTCGTCATCCAGGGAACGATCATCTTCGAGCACGACGGCAAATCCGAAAAAGCCGGCCCGGGCGACATCCTTTACGTCGCCAAGGGCACCGAGCACGCAGTCCGCAACACAGGCCAGGACACCGCGAAGTACTGCGTCGTCCAGATCGGCGGAGACACCCGCAAATAGGGCTGTTCTCAGAGGCGGAGTGCCAAACAACATCGCCAGCGGGTAATATTCCGTCATGAAAAATCTCAACCGTCGTGAACTCTGTGTCGCGCTCTCGGCCCTCGCGGCGATGAGCGGTGAACTTTCCCACGCAAACGCCGAAGGTATGGCCGACCCCGGCGACACCGACCTCGGGGGCTCCCGCGTCATCGCCTACGATCAGCTTCCCGTCCACAAAAATGCGAATGGCGGCGAATCCCGCCAGGTGATGTCCGGTGTCGTCAAAACAGGCGAGTACCTCGAGATCCACGAGACGATGCTGCCCGCCGGCCAGATGCCCCACCCACCGCACAAACACCCCAACACCGAGGTTCTCTTCATCCAGACCGGCAATCTCGAGTACATCAACGACGGCAAGCCCGAACCTGTCGGTCCCGGCGGCATCATTTTCACTGCCTCGAATGTCATGCACGGCCTCAAAAACGTCGGCACTACCCCGGCGACCTACATCGTCGTCTCAATTGGCCGCCAGATTACCAACGTATAGGGCGCCGCTGCTTGAACAATCGGACGCAACCGAAAAACTGTCATCCTGAGCGCAGCAGTTCGCGTAGTTTTGCGAACTGCGGAGTCGAAGGACCTGCGGTTATTTTGGTTTTGCCGTTGATGTAGCTCGATCCCTCAAGATGGGTGGGCTATCGATCCTGAGCGAAGTCGACCGCGTTTTCAGCAGTATCGCCTACTTCAACCGCGACCCCAAAGCAATCTCTTCCCCGAAGGTCGCGAGCACCGGCTTGCCATTCTCGCCATGGCCGGCCGCCAGCAACATCCCGTGCGACTCCAGCCCGCGCATCTTCCGCGGAGCCAGATTCGCGATCACCACGATCCTTCGGCCGATCAGCTCCTCAGGCGTATACCACTCCGCAATGCCGGAAAGAATCTGCCGCTTCTCATAACCGAGATCGACCTCCAGCCGCAGCAGCTTGTCGGCCTTGGGAATCCGCTCGGCGACAACAATCTGCGCCACGCGGAGATCAACCTTCACGAAGTCATCAATCGCGATCTGCGGCGTATCCGGTGTCTCAGACCCCGCCGCCGAAGCAGCAAACCCCTCAGAGGCCGGAGCCTCGGCATGCGAAGCAGGTGGCTTCGGCAATTCGGGCGTCACGGCGGCTGAAACTCCTACCTGCGCGCTCGGATTCGTCTCACGAAGATCCGAAGTGCGCGGCGCAGCATCCGGCGCGAGCTATCGGTCGGATCAGGCTTCGCATTCGTCGTCGACTCGCCGACAAACTTAGGCGCGGGTGCAGAGGGTGTTTCCATGTCGGCCATAACTTGAATTAATTCCTTCGGCGCGCGGGGAAAGATGGGACCGAGGTCGCCTAGCTTTGTGCCGGGCTTCAGGCCGCCCCATTCGAGATTTTTCAGTTCACCGTTCTTTGCGGCTTGTTCAATGTCGCCCAGGCCAAGCTGCGCCCAGACCTTGGCGGTAGCGTAAGGAAGTACCGGATAAAGCAGAGCCGTGATGATGCGAATGGATTCGGCGGCTGTGTAAAGCGTTGAACGCCGGCCTTCCTGCGACAGCTCGGTCTCGGTGGCGGCCCAAGGCCTCCGTGAAGTCAGAAACTGGTCGACCTTAGCGATGGCCGCCGCGATGGTCGTCAGCGCCTCGGCGAAGAAGTTTTGCCGAAGCTCTTCTCGACCGACTCTATGCGTGCCGACAAGCGTCCATCCAAGCGCCTGACCTTCCGTTGCGCTAAGCAACTCATCGTTTGCCGGATGATTGTGTGTCTCCTTGCGCTCAGGCTGGTAGTAGACGAGCGAATTGGCTTCGATGCAGTCCTCCACGACGCCCGCAGAACTCTTGCGATCAAAGTCAATGTGCGGCTGACAAGGTTGCCATAGCCATTGGCGAGATCGCTGTTGTAACGCTGCACCAGCGCATCGAAGCTGAAGCTCCCGTCCTGGCCGAAAGGAATCTCGCGCAGGAGAAAATAACGCATAACGTCGGAGGCAAAGAGGTCCTGTTCGTGCTTCCAATACTCGTCGCTCAGCTCCGGCCCAGGAGCCGTCGAGCGGCTTCGGCTTGAGCGTGCCGAAAGCATCGAGGATCGTCTCCGTGCGAACGATGTTGCCGCGCGACTTCGACATCTTCGAGTCTTCGAAGAGCAGCCAGCCATGCGCGGTGACGGCTTTGGGCAGCGGCAGGTCAGCGGCCAGCAGAAACGCGGGCCAGTAGATGCAGTGCTGCCGGGTGATCTCCTTGCCCATGATGTGAAGGTCGGCAGGCCAGTATCTTTTGAACTGCTCCTGCCTGGCGGGATCGTCGCTGCCGTAGCCGACCGCGGTCATGTAGTTCGCGAGAGCGTCGAGCCAGACATAGATGACGTGTTTCTGTTTTGTCTGGGAGGCGGCGGGCTCGGGGACGGGTATTCCCCAGGTGAAGCTCGAGCGGGAGACGGAGAGGTCGCGGAGGTTGCCCGGGACATAGGGGTTGCCGAGCTTTGAGATAGCCGTCGGAGTCCCGGCATCAGTGGCCTCTGCGACATTGCCGCGCAGAAAGCTGAGGATTTCGTTCTTGCGGGACTCGGGCTGGATGAGGAGTGTGTCGGACTCGATGAGGTCAATCAGTGGGAGCTGGTATTCGCTGAGCCGGAAGAAGAAGTTCTCTTCGGTTACGGTCTCGGTCGGCTTGCCGTCGGGACCGAGAACGCCAGGAGGCCCTTCGACGAAGATTTCCTCACCGACGGAGTATTGGCCGGTATAAGTGCTGAGATAGATCGCGCCGCGGTCGACCAGATCCTGGAAGAGCTTCTGGACCCCCTGCGTATGGCGAGGCTCTGTGGTTCGAATGTAGTCGTCGTAGGTGATGCCCATCCGGTCCCATAGCGCCTTGAACGACGCCGAAACCTGGTCGGCGAACTGCTGGGGGGACACTCCCGCCGCAGCCGCCGAACGCTCGACCTTCTGGCCGTGCTCGTCAGTCCCGGTCAGCAGAAAAGTGTCGTCGCCGAGCAGACGGTGGCGCCGCGCGATCACATCGGCAGCGATGGTCGTATAGGCGTGGCCGATGTGCGGGCGCGCGTTAACGTAATAGATCGGGGTAGTGAGATAGAACTTCTTGTTTGGACATGGGGCCAAGGCTAAGTTTAGCAGGAGCACCACGTCGCCGCCGCCCGCCCGCACGAGCCGCCGCTGGTCCAAATCGGGACCTGTTGAAAAATAAATCTCAAAAAAGTGGAAAATTTTCTGAGGGCCGAAAAGTGACCGTCAACTTCCCACGTTTCACCAGCAATTCACCACAAAATCACCAGCAAAAACCATCCTGGAACACGCGTTTTTTGCAAAAACCCCCTGCAAAAACGCACTTCCACCACGAAACAAAAAATCCCGCTAGCTCGACTGCTCCACCGACTCAGTATCGACCGGGGCAGCGTCCGAGCTCCGGGGCTGGAAGGACGAGGTCCGCCTCGGCGGCCTGCGCTGTTCGCGCCAGGTTCAGGTGCTGCTCCATCGCAATCCGTGCCTGCGTGGGGTTGTGCGAGCGGATCGCCCGGTAGATCTCCCGGTGCATCTCGGCCGACTCCTTCAGATCCTGCGCATTTGCAACGGTTTTGCTCCGGTACTCATAAAGGTTCGCTGTGATGGTCTCCATCAGCGCACCAAGAATGGGGTTTCCAGAAGCCCGCGCGATCGTCCGGTGAAACCGCACATCATGAATGAGATACTCCTGCGGATCGGTCAGCGCGGCATACATCTCCGCCACTTCCTCTGCCAGTTCGGCGATGTGCTCGTCCGTAGCCCTCTCCGCCGCCAGCGCCGCCACGTTCGACTCGAGCACCAGCCGCGCCTCAAACATCTGCCACGGCAGGAAACCATGCAGCGCCCCAAGCACCGACAGCGAGCTGGAATCAAGCGCCGGAGGCCCCGAAGACACAAATGTTCCAGCACCATGACGACTCTTCAGCACCCCCATCGCTGAGAGAAAACCAATGCCAGCGCGCAGGCTGGAGCGGCTGATCTTCAGCTTGCGCGCGAGTTCGCGCTCAGGGGGAAGACGGTCGCCGGGATGGACCTCGCCGCTGCTGATGAGAGAGCGGACGTGCTCGACGACCTGCATGGTGAGCTGGCTATGGCTGGTGACCTCGTCCTGCAGCTCTTTAGGCTCTTTTTTCACGCTCAATGAAGCTCCTTGCTTAAGTGGAAGAAGAGTAACACGGTTGAAACAGTGGTTAAGCCAATCAGTGGTCAGGCTTTCGCAGCCCGGCCAAGAGACGCAGTGAAACAAAATATTCACTTGCATCCTCGAGATGCGAGACGAGGGCATCAAGTGGTCTGAGGTGCTCCGAGCCTTGGAACGAGAAGCTGGAAGATCGCCAGCGAAATGATGTAAGAGAATCCGCCCATTGTGAAGATCAGCATGGGATGCAGCGAAAAGTAGTGGGAGACGATCCAGGTGAACATAGCTCCGCCTGCCGCTCCAGCGGCTCCGCCAAGACCGACGACCGTGCTAACGCTAGTCGAAGGGAACATGTCGGTGGGCGTTGAAAAGAGGTTCGCGGACCAGCCCTGATGCGCCGCAGTGGCCAGGCAGAAGAGTCCAATTGCCGGCCAGGCATTGTTCGGAAAAAGCGTGTGCATGTGGGGCACGAGCATGATCGGCATAACGCAGATAGCGCAGACAAGAAGCGCAAATTTGCGGCCTGAGTTGACGCTGTGACCATGCTTCATCCGGAAGCCTGAGAGCCAGCCACCGGCGATGGAGCCGAAGCTGGCCGCTGTATAGATGACGATGAGGGGGTATTTCACGTGGTTTAGGTCTAGGTTGTAGTTGTCGTTTAAGAATTTGGGGAGATAGAAGAGGTAGAACCACCAGATGGGGTCGGTGATGCCTTTTCCGATGAAAAAGGCCCAGAAGCCACGATGGCGGAGCAGAATCGAGTAGATGGGACCGCCCTGGGTGACGGGGGCGAGGTCGATCTGGGTTTGCGTGGCTCCGCGGCGGAGCTTGTTATAGGGGAAGATGAGCCAGAGGACCAGCCAGATGAGTCCCATGGATCCGGTGCAGATGAAGGCCGCGTGCCAGCCCCAGCGGAGGGTGACGGCAGCGATGAGGATCGGGGCGATGAAGGCGGAGGCGTTGGAGCCGGAGTTGAAGAGGCCGGTGGCGAGGGCACGCTCTTCGGAGGGGAACCACTCGGTTGTGGCTTTGATGGCGGCGGGGAAGTTGCCGGACTCGCCGAGACCGAGGAGAGCGCGGCAGATCATGAAGCCGATGACGCTGCCGACTAGCGAGGTGCTGATGGAGGCGCATCCCCAGAGGAGGATGGCGAGGGCGTAGCCCTTCTTGGTGCCGAGTTTGTCGATGATGCGCCCGGCGAAGAGGAAGCCGACGCCGTAGGCGATCTGGAAGGCGATAAGGACGCGGCCGTAGTTGATGTCGTAGGCGGGCTGGTGGGTGTGGTCGAGGCCGGGAATCCAGCCCATGAAGGGCAGATGGAGGAGCGGCTCGATGAGCGAGAACACCGAGCGGTCCATGTAATTGATGGTGGTGGCGAGGAAGAGCAGAAAACAGACAAACCATCGGACGTTGGATTTTTCCGGGGCTGCGGTGGTGAAGCCCGAGCCGGATAGGCCGGTCGCTTGGGTCGACATTAAGGTAAAGACTCCCGCTAGAATATTGGTCTGACCGCTGGTGGAGTAGCAGTTGTGTCCGAGGATGAGGATAGTCTTTGTTGGAGGCTTTTGTCTCATAAAGATGGATTGGGATTGTGGACAGGGGGTTTATGAAACAGATATCTCGATGGAGTGTGGTGGCGGTGATTGCGTGCGGGACTTTGATGGCGCAGGGGCCGAAGACGATCACGGTGGGGCCTGCGGGCGCGGACTTCACGACGATTCAGGCAGCGGTGACTGCGGCTCCTGAGGCTGGGGCGGTGATCAAGATTCGGCCGGGCGTGTATCGCGAGGTGGTGCATGTAGACAAACCGAAGATTCAGTTTCGCGGGGAGGGAGACGACTGGACGAAGGTCGTGCTGGTGTATGGAAACAGCGCGGCCTCGACTTGCGGGACGGGGTGTTCGCCGACGCTTTTTGTTACGGGCAGCGATTTCTTTGCGGGGAATATGACGATCGCGAACGACTACAGCAAGACGAGTGATGTGCCTTCGCAGGCGGTGGCGCTGTCGGTGAGGGCGGATCGTGCTGTGCTGCGGCATGTGCGGCTGCTGGGCGCGCAGGACACGTTGTATGCCTCGAGTATGGGATGCATGAAGGAGGGTGGGCGAGTGCGTGACGGGGCGGCAGTACTACTCGGACTGCTATATCGAGGGGCATGTGGATTTTATCTTCGGGGATGCGAAGGCGGTGTTTGAGAACTGCGAGATTCACAGCATTGCGCATACGCCGGGAGGGTATCTGACGGCGCAGAGCAATACGCGGCTGGGGCAGGATGCGGGGTATGTGTTCAATCACTGCAAGATTACGGCGGATAAAGGCGCAGGAGATGTGTACCTGGGCCGGCCGTGGCGGGACTATTCGACGGTGATCTTTATGAATACGGATATTGAGGCTCCGATTATGGCGGCGGGGTGGTCGGATTGGAAGGGCGCGCCGCAACCTAGGCTGCCGATGGCGACTTATGCGGAGTTCAAGTCGACGGGGCCGGGGGCGAATCCGAAGGCGCGGGAGCCTTATTCGAAGCAACTGACAGCGGAAGAGGCGAAGAAGTATGAGACGAAGACTTATCTGGCGGGGGCGGATGGGTGGGATCCTACGGCTGTGAGGTAGGTTTTCTCGCCGGGGAGATATTCCCTCGGTGGCTAAAGTCACGTTGATTTGCCCCTCATTCGACGCGGCTGAAGCCGCGCCCCTTCAAAGCCGGGATCTTTTCAGAGATCTGAAAGTCAATAGGCATGGACAGACCACTTGACTGTGGATAAAACGAGTTTTCGGTTTTTACCGGGAGTTGTGGTGAGTTGTGGTGGACGTCTGGTTTTTGGCGGGGACTTCGGTTTGTTTGTGTGATTCTTGCGGAATTGTGGAGCTCAGTAGCGCCGATTTTGGTCCGAAAAACGTGGACAGTTTGTGGTGAGATTGTGGTCTTTTGTGGTTCTTTCGCTGGTTGTTTTCAGGGCGAGATCTTGCCGGCGCGGGGAGAGAGGAATTAGAAGGCTTTCGCGAAGTTCTTCGACCTCGCTAAGTGACTCGCCCTGTTATCGCCGCAATGCGAGACCAGATAGTTATTTTTGATCCATTACACTCTGCAATAGATCCCCAAACTGCTCAGCGGTAAATGCGTTGCCTTCGAGGTTGACTGCCAGCTGGCCCTTGCGGTCAATGATGGCGGTGTGCAGCGAGTGAGTGACGAGACCTTCATCCGTCCAGAAATTCATGCCAAACATACCGGAGATGCGATGAATTTCGGCAACCGGGCCGGTGAGGAAGTGCCAGATTGCGGGATCGGCCTTCCATGTGTCGGCGTACCTGGTTAGCGCGGCTCCGTGATCGTGTTCGGGATCGATGGCGATTGTGAGGAGGACGAAATCGCGGCCTGCCCGGTCCTGAAAACGCTTTTCGACGCGCGCGAGGTTGTTGGAGAGGCGGAGGCAGTAGTTGGGATTTGGGCAACGCGAGTATCCAAAGGTAAGGGCGACAACCTTGCCTTGAAATTGAGACAGTCGAATGGTCTGCGCGGCCTGATCAGTCAGCTGAAAGTCGGGGACGTGCTGGCCAACAGCTACTACACTTGTTGCTGCGGTGGGATCGAGCGCATTGTGCAGAGCGGTCAACTGTCCGGCCTGCAACGGTTCTGATTCAAGATTTGCGCTCGACTTAATCTGGATGTTCTCGGCGTAGAAGTTCTTTTCGCGTTCCACCATTGTGAAGGTTATCTGCTGTTCCGGGCTTGAGAGCGGCGAGGTACTTAGACTCCTGCACGATGAATGGCATCTCCATTGCGGCCATGTATCCGGGAATGGCGGCGAAGGAGATGGTTAAGGAGTGGTGGGTCGGGTCTGCCGACACAACAATGCCGATGGCTGCGTGCTCCTGCGCTGTGAGGAAACCGGCCAGTGTTACGAGAAAGATCGGGAGCCAGATCAGCCGTTTTTGCATAGAACCCTTACTTTTGCGCCAGAACACTCTTGACGCCGAGACGGACAGGGAGGCGATCGAGTTTCGTATACCCGGTCGCGAACTCCTTGATCAGAATAAACTCGTTCTTCTTGACATGGGTAAAGTGCTGTCGCGTATTCGTCGCGGGCCACCAAATATCGAGGCTCGTGATACGAGCGCCGCGACCGAGACCGATGTGCTGCTCGAGAGGGTTTACGCCGAAGGAGCTCGTGTTGCCGACTCTCCGGTAGATCGACCGCGGCGGACTCCCGTCATCTTCGACGGTGACCTTGATCTCAGCGCCCACCGCGCTGCGATTGCTCTTGACGCCTACGAGTCGGACATTGATCCAGTCGTTGCCGTTGCCGGGGTTTTGAAAGACGCGCATGGCGTGCTTGTCGGAGAACACGGCGCCGCCGGTCTGGGCAAGAATGTCTTCGTGGCCTGTGCGCTCGAGATCGGCGAACGCGACGCCGTGTCCTTTATGGAGTTCGCCGGTGCCTGAGGAGGCTGTCACGTCGACGAACTGCTTTCCGTCGTTGCGGAACAGGACGTGAGGCAGGATGCCGGTAAAGGAAGGCTGGCCCTGGCCAAGGTAGATGTCCAGATAACCGTCGTTGAACACGTCGCCAAAGTTGGAGCCCATCGTCATAAAGACTTTATCGAGTCCGACCTTTGCAGTTACATCTTCAAAGTTTCCATTGTGGAGATTGTGATAGAGCTTGAGTGTCTCCACGTGCGTGGGGAGATGCATCGCGCTGCGCATCACCTCATCGGGCGAGTTGAAGTAGCTGGTGACGAACAGGTCAGGCCATCCATCGTTGTCGTAGTCGAAGAACCATGTGGCGAAGCTGAACCACGGGGCCTGCACTCCGGCCTGTTTGCCGACTTCGGTGAAGGTGAGGTTGTGATTGTTGTGGTAGAGAAAATTCTCTCCACTGACATTTGAGACGTAGAAGTCTGCAAAGCCGTCGTTGTCGTAGTCCGCTGATGCAACGCCTTTGGTGTATGCGGTGCGGTCAATCCCTGCAGCCTGCGAGATTTCTTCAAAGGTGCCATCTCCCTTGTTGCGAAAGAGCTGGCTTGGGGAGTTCTCGTTGCCGATGAACAGATCGAGATACCCGTCGTTGTCGATATCGGCCCAGGCAGCCGTTTGCGAGCGCGAGACGATTGCATCGAGACCGCTCGTGCCGGTTACATCGGTGAAGGTGCCATTGCAGTTGTTGCGGAGCAGCGATTTGCGGACGGGAAACTCCCAGCCGCCGCGCAGCACAAGGATGTCCATGCAGCCGTCATTGTTGTAATCCGCGGCTACCATATTGAGCCCGCCGAGCTGGTCGCCTAATCCTGCCTGAGCGGCGCGATCGGTAAAGGTGCCGTCGCCGTTGTTGTGGAAGTAGTGCATCGGTTCGCATACATCCATGCTCGACGTGACTACATCGAGCCAGCCATCGTTGTCGAAGTCCTCCACAATCACTCCACCTGCTTCGGAGAAGACATTCAGACCAGCTGCCGGAGCCACATCCTTGAAGAGGCCGGGGTTCTGCCTGGACTCAAACGTTGTCCTGGGAATCAGGTATTGAGGCGGAACCATCGCGGGATATTCGCCCAATGTGAGATAAGCGAGATTAAGAAGCCATTTCACCTCGAGGTCATCGGGCTTTGCCTCGAGATACTTAGTAAAGTAGCTAATTGCTTTGCGCGAATCGTCCTGCTTCGAATATGGTTTGGGCGGCTGAAGCGGCGGGAACAGGTCCGAGGTCCCCGGCTGATGATACGTTCCGTTTTCCATCTCGGCTCTGTGGAGATAGAGAGCCCCCACGGTCTCGGTGAGATAAGGAACAGCGCCGGGAACGCTGCGGACCGCGATCTCATACGCAGCCGATGCCTGCGCGATGGATTCATCCATATCGCCTACGAATGCGTTCAGTTGCGAGAGCGCGCCGTGACCCTGCATGAAGTCCATTGGACTGATGCGCCCCGATAAATCTCCCTTGGCCTGCGCCATCATCGCATTCATGCGCTCGATTGCAACGGCATGGGATTCCTTTCGCGCCGTGCAGACCTCGCGCAGGTCGTGCTCCCATCCGGCCGGCTTGGGATATTGCTGGAAGACAGCATTCTCTTCGGTATCGCCCGAGACGTCGATTCCGTAGCGGACCACACCCGAGGCCACGAGCGCCTGGATCCGTTGCGGATTGAGGTCAGGCTCTTCTTTTTTTGCTGGCAAGACGGTAACAATGGCGAACCCGGATGGAATCGCGATGATGTTGGAGTACTCCCCCACACGTAGACCGGTGAGCGCTCGGCTCAGTTCTGGCCGCAGCTGAGAGGGATCCTTTAATCCCATCGATCCGCCGTCGTTCCCGGTGGGGTCGATTGACCGCTCCTTTGCCAGGGTGGAAAAGTTCGCGCCCTGGCGGAGCTGCTGTAACGCACGCGCAGCCTCTTCTTCGGTCGGCAGCACAAGAATTCCCACCTCGACCTGCGGAGCTACCGGCCCCTGGGCCGCAACAGGGAGAGAATCGGGGGCCAGGGTAAAGGTAAGGAGCAAGATCCCGATCGATTTTCGCACCCAGTCAATGATCCTATGACTCCGCACTTTTTCCAGGGTGAACAATTAGGGCCAATTCTCCAGATTGCAACCAAATCATACCGAACTGGGGCTGCATCACACGCGTCTGAAAAAAATATCGAGAGACACACAGGACGTCATCCCACCGTTCCATCCAGCCGGCCACCGACGGAACATCTGCATGCCTCGCCGTAGTTACCGAAAAACGGGGTTATCGGAAACTTCAACGAACTTGCTGATAACCCGACTTTATAGAGGGTTTGGAACCCCAGTTCTGAACTGTGGACAAGCCAAACCAGAACTGGGATAAACTCATCGCTCCAAATCGTGACGAGGGAGCCTTTATGAAGAAATTGCTAACCGCCGTTGTCGCTGTTCTAACACTTTCCCTAAACGCGATCGTATTTGCCAGTCCCGCTGACAACGAAGCGCAAACCGTCGCCCACGCTATGGTCAATCGCTTTGTCGATTCATGGAATCGCGCCGACGGAGTAGGCTACGGCGAAAACTATTGGCCCGAAGCCGAGCTTGTCGATCCCGTAGGTCGAATAGTGAGTGGGCAAACTGCAATTGTCCATGAGCATGTAGAGATGTGGGCTGGGCCGTTCAAAGGAAGCCGGGCAACAGGGAAGGTGCGTCGCATTCAAATGCTCGGCTCGAACTACATGATCATCGATTTTGATGTCGAGGTCTCGGGAGTGCACCAGCTTCCCCCAGGTAGTCCTCCAAATGCGGAGGGCGTTCTCAGGAATCACCTCAAGCACATTATGGAGAAGCGTAATGGCTCCTGGAAGGTCCTCTCCGCGCAAAACACTTTCATCACCGCTGATTGAGCGGTAGGTGATGCAACAAAGTGACAGAAATTCAGAGCGTGTTCAACTTCGCGTACTCCGCTTGCGCTTGCTTCAGGACAGGAATGTCGGGGTCTGCGTTCTTCCAGAGGGTGAGGAAGTCCTGATAGGCGGCTTTGGCTTTGGCGGTGTCTCCCTGCAATATGTAGGCGCGGGCGAGGCCGAGATGGGCGAGTGCGCCGATGGGTTGGTTGAGGACGAGGCCGCGGTGGTCGAGGATTTTCTGGAATTGGCCGGCGGCCTCGCTACCCTGATGCGCGGCCAAATAGGCTTCGCCGCGCACAAAGGCTGGAATCAGCGGTGTCCAATTCAAGGGAGCATCCGTTGACGTCGCAAGGTCATAAGGTATGGCGGCTCGGAGACTCTCAATGGCCTCGGCAGGGTTTCCTTTGTTGAGCGCAAGCTTTGCGCGGAGGGTCGGCAGGAAATTGAACTGCACGATTGTGTCTTCGGGGAATTTCTTGCCCAGATCGTCAGCCAGCGACTTCGCTCGCGCGTCATCCTTGGAATACGCCAATGCGAGCGAAGCAAAATACATCAGATCGCGGCCTGTTGATTGCTTCAATGCGAAAGTGGCACGCCGGCGCGCTTCGTCTGTGTTGCCGAACCAGACTTCTCTCAGTCCGGAGGTGGCCGAGTATAGCGCAAGCGGGTCCTTCTCTCCTTCCTGTTGGGCGGCATCCGTCGCGCGGCGGGAGAGTTCGCGGGCGTCTTTAAGGTGCCCGGAATAGGCGGCTGTATCGCCTTCCAGACTCAACATCTGGTCCCCCCATACGGCAGGGCATCCGTCTTTGCAGCCCGTTGGGCCATCCCCGCGGTATCGTTCTGCAGGAATGCAAGGTTATACATGTCGAAATCAATGAAGGGATTGTGTACCTTGCGTTCGACTGCCAGGGCGTAAGTGGCCCTGGCCTCATCGAAGCGATTGAGAGCGGTGTACGCGGAGATGAGTTGACCGTAGGCTATGGGAAAGTCAGGACGCAGACGAATTGCCTCTGTGGCTTCTTCTACTGTTCTCTCATATTGCCCAACGACGGGCAAAACTGCTCCCGCAAGGAACATGTGGGGCTCGTGCGCTCGGGGATAAGCCTGGATCCAAAGATCGCAGGTTTCTATGGCCTTTTGGAATGTTTCCGGTGACTCCTTTGTAGTAGCTGGAGGTAATCCAAAACCTCTCCGCCTCACTGGCGTGGTCACGCAGTTCATATGCTTTTTTGCGGTATTCCATCGAGAGAGTGGGTTCTAGAACATCCTGTTCCAGAATGCCCAGATATCCGTAAGCTGGCGCAAAATTCGGGTCGAGTTCGACAGCCCGTTTGAAAAACGGAATCGCCGCGACCGATCCTTTGGTGCTGATCGCTTGAATGCCTGAGCTGTAAGCCTTCAGGGCTTCGAGCGACGGTGTGGTGGCCTGCTCCAAGGGGGTATCGAATTTTTGAATTGTGTTTAGTGACTCGCCGAGTTTGTTGCGGAGGTCAATTGAGATCTTTCCGAGCGCATCGAGCACGTTGTTCTCGTCGCTTGCCTGGGCCTCCGTGCTGGCCAGGGTTTTTCCGGTTTCGCAATTGACCGCTTTGAGGGTGAGAAGGTATTGGGTGCCAATCTTTGCGATCGAACCGTCGAGGACGGCGGCGCTTGCCGTTCGTTGGCAGAGTTCGCGCGCAACCGGCGGGGTAAGTTTTGCATCGGCGGGCTGGCCCATCTGGCCGAGGGTCTGCTGGATCTTTTCGTCAGAGATGATGCTCAGGAAGGGTGACTGTTCCAGTTGCACGGATAGCCCCTGCCGCAACGTGCCGTCGAAGACCGGGTCTCCGGTTGAATTCGCGAAGTCGGCGAGGACGATCGTGTCCTTGTCTGTCAGAGCCTGTGCCTTGTGGGGAAAAGACAGCCGGCTTATGGCCAATCCTATTAGGAGAGCGGTTGCGCCTGCGATCACCCACCATCGAATGGGTTTTCTGGCCGGCTTTGAATCGACCTGCGCAGTTGTCGAGGGTGCTCTCCCCGTAATGGAATCGCGCTTGAGGCGCTGCAGATCCGTGCGAATGTCCGTGGCGTTCTGGTAGCGCAGCCTGCGGTCTTTCTCGAGCGCCTTGTTGATGACCTCTTCGAGCTTTTGGGGAGTGCCGGGGTTCAGGCGCACTGGCGCGACGGGTGCGCGATTCAAGATTGCTTCTGCGACGAGGCCTATGCTCTCGCCGCGGAAAGGCACGAACCCGGTGACCATCTCGTAGAGAACCACTCCGAAGGAAAACAGATCGGTGCGGGCATCGAGCTCTTCGCAGCGGACCTGTTCGGGCGACATATAGACGACAGTGCCCATTGCAGCTCCTGGCTCCGTGAGCTGTTCTGGTTCGGCGGCTGTCGTCATCGTGGAAAGATTCGTGGCCCCTTGAGCTGGAATCAGCTTGGCCAGGCCAAAGTCCAAGATCTTGACGTGGCCGCGCTCGGTTACAAAGATGTTCGCAGGCTTAATGTCACGGTGGACGATTCCCTTGTTGTGGGCGGCGCTTAGAGCATCCGCAATTTCAGTCCCCCATTCAAGCACGTCATCGAGCGGCAGCGGTTTGCCCGCGATGCGATGCTTGAGGGTGACGCCGTCCATGAATTCCATGGCGATAAATGCCTGGCCGTCCTGCTCGCCGATCTCGTAGATGGTGCAGATGTGGGGATGGTTCAGCGCGGATGCGGCACGCGCTTCTCTGCGAAAGCGTTCGAGAGCCTGTGGATCCTGTGCGAGATCTTCGGAGAGAAATTTGAGCGCGACAAACCGGCCGAGAGATGGATCCTCAGCCTTGTAGACAACACCCATGCCACCGCCGCCCAGCTTTTCGACGATGCGATAGCGCGAGATGGTTTGGCCGATCATTGGGATCATTGAGCGACCGCCGTTGTCGCGCAGTAGATCGTTGATGTGAGCGAGTGGAGCGTCGAGCGAATCGCTCCTTTGCTGTTCGGCCTCGAGAAGCCGTTTGAGGTGGGTTTTCAGTTCGGGGTCGTTGCCACAGGCTGACTCTATGAAAGCGGCGCGGTTCCCTGCGTCCTGTTCGAGGGCAGCGTTGAACAACGGTTTCAGGCGTTCCCAGAGTTCAGGAGTCATGTCGATTCAAGGGCGAGAGTTCATGGCGCAGCCACGCACGGGCCATCGTCCAGTCGCGTTTTACAGTACGCGTCGATACATCGAGTTGCTGCGCGATCTCTTCGAAGGTCAAACCTCCGAAGAAGTGCATCTCGAGAATCTTTGCCTGCCTTGGATCAAAGTTGTTGAGACGGGTAAGCGCTTCATCGACAGCTAATACATCGGCGGCTGAGTTTCCTTCCCCGCCGGCGATGTCTTCGACGAGCGTCACTTGAAGCTGCCCGTCTCCGCGTTTTTCAGCGTTGTGTGCGCGCGCATGATCCACCAGTACGTGACGCATCACATTTGCAGCAAGGCCCAACACGCGGCTCCGGTCCTGCCACATCGAATCCGAGCGATCAACGAGACGCAGGTAAGCTTCATTTACCAATGCTGTGGGTTGAAGGGTGTGGTCCTTGCGCTCGAAGCGCATTTTGCCTACTGCCAGCCGATGTAACTCGCGGTACAGGCTCGAGGCAAGGTCATGCCCGGGTTCTGGCACCAACGGCGATGACGGTAACCTTGGCGGGTCTTCCTCTCGTCTCGTAGCCATATTTCCTCTGACCTGTAAGTGGCCAGTATAGCTCTAAACGCTTGAATGCAGTGGTCTTCTTGTGAGGGCGGGAACGGATGGCTGTTGAGGCGTTCGCCGACTTTCGTGATCTCAAATGGGGCGGAGTCTTTGTTTTAGCGGGGAATGCCAACTCTACGCGATAAGTCCTGGAATCGCGGATCGGAGCGGAGATTATCGATTCTTAGATCGGCTTTGATGTGCCAGGAGATTTCAAGAGATCTCTCGTTGTAGGCTTTTTCCAAAAATGCAAATGCTTTGTCCTTATCGCCAAGGCCAGCGTGGATGGTTGCGATGAGGTAGGGAGAGACGTAGGCGTTTTGGGATTTTTGGGTGAGGTCGTGAAGAATCTTCTCGGCTGCTGCGCGTCTGCCAATCACTGCGTAGGCGTGGGCGAGAGAAGCAGTCGCGTCCTGATCGCCGTCGGAGAGTTCGACCGCCTTCTGATATTGAGTGATGGCTTCAAGAAGTTTTCCGGTTCCTTCATAGCCGATGCCGAGGTTGTAGTGCTCGACCCATTCGTTCGGATTCGCGATCACTCCTCGTTGGCTTGTTTCTACGAGGCTCGGAAAATCCCGGAGCTGATAATAGACGCTTTCTTCGGACATGTTGGAGCTGGGGCCCGGGTCTAACTGATGGCTTCTGGCGATTTCAGCGAGAGCCTCGGCGCGGCGACCTAAAAGACCGAGATATATAGCACGGTCTTCATGAGCGCAGCTGTCACTGGGAGATAGAGCAATTGCGCGGTCCAATTCGCGCCCGGCAACATCCAGGTTCCACTCGGACCGCCAGCTCAGGATGCCGAGGACATCGTGTGCCTCTCCGTTGGTGTTGTCGAGATCCAGGGCTTTTCGGAGAGCCTCCTTTGCCTGGCGAAAGGCAATATCCGGGGGTGCCTGGCGGAAGAAGGCCAAATACATATCAGTATTTGCCAAACCAGAGTAAGCGGGCGAAAAGCCTGGATCTTTTCGGATCGACTCTTCAAAGTAATTGTTCGCCTGGTTCAGTGGTTGCCCGGTCGTGAACTGGTTTGACAGGTAATAACGGCCGCGAAGGTACGCTTCATAGGCCTCAGGGTTGACGGGGCGGACTGCGTTGCGGGCGGCCTGTTGTGCGGGACTGAGTTCCAGGCGAATCTGTTGGGTGATTGCGCGAGCCACTTCGCTTTGCAGGTCAAGAATTCCGCGCATTGGGCGTTGGTAGTCCTGGCTCCAGAGGTGACGGTCGTTTGGACCGTCGAGCAACTGGACGGTGACGCGAACCTGATCGTTCTCGCGGATAACAGAGCCCTCGAGCACGCTATCCACGCCCAGTTCCCGCGCGATTTGCGGCAGGTGCTTTCTGGTGCCCTTGTATTCCATGACGGAGGTGTGGGAGATCACTCGCAGAGTCTGGATTCTCGAGAGCTCGGTGATGAGTTCCTCGGTCATGCCGTCGGCGAAGTACTCCTGTGCAGGGTCGCCTGAGAGGTTTTGCAGGGGGAGTACGGCGATGGAGCGGATGGGATGGGTGGGGTGGTTGCCGTTGAATTTATCCCGAAAGATCCATGCGGCAAGTGCAGTTGCACAAGCCAGACATACCGCGGCCAGCATGACGAGGCGCCGATTGCTCGCCTTCTGGAGTCGGCGTTGCTTCATGGATTTCGTCCGGAGCCGGGCCGGGCTGAATCTTCCCTGGATCGACTTTTTGTTGAGGCGCGAATTGCGCGGCTCGGGAGTCCGTCGGCGGTTCCTCGAAGACCGGCGCGATAAATCGATATCCCCGGCCAGTGATGGTCTGTACGAATTGTGGTTGGAGGGGATCGTCCTTTAGCGCCTGACGGATCTTCCGGATGGCGCCATTGATGCTGTTGTCGGTATCGAGGAAGACGTCTTTGCCCCAGATTTTTTCGGCGATGTCTTCGCGAGTGACGAGGCGCCCGTTCTGCTCGATGAGGAAGAGGAGGATTTGCGTGGGGATGCGTTCAAGTTTGAGCGCGCGTCCGAGCCGACGCAGCTCCATGGTGCGCGGATCCAATTCGAAATCATTCCCAAATCTGATGGAACTTTGAGCTTCAGCCGGGCTTGATCCCAATGCCGCACCCCATAGTTGAGAGTGGGCGCAATTCTACACTGCACTCCGCAATTTGCAGCATCGGCAATGGAATCAATCACTTGCGGCGACATAAAGACTTAAGGCCTTCGACAGCCGGCCGCTATTGAGCTTCGAGGGGCGAGAGCGGATGATTCGCCCGTCCAGGTGCTCGCTGCCCGGCTGAACACAAAAAAGGAGATGAATTTTATGAGCAAACACATTCGGTTCGTCGCACCCCTCTGTTTTTCCGCGCTCCTGGCCGCGGCCTTCCCGGGTTTGGGGCGACGGTGGTCGTCGGCAGTTGCGTTCCGAGCAAAGTGACCTTCAGTTCGATCACCGAAGCGGTTCAGGGTGCTCCCGCGGGAAGCACGATCCAGATTTGTCCCGGAGTTTATGCCGAGCAGATTGTTATCGGCAAGGCTCTTACGCTGAAGGGCATCCAAAGCGGAAACGGCGCCAATCCTGTTATCAGGCCGCCCGCGAGCGGGCTCGTGACGAATGGCTACGGGTTAGCAGGATCTTCGTTTTGGGCATTAGGAGCTCCATTGGCTGCACAGATTGTGATCATGGGGGGAGCCGATGTGACGGTCACGAATCTTGCTCTCGACGCGACCGGTTTGAATATCGTTGGCTGTTCTCCGGTCGCGGTTGGAGTCCTTGTTCAGGATGCTTCCGCAACGCTCAGCGGATTGGCAGTGAAGAACCAGTTCAATCCGTGCGTGGCGACGGGTGTCGGTGTAGGAGTTTTGAGCCAGAACGACTCGGCTACTGCGAGCACGGTTACGGTGAAGAACACAACATTCGTTAATAGCGGCCAAGCCTTTGAAGCGGACGGCGCAAATACCACTTCGACGGTGACGAACAGTTCGTTTGCGGGAAGTCAACCGAGCAACTTCAACGCAATTTCGATTGTGAATGGAAGCAGCACTATTCAGGGAAACACGATCAGCAATTTCAACTATCCGCCTGCGGGTACAGACGTCAATAGCGCCTCGTACGGGGTTTTTTTGTCTTGTGTGCCGGGCGGGAGTGTCGTGAATAACCACATTGCGGGAACTCAGCTTGGGATCTATGTCACGAATGGTTGCACGTCGACTGCTGTGTCGATTACAGGCAACGAAGTATCGGACTCTTTTGTAGGAATCGATGCCGGTGGAAATAATGGACTGGTTCAGGGGAACGACATAAGGACCAGCGTGACGGCGATTCGTTTCCCTGGTGGCTCTACGGGGAACACGGTGCAAAACAACACCATCAATGATGTCTGCGCTGCGTTCGGTTCGAACCCGGCTGCAGGGACCAATACGATCGGTAATAACACCGTTATGAATGCTGCGAATGTGACGTTTGTTAGCACAACGCCTGCTTGTCCTTGATGGGTGAGCAGGAGGCCAAGCCACCCTTCGCAATGAGACTGCGAAGGGTGGGCACCTGAGGGTTTCTGAGTTAGTTGGTGTTGAGGACCAAGACAGTGGCGATGGGGTCGAGTGGCTGGTTGGGGAGTTGGATGTCGATAGTAGATCCCAGACCATCTTGAGTGCTGGCGATTTTGAGTGGCGTGTGTTTGGGATCGGCGAGGAGATAGGCGCCTGTGATGTGACGGGGTGGGTTCGGAAGGCGGAAAGAACCTTTGGGCCAGTCGAATATTTCGATGTAGATTTTGTTGGGGGCGGTGGTGGAGCGCCAGTTCCAGGTGGGGATGAATTTTTCGCGGCCTCGGCTGTCCTTTTCTCCAGTGAAGGTGCCGGTGGGGACGTCGAAGAGGGTGGCTTTGGTGTTGTAGATGGCTTCGCCGTTGACCTTGAGCCACTGGCCCATCTGCTGGAGGCGCTCGGCTTCAGGAGCCGGCACAACCCCGTGGGAATCCGGGCCGATGTTGAGGAGATAGTTGCCGCCCTTGCTGGCGATGTCGATGAGGTTTCGGAGGAGGGTTTCGGTGGATTTGAAGTTCGTGTCGAAGGATTTGTAGCCCCATGTGTCGTTGATGGTCATGCAGGACTCCCAGTCTTCGCCGGGGAAGCCCTGGGGCGGGATGAACTGCTCGGGGGTTTCGGTGTCGCCTTTGTAGTCTCCGCCGAGACGGTTGTTCCATATTAGGTTGGGGTATTTGTTGAGGAGTTTGACGACCTCGGCGGCGCGCTCGGGGGTCATGGTTTTTCCGGGGGTGTCGAACCAGACGACTACGGGGTACTCCTTGTAGTTCTCGAGGAGTTCTTTGATCTGGGGGATGGATTTTTTGTGGAGGTAGTCGTCGAAGGAGCCGTCCTGTGCGGGATCCCAGTGGCCGGTGTCCTTGTTGTGATCACCGCGGACGGCGGCGGCTCCGCCGGGGGCGGTCCAGTCCTGCGACTGCGAGTAGTAGAAGCCTAGTTTGACGCCCTGTTTGCGGCACTCTTCGGCGAGTTCTTTGAGGGGGTCGCGCTTGAAGGGTGTGGCGGCGACGATGTTGAAGGGGTCGACCTTGGAGTCGAACATGGCGAAGCCGTCGTGGTGTTTGGAGGTGATGACGATGTACTTCATGCCGGCGGATTTTGCGAGGGCGACGATGTCGTGCGCGGAGAAGCCGGTGGGGTTGAACTGGGTGGCGAAGGCTTTGTAGTCGGCGACGGGAATGGAGAGGTCGTTCATGATCCACTCGCCGATGTGGGTGGTGCGCTGGCCGTGCCACTCTCCGGCGGGAATGGAGTAGAGGCCCCAGTGGATGAACATGCCGAAGCGGGCTTCGCGCCACCACTCCATGCGGGCGTCGCGCTGGGCGGGGGTTTCGGTGTCCTGGATGGAGGGGATGGGATGCGGAGTGGGTGGGGCGGCGGGTGTTTGCGCGATGGCGAACGAGGCGGAGGCCATGAGGAGTGTCGTGGCGATGCTGCGTGGCTTGAAGTTCACGGAGGTTCCTTGGGCTGAAATGACGGCACCGGAATTATAGGTGAAAATTTGCGTTCATGGGTGCAAGAAAAAGAGTGTCTCAGATTGTCTTGCCGCTGTTGGAGAAAGACGTACCCCAGGGGCTAAAGCCCGTCATCGTTGCGCGGGGCTGTGAGGGCCAAGGCTAAAGCCTTGGCTTACCTAGAAGCAAGAACATATGCTGATGGAGAGATGGCTTGAAATCGGGTGGTGCTGGGGGTGCGCGCGATATCATCGCTGACGTGAGTGTGGATCGCTTGGAGATTGCGGGGATGGTGGAACGGCTGCGGGCCGGGGATGTGCGGGCGCTTGCTCGGGCGTTGTCGGTGGTGGAGGATGGCGGGGCTGCGGCGGCGGAGTTGGTTGCGGCTTGTCGCGTATATACGGGTGGGGCGCTGCGGGTGGGAGTGACGGGGCCTCCGGGGGCAGGGAAGAGCACGCTGGTCGACCAGATGGTTCGCTTTCTGAGAAGAGAGGGGCGGACGGTAGGAGTTGTGGCGGTGGATCCTTCGAGTCCTTATACGGGTGGGGCTCTGTTGGGGGACCGGATTCGGATGCAGGGGTTTGTGGGGGACGATGGGGTGTTTATTCGCAGCATGGCTTCGCGGGGGGCTCTTGGGGGAGTGGCTCGGGCGGCGGAGGATGTTTGTGTGGTGATGGAGGCCGCAGGGCGGGAGAGATTCTGATTGAGACGGTTGGGGTAGGGCAGGATGAGGTGGGTGTGATTGGAGTGGCGGATGTGACGGTGCTGGTGCTCGTGCCGGGGATGGGGGATGAGGTGCAGAGTTTGAAGGCGGGAGTGATGGAGGTGGCGGATATTTTTGTGGTGAATAAGAGCGATCGCGGGGGAGCGGAGTTGGTGGAGCAGGAGATTTTGGCGATGCAGGGGCTTGGCTGCGCAGCATGGTGCGTGGGTTGCTCCAGTGGTGCGGACGGTGGCGACTACGGGCGAGGGTGTCAGGGAGTTGATGGAGGCGGTTGGGCGGTTTGCTGAGGAGAAGCCGAACCGCAGGTCCTTCGTGATTCGGCTGCGCCTTCGCTCAGGATGACACATCTCTACCTCTCAAACATCTGGCTGAGAAGGGTGGGTTGCGGCTGGATCATTTGGGTGTGGCGGTGAAGAGTATTGCGGCGGCGAGGGGGTTTTATGAGGCGCTGGGGTTGGTGGTGAGTCATGAGGAGACGGTGGAGCATGAACGGGTGAGGACGGCGATGTTGCCGCTAGGAGAGAGTCGGATTGAGCTGCTGGAGGCGACGGAACAGGATTCGGTGATTGGCAGGTTTGTGGCGAAGCGCGGGGAGGGGCTGCACCATGTGGCGGTGCATGTGGATGGAGTGGATGACGATGTTTGCGCGGCTGATGAGAGATGGGGTGAGGCTGGCGAGCGATTCGGTTAGGGTGGGGGCGGGAGGGCACCGGTATTTTTTTGTGCATCCGGCTAGTACGGGGGGCGTGTTGCTGGAGGTTGTTGGGGATGCTGCTGCTGAAGGTGGGGAGTGATGCGGCTCTTGCTAATTGATACGGCGGGCGCGGAGGGGAGTTTAGCGTTGGCGGATACGGAGTCTTCGCCGGCTGTGGTTGCGACGGAGGTGCTGCCAGGAAGGACTTCGTCGGAGCGGCTGGTTCCGGCGGTGCGGAGGTTACTGGAGGAGCGGAGTTGGAGGTTGAGGGATATGGCGGCGGTGGTGGTGGTGCATGGGCCGGGGTCGTTTACGGGAGTGAGGGTGGGAGTGAGTGCGGCGAAGGGTTTGAGTGAGGCTGGCGGATGTGGGGTTGATTGCAGTGTCGCGGCTGGCTCTGCTGGCGGCGGCTACTGAGGACACTGGGACGGTGTATGCGGTGCTCGATGCGGGGCGGGGGGAGTTTTATTTTGGGGAGTATGTGGGGCGGCGAGTGTGTGCGTGAGGTGTTGATGAGTGAAGAGGCGGTGCGTGCGGCGGTGGGGAGCGGGTTGGCGGTGGCTTGTGAGGCGAAGGTTGGTGAGGCTTTGGCGGGGTGGATCTTCGGGTGGTTGAGGAGCCGCGGGCGGAGGATGCTTTGGCGATTGCTCTGGAGCGGATTGCGGCGGGGGATTTCGATGATGCGGCTACGCTGGATGCGAATTATCTGCGGCGGACGGATGCGGAGATCTTTTCCAAGAGCGCGGCTAAGACCGTTGCGCAGAGTGCGGCTGGGGAGAAGAGATGAAGGGGGCTGGGTTTCTGGTTCGGGTTGCCGGTGTGGGGGATTTGAGTAGGGTGGTGGAGATGGAGCGGGGGATTGTGGGGGCTCCGCACTGGGCGGAGGCGGAGTATGCGGGGATGCTTCGTGAGGATGGTGGGGCGGTGAGGCGGTGTCTGCTGGTGGCGGAGGGGGAGGAGGGGCTGTTGGGGTTTGCGGTGGGGAAGGTGATTGGTTGCGGGCCGGGGAGTGTTGCGGAGTTGGAGAGTGTGGCGGTCCGGCCTGAGGCGCGGCGAGGCGGGGTTGCCAGGGCCTTGTGCGCGGCGGTGATTGCGTGGTGCAGGGGGTTGGGGGCGGGGGCGCTGGAGCTTGAGGTTCGGGAGGGGAATGAGACGGCGATTGGGCTATATGGAGGGTTGGGATTTGGGGTGGTGGGGCGGCGGCGGGGGTATTATCGTGAGCCGGCGGAGGATGCGGTTCTGATGCGTCTGGAACTCGGCGATGCAGGCAAATAAAGGGCTAGAAATCCACATTGCCGGTTTTACAGCGTGTGTGATAGCGTTTTCGCCAGCCCGGTGAGAAGTTTTTGTTGCTGGAGGTATCGCCCTCGTGCAAACCGCAAAATTTACGGAGCTTCCAAAGACCGCATCGCTTCCCTCTATTCAACAACTCATGCAGGAACACAGCTTGTATGACCGCAGGCTGGATACCCTGCGCTCGAAGCTGTTCCTGACTGATTCGGAACAGCTGGAGGAGGTTCGGCTGAAGAAGCTGAAGCTCAGCCTGAAGGACGAGATGGAGCGGCTGCGGCGTATGGGAGCATCTTAGCTTCGGCTGGTGGATGGGTGCGCCGATAGCTGCTGCTGCGCTCTGGCTGTGAGCCGTGTTGGGCAGACGGTTGGGGTGTGCTTAGCCGTATAATCGACTGAATTATGGTGAGAGACGGTTTTTTCTATGCCCTGGGACTCGGGGCAGTGGCAGCTGCGCTTTGGTGGTTTAGTATGCCGGCCTGGCTGGTCGCGTTGCCAATTGTGCTGGCGACATTTTTTTTGTGGTTTTTTCGTGATCCGAACCGGGAGATTCCGCAGTTGCCGGGGCAGGTGGTGTCGCCTGGCGATGGGGTGGTGACGGAGGCGGAGTGGATCGAGACGATCAGCGGAAGCCGGTTGCGCCTGAGCATCTTTCTGAATGTTTTTGATGTGCATGTGAACCGCGTCCCCGTGGGCGGTGTGGTGAAGGTGTGCGAGTTTCGCAAGGGCGGCTTTATGAATGCGATGAAGCCGGAATCTGTGCTGAATAACGAACAGACGCTGATCACGATCGATACGGGCGAGTATGAGGTGAGTTTCAAACAGATTGCGGGGCTGCTGGCGCGGCGGATTGTCTGCAAGCTGAAGGTGGGAGACAAGGTGGAGCGCGGGCAGCGGATGGGGCTGATTAAGTTTGGGTCGCGGGTGGATGTACTGATTCCAGCCGAGGCGAATTTGAAGGTGAAGACGGGCGCTCGCGTGAAGGGCGGCTCGACCGTGCTTGCGGTGATTCCGATGCAGGCGGAGAAGACTTGCCGCGGCCAAGGTAGCGTAAATGGCGGAAGAGACGCAGAGCGTGGAGAAGGTGCGGCGTCAGCCGAGTCGCGGTATGTACCTTTTGCCGTCGCTGTTTACCGCGGGCAATATGGCAGCGGGCTACTATGCGATTACGCAGACGATTCAGGGCTCGGCCGCGGACCAGAGTTACTTTGACCGCGCGGCGCTGGCGCTTGGAATTGCGGTTTTGTTTGATGGGCTGGATGGCATTATCGCGCGCATGACGAATACGGCGAGCGACTTTGGCAAGGAGCTGGACTCGCTCGCAGATGTGATTACGTTTGGGGTGGCGCCTAGCCTGCTGGCGTATCTGTGGGGGTTTCGGATGTTGCCGGAGTTGGAGCATCCCGAGCTGCGCGGACAGTTGACGCATGTCGGAGTCTTCGTCTGCTTCATTTTTTTGATCTGCGGAGCGAGCCGGCTGGCGCGATTCAACATCAGCATCAATCCGCAGCCGCGCAACCCGGGAAGGCCGGGGAAGAAGTACTTTGTGGGGATGCCGATTCCGGCCGGCGCGGGCGTGATCAGCTCGGTGATTCATCTGCAGCGGGGTTCGCCGATCTACAACCCGTGGATCTCGCTGGTGTGGCTTTGCCTGTTGCTGTTCACCAGCTTTTTGATGGTGAGCAACTGGCGGTTTTGGAGCGCGAAAGAGATCACGTCCGGCAGTCGTCATCCGTTTCAACTGGTGGCCGTGATTGCGGTGATTGGCGCGCTGATTGTGTTGTATCACCAGTACATGCTGTTTCTGCTTGCGATGGCGTACCTGGTGTCGGGCGTGGTGGCGCGGCTGGCTTACTCGTGGAGCAGAGGGCGGCGCCAATCGACGATTGTCAGTCAGCGATAGAAGTTTAGCGTCCAGAGAAGTTGGCGATGTGGTGCGGCCCTTCGGGGAACGTGAGGAACGATGGCGGATATATTTCGAATTGGAGTGGTTGGAGCCTCGTCGCTTGCTGGCAAAGAGCTGAACGAAGAGCTGGGTTCGTCTCCGCTGGCGGCGTCGGACTTTGTGTTGCTGGATGTCGAGGATGCTGTGGGCCAGATAGCGGCGGCGGCTGATGAGGTTTCGTTCATCCAGCGGCTGGAGGCGAGTTCGTTCCAACGGATGGACTTTGTGTTTTTTGCGGGTTCGCCTGAGACGACCAAGAAATATTGGCAGGATGCGCGCAAGGCGGGCGCGAGCATTGTGGATATGACGTATGCCCTGGAGGGAGAGGCTGGCGTGCTGGTGCAGGCGCCGTGGGTTGCGGAGGCGCTTGCGGAAAAGGCGACAGAGAAGACTCCGGATTTGAGTACTCCGGCGGTGGTAGCGGCTCATCCTGCGGCAGTGATGCTGGCTCTGGTTGTCGGGAAGCTGCAGGCTAAGCTGGCGCTGAGGAGCGTTGTGGCGACGGTGATGGAGCCGGCTTCAGAGTATGGCCAGACTGCTATGGATGAGATGCATCAGCAGACGGTGAATCTGCTGTCGTTTCAGACGTTGCCGCGGCAGCAATATGACGCGCAGGTGGCGTTCAACCTGCTCCCGGAGCTGGGGGATGCGGCGAAGGTGAAGCTGAACGTGACGGAGCAGAGGATTCGCCGCCACTACGGTGCGCTGATCGATGGGCACGCGCCGCCGTTGGCTTTGCAGATTGTGCAGGCGCCGGTGTTTCATGGATACGTGGTGTCCGTGCTGGTGGAGATTGGCGAGCGCGGTTACGGTGGAGAAGGTGGAGGCGGCGCTGGCGGGAGATCGCGTTGATTTGGTGAGCGCGGAGTCGGATCCGCCGAGCAATCTGAGTGCGGCGGGACAGCCGGATATGCTGGTGCGGGTGCGCAAGGATTCGGACGGCGAGAATGGGTCGAGCCGGTTCTGGATATGGATGGCTGCGGATAACCTGAAGCTGGCAGCGCTGAATGCCATTGCGTGCGCGACGGAGTTGCGGCGGCTGCGCCCTTCGGGGAAGGTGCAGTAGTACGGCGTGGCGGCGAGTTAAGATCACAGAGGTTCGATGACGAATTCGAAGATGCGCATTGGGATTGATCTTGGCGGGACGAAGATTGAGGCGCTGGCAATCGATCATGATGGGGTTGAGCTGGCGCGGTACCGTGTCGACACTCCGCGCGATGACTATCGAGGGACCATCATGGCGGTGGTGGGGCTGGTGCGCCGACTGGAGACCGAGACGGGCAGAACGGGCACAGTGGGGGCGGGGATTCCGGGATCGCTCTCCGGAATTACGGGGCTGGTTAAGAATGCGAACTCGACGTGGCTGAATGGAATGCCGCTGGACAGAGATCTGTCAGCCGCGCTTGGCCGCGAGGTGCGCCTGGCGAATGATGCAAACTGCTTCGCTGTTTCGGAGGCGACGGATGGTGCGGCGGCAGGCGCGAAGGTCGTGTTTGGGGTGATTCTTGGGACGGGATGCGGGGGCGGAGTGGCGTTGAACGCGCGGGTTCATGCTGGACCGAACGGAGTCGCGTGGGGAGTGGGGGCACAATCCTTTGCCTTGGCCGAGACCGGAAGAGTATCCGGGGCCGGTGTGCTATTGCGGCAAGCGGGGATGCATGGAGATGTGGGTCTCCGGCACAGGGATTGCGCTGGACTATGAGAAGGCTACTGGGACGAGACGCACGACGCAGGAGATTGTGCGGGAGTTTGAGGCGGGGGATCCGCAAGCCGCAGCGGCGGTGGAGCGATTTGAGGATCGTCTTGCGCGGGGATTGGCGCAGGTGATCAATATTCTCGATCCGGATGTGATTGTGATTGGCGGCGGCGTGTCGAGCGTGAAGCATATCTATGAGGCTGTTCCGAAAAAGCTGCCTGAGTATGTCTTTGGAGGAGAGGTATCGACGCCGATTGTGCAGGCGAAGTTTGGTGACTCCAGTGGAGTGCGCGGTGCGGCGTGGCTGTGGCCGAATTGAGGCTGAGATGTGGTTGGCTATGCGATACTAGAAGGACGGCAAGGCCGGATCACACAAACCTGAAACAGGAACGAACCACAGTGGATGGCCGTAATCAGTTGAGCGCGTTTTGTGTGGTGGATGGATAGGCCGGGATGGCGGAACTGGCAGACGCAGCGGACTCAAAATCCGCCGAGGGCAACCTCGTGGGGGTTCGACCCCCCCTCCCGGCACCAACAATAATAAAAGACTTATATAAGAAGTCCTCGTAGCTGGAGAATCGCGGAATCTCCTGGTGCATGTTCTGGTGCATGTTGGTTTCCTACTCTGATGCAGGTGCCTGTTTGGTGCCTGTTCTGACGATGCGTTCCACCACGGACAGCTTGTGGGCCGGTGAAAGGTGGGAGTAGCGGGCGGCCATCGTGATGGTTTTATGGCCTGCGGCCTCCTGGATTTCCTTGATGGTCGCGCCGGCCATCGCCAGCCAGCTGCAGTAGGTATGCCGGTTGGAATGCCAGACGGCGCCGGTGATCTTCGCTTCCGCCAGACAGGGCAGAAACCAGGAACGGTTGTCGAATCGAGCTGTTGTGCTTTCTCTGGGAAATACTCGGTCGAGTGGTCGCGGCTTTGCAGGCCGGATTGACCGAATCGCATCGACCGCGTCCGCGTTCAGATGCACGGTGCGCGCATATCCATTCTTGGTTTTGGTGAGTTCAATCGTTCGCCGATCCAGATGCACCTGGGACCACTCGGTGGTGTATTGCTCGGTAAGCCTCATGCCCGTGTGAACGGACACGATGAACTCGGCTAAGTGTTCAGGGAATCGTTCAGAGATCACTCTGTGCAGCTGGTCATACTCGTCGTAGCTCAGGAATCGCAGACGGCCGACCACCCTCTTTCCGTTGCCGAACCAACCGGGCAGGATTTACATTCACCTTCCCATTTCGCATCCCCTCTCGATAGCACAGGCTCACGAATGCCTTGTATCGGTTGGACGTCGCGGCCGATTTGCAGTGGGAGCGGAGCCACCGCTCGAGTTCTTGCGGGGTCAAATCGGCTGCTGCCTTCGATCCCAGATCCTTTCGCACAATGCCTGCCTTGCTGATGTAGTTGCGGCGGTCTTTGTGGTGAGCCACGAACTCCAGGGCATCATCAATCAACTCTGAAATCGTCACAGTTCTGGTATTTCGTAGAGTCGGGAGCTTGCGGCCAACTGTTGCGTCGGCTTTCCGTACACGATATAGGTCAATGGCGTCAGACTTGCGTCCGACCTTCTCACGGTGCTGACTGCCGTTGGCGTAGTAATTGATCCACCAGACTCCACTTCCAGGAGGTCGCTCAAACAGCCCCCGGGGATTCTTCTTTTTCTTCATACTCAGTACCTCAGTGCCTGTTTCGTCGGATTATATCGTTGGGCAAATCCGACGAAACAGGCACCCGGTGGGATTGATCGGCTTAAGCAATCAACTTGCTGGCCGAGGCCATGCGGCCGTAGTAGTTTGCGGAGGCAAAGCGCACGAGTTCGCTGTGGGGAATCATGACTTTCTTTCCGATCCGGATGGTCTTAAATGTCTTCGCTGCGATCAAGTAATCCAATGAGCGAATGCTGATCGAGAGTTGCCGAGCAGCCTCTTTGCGGTCGTAGAGTAAACGAGACCCAGAAGACGGTTTTTTGTGGCTGTCTATTGTGACGAGGTTGCTTTCAGGAGAGAGCGTGCGGGGAGAACGGGCGGTCGGGTTGACTGGCTTCAAGTAAATACTCCATAGATATTCGGGCGAGGTCCTCGGTGGAGCCGCACCTCGAGCTATTCGGTGCTGCTGATGCCGAGTTTCTATAGGGGCCCCGTTCGAGCCAAAGACATGTCAAGCCACCCGCTGAAGGCTCTTAGCCACACATGGGCGACGCGATGGAGAGCATGGTAGCCACTAAATCATTTAGATTTATATATTTATGGACATAATTGTGCGCTTATAATATTCGCAAATATGCAAGTATCTCTGGCTAGATGCAATCAACTTCTCCGCGCGATTGCCCCCTCCGGCAATCTCTTTCTCCTGCTCCTGCTACAGGAACTTCGCTATCAGGGCCTCACCTTCATCGCCTTTTATGCTCTGCAGCGCGTCATTAAGGCACCGGGGATCTCAGAGTTTCAGCTCCGCCGGGAGACGGGGCTAGAGAACTATGAGATCAGCCGCGGCTGCAAGCTTCTTGCCCGTAGCGGACTGATCGAGATAGGCCGGTATGAGAAGGACAGGCGAGTCCGCGTGCTTACTCCCACCCGTCGCGGGATTCAGATTCATGATCGGATATTGTCGGCGGCGGCCAAACAATTCCAGAAAGGGCGATCTATCGACGATGGCTTTCACGGCGTGGGGGAGAATAGACGGCTGACAGAGGCCACTGAGTCGTTCCGGATAGGGAATCGGACTCTCCTAGGGTCCCTGCAACTGTCGTTCTTTGACACCAATCCCGACGTGATGAACGCCTGAGCCCACGGCGAGGTGGAGGGTCAGGAGAACCGGTCACACGTTCCGGCAGATCAGAACCCTCAGAGAGCCTTTTGAAACAGGGTCAGGAGCTCCTCTGCTTCTTGGCAGCACGAGTGCTATGCCCGGGCTTGCCCGACAGTTTCCGGGGCAACGCGTCGGCCATCGCGCGGATGGCCACCGATTCGGCCGTGAGCAGGGCCTTGGCGGTTGAGGATCGCAGTTCGCTGTACAACCTTGGCAGAGGAGGCAGGTTGCCCGGATCGCCGGTCGGCTTGGCTGCACCCGCAAGCTCCATCTTCTTGTCGGCAGACTGGCAGAGGAAGTCGGCCGCCAACCGACGATCTCCACCTCCCAACAATGCGAGGAGCGCCACGCGGAGGTCGGAATCAACGTCACCGCTAGGGCCCGCCTCGATCAGGGCGAGCCAGCCGTCTTTCAGGATCCTCTTGCCGGTTGAAGTGACCTTGTAGTCGGTTCGACCGCGGGGGCCGGGCTTCCCCTGGCGCACGAGCCTTGCATCCAGCAGGCGCTGGAGCGTGGGTATCGTGGCACCCTGAGAAAGGCCGGCGGCCTTCTGAAACTCGTACGGAGTTGACACCCCGCTGTCGATGAGAGCCAGGACAAATTGATCGAGGTCGGTCCTGCGGCGCTTGTCACGAGTCTCAGACATGTGCGATCAGTATACGAACCCCCTATATGATCGAGCCCTGATCGAGATCTCCTGACGAGCTTGTGGCGAACTTCCGCGAGTGACTCGGCAATTTGTCGTCAACTGAGAATGGCCGTCTATGGGTCATTTGTCCGGATAGCCGGTTATACGGCAACTTGCGAGAGGCATAGCCGATCCGGCCGGGCGAATGAGTGCATCGCCCTGATGGCGACAACGGACAATCAGAGGCACCTGTCAGACACAGCCGTTTTACTGCCGTTTGGCATTCCTGAACCCTGGCCGACTTGGGGGTGCAGAGTCGGTGGGAAAGATTAATCTGCAACTCCATTGTCCATTCCTATATACTTTCGCATTATCCCTCCGCTGGCTGCGTTTCTGGCCATCACTGATCGCCTTTGCTCTTGCCCTCATCGGGGCCGGAAGCAAAAAGAATCGGCCCGATTGTGTTCTAGAGTTCAGGCAAGGTCGAAAAAGCTGGACACCGTCAGACGGTTTCACCAAGTTAGGAGATGCGAGTGCCGTCCCGACAGCGGCTGCGCGAGATTCGCTCCGGTTTCCAGCCCGCTTTCTGGGCTGCGAATTTCACTGAGATTTTCGAGCGCGTCGCCTACTACGCCACGACTGCCGTCCTTGCCATTTACTTGAACGAGCAGTTGCACTTTTCGACCGAGCTCACCAGCTGGATCCTCGGCACGTTTGGGCTCGTAGTCTGGTTCCTGCCCATCCTGGGCGGTACCTTGGCTGACCGTTTTGGCTTCCGCCGCGCGCTGATGTTCGCGTATTTGGTCATGACCGCTGGATATTTCCTGCTTGGGTCGCTCTCGGCCACGTGGATGGCGCCCCTCCGACATGCCCTTGGCGACGAGTGGCTCGTGCTGGCCATCCTCATAATTCCGGCCTTGGGACCCGGCGTCGTGAAGCCTTGCGTGGCGGGGACCACAGCGCTCGCATCGTCAGAAAACGTGCGCTCAATCGGGTATTCGATTTACTACACACTGGTGAACATCGGCGGAGCGCTAGGGCCGATCATCGCGTTTTTGGTTCGCAAACAGCTCGGCTGGGGCATGGAAGCGGTGTTCCGCGTTGCGTCTTGTTCGGTCTTTCTGATGTTTTGGGTAACTTTGCTCTTTTATCGCGAGCCCGCACGTTCGGGCCGAGAGCCTGTCGCGAGCGTAGCCCAGTGCCTTCCAGAATATGGTCGTTGTGCTCGGGAACTTCCGCTTTGTAGTTTTTCTACTGATAGTTTCCGGTTTCTACATCGTGTTTTGGCAGGAATTCATCTCCGCCCCGCTCTTTATGCGCAATTTCATTAACTCGAAAGCAGATGTGGACCTGCTTCTTTCCGTCGATCCCGCCATGATCATTTTCTTTCAGATCGCAATCACCTACTTAACGCGACGCATGCAGCCGGTGCGAGCCATAGCGCTGGGTTTTCTGGTGGCGGGGCTCGCCTGGATCGTCCTTGCCGTCCGCCCCAGCGTTCCTATGTTCGCGCTCGCATTTGCTACTCTTGCGCTCGGTGAAATGATGTATGCCGCGCGTTTCTACGAATATGTCTCTCGCCTCGCGCCCTCCGGCCAGCAGGGCCTCTACATGGGCTACGCATTTTTGCCCGTGGCCATAGGCTATTTCATCGCCGGGATTCTGGGCGGGCATCTGCTGCACTACTTCGGGGTCGTGCTTAAGCGCCCGCAAGAAATGTGGTGGGTGGTCATGGCCATCGGCATCGTCACCGCTGCGTTGATGTGGGCTTACGATGCGTTTGTTCGGCCGCCAGCGCCAAAAGTTCCGCTGTGAGCCGAAAAAGGCCCTTCAGCACAACGCCTGCCCGCGGCTCTATAACATGAATCACCTAGAATTGCGTAGACGCAAGTCGCTAGGATAGGTCCCGAAAGACGCGCCAGTGTCGAATGATCCACCTTGCGGTGTAGTCGCCCACTTGTGCTTGTGCCGCACGTCCTCACTTCGTGCCACATCGCCAAGTCACTCGTTGACGGCGCGCATTTCACATGGACGTGTAGTCGCCATCTCGGACACTTGGCAACCATCGAGCAACCTGGGTAGCACCTGTACGGTTAGCCGGTTATTCGGCAACAGCCCAAGGCCCGTTATCAATAGTTGACTTTCCCTCGAATCCGACTTGGCACAGCCCGGGGGCCTCAGGCAGCATTCGAATTTGGTCGGAACTGCACACTCAGCCTTCGGCTTTTGTTGATTTGGCTCCTCATGTAGGAGTCGAGTAAACAACTCTTCGGTTAACAGAAGAGAATAATTCATATTAATGACTGTTTTGTTCTATCTTCCCTACAATCAGTCACCTAGAGAACATCGCAGCAGATGGATTACTACTCAGTCATGCTTAGAGTCTCTGGCATTCCCCTTGCCTCGCGTCAATTGGATAGCCAGGCGCATCGCCTCAAGCATACTGCGCTCATCGGCCTTCCCGGTGCCCGCAATGTCGAATGCAGTTCCGTGATCAACTGAGGTCCGGATCACGGGAAGACCTACGGTGATGTTCACGCCCGACTCCAGTCCAAGCACCTTCACCGGCCCGTGTCCCTGATCGTGGTACATCGCGATGACCAGATCGAAGTCTCCTCGTTGGGCGCGAAAAAACAAGGTGTCGGCAGGCAGCGGTCCCTCGATATTCCATCCCTTTTCGCGGCAGGCTTCAATGGCCGGCGAGATTTTCTTCTCCTCTTCGCCATAACCGAACAATCCGTTTTCACCCGCGTGAGGATTGATGCCGCAGACGCCAATCTTGGGGTTCTCAATCCCCGCTTTCTGAAGCGCGATATAGCCTCGTTCGATGGTCCGCTCGACCAGGCCTGGTTCGATCTTCGCAATGGCGTCAATCAGGCCGATGTGCGTTGTGACGTGCAGCACCCGCATCTTGGGGGTGCTCAACATCATGGAAACCTCAGGTGTGCCGGTCAAGTCCGCCAGCAATTCGGTATGGCCAGGATAATTGTGACCGCCGGCATGCAGCGCTTCCTTGTTGAGCGGAGCCGTGCAGATCGCCGCGACCTGTTCGCTGATGGCGAGCTTCGCCGCCACCTTCATGTATTGGAAGGCCGCATCTCCGGCCGTGGAGGAAAGCTTGCCCCAGGGCAGGTCTTTGGGAATCAGCTTCAGATCGATGCAATCCACCGTGCCGGACTGGAACGTCGCCTTCCATAGTTCACCCACGGAAAGGCTACAGACCTTAAGCTGGCTTCCAACAATATCTCCCGCCTGTCTCAGCCGCTCGGCGTCGCCGATCACCAGGGGGCGGCATTGATCGTAGAGTTCAACATGGGCCAGGCTTTTCATGATGACCTCCGGGCCCACGCCGGCGGCGTCCCCCATAGTCATAGCGATAATCGGTCGTTCCATGATCAGTGTCCTTTGCTTCGAGAGAGATTCACTGTTGGGCTGCGGCCGAGTCCGTGCAGAAATTCCCGGCAATTCAGTAATGTTTGCGGCGTGCCAAAAGCGCCCGCCTTGGTAAGCACCGGTAACCTCCCGCTCCAGCCTTCGGTTACGGAGCATGCCAGACCGGCCTCCAGTTCGCTTACTAGTCGCAGTCGGTGAATGCCCCAGGCTTCCAACACGGCGCGGGCGCTTTCGCCGCCAGTAGCGACGAGACCCCCGATCCTGTCAGCATAGGGTTTGACTATCCGAGCTAAAGCGGCAGAAAGCAGCTGTCCCATCGTACTATCGAGGAATTCCGCGCCGGGCCCCACGGCGACATCCATGCCCGCGTCCAACGCTCGCTTCAGCGCCAACTCATGCTCGCGCCAATCCGGCGATGTCTCGCCCGCAAGCAAAGTGTTAGGCGGAATATTGATTGCGATTACGTCGGATGAGGCGGCGAGGATTTTGACTTGCTCGCGCGACACGCTGGAAAGGCTGCCAACGACAAACAGTGTCGGTCCTGAAGTAAGTGGCTGTTCCAAAAATGAGACAGGAGGGAAGCCAACCCGGTACGCAAAACCCGCCGCTTGGGGCAGATGATACGCGAGCCCCGCAGATCCAGCCCATATCGTGCTTCGCCCAAGAGCCATGGAGGCATCTGCGATTGCGCTCAGATCCTGGTCGGTTTCCGCGTCGCAGACCAGTACATCGGCATCTGCCGAGAGCGTCTTCATCGCGCCTTGTAGAACATCTTTGCCGGAACGTATCAGATTCAATCCGATCAACACAGGACGCAGTCCCGACCGCCCGAACTATTTCAGGAATATGAGACCGGGCAGGCAAGCTCTCACGCTGCCATAGTTCCGTCTCTTCCAGAGGCTTGCCCTGGACTAGTTGCCGGCCGCTCGAAGTGGTCCGGCCATTCGCGGGTAAGGCGGGCGCCAGCACGGCAACTATGCGCTCTTTATTTAGAGCAAGGCTGCGGCGTGCTTCCAGAGCTGCCGCCAGCTCGGCAGCAACATTGCCGCGCAATGTCGAATCGAGTTTCTTGAAGAGCAGCTGCCCTTCGTCGTGGATATACCTGCGAACGAGCCTCGCCGTTTCGGCTGCGGCCTTTGCGGAACCTAAATGGCGCGTGTTGCCATCGACCGACAAAACGTCAGTATCTATTTCGCCTGCAGTGTCCCCTAAGACAACGACCGTGTTGAGGCCGTGGCTGGCACATGCAATGCCGCAATCGGCGGCTCCTGAGAGGTCGTCCGCGATGATCAGCAATTCGCGCACTCAAAGGACTCCCGGGGTTGATTGTGTCTCTGGCGCGGCTGTCTTCAGCTTACGCCGCCTCGAGCGCGCCCACCACGCAGTCAACGGCGGCACCAGGAATGCAGTCACGAGAACGCTGGAGGCAACAAGCGCCGTCGCTGGACCGGCGGCATCGGCATATTGATGGTTTGCCGCAGCTACCAGTGCCGGCACCGCCGCCGCATTCCCTGCCGTTGTCGCGGCGGCAATCCCCGCCGTGCCTGTGCCGCCAATCAACCTGTCGACCAGGATGAGCAAGGTGCCGGAGACCAGGATCATCGCGATTCCCAGCGCCAAGCCCAACAGTCCGGCTTCCCAAACTTGTCTTAGGTTGAGCGTTGTTCCCAGTGCGAACGCAAAGAAGGGAATCAGGACCGGCGCGCCCTTTCCCAAGAAATCGCGCATATCGGGGTCCAGGTTGCCCAGCGCCACACCGACGCCGAGTGGCAGAATCGCGCCGATCAGAGTTTGCCAGGGAAAGCTCGACAAACCGGCAACGCCCAGCGTGACCATAGTAAAGAATGGTCCCGATTCCAGGGCCATCATTGAATAGGCCCCGGCATCTTCAGAGTTTCCGTAATGATTCATCAAGGCCAGGTAAAGTCCGCCGTTGGTATCGTTGACGGCTGCCACCACGGCAAGCGTGGAAATCCCCGCAAACCAGCCAGCGCGGATCGGCTGCACGCCGATAAGATGGCCAAGGAGAACGCCAGCGCCAACCCCCAGCGCGAGCTTGGTTGCCATGAGAGCGCCGCCGCGACGGACCGCACCGAGGAATCGACCGCACAGAGATCGAGCTTCCCATGCAGACGAAGAAAACCGCGATGATGGGAAGAGCGCCGGTGAACAACGCGCCAGTGAAGGAACCGAAGAACTCCGCTGCATGCGGAGCGGCCGTAGTAATGATCGCTCCGCATACCAGCGGTACGGTCATCATTCCCCCAGGCACACTCTCGACTATTTGTTTGATTCTCACTCGCACCTGTCTATCACGATCAGGAATCGGCTGCTTCGTGGATTTGCTGTAAAGAGAGTGGCAATCGGCCGCAGCAACGAAGCGCAACCGATTTTATCGCCGGAATGCCAGTCTAACGCGGCTTCAAAGGCATCCCTAATACGCGGGCCGGAATTTCCCTGGACGCCAATTCTGGAGATTACGTCTTCTGCTCAGAGCGATATGGCTTAAACGATGAGGAAGATACCAGGCATGATCTGAGACGCACCTTCGTGATCGGGATGACGATGACAGGGCTCAAGTTGCGCTCGGCAAAACGGTTTTGCCCAGAGTGCCGATAACACGAGTTTTCAGGTATTGCACCCTCTGGACGGCCATCGTTCAGGTTTCTGTCCAGTGAATCTAGCGATATCGAGCGTCAAGTCTCGTCACTTGGCCGTGTAGTCGGCACCTCGGACACTTGGCAGCAGCGACTAATGTTGCGAGCACTTCTCCCGATAGCCGGTATACCGTCACTCGCCGATTGCCTTATCGGAAAGAGCATATGCCCGGCGACTATAGCGGTTTTCCGCAATTAGGTAGGTTTCTTGTCTGGTCTTGGCAGACATTCTGCAAGAACTTAAGCACCCGTTCAGGCGTGATCCATCAGCTTGAACTGGTGCTAGAACGGCTTGGAAGGAATCCAGGAATCCTCCCTGTAGTAAGCCGAAGCGAGGCGAATCATATTCTGGGCGTGAATGCAACACTATCTAATCACCTGATCCACAAATGCTTACCCTGAAGGATCGCTCTGTTTGGCTGATGTGGCCAAAACCTAGCCAGGGTAAGGTTCCGGCTGATCTAACCCTAGCTAGCGCTTTTAGCTTTTGTTTTCATTGAAGGTGGGTCTGAGCTGAGTGTTGCGTCGACCCATTGAGACCCCCCCGGTTATCGGCAAGTTCGGTTGAAGTTTCCGAAAATCCCGTTTTCGGCAAGTCCGACGATCAGGGCTCAATGAGTGACTCGCCCTGTTCTCATAAATCGAAGATTGAATCCGCCGAAATACGGGCCACCGAACGCCTGCGAAGGCGAAGCCTCCTTACTTGATGTTTGGTTTCCGCTCTCAAAACAAGAATGCAAGAAAACGATTCTAGTGCACTGCAACTAGAGCCCGTATGTACACGGCTCTCCTCTACGTCGAGCTCTCGCTGTAGCGTCCTCAGCACTTCATCATCAATCTGTCCCTCATCCCACAGCCGGATCAGCGCCACTCGCTCCGCCTGAAGCACCTCCAAAATAGTAGCGTCCCGCCACCTCCGGATCGACCAGCCCCGGACCGCGCTCTTCGCGTTCCGCGGGCATCGCATCCAACCGCTGCTGATAGCCTGCAATCAACTCCCCAAACATTGCCGACTGATCACGATTTTTCGATTGTTTCCGTCGATACACCAGGGCCTCTCGCAACAACCCACGCCGCGCCTCCTGTTCCTCATCCTTCATGCGGACGGTTCGACAGACCGAGCCTTCGAATGAGCCATGGCAGCGTCAGCCCCTGGACCACCAGCGTCGCTACAATCAAGCAAAAGGCCAGATAGATGAACCAATGCTTGCGCTGGCAAGAGGTCTCGCTTCCCAGGTCGTTTTGAAGAATACGACGCCTCGAAGAATCTAGCTTTCGACGACAACACCTTTGATGCTGTGTTCTCGAATGACGTTCTGTGCCACCTCCCAGGACGCGCCGAGGTGCTGGTTGAGATGTTTCGCATACTAAAGCCCGGCGGACGGATGCTGTTCAGTGACGCTCTGGTCATTGGCGGAATGGTTTCCCACGAAGAGATCGCTACGCGTAGCTCGATCGGCTTTTACGTGTACAGCCCGCCCGGAGAGAATGAACGGCTCATGGAGCGAGCGGAGTTTCACCATATCACCGCAAAAGACACAACCGACAGCGCGGCTCGGATCGCGAAGCAGTGGTATCACGCACGGGAGAAAAGGAAAGAGAAACTGATCGCAGCCGAAGGCAATACTAACTTCGAGGGACTGCAACGGTTCCTCTCCTGTGTATATTTCTTGACGAGCGAAAAGCGTCTGCTGAGGTATCTGTACGTTGCGAGTAAGGAGCCACGACACGATCCCAATCCGTGATTGCATGAAATGTGTCGCAGATACTGAATGCCGCGCTATGCGTCAGTGTGGGCGTATAGTCCTACCGTGACAACTGGAAACCGCGGCAGTTGGCAGCCGGCCCCAAAATATTGGATGGATAACTTCAGGTTTGCCCGTCAACCGCCCAGAGCCAGCGCGCTGGGATTTCGCGACGGCCAGACGATCACCATCGATAGTGGAGCGAACGCCGAGACGGCGGTCATCGTCTCTTTCAGAAGGTTTGGCGCCCCCACAATGACTGTCTCCAAGCCGCTCACTCATGCCCATGCCGCAGGCGCACAACTCTCCGGCACAGGCATCACGCTTGCAGCAGGATTGACCCGGGCGCATGCCAGCGGCGCGCTGGTCACCGACCATGTCCCCACGCCCGGAGCGCCAAACATCTATTCGAGGAAAACCCGGTAATGGCGAAACGGGAAAATTGAAAAGAAGGGAATCACCAGTAAACGTTTTGCCGAGGATTCACGTTAGCGGTTTGCCTAACTCCAGGTGGGTTCACGAGAGGGCGTGAGCCGTTTGCCCAAAAAACTCTTTCCAGATGAGCAAAGCAAGACCTATTATTCCGACAACCAAAATAAGTAAGCGTTTGCTGCACTGCGTCACGATGTGACAGGAGGAACCTCGAATGAATGCGCGCCGGAGAATGCTCGTCACCGCGTCAGCCTGTATCTGGCTGGCAACCACCGCTCAGTCGCAACAAGCTGCGCAGAACGTCCCGGCCCGGCTGGAGGTGACCGTCGATCCCAGCCATGCCTCCCCCGCGGTGTCAAAGTATCAATACGGCATGTTCACCGAGCATATTCGCAACAGCCTTTCACGCAGTCTTTGGGCGGAGCTGATCGACGATCGCAAGTTCTATTTCCCAATCGTTGCGGCTGACCAAAAGTCCGCGGCTCCTGCGGCGGGCTTTGGTGGTCGCGATGCAGCGCTGCACAAGTGGGTGCCCGTCGGTCCCGCCCAGGCTGTGGTGATGGATAAGAGCGAGCCATTTGTCGGCGAGCAAAGCCCGCGCATCGATCTGGACGCCTCCGTTCCTCATGGCATCCGGCAGTCGGGCATGGTGCTTGTAAAGGGCAAGAGTTACAAGGGGCGCGTTGTGCTGCGCGGCGCTCCGGGGGCCCATGTGAGCGTGGCGCTGGTCTGGGGCAGCGGTGCAACGAACCGGCAAACCGTGCCGATCAAGACCTTGCGATCCGCTTACCAGACTGTCCCTGTCAGCTTCACGGCACCAACCGATGCCACCGACGCGGCATTGGAGATTACCGGTACCGGCGCCGGCACGTTTCACGTTGGCGCCGTCTCGCTGATGCCCGCGGATAACCT
This sequence comes from uncultured Acidobacteriaceae bacterium, assembly GCA_963774735.1. Classification (GTDB taxonomy): domain Bacteria; phylum Acidobacteriota; class Terriglobia; order Terriglobales; family Acidobacteriaceae; genus Edaphobacter. The sequence continues at coordinate 32,087 of CAVZGJ010000015.1, read as the reverse complement.
CGGCGGCTTCCGGCCCGATGCTATCGCGGCCCTGCGACAGATCAAAATGGGCTTCTGGCGCTATGGCGGCAATTACACCTCCGGGCTGATTTGGTATCACATTGTCGGCGACGCCGATAAGCGCCCGCCCGACTTCGACTACGCGTGGGGCGCAATGCAGCCGAACGATCTGGGCCTGGATGAGTTCATGACGCTGTGCAAACTCCTCGACGTGGACCCGTACATCAGCGTCAACGCCGGCTTCGGCGACTCTCACTCGGCCGCCGAAGAAGTCGAATACATGAATGGCGCGGTCAGCACGTACATGGGCGGAAAGCGCGCGAAGAATGGCCATCCAGAGCCATATCATGTGAAGTTCTGGAACATTGGCAATGAGCCCTGGGGACCCTGGCAGCTGGGGCGGACGGATACGAAGTACTTCGTCCTCAAGCACAACGAATTTGCCAAGGCGATGCGTGATGTCGACCCCTCGATCATTCTGATCGCTTCCGGGAGGATGCTGCAGGACGACACCTTGCGGGGAGAGTTGCGAACGCAATACGCGGGGAATATTCAGCCGCTCTTCGGAACTGAGTCTGATTGGACAGGAAGTTTTCTCGCCAAAAGCTGGGGCAACTTCGATGGCATTGCAGAACACTGGTATGCGCAGGGCGGACATCACTTCGACGTTGCGGTCGCGAAGAAGCTCGTCGGCGACGCCTCCAACGACCTAGGCTACGTCAAGGTAGATCAGACGCTGCAAGAGTGGGCTCGTTACCCTGCCGATATCGTCGAGATGAAGGCCGAGGAGTGGGAAGGATACCAGAAGCGCTTTCCAGCTATGGTCGACAAGAAGACCTTTCTCTCACTTGACGAATACGCCTATCAGATTGGCGGCGGCGTGCGAGGTGTGAACCTCAAGTTGTCCCTTGCCTACGGGATGATCTTCAACGAGATGATGCGCCACACTGACTTTCTTACTATGGCGGCGCACACCACGGGATCGGCGATGATGGACTTCAACGCGACGGGAGCCAGCCTCAATACGACCGGCCTGGTTTTCAAGCTCTACGGCGATCACTTTCCGGGAACGACGCCCATTATGGTTTCGGGCAACTCTCCGCAACCGGCGCCAAAGTACCCTCCGGGCGCCGATCAGCCCATCACAAGCTCAGGCAGCCCAACCTACCCGCTGGATATGGTGGCTACCTTGTCGCCCGACCATAAGTACCTCAATCTCGCCGTGGTGAATGTAACCGAATCCGAACAGAAGTTCGATCTCAAGGTGGCCGGTATGCGCGTGGGAGGTCCCGGCAAACTTTGGCAGATGACGGCCGCGAGCCTGGATGCCGTCAATCGCGTGGACCAGAAGCCGGGGGTGGCAATCAAGGAGATAAATTTGGATGCACCGGCACAGTCTGTCTCCGTCGCTCCCTACAGCATCGGCGTTTACCAGTTTCCGGTTCAGAGCGCACAGGAAAATTGAGGAAATATTGAAAGACTTGACTGTAAAGATGAAACGAAAGACCGTACCTTCCAGCCATCGAACGTTCACACCTGAGTTGCTTCTCATGACGCTGCTGGTTGTGGGTCTGAGCCCGGTCGTCTCAGCGCAGCGCCCGCCAGCGCAACCGGATAAGCACTTTCCGTTCCTGAGCAGCATCTTCGGGGACAATATGGTGCTGCAAAGAGGCAAACCGAACACTTTTTGGGGATGGTCGAACGCCGGTGACTCAATCACCGTTCAGGTGGGAGACAAAAGGGCGTCCACTGTGGCCGGCGCCGACCGTAAATGGCAAGTTCGCCTTGCCACCCCGCCTGCCGGCGGACCTTATACGGTTCGAGTCACTGGCCGCGAGACGGTAGAGCTTCACAACGTCATGGTGGGTGACGTGTGGCTATGCGGCGGCCAGTCCAACATGCAACTGTCTCTTCGATCGGCCGCCCACGGCGACGATGAAATTAAAGCTGCGAACTATCCCGACATCCGATTTTTCACCGTTGCGCAGCGCGCTGCGTACCATCCCACCGAGGTCGTGACGGGTAGCTGGAAGGCCGTCTCGCCAGAGACAGCGCCGGGCGTTTCCGCAGTCGCCTACTACTTTGCCCGCAGGGTGCAGCAGGAGCTTCATGTTCCGATAGGACTGGTTGTGGATGCGGTGGGAGGTACGCCGGCCGAGTCGTGGGCAAGCGCGGACTCGCTGCATACGTTGAAGGACTTCGACGTGCCATTGGCTGAGTTGGATAGGTTATCCGCGTCGGGAGCACCCGAGTATGGAAGCTATGTGACGCACTGGTATGACGAGTATGACGTGGGTGAGAAGCAGAAGTGGGGAGCCGCCGACTTCGACGATGCGGATTGGAAGACGGTGACCATACCCGGAGGATTCGCCGAATTGGGAGTGCCGGATACTCCTGCGGTCGTGTGGTTCCGGAAGGAGATCACTCTACCCGATCCGCTGTCTGCCGGAAGGGCAGCGATCTACCTTGGCGAGATCGAGCGGATGGACACCGTTTACATCAATGGCAAGTCAGTCGGGGGCAGTGCGTGGGTCGAAAATCCTCGCATTTATCCCATGTTTCCCGGCACGTTGAAATCAGGGCGTAACACGATTGCGATCCGCGTGCTGAAGGTGAAGCCGGATGGTGGCTTTCTGAGCAAGCCGGAGGAGCTTCGTCTGGTCCTGGGGGATAAATCGAGCATCGCTCTGGCTGGAAACTGGAAGGCCAAGGTGAGTGTCGATGCCAGGCCGCCGCATCCGCTTCCGCTGGCTTATCAGAATTGGCCGGTGATGCCTGCGGTTCTCTATGAAGGGATGATCAGGCCGCTGGCGCCTCTCTCGATCGCCGGTGCCCTCTGGTATCAGGGCGAGGAGAATTCGCCGCGCGGTTACGAATATCGCAAGGTCCTTCCCCCGACAATTGCCAGTTGGCGGAAGGCGTTCGAGCAGGGAGATTTTCCCTTCTACATTGTGAGTCTGCCGCAGTTCAAGCCGCGCAGCACGACGCCGGTCGAGGACGAGTGGGCCGAAACCCGCGAATCCCAGGCCGTGGTTGCAAAGAGCGTTCCGAACTCCTGTCTGGCGGTGACCATCGACACAGGCGATCCGGATACGATCCATCCGCCTGAAAAGATTCCCGTCGGCGACAGGTTGGCGCGCTGTGCTCTTGCGAACTATTACGGAAAACATATTCCATTCGCTGGGCCTACCCTCTCATCAGTCGACCGGTTGAAGGGAGAGATTCGCCTGCATTTTGCTCATGCGGATGGCGGCCTGGTCGTCAAAGGGCCGAAGTTGGCAGAGTTTTCTATCGCCGGCGAAGACCGCAAGTGGCACTGGGCGGTGGCGCGCATCAAGGGCGACACCGTGATCGTCTCTTCGCCCGATGTGCCTTATCCCAAAGAGGTACGTTACGCATGGCAATCGAACCCGGAGGCCACATTGTTCAACGGATCGGGCTTGCCCGCAGGCCCGTTCCGAACGGACGACTGGCCGGGGATCACTTTCAACCGACGCCCCTATTGACGGGGTTTGGCGCATGATGCGGGACATGTTTCACCACAACGGAATCAAAAGTGTCTGGACGGAGGCAGTACAAATGAATGCCTATTTTGTTGCAGTGAGCCTGATGGCGTTGTCCCTGGGAGCCGGTACTGCAGACGCGCAGGCAAAGGTTCAACAGGGTTCGCTGAAGGGTACGGTCGAAGGCGGCCTCAGGGTGTATCGGGGAATTCCCTTCGCGGCTCCTCCGGTCGGGGAACTTCGCTGGCGTGCTCCGCAACCGCCCGCCAAATGGACCGGAGTAAGGGATGCCAGCGCCTTCGGGCCGGATTGCATGCAGGGAGGAACACCGCGCCCTGCCGATGGCCACGGCCCCACCATGAGCGAGGACTGCCTCTACCTCAACGTATGGACACCCGCACGGTCGCCCGCGGACAAAGTTCCGGTCCTGGTTTGGATCTATGGTGGCGGCTTCAACGTGGGTGCGACGGCGGTTCCGACGTATAGCGGTGAGGTGCTGGCGCGCAAAGGAGTCGTGCTGGTAAGCCTTTCATACCGGCTGGGAACGCTCGGATTTCTTGCTCATCCGCAATTGAGCGCCGAGTCGCCCGATCATGTTTCCGGCAACTACGGCCTCCTCGACATGATTGCAGCGCTGAGTTGGATCAAGAGCAACATCGCGGCGTTTGGAGGAGACCCCAACAAGGTGACGATCTTCGGCGAATCGGCCGGCGGAATCGCCGTGAGCCAGCTGTGTGCCTCTCCTGAAGCAAAAGGTCTGTTTACGGGAGCCATCTCCGAAAGTGGAGGTTCCTTTGGCCCTCCACGGCCATCAGGACAGCCGGGCGAAAATATGCGCACCCTCGCCAGTGCGGAGCGTGACGGTCTGGCGTTCGCGGCTAATGCGGGCGGCGGATCCATCGCCGACCTCCGCCGTCTTCCCGCCGAGAAGCTGCTCGCGGCCACCCGTGGTCTCGCCTGGCCCATCATCGACGGTCGCGTGATTCCCACAGATCAGTACAGTCTGTACGACCAGAAACGGTTCAACCAGACGCCTGTCCTGATCGGGTACAACTCGGATGAAGGTGCCAGCTTCGCGCGGTACCGCACGCCCCAGGAGTACGTAGCCGCGGTCCACAGCCGCTATGGTTCCTTTGCGGACAGCCTGCTGAAGACGTATCCCGCCGGCGACGATGGCGTAGCCAAGACAGCGCGCGACCTCACTCGCGATGCAGCCTTTGGCTGGCAAACCTGGATATGGGCGCGCCTGCAATCCAGACTTGGCCAGTCCAAGGTCTTCTACTACTACTTCGATCAGCACCCGGACAACCCGGCCGTTTCGCCGCAGGCCGGCTTTGGCGCACCGCACGGCAGAGAGGTGGCCTATGTCTTCGGACATCTCGATCTGCAACGCGAGAAGCCCACCGAAACCGACCGCTCCATCTCGGATGCCATGGCGACCTACTGGACGAACTTCGCCAAGTATGGAAACCCGAACGGCAAAGGCATGCCCCAATGGCCTGCCTTCAGCGACCAGCATCCCGACCTGATGTACTTCGCGGGGACCCCTCACGTCGGTCCGGTTCCGAACGCACCGGGCCTCGAAGCGCTGGACTCCTACTTCGCCTGGCGGCGATCACCCGAGGGCAGCCAGGGATCGGTGGTCGAGGATGCCAAACCGGCAACTACCAACGTAATGGACGCGCCTTACCCGCGAGTATTGCCCGACCAGAGTGTCGCCTTCCAGTTGAAGGCGCCCGACGCCACCACCGTTGTGGTCGACATTACCGGCAAGAAGTTCCCCATGACGCGCAACAAGGACGGCGTATGGAACGTCACCACCTCGCCGATCATCGAAGGATTCCACTACTACTTCCTCATCGTCGATGGAGTCCGGGGCAACGACCCGGGCAGCCATGCATTCTTCGGAACCGGCAAGGACGCCAGCGGGATTGAAGTTCCCGAGAGCGGGGTCGACTACTACCTCGCCAAGGACGTCCCCCATGGAGATGTACGAATCCGTACCTACCGTTCCACCGTGACTGGGCAATGGCGCCGCAGCTTTGTCTACACCCCGCCGGACTACGACTTCAACACGTCCGCGCATTATCCGGTGCTGTATCTGCAGCACGGCTCAGGTGAGGATGAGACGGGATGGATCTTCCAGGGGCATGCCAACCTGATCCTGGATAATCTGATCGCTGAGAAAAAAGCTGTCCCCATGATCATCGTCATGGACAACGGTTACGCCGCAACTCCTGTCGCCGGACCACCCGGCACGCAGGCCAACTTCAACGCCTTTGACAAGGTGATGACGCAGGACGTCATCCCCATGATCGACCGAACCTTTCGTACGATTCCGGATCGCGATCACCGCGCGGTGGCAGGTCTTTCGATGGGCGCAAATCAGGCCCTTCATCTCGGAACCGACCACCTCGATACGTTCGCTTATATGGCCGGATTCAGCGGAACCATGAACGGCTTGAGCAGCGCGCCACTCGACCCGGCGACGGCATACAACGGCGTCTTCAAGGATGGAACCGCGTTTAACGCCAAGGTGCGGCTGCTTTGGCTTGGGATGGGCACAAAGGAGCCGGACCCATTTCCGGCGGCCATCGGCTCATTCCGCGCAATGCTCGAGAAGGCAGGAATCAGGTATGTCTATTTTTCGTCGCCCGGAACCGCGCACGAATGGCTCACGTGGAGACGCGATCTGAATGACTTTGCCCCGAGGCTGTTCAAGTAATAGGCAAGCGACGTGTCCCACCGCACTTGCACCACCGGAGGTATTTGTGACGAAACGGAATCTTCGTATACTTTGCGGCTTCTGTGTCCTGGTCGGAGGGGGCGCGAGGTTCGCTGCCGGTCAGCAGTCGAGACCAGCTGTTTCCAGCACGCTTGAAATTATCGCGGTCGATCACGCAGACTCTCAGCCGACACCGGTGTACACGGCGGACTCTTACTTCGAAGCACCAAACTGGACCAGGGACGGAAACTCTCTGCTGTTCGATCAGGATGGAAAGATTCTAACGATTCCGGTCACAGGGGGCGTGCCCGCGGCCGTGCAGGTGGGACTGGCCATGCGCTGCAATGGGAGCCACGGGCTCTCGCCGGACGGCAAGCTGCTGGCCATCAGTTGCAGCGCCCCGGATCTTCCAGGGTCCCATGTCTATACCGTAGCCTCCGGCGGAGGAACGCCACGGCTGGTGACCGCACATTCAAACTCCTATTGGCATAGCTGGTCGCCTGACGGAAAATGGATCGTCTTTACTCGTCCCGACAACGGCGCACTCAACATCTATGCGATACCAGCGGAAGGTGGCGATGAGGTTCCGCTTACCACGGGGATGGGGGTCAGCGATGATCCTGACTACTCGCCCGATGGAAAGTACATTTATTTCAACTCCGACAGAAGCGGTAGCATGCAGATCTGGCGTATGCGCCCTGACGGCAGCGCCGCAGAACAAATTACCTCGGATGACCTGGTGAACTGGACGCCGCATGTGTCTCCAAATGGCAAATGGATGGTATTTCTCAGTTACGAGCATGGTGTAACTGGCCATCCCGCGAACAAGAACGTGTCACTTCGGCTGATGTCACTGGCCGACCGCAAGATACGAGTACTGGTGCGCCTGGTCGGCGGATCGGGAACAATGAACGTGCCTTCCTGGGCGCCTGACAGCCGGCGTCTGGCGTTCGTCAGTTTCCAGCTCAAGTCGGCGGAGTAACGTGGGGAGGTCGGGCTACTGGTCCAGCGGCCGAGGATCGAAGACCAAGGGAGACGCGGCGGCAACGATACCAATTCCCTAGGATTGTTACTCATGGCTCGATTAGCTCGTATTGCGTTTCCTGGGCTTCCTCACCGTGTGACCCTGCTGGGCAACTGATTGAGTTCGCCAAGTTCGACTGGACGGGATCGGCGACGCCGGAGATATCGCTATCGGCTGCTTTGGTTTATCCAGGCGACGAATCCACCTCGCGGAGCAATGTTAAGCCGGATGTGGTCGTTGCGTGTAGCTTTGCCCTCCTTGCGGTCCCACGCATCCGGCTTGCTTTCGGCATCGCGTAGCTGGATCGCTTCCCACGAGCCGGAACCGAGGAAATCGAGTGTGATGTCCAACGTCGCCGCATCCCCGCCATTGATTACGGCGATAAACCACTGCTTGCCGGATCGCCTTGCCTCGGCGACGACCTTGCCCGGTTCACTTCCGGAAAGAACCAGAGTTTCGTCCCAAACCGGAGCAATGGCGGTCAGCACATCGCGGGCCGGATTTTCAAGATAGCTTTGCGGGTGACCGCCAAAGCAAAGAAACGGTGAAGTGAAGACAATCGCCTGCGCAAGCTCGTGTGCCCAGGTGTTTCCCATCAGCTCGCTGGTCGTGAATACGGTTGGCGTGTAGTCACCCGGACCGGCGAGATAGCGGGTGAAGGGCAGGATCACGTCATGGTCCGACTCAGGAACGCGGTGATAACGTGTGATCTGATATTCATGTCCACGCACGCCTTCGCGGGTGACTACGTTCGGCCATGTTCGCTGCATGCCGCTTGGTTTATTCGCACCGTGGAAGTCCACCATCAAGTGCATGTCAGCCGCGTCCTGTGCCGTATCGAAGTACCAATTGGCAACGTCCCGGCTGGCGGGTGATGGAAAGTCTATCTTGATTCCGACGACTCCTGCATCGACTGCTTTCTGGAAGTACTCTCTGCGTGCTTGTGCATTCCGCACCGTGCGGCTATGGACCCAGATCCAGATCTTCACGTTCTTCGTCTTCGCATATGCGGCATCCGACGCAATGGCAGACCAGGAGTCCGGCCACTTTTCCCACCCTTCATCAATCAGGTAATACTCGAATTTGAGCTGACTGGTCCAGTCGATCCATTCCTGCTGCTCATTCTCCACCGGATCCCCACTGGCCAACCATTGCCACGCAGATCTTCCAGGCCTGATCCAATCAGCCTTTGCGAACTGGGCAGATGCAGGTGGATTCAGATTCTCGACTAGAGTCGTGTTGACGAGATCCGTCAGGTTGCGGGCAATGATGGTGACGCGCCACGGCTGCACCACCTCCTTGTCGGTCGTCCAGCCCTTGGGATCAGCGTAGAGCTGGCCTTCGAGAGCGCCGTCCGCTCCCAGCTTGACCGCCAAGTCGCCGTAATCCTTTATCAGCGCCTCGGTGAGCGAGATGTACACCGGGCCGACCTTTGCCGTCAGCGGAAGTCCGACACTGTTCGTGCCAAGCTGCTTAAGAGTGGTCTGGTGATACGGGCTTTCATACGAATTATCGAGTTTGGCCGCCCAAACGGTCGGGTCACCTTCGATCATCCAGCTCGATCTATCCGCCTGCACTCTCCGTCCCGCCTTTGCAGGAAGCCGCAGCCGCACGCCGACACCATCGTTGGCCATATGCACGTCGACCAGGTAGGACTGGCCATGCGATTGTGCCGTAACCGTTACCTCGTTAGCGCGATTGACCGCCTCTGCATGCGCTCCAAAGAACCGATAGTGCTCGTCCACCTTGCGCGACTTAACGGAGCCGAGGGTTACATCCTGGCCAAGCTCCACATCGTCCGACTCGATTCCTAGCCTCGAGGGCGCCAGTACCTGATTGCCGTCCACGATAACTCGGTAGCGCAGCATGCCGTCCGCAGTGCTAAGCTCGGTACGCATTCGCCGGTCCGGGCTGGAGACGATAACGGCATGTGCAGGGCGCATCTGGCTGACGAGCGGCGCCGCCCCCACCGTAAGCGTTGTGAGCAGTGCAACGATCGAGCTGCGGGTCTTCATCATATATTCGCCCCTCAACCAGAGCCTTCCGAGGCGTGCAATCTGTCCGATCGAATTGGTGGAAGCTAAGCTCATGTCGGGAAGTCTAGCAGTGCGGACGAATGCCTGCGAAGTCACGTGATGTTTATCAATCGCGCCGCCCCAAGATCTCAAGTGATGAGAACAGGCGAATGCAGTGCGCCGGGATAAACCGGCATGAAGCAGGGAATGAAAGAGTCCTACGAACTGCAAACGTTGATCCAAGATACAACTCTCTTTCCAGGGTGGAGTGCCCGGCTTGAAATGTGCCAGTGGATAAGAGAGAACTGGACAAGGAGAGCATATGGGACGAGGCACGAAGTACTAACCTGAGCAGGTAGTAAATTTGCTGCGGCAGATCGAAGTGGCGGTAGCGAACGGGAAGACGACAGCACTGGCGTGTAAGGAAGCGGGGATCGTGGAGCAGACGTACTTCCGTTGGCGCAAGGAGTACGGCGGGTTGCAGGTGGACCAGGCGAAGCGGCTGAAGGAGTTGGAGCAGGAGAACTCGAAGCTGAAGCGCCTGGTAGCGAACCTGAGCCTGGACAACCTTGTGTTGAAGGACTTCGCTTCGGGAAACTTCTAAGCCCTGAGCGACGACGCATCGCTACAGTTCATGCACAGCAGCAGCATGGGATGACGGAGCGCAGGGCGTGCCGGTTGGCCAACCAGCCGCGCGGCACGCAGCGCTATCATGCGATACGGCGGGAAGATGAAGATGCACTCACGCAGGCGATCGTTCAGCTTGCCAGCCAGTACGGCCGTTATGGCTATCGCCGGATCACGGCGTTGCTCAAGCGAGCCGGCTGGCGGGTAGGCAAGGATCGTGTGGAGCGTATCTGGCGTCGCGAAGGGCTGAAGGTTCCACAGAAGCAGAAGCCACGAGGCCGGTTGTGGCTCAACGATGGATCATGCGTGCGGCTCAGGCCAGAGCGCGTGAACCATGTGTGGAGCTACGACTTCGTGAGCGCACGGACATACGACGGCCGAAGCGTGCGCCTCCTCAACCTGATCGATGAACACACGCGCGAAAGCCTGCTGGTGCGCGCGGAACGCCGCTGGTCCAGTGCCAGGGTCATCGGCGCGCTGGCCGATGTCATGGTGAGGAAGGGCGTACCGGAACATCTTCGATCAGACAACGGGCCGGAGTTCGTCGCCAAAGACTTACGGAAATGGCTGGCCAAAACAGGAGCGAAGACCTTGTACATCGAACCCGGATCTCCCTGGGAAAACGGCTACTGCGAGAGCTTCAACTCCAAGCTGCGGGACGAGTTCCTCAACGGTGAGATCTTCTACTCGATGAAAGAGCTGCGGGTGCTGGCCGAACGCTGGCGCGTGCACTACAACACAATCAGGCCGCACTCCTCGCTGGGCTATCGATCGCCGGCACCCGAGGCGTGGCTGACAAACAGCATGGGGTATGGAGAAGTGGAAATCGCTACGCGCTTCCCACTTCTCCACACCCCCGACGGCGGCTACTTGAACTCAGAAATAGCTGCGCTACACTAACTCATCCAACGGCACAAAAGATCGGGCACGCCACGCCTTGGAAGCATCACCCTCACAACCTTGCTCTGTGCGGCCCGCTAGCGGAGTTCACTGCCTGCGTATAACCGTCAACCTCATCCTGTTGTTGACTTGTCTCAAAAGCTCCTGAACAGCCTTTACATCTTTACATTTCGCCTTCAACAAGGTGTCAAATGAATGACGGAAGCTGCGATGTTCCTGATGATGCCGGCCTTGCGCGCAACCGGCTTGATATACCGCTTTATCAAATTGTCCTGCAAGCAGGGATGTTTGCCTTCATCGTCGGACTTGCCAAAAACCGCGGCTCGTTCATCTGACAAGAATCAGCGCCCCCACCCCTCCTATTGGCTTTACGGAGAAGCGGCTGATAGTACACTTCAGCACGGGAAGATAGCTGCATTGATGAAGTTATCCAAACCTATCAGGATCTTTGTTCTTGCGGCAGCGTTATAGTCAGCCGTCATCGCTCTGCCGCCGGGATCGGTGGCCCCTGCCGTTTAGGCGCAGGCATCGTAGCGCGAGAGGTTTAAGTAGCGAAGCAGGGGATGAGGGAGCATGAAACGCAGAGATTTCTTGACCAAAGGCACGCTCGCTGCGGGACTAGCGGCGTCTCCGCGACTGCTCGTACCAATTCTGGAGAGCGAAACCAGTTCCGCTCAATCGACCAAATCCGGGGAGCATCCGGCGAACGCTCTCGGGGAGTTTCGTTCCCCGGACTATCTTCGCCGTGCGCGCGAAGATCAGCTTCTGCCAAAGTTGCCAGCACGTACCGAAACTCACCTGTCGGGAGTGAAGATCGTGCCGATGCCGCTCGAGGAGCGTGTGCGGCGCGGGATAGTACCGCGGCGCGGATTCTGCAGTACCACACCAGGAAGCGATGCTCTTCTCATCTCCGGTAATGGTCCCATCAACGTCGACATCCTGTGCGATCCATATTCCGAGCAGGTCAGTTTCCGTCACGAAAGCATCTTTGTGCCACGCAAGCCTTTCGAGGCTCCGAAGATCGCAGGCCTTCTTCCCCAGGTCCGGCAGATGATCCTGGATGGCAAATACCACGAGGCTGCTCAGCTCGCTCACGACGAATGGCACAAGAATCCATTGCCCTCGGGCGGATTCGGGGGTGGCCCAGCATTCTCGATGCACCTGGATTTCCCCAAGACCACTGCAGTCAGGGACTATCTCCGCACCGTTGATTTCGAAAGCACCGAGGTCAAGGTTCACTGGACCGACGAGCGTGGCGAATGGGTTCGTCGTACTTTCGCGTCAAGGTCGGACAACGTTGTCATTCAATGGCTGGCCGCGCCGAAGGGTCAATCCATCAACGTCCGCATCTCGCTGCAACGAGCCGCGGCCCCCTTTCGTCCCACTGGGATTGCAGCCCAGCAGGCTGCGGCCGCCCCGGCAGGAGGTGTAGTCCGTCGGCCCGCAGCCGCAACCCCACAGGGCGAGTTCCATCAGGACTACAACGAGCAGCGGCTGATCTTCAAGGGGATCCTGGATCCCTCGGCCAACAATCGCGGCTATGCCGGCGTCACTCGCGTGATTCGCGAGGGTGGATCGGCCAACATGGATGGCGACACGCTGGTGATTGAGAAGGCGTCGTCCGTCCTGCTGCTGACGCGCATCGAGCCCTTCACCGACTACAGTGAGCCGCAGGTGGAAGCGCTGCGGCAAGCGGTGGAACAACTCACACCGGATTACGCTGTGCTGCTGGAGCGCGCGCGCAAGGTCCAGGCCGAGATGCTCAATCGGATCACGGTGGATTTCGGAGGCGCTTCGCACTACGCCCATTCCTCCGAGGAGCTTCTCGCTGAGCAACGGTTGAGCCCGGGCTATTGCGGCGCGTTCCTCGAGAAGCTGTTCGAGATGTGCCGGTACTGGTTCATTCTTACCAGCGGAAAATATTGCAGCATGCAGGCTGAGACCAACGCCAACATCAACCTTCAGATCGCTCCCGGAGTGCAGGGTGACCACCGCGAAGGCATGCAGGCTTACTTCAATTGGATGGAGAGCCTTGCACCGGATTACCGGACCAACGCGAAGAACATCTACGGCATGCGCGGCGCCCATTATGCCCTCACTCCCACAAAAGAGTCCGGCGTTGATACGCTGTTTGACTACGCAGGTTCGACCGGAGAGATATGGCCGCATGCGTATTGGCTTTCTGCCGGCGGCTGGTGTGTGCGTCCGTTCTGGGACCATTATCTGGTCACAGGCGACATGGAATTCCTCCGCAATCGTGTTGTGCCGGCCTACAAAGACCTGGCGCTGTTTTACGAGGACTTCCTCACGCTCACCGACGCCATTGGGAATTACATTTTTGTCCCATCCTTCTCGCCGGAAAACAATCCCGGAAACCTGAACCCCGGTTGCATGGCTGTGATTAACAGCAGCATGGACATTTCAGTTTGTCGCGAGGTCCTTTCCAATCTGATCGAGGCATGCGAGCTGCTGGGCACCGATGCCGACAGCATTTCGAAATGGAAGGTGATGCTGACGAAGTTGCCGCCCTATCTACTCGAGCCGGATGGCACCATGAAGGAATGGTCGTGGCCGTCGCTGCGTGAACGTTGCAATCAACGCCACATCTCACATCTTTACGGCGCGTGGCCCGGCGACGAAATCGATCCGGACCGCACTCCGCAACTGGCACGGGCGGCTCTGATCGCCGATCGACACCGCGTTCCGGAGCGCCTGGCGGCGCACGGCCGCTGCCATCGGGCTCTGGTTGGAGCGCGGCTCAAAGATAGTTACATGGTGGACACCGAGCTGCGTCAGTTGATTGAAGAAGGCAATGTCGGCCCCACGCTGCGCTGTTCGCACGACCCCTATGCCATGCCTATGCCGGATGCGCAGGGCGGCATTCCGCTCATCATGATGGAAATGGTCGCCTACTCACGCCCCGGCGTTGTCGAGGTACTTCCCGCACTTCCTCCATCGTTGGTCAAAGGCTCGATGAACGGCATGTTGCTGCGTACCTTTGCGCGGCTCGACAAACTCTCATGGGACATGAACACCCGCAGCGTCGACATGACCATAACTTCGGCCAGAAAGCAGAATGTCACCCTGATTGCGCGGCACGGGATCCGGGCGATTTCCGGCTCTGCCGGAGTTTTGGCGGCAAAGCCACGCCTGGATCAGTCCGTCTGCGAGCTGCACTTGCCGGAAGGAAAACCGGTCGAGGTTCATCTGAAACTCGGACAGCGCAACCCGCTGGATTGGGTCAACTGGGTCGCTTAACCAACTGAGTCTCCTGAAAAGCGCAGCACAACAGACTTCGAGAGGAAATCATGAAGCGCAGAGATTTTCTGAAGACGAGCGCGGCCGCCGCCGGAATGGTAGGGTCTCTGACGGTATCGCCAGCACTGGCCGCGGCAGAAAGTAATCCCCCAAAGCCGGCTGACCACCGCGACAATCGCCCCGCTGAGTATCTTCACCGCGTACAGGGGGACCGGTTCCGGCCGAAGCAACCTGCGCCCGCACGACCCTATGCCATCGCACCGATGCCGTTGGGGCAGCGGATCAGCCGCAAAATCGTTCCGCAGCGCGGTTTCTGCAGCATCGCGCCCGGCGAACTGGTAAGCGAGTGCCTCACCTCCGGCAACGGAACGATGACCATTGAGCTGATGGGCGACCCCTACGCAGAACAAATCCTGTTTCACCACGAAAACCTGCTGATGCCGTGGAAGAAGCCCCTGGAGGCTCCGCAGGTCGCCGCCATCTTCCCGGAGGTACGCCGGCTCGTGCTGGCCGGAAAAGATCACGAAGCGATGGCGCTCGCTCTACAACACATGAACGATGGGGCTATCAAACAGGACACCCAGCCTCACCTCACCGTCCCGGCCTTCCTGATGCACCTCGATCTGCCCAAAACTACAGCGGTCAAAGACTACCTCCGGACTCTCGACTTCGAAACGGGCGAAGCCAAAGTCTACTGGACCGATCAGCACGGCAACTGGGTGCGTCGAACCTTTACCTCTCGTCCCGACAACGTTGTCGTGCAGTGCATCACCGCATCCGCTGGACAGTCCATCAATCTGCGTATCGCGTTGCAGCGCAGCGCTGAATGGAGCATGGCCTCCGGAATGGACTGGGGCAGTCACCCGGGCATCGGCAACATCTCGCCGGATTGGGAAGCGTTCTCCCCGGCAACAAGACCCAAAGCGCCCGCTCCCAAAGGCGTCGAAGCCGGCGACGTTCGCCAGAATGTCAGCCAGCAGTGTCTGATCTACCAGTGCATTCTCGATCCCTCGGTAGACAACAGCGGCTACGCCGGAGTGGTTCGCGTGGTGCGCGAGGGCGGATCGGCCCGTAGCGACGGCGACGTACTCCTGATCGAGAATGCTTCCTCGGTGACGCTGCTCACCCGCATCACCCACTTCCACAATGTGACAGAGCCGCAGGTGGATTTGCTGCGCCAATCCGTCGAGGCGCTCCCTGCGGACTATTCTGCCTTGCTGGACCGCCATCGCAACGTACAGGCAGAAGCCCTCACCCGCGTGACCGTGGATTTTGGCGGTGCATCCCAATTTGGATGGTCGACCGAAGAACTTCTCACCGATCAGCGGTCCCGCTTCGACTACTCCCCCGCGCTGCTGGAAAAGGTTTTCGAGATGGGCCGGCATTGGTTTATCCTCAACAGCGGCCAGTATCCCAGCATCGCCGCCCAGGTTAACTCCACGCTCGACCTCCAGACCGCCGCAGCCGTGCAGGGTGATTTGCGGGAAGGCATGCAGGCATACTTCAATTGGATGGAGAGCCTTTCCCAGGACACCCGCACCAACGCTAAAAACATCTTCGGATTTCGCGGCGCTTCGTATCCCCTGTTTCCCGACAAAGGCATCGGCGCGAACTTCTACTACACCGGCACCTCAGATATCGGAATCTGGCCCTACTGGATCTCCGCTGGAGGTTGGGTTGCACGCCAGTTCTGGAACCATTACCTCGTCACTGAAGATCAAGAATTTCTCCGCACGCGAACCGCGCCGGCATACAAAGACCTGGCGCTGTTCTACGAAGATTTCCTTACGCTTACCGACGAAAACGGCCACTACATGTTCGTCCCTTCCATTTCGCCTGAGAACGTGCCCCGCAGCACCAACCCGTCCTCGCCCGTGCTGATCAATGCCACCATGGATATCGCGGTGTGCCGGGAGGTGCTGACGAATCTGATCCAGGCATCCGAGATATTGGGCATCGACGCCGGCAGCGTACCGAAATGGAAGGCAATGCTGGCCAAGATGCCGCCCTACCTGATGGAGCCCGACGGCACACTAAAGGAGTGGGCCTGGTCCACGGTGCAGGAGCATTACAGCCATCGTCATATCTCGCATTTGTACGGCGCGTGGCCTGGCGATGAAATCGATCCCGACCGCACGCCGCAACTTGCTCGGGCCGCTCAGATCGCCAATCGCCGGCGCACCTTCGATCTATTGGCGACCTCAGTCGCGGGCGAGACGCTGCCTGCTTATGCCCGCTGCCATCGGGCTCTGGTGGGTGCAAGGCTCAAGGACAACCTCATGGTGGACATTCAACTCCGCCAACTGATGGAGCAGGGCTACATCAGTACCGCGCTACGGACGTCTCGGGAACCGTATGGCACACCCGTACCGGATGCCCACGGAGGAATTCCAGCAACGATCATGGAGATGCTTCTGTACTCGCGCCCCGGTGTGATTGAGGTGCTGCCCGCGCTTCCTCCATCGCTGGCGAGGGGTTCCATCAACGGAATGCTCGCCCGCACCTTCGCCCGCGTCGACAAGCTAACGTGGAATATGGATTCCAGGAGCGTCGACCTGACGATTACCTCTTTGCGAGACCAGGACGTGACGCTGATTGCCCGTCATGGCATCCAGCAGATCTCGGCACCTACCGGTATTGTGGCGGCACATCACCAGCCGGGCGCGGCCGACTGCACTCTGCATCTGTCAGCACATAAGCCAGTGGAAATCCATCTGAAGCTGGCTAGGCGAGTCGTGCCTGATTGGGCATCCCAGGTGAGCAACATATAGCCACTGCCGCAGCGAACGGGCGGGGGAACCATTCAAAGCAAGAAAATTCGGGCGGACAGTTCGCTATCGTCTGGCACCGGTCCCGCCCGAATATCCTCACTTGGAATTCGTCTGGATCGCTTCCCCTATTTGGCTGGCGTTCGCTTGGCCGTGAACTCCTGCGGTGGACGTGCGCCACCCGGGCCGCCACCACCTGGTGCCCCGCTGATGGTGCGGGTGAATTTGATCGAGTCTGCACCTTCCGCTTTGCCGGTGCCATCCTCGTAACGATTCACGCGTGCCTTTGAATGGGCCAGGAGCGATCTCCAGGGAGAGCCCCGTCGGCTGAAGAAGGTGCCGTCTGTCCTGCTGAGGCGGCTTGAGCCATCAAGGATTTGCGGGACAGCAGCGCGGGCGCGCCCGCAAGGATCGAGAGTGCTGCTCGTCTGCTGATATTCATTATTTAGACTCCATGGCGCTCTTGTTATTGATCTCGAGTTGTCGAAGTTGAAGGACATTCCGAAGGCGCTGCCCTTGAAAAAACATAGAGGTCCTATAGCCAGCTCGCACTACGGAACGGCAGCGTGACGGAAGACCAATTCAAACTCAATCGGTTGGAGCCAGCCACGGGAACGAGTGCATGCCCGACACTATAGAGACCCTTTCACGAATGACGTGCCGCTCAGCGGCTGCCCGCCCCCAACGCTGATCTCCAACTTGCCCTGCGGAACGTCTTCGTGAGGCAGCGTAAACGACACTTGCCGGCTCTCGCCCGAGCCGAGATGAATCCTTTGGAATCCGCGCAGGCTGCGGATTTCCTCTCCGGGCCCTCCACTGACGTAGAGCTGCACCACCTCATCGCCCTCGCGGGACGAGGTATTCTTCACGGTCGCCTGGACCTCTGCCCCACCGGACGTGCGTTTTGTCTTCAGCCCGGAATAAATGAAGTTTGAATAGCTCAGCCCGTAGCCGAACGGATACAGCGGCGCACCCGTGAAATAACGATAGGTGCGTCCCTTCATGGAGTAATCGGTAAATTCCGGCAGTTGATCCAAACCTTTGTAGAAGGTCACGGGCAGCCGGCCCGCGGGGTTATTGACGCCAGCCAGCGTCTGCGCAATGGCTGTGCCAGTCTCTTCGCCGCCATACCATGACGAAAGCAAGGCCGTCGCGTTTGCGGCCGCCGAGTTCGCAGCGATCGCGCTTCCCCCGGTCAACACGACCACTACCGGCTTGCCGGTCGCGATCATGGCCTTGACCATAGCTTCCTGCGGTTCCGGCAGCTCGATGAAGCTGCGATCGTGCCCTTCGCCTTCGAGCGACGAGTTCAACCCCGCGAACACCAGAATCGCATCCGCGTTTTTGGCGGCCTTTTCCGCTTGTTCCAGCAACACTGCAGCCGGCGGAATCCAATTCAGTTCCGCTCCGCCTCCGGGACCATTTTGCTGGTACTCCACGCGAACAGAATAGCTGTGGCTGCCCTCAAGATGAACGGGCGGAGGGCCACCGCGCCGGGTTCCCTGAGCTTGCCCCTCTCCCGGTCCCAGCCCAGCCGGACGAGGACCGCCAGGGCCGCCCGAGATCAATTCTTTGCCATCCAGGAGCAGTCGGACCCTGCCATTACGATTCCATTGGCCCGTGCGTGCCGTGAGTACATAGTCTCCCGTGCCAGGAGGAGTGAGAGTCCCGCTCCAGCGCACTGAATACTTATTTCCTTTGATCGCGGCGATGACAGCCGGCTCTTCCATATTGGCGTCGTAATACAAACGCGATTCCGTGCGGCGGAGCCTGGGCTCTCCCTGGAAATCAGGATTGTCGAAATACTCGGCCAGTAGCCCGTGTCCATCTCCAATCGAAGGCGCGAGGGCATCGGAGGAGACCAAGGCCCCGGCAGTGGTTGTATATGTAGCCCCGAGTGCGAACTCCACCTTGTCTGCGGAGAACTGCTTCACAATTCCTTGCAACGGCGTCACCTGCTTCGAGGAGATTCCGTTGTAGTTCCCCAGTAGCCCAATGGGATCGTCCGCGGATGGCCCGATGACGACGATGGTGTGGATGGAAGGCTTGAGCGGCAAGAAGCCACCCTGGTTCTTCAGCAGCACGATGGCTTCGCGCTGCGCCCTGAGGGCGAGCTGGCGATGCTCAGCCGAGTCATTCTGCGAATAAGGAATCTTCGAATATGGCACGCGTTCGGGTGGATCGAACATTCCTAACCGGAATCGCGCGGTAAACAACCGCTCCGTTGCGTGCGTGATTTCCGCTTCTGTAATGTGGCCAGCCTTCACTTCGTCGATCAAGCTGCGATATTCGCCGCCGCAGGTCAGGTCCGTTCCAGCCTTCACCGCCGCAACGGCCGCATCGCCCTCAGTGGCGACATACTTATGGCTACGATAGATATCGCCCACCGCACCACAGTCGCTGACAACAAAGCCTTTGAAGCCCCACTGCTCGCGAAGCCGCTTCTCCAGCAGGTCGCGGTTGGCGCAGCCGGGCGCTCCGTTCACGGAGTTGTAAACACACATGATGGAGTCGGCCTTGCCTTCAACGATGGCCGCTTTGAACGCCGGCAGATACGTGTGCTGCAGGTCGTACTCGCTCGCCTTGGCGTCAAACACGTGGCGCAGCGGCTCCGGACCGCTGTGTACGGCGTAATGCTTCGGTGTAGCAACCAGCTTTAAGATAGTGCGGATCGTTCCCCTGCATTCCGGTCACGAATGCCACGCCCATCCGGCTGGTGAGATATGGATCCTCACCGTAGGTTTCCTGGCCCCGTCCCCAGCGCGGATCGCGAAAGATGTTGATGTTCGGCGACCAGTAGGTGAGCCCGGCGGTTCTGCCCGGAGCGGCACCTGGCGCAACTTCTTGAACTGGCGGCTGCCGTTTGGCCTCGTTATACTTCGCACGCGCTTCGGTCGAGATCGCCTCCGCGATCCGGTGTACGAGCGCAGGATCCCATGTCGATCCCAATGCAATCGCCTGGGGAAAGACTGTCGCACGCCCCGTCGCAACACCATGCAGGGCCTCGTTCCACCAGTTGTAGACAGGCACGTCCAGCCGTGGAATCGCAGGAGCGCTGTTCTGCATCTGCAATATTCTCTCTTCCAGCGTCATCCGGCCCACCAAGTCCGCTGCGCGCCTCTCCGGGGTCAGATCAGGGTTCTGATAGGGTGCGGTCGACTGTCCAAAACACGGCATGACCAACGACGCGAACAAGGCAACGATCAAACGACGCTGTTTCAAAATGGCTCTCCTGCGTTACGAACTAGGGAATGACAAAGATATCGGAGTGAATCAAACCAAAGCAACATCGAGCCAAATTTGGGCTTCTTCGACGTCATCACACATCTCCCGCGTATTGGCCAGCTCCAAATTACATGACGAAGTTTGCCCAGGTAAGATCGAGCGTCGTATGATTTCGGTCGTAATGTAGATCCCACATATGTCTATGTGTTGCTGAATCTCCAGATCGCCTTGCGGGACTCAGTCTCGCAAGAGCCTGTAGACGTTGATGGACTTACTGTTCTGAACGTCTGGGCGCGGACGCTAATAGATCTCTGAGGAACGGCTGATGGAATCGGGGAAGGAAAAGTTTGTTTCACATTGCCGTACGACCGTAAGCGAAACTCCTTCCACTGGTGTGGATCGCAGGCAGTTTCTTCAGTACGCGGCAGGCGTTGGAGCCACACTGGGTCTCAGCCGAAGCGCTTTGGGGCAGATGACAGCAGCGCAAATGGACAATCGTCTTCCCGATGGGACCGAGTATGTCTCCTGGGAGCAGCCGCTGACATTCTCGAAGACCTACTATGTCGATAATAGCTCCGCTAAGGCCGACGACAACGGTCCCGGCAGCCAGGCGCGGCCCGTTCCGCACCATAATCAGGCCGCGGAGGTTCTGCAACCCGGCGAACGCGTGGTCATCGCCGCCGGCACCTACCGCGAATGTGTCCGTCCGGCGCGCGGCGGCACAGGACCCGCGCAGATGATCAGCTATGAGGCCGCGCCGGGCGCGAAGGTCGTGATCAAAGGCTCCGAAGTGCTGAAAGACGGCTGGCAACAGGAGTCGGTTCGCAATTCGCCGCTTCGATGGCCGCGCCTGCCAACGCAGGTCACCGCATGGCAGCACGAGCTGACGGCTGCGCTGTTTCCCGACGCCTACAATCCTTTCGCGCTGCCCAGCGTCCCGGGCGACCGGGCTGGCTGGACACCAAAATGGTCGACATGGGGCCGTATTTGCGCCGGCGCGGCTTGGTCTTTGTCGACGGCAAGCCGCTGGAACCGATGGAACAGCTCCGCGAGCTGGCGATCGCCGCAGCTGCCGGGGCCTCCACCGCCAAACCGCCCACAGCCGCTCTCGGGCTGCCTGCCCGCAGGCGCGGCGGACCCATCATGCAGGAGATCGGCGGCACGCCCGATGCGACGATTCTGGGTCGAAAACTCCGGCACGGCTTCCATGTTCGCCTGCCGGCAGGCACGCCAGCCGACCACACGATCGAAGTTACCACCCGCGAGCAGGCCTTTGTTCCCGCTGCAAAAGGGACTCGCTTATATCCGGGTAAAGGGAATCACCTTTCAGCATGCCGGCAATGGTTATCCTGTCCCGCAGCGCGGCCTGGTTTCTACTGCCGGCGGCAATCACTGGATTATCGAAGGACAACACGATCGAGTGGGCCAATGGCGTCGGCCTTGACATCGGTAACGGGACTGGAACGGCGGTCACGCCGCAGGCGGCGGCCAGTCGCACATCGTCCGCGGCAACACGATTCGCTACTGCGGCGTCGAAGGCATCGGCGGCATGGGAACCAGCGACACGCTGGTCGAGGACAATCTGATCGAGTGGTGCGGCTGGGCCGATGCCGAACGCGGCTGGGAAGCCGCCGGCGCCAAGTTCCACCGCGCGCACAACATGCTGTTCCGCCGCAATGTGATCCGCCACATACGCCATGCCAACGCGGTCTGGTGGGATAGCGGCAACATCAACTGCCGCATCACCGAAATATATTTGCCGACGTCCTGACGGTGAGCGCCGCCGTCCATTTGGAGATGAACCGTGCAACCGAACCAGATCGACGACAACATCATCTGGGACGTACGCAACGCCGAGCCGGGCACGCCCGGTCAGCGGGGATGTGCAGGGTCCGGCATATTCATCAACGCCAGCGACCATTTGATCATCGCCCAGAATCTGATCGGCCGCTGCGACAACTCCGGCATTTTCGCCATCGTTCGTCCCGACCGCGAAGCAGCGGGCACCGCTGCGGACAACAAGATCTACAACAACATTTTCGCCAGCTGCGGTAAGTCGGCCATCGTCTTTCTCAACCAGAACAACAAGGCGGATGGCAACGTCTATCGTCCATGCCGAAAGATTTCCTCGGATTTTTCGACGCACGACGAAGAACAATGGCTCGACCTATCGGCCTGGCGCGATGAACATGGTTGGGACAAGCACGGTGCGACTGCCGACCTTCAGATCGAATTCGATCCTGAGCTCCTGCAACTAACCCTGAACGGAAGCCAGTTGCTACCGAAGGTAAGTGCCTTCAACAATATCGAAACCGATATCTTCGGCAGGCCTACCGGAGGCTCTACCTTCCCAGGACCACTCGGTGATCCAGGCGCAAAGTCGGTCTGGAAAGTTGACCCGCGTTCAACGCTTACATAGCGCGAATGCAGCGCCACATTTGTACGCACCTGTAATCAATGCCGATCAGAGGTATCCGCATGTAGGATGCTGGCGGAAGATTTTTCTGAATTGAGCCCGCTGTTGAGCAGGACATACCGAGGAGAGAAGGATGAAGATGAATCGACGCAAGTTTGTCGTGGGCTCCGTAGCGGGAGCCGCGATGCTAAAGCAAAACATAAAAGCTTTTGCCAGTCCGGCCGCGAATATTCAGTTGACGGCCGACGCGAGCAAGGCCGGCGCGCAGATTAATCCCATGATCTTCGGAGGCTATATGGAACCGGCGACCACGTCGGATGGGGCCGAGGTCTTACCGATCGGAAGTTTGCGAACCCGGTAACCAGTGCAGTACCCGCGGCTTCGGCAAATCCCGCTCTTCGACGCTTCGGCGGCGAGCGCTTCAAGCCGGTAGGACCGGAGGGAACGGTCGAAATGGATACCGAGCGACCCTTTGTAGGCAGGCACAGCCCGCGCGTAAGGCTCAGCCCTACCGAGCCGCATGGGATTCGGCGATCGAGACTGCGTATCGGCAAGAAAGCATATCAAGCGCGCGTAGTACTGGCTGGAGATCCCGGCACGAAAGTGACCGTCCGCTTGTCCTGGGGCTCAGAAGCTTCGGACGCGCAGACCATCACGATCCCTGCACTCCACCAGCAGTACCAGACCTTTCCTCTGAAGTTCGCTCCAGCGGCCGCGAGTGACGAGGCGAGCCTGGAAATCCTCGGAGTTGGAACGGGGGCTTTTCACATCGGTGCCGTGTCACTGATGCTGGTCGATACGTGGAGGGGTTTCACCCAGGGATGATTCGGCTCTTCAAGGAAGTCGGATTCAAGATGTTCAAGTGGCCGGGCGGGAACTTCGTTTCCGCTTACGACTATCGCGACGGTCTCGGTGATCCGGACAAGCGCCCGCCCCGGTTGCAACCGATGTGGTCCGACAGAGTGGAATCGAACGACGTCGGTCTCCACGAATTCATAGCTCTTTGCCGGCTTGTCGGAGCCGAACCCGACCTGACGATCGATAGCGGATTCGGGTCAGCCCGGGAAGCGGCGGAGCAGGTTGAATACTGCAATGGCTCGGTCACTACTCGGCTGGGCAAAATGCGCGCCGCGAACGGCAGTGCTGAACCCTTCCACATCCGGTATTGGACCATCGGGAACGAGATGTATGGTCCGTGGCAGTACGGTCACATGTCGCTGATCAGTATTGGGTGAAGCACAACCCGATCGTCGAAGCGATGCGGGCGGTCGACCCGGGCATCAAGGTCACGCTCTCCGGGGCGAGTATCTGCGAGAAGTCAGTCGACGCGGCGGAGAAGAAAGGAAACTTTTTTCCCAGCATCTGGGAACCTCCAATCCCGGAGCCGTTGCCGTTCAAGTTCGGTTCAACGACCGACTGGGATGGCTGGCTGCTGAAGAATTGCGCGGACCACACCGACACAGTTTCTGAACACACCTATGCGTATCCCAACCTTGTCTTCGATGCACAAAAGCAACTCTTTGTGGACGTCCGAACGAACCTTTGCAGTTCAAGGCGCGGCGTCTGGCAAACCGAATCGGCGGGGCATTCGATTGCTGGGATAGGTATGTGCAGGACATACCGTCGCTGAAGAGTCGAGACATAAAGTTCATCTTTGATGAGTGGGGTAACCGTCCGCGGTCGGCAGATGGTAGAACCATCCGCTGCCTGGCATGCTGACGCCCCTTTCCTATGCGCTTTGTTTCCATGAGATGTTTCGGCATTCCGATAAGATCGCGGCGACGTGCGCGACCGGGGGTTTGCGACTACTGACGGATGTTTCAGGTGATGCGGTTGGCTTGCTGGCTGAGCAGGTGGTGATGAAGTTGATGCACACGCACTTCCTGAACGCCTTTCCCATACCGGTGGATGGAACTCTCCGCAGAAGCAGGTGCCGGGCACCGACTTCGTCGACAGGGGGCCGACGCTTACGGGAAGTCCCACCTATCCTCTGGACGTCCTCGCGGATCTCGAGCGACAGAAAGAAATTTCTTCTGTCGGTTGTGAATCCGTCAGAAGCGGTGCAGCAACTGGTTTCAAGCGTCAGGCGGATCAAACTGCGTCAGCGGGGCAAGTTGTACCAGATTGCGCCTCCTGGCCTGAATTCCGCAAACGAAGCAGGTAAGGAGCCGATCGTCAAGATTGTTGAAACGGAGCAGACTTCTTTTCCGGAGATGCTGCAGGTGCCTCCGGTAAGCGTGAGCCTCTACGATTTGAAGTGGAGAGCGTGTGAAAAGCAGGAAGTATCGGTTTTTTGCTGTTGCGCTCATCGCAGTGCTGACTACATCGCTGTGTTGGACGCAAACAAAGCGGAGCAGCGATTCTGTGCCCATGGGTGTGGTGCTTGGCCGACTCGAGAACGGTGCAACCGTGTCATTCGTGTCATCGGCTCCGAACGCGTGGGGAATCGATATCTCTGGAAATGGTTCGCCGCACCTCACTCAGCTAGAGCCAGCAGAGATTGAGGTGTTCGGCGCTGATGGCAAGACGAGTGATCTGGCCGCAGCCTACGGCTCTATACGTCAAGGCAATGCCGAAATCATCGCGAGGGCGAAAGTGACGAGCCAAAGCCACGCGGTCCTGACCGTCGAAGACCGTTGGAAGATTGCAGGAGGCGCATTGTCGCTGAGCCGCCATGTCGTTGTGACGAGCGGGGATGATCGCGGCGCGTTCTATTCTGCGATCCGGTTGAAGACAGCGCCTGCGATCGTGTGGTCCGATCTTGACTACATGGCTCCGGGTGCCCTCTACGGCGATCCCGCCGCTAATGGAGAGAGTTCGCCTGGCGGGACGTCAATTATCGCCCCTAGCGCCTGGAATTCGTGAAGACCAGCTTGCTGCGCCTCTCTTCGCCATGTTTCATTGACAATTTATGGGCGGCCGTTCTGGACGTAGCGCCGCGTGGCGATACCACATGGGCGGAGACTACTGCGCCGATCAACACCGCAATCGTCGACGAACGACTTCAGTTCGGCGCAGTCGGCGCCCATCAGGATCCATTGGGCGGCGTGGAGTTTGGCTTCTGGTATCCGGGGACCACCAGCGGAGTCACAGCGGTCCCTGGTGTGGCGCCAAAGCCGGGAGTGCGTCGCCGTTACCACCCGCTGAAAACAGGCTTCGTACAGGATTACAGCGTCGCATTCCGCTTTGGACGGAGTGCCAACTTCTCCGCAGTCGAGCGGGGTGCATGGCGATGGGCGTGGCAGACGCTGAAACCAGCGGTGATGCCCCTCGATCTGAGTCTGGTCCGGCGTACGCTGACAGATCATCTGAGGCCCACGTCATTGAGGTTAACTGGCCGAGCAGGCGTGCCCTTCCTGTACGACGTCGTCACCGGAAAACCGGGATCCATCCGCACCCCAATCTATGCGACGGGTGGGGCGCCGGTGCCTCCGCGGCCTTATCCGGAAGAGCAAACGGCGGAGGAGAAGACGGAGCTTCAGGCGTGGGCACGGTCCGTGGGCGTTGGACCTCGATCCCTCTTTCAGCGAGCTTTGGGGTTGGCCAAAGGTGGTGATGGGATTTGTGTCGAAAGGCACCGAAGTCGCAGACCAGTTGCTGATTGAAGCCGATCGTGATCCGAGCCCGCGTGGACAAAAGATGCGCCAGTCAGGTTTGGCGATTATGGACAGCTATGTTCACCTGCTGCTGATGTCTCCACCGTCCGCGTCGGGATTGAGCTTAGAGCGGCAAACCAGATTCTGAGCCTCCCGGCATTTTCTTCCTGAGGGCTCCGTCGGAGGGTATGGAGACGGTTATCGAAGCTTACGCGCGCGAGAAGCGCGCGGGTACGATCATCCGGAGTGGCTGGCCTGGTGCAGGCAGTTCGCGGATTGGCTCCTAACGCAGCAACACCCGGACGGATCGTTCCCGCGCAGTTGGAAAAATGGAACAGGTGAGGTGAATGAGGAGTCTGGCACAAGCAGCTACAACCCAGTGCCGCTGCTTGTAAGCCTGAGCCGCGTGACCGGCGAGAAGAAGTACCTTGAGGCGGCCATCCATGCGGGCAACTACGTTTGGCAGAACTTCGGCAGCCGCGGTGTTTTCGTCGGCGGCACGACGGACAATCCGAATGTCGTCGACAAGGAAGCCGGGATGCTTTCACTCGAAGCCTTCCTGGCGTTGTATGAGGCGACCCATGAGCCGAAGTGGCTGGACCACGCGAAGGCAGCCGGAGACTACACCGAGAGTTGGATCTGGATATGGAACGTGCCCATGCCGATTGACGCGGACGATACAAAGCTCAACTGGAAGAGAGGCGTACCCACCATTGGTGTGCAAGGGATTTCCGCGCGCGGCCCCGGAGGCGTGGACGAGTATCTCGATTGGGCCGTGCCGCAGTTTGCCGAGTTATACAAGGACACCAAAGACGAACACTACCTTGACGTGGCGCGTGTCCTTTTATTTGACACTAAAAGCATGCTGGCTCTCCCCACCCGCACCTACGACATGGCCGGGCCCGGATGGCAGCAGGAAAACTGGGGCATGGGACCAGGCCGCAGAGGATTTGGATCGCACCGCAGCTGGCTTCCCTGGGTCTCAGCCAATCATCTGCACGGCATCACCGGTCTGGAACTGCTCGACCCGGCTTTGTTCCAAGCGTTGTCAAAATGAAGAATGAAGCCTTCGCTGACCGTTTCACCCTTTCTCGTACCAACCCGCTCTCCTGCCATGATGGCGACTCTTAATTTGCGAGGCCTACCGCAAACAGAACTTCTTTCCCTATGTCCGACCTCGCCAAAGATGTCGGAGCGTTCTATATCGGCGATAACGAAAACAACGAAGGGACAGTCGAGGAAGTGCTGTCTTGCACCCTCGCCACTCCTCAGCCTCCCGAGTCCTCGGACCTCGCTTAGAGGACGGGAAACAACCGAATCCGCGAGGATCCCGTTAAGCGGCAGGTCCTGCAGCCGACAGATTGAATTGCTACAGAGGCGAGATCTTACGCTTTCGCCTGCGGCGGAATGCTTTGCGCAGCATCTTCGCCAGCACTTCGCAGGCAGCCAAATGCGATACCCGAGGTCCGCACCACTGCACGTAAAAAGAGCTGAAGCTGCTCATCGAAAATAGCGATGGTTCCTTCGTCATCAATGAATTGTACTTATGCACAGAGGCATTGCTATAGTCGCGTGCCGTTGTACGACATGGTATTTTCGGAGGCTCTAATGGACACTGATAAGAAGATCGTCCTGACTGCGATTGCTCTTCTAGACGACACCGTCATTATTTGCGCAAGCGCCGTGGTCAGCACGAAGTCAGGAAAGCTTGAGGGAGTTACGCAGGGTGCAGTCGAGTCATTCAAGGGCGTGCCATTCGCCGCGCCCCCGGTAGGGGAGCTGCGCTGGCGGGCTCCGCAACCCGTAAACCATGGTCGGGAGTGCGACAGGCCAACTCCTATTCGGCAGACTGTATGCAGGTTCCGTTTCCGAGTGATGCTGCTCCTTTGGGCACCACCCCTGCCGAGGATTGCCTGTACCTGAATGTCTGGCGTCCTGTCAGGAACACCGGCTGACGCCAAGCTTCCCGTAATGTTCTGGATTTATGGCGGTGGATTCGTAAACGGTGGCAGCTCGCCAGAGTTTACGCCGGCAACAGATTCGCAGAGAAAGGCGTAGTCTTCGTCAGTGCGAATTATCGCCTGGGCCGCTTCGGCTTCTTCGCATTCCCTGAGCTGACCAAAGAGAATGCGGATGGGCATGGTGGGCAACTATGGATTCATGGACCAGATTGCCGCGCTGAAATGGATTCAGCAGAACATCGGCGCGTTTGGCGGCGACCCGTCCAATGTGACGGTCTTCGGTGAATCCGCCGGGCGGATTTTCGGTGAGCATGCTGCTTACCTCGCCCTTGACGGGAGGACTGTTTTCGAAGGCGATCATCGAGTCGGGAGGAGGACGCACTAACCTCGGAGGGCCGCGTTATCTAACGCTGCGTTGCCCAACGGACCGTCGTCGGCGGAATCGGTGGGCATGGAGTTTGCCAAGAGCATGGGCATCGATGGCACGGGCAAAGAAGCTCTGGATCGCGCTGCGGCGCCTGCCTGCGGAGAAGGTTCGTGGCGATCTCAACATGGCGACCATGGCCAGCCTGGATACTCGGGGCCCATGATCGACGGCCAGGTGGTAGTGGCCGACCCGCAGTCTGCGTATTTGGCCGGTGCGGGATGGCGTGTCCCATCATCATCGGAACGAACAGTATGGACATTGGTTTTGGATTTGCCCGCAACAAGGATGAGTTATTCGCCCCATTCGAGCGCGATCGCGAGAAGGCGATGGCAGCATACGACCCTGGCGGGAACGGCGATCTGAAGGCCGTGCAGTACACCGTCTCCATGGATCGCTTCATGGTTGAGCCGGCGCGATTTGTTGCAAGCATTTTTGCGTCGGAGGCGTTCCGAGTTATGAGTATCGTTTCTCTTACGTGGCCGAATCGATGCGCAGCAAATGGCCCGGTGCGCCGCATGCTACGGAGATTCCGTTTGTCTTCGACACGGTGAAGGCGAAGTACGGCAAAGATCTGGCGCCGAACGATGAAAAGATCGCACAGGCCATGCTAACTACTGGGTCGCCTTTGCGAAAACGGGTGATCCGAGCACGGGCAATACGCCGACTTGGCCACGGTATTCGCCTACGACCGACATGCTGATGAACTTCACTACGGACGGTCCGTCGCCCAGGCAGATCCATGGAAGTCGCGGCTGGACGTTACGGCGGCTTATGTTTCGGGCTCTGCGCCTGCTCCGGCGCCGAAGACGCCTCCCCGCCGCTAACTCCGGTGATGGGAAATGGCTACGCTGGCCGAGGTAACTGTTTCCCTTTCTTTTTCCCTTGTGCTTCGGCTCGACTGCATGCTTTTAATCGTTGGAGGTCGTATGGATCTCGTTCGTCTTACTCTCATCGTTCTTTCGGGTGCTGTTATGCTCCCGACTGTTCTGCAAAGCCAGGCGGTGCCCAAGGAACAGGCCAACGAGGCACGTATCGAAAGGCTGTTGGGACAGATGACTTTGGAAGAGAAGATGCAGTTGATCCTGGGAGAAGTTGAACCCGCCGGCACGAATCAAGGCCAGGCCGGATATCTTCCTGGTGTGCCGAGGCTCGGTATCCCCAGCTTGCGATTCGCGGATGGGCCTCCGGGCCTGCTGACGCGCGTGCCAGCGCAGGCCGAAACCGCGACCATGGGCGTTGCGGCTACCTTCAGCCTTGAGGACGCGTATGACAATGGGGTTGTCATAGGCCGTGAAGCAAGATCGTTGGGGATAGACGTCGTGTTGCAGCCGTTCATCAACATGGACCGCGACCTGACATTTGCACGTGGCTATAACACGTTCGGAGAGATCCCCTGATTGACCGGACTGATGGGAGCGGCAGAGTCCGCCGGCGCGCAGTCTCAAGGAGTTATGGCCGAGGCGAAACACTACGTGGGCTATGACTCCGAAAGCTATTCAACTGTGATCGATCCACAAACCCTGCATGAAGTGTATGTGGCGCCCTTCGACCTGACAGTAAAGGCTGGCGTTTCGAGCATCATGTGCTCCTACAATCGCCTCAACGGACCGTTTGCGTGCGATAACCCCGCAACGCAAATAGACATCCTGCGCGGCGACCTTGGCTTCAAGGGCTTTGTCACGTCGGATTGGGGCGCTGTGCACAGCGCGACGTTTATCAACCACGGCCTGGATATGGATAATGCCCGGTCAGATGTCATCAGCGTCTCCGTTCGCGTCCGTTCATGCACACCTTCTTTGTTACAAAGCCGGCAGCAAAGCTGGACGTGCCGAAGTTCGATCCGAGTGACTCGCCGGCATCCTGGGAGGAACCATCCCGGAGGAGCTGCCGGTTCCGCCGATGAATCTGGACGCGTTTCCTCTGATAGCGACGAGAGCACGCTTCAGCAACTGCTTGCAAATCGGGAACGGTCACGGAAGCTACGGTGACGACAGCGGCGCGGCGTGTGCTGTATGAGATGTCCGTTTTGGTTACCTGGACGGAAAGCAAAAGCATAGCATCACGCCACAGGATGTGACCGCGAATGCAGCGGTGATTGAGCGTACGGCGGAAGATGCCGCCGGACCGCTGAAAAATGACGGAGACATCCTTCCCTTGAAGACAAGCGATCTGGCCTCCATCGCGATGATAGGACCGACCGCAGGTCAGGTGGATGCCATCGGAACTTTCGGCGAGCGATCGCCTGGACTGACAGAACGACAAGTTGGCCCGCTGGCGGCTTTGCATAGGCTGGCGCCCGCAGCGAATATTGCGTTCGCGGTTGCGGATGCCATGACCGGCGTTCCAGTGCCAGCTGACATCCTGAGACACGAAGGCACGCCAGGCTTACTTCGAAGCGGCAGCGCGGGACAATCCGGGGTGGATGCGACGCTGGATTTCACATCGGCAAACGGGAAGGCGCTTCCACCAAACACGACGACGAAGTGGGTTGGTGAATTGAGCGATTCCACACGACGGAGAATACTGGCTCTATCTTCAGGTACTCGGGGGGCGCGCTGTCTTGAGGATGGAGGCAAGCAGGTGAGCCAGAATGGGGCAGATGCCGGGAATCGGCCACGGCGATATCCAACATGCGACCCAGGATAATGTTCTTCCGACAACCGATGGTCTGGACAATGTTCGCCGGGCTGTGAGCCTGGCCAAGGGTTCGCACCGCATTGAAGTCTCGCTGTCTCCCGATACTTCGAATGCTCCGGCACAAATCCGGCTGAACTGGATGACTCCCGGAGCGCGTGCCGCCGCTCATGCCGCCGCCATCTCCGCTGCTAAAGCGGCCCGAGTCGCGGTCGTATTTGCGTGGACACGGGGTAAGCCGGTCTTTGAATTGCCGGGCGATCAGAACCAGTTGATCGAGCAGATCGCTTCGGTGAACCCGAACACGATCGTAGTCCTGAACACGAGCCAGCCTATCGCAATGCCGTGGCTCGATCGCGTGAAAGCTGTGCTGGAGATGTGGTGGCCTGGAGATGAGGGCGGAGCGGCAACTGCGAAGTTGTTGCTGGGGCAGTCCAATCCTGCCGGGCACCTGCCGGTTACGTGGGCACGCAAGCTAGAGGACTACGCCGCGAACGATCCGGCACATCCCGAACGTTCGGCGAAGGGTACCGACGGAAAGACGACCTACAGTGAAGGCGTATTGATCGGCTATCGCTGGTTCGACGCAGAGAACATTACGCCTCTCTACCCCTTCGGATTGGTCTGAGTTACACGCGTTCGCATACGGCGAGCCCCATGCAGTGGCGCAGCCGGACGGAGGAGCTCTGGTCAGCGTCGCCGTCACAAATGCGGGGACCGTAATCGGCTCTGCGGTTCCCCAGATTTATCTTGATAGTCCCACAAGCAAGCCTGCGGGAGCCCAATTTGCACCTCGAGTGTTCGCCGGGTTCGAGCGTGTCCCTCGAATCCTAAGGAGACCCGGGTGGTACAGGTGCACATTGCTCCTCGCACCTTCCAGTACGGTCGACTGCGGAGGGCAAATGGCTTTTGCCTTCGGGCCGCAGGACATTGCATGTTGGGGAAAACTCGAGGGACCTATCGAAGGCGATAACGCTGAACAAGATGCCAAGTAGATGTAGATAACAG
>CAVZGJ010000014.1:0-113213 GCA_963774735.1 uncultured Acidobacteriaceae bacterium | reverse complement strand
GGAACGAAGTTCACCAGCAAGCGACTGCGGAGCACGCTCCAGCAAGCCGAAGCCCACAGCGCAATCCTTGTTGCCGTAGGCGCGGGTCCTGAAGCAGAAGAGGAAGCCCGCCGGCGCTGGCAGGACGAGAAACCCGACGAGTATTTTTTCCTTGAGATCTTCGGCTCTGCGGTCGTCGAACATTTGGCCACTGCAACCGGAGCTCGTCTCTGCGATTGGGCCGAACAG
The DNA here is from genome assembly GCA_963774735.1 of uncultured Acidobacteriaceae bacterium. GTDB lineage: Bacteria > Acidobacteriota > Terriglobia > Terriglobales > Acidobacteriaceae > Edaphobacter. The sequence continues at coordinate 112,985 of CAVZGJ010000014.1, read as the reverse complement.
CATGATATGGCCGTGTTGCCCCATTCGAGCCCAGGTTATTCAGAATGGGATGTCGCGGAACAACCGCGGTTGCTCGAGCTGATGAAGCGGACGCGCAAAGAGCCTTTCCCTTCCCCCGTGGAAGTGTTCGAGTCTGGCATGTTGCTTCCCAAGAAAACTCTGTTGGCAGTATTCGGATTGACGCATCACACCGATCGATTACGCAGGCTCACCGACCTTGTCCCCTGCGAAAGCTGTTCCTTTGGTCCATGTCAATACAGGCGTGCGCCCTACCGGCGTGCTCCCCGAACAAGCGGCGAAAAACTTCCGGTTCGCACCGCTGTGCTGGACCAGAACGCCGAGTACAGCGTAAATCGAAGAGCTTTGAAGCGTTGGGCAGAGGAGCGCCTCTCCTTGCACCTGAACCAGGATGGCTCGCTCGACGCTCAGTTCCGGTATGACGGGACCACATGCACCAACATGGGCCAGCCGTTGACGTTTCACTATAACGTGAAGCTGGGTCCGTCCGTCGAAGGGTATCCCATCCTGGAGCAACGATGCGTGCCAGCCCCTGGCGATGCGGGCCACACCGCCATGTGCCAGTACGTGGTAAATCCGGTGGGCCTGATGACCGACATCGACAGCGAGAAACCGCTGAGCGGCGAACGATTGAGTGCGGTCTTATCATGGCAGCGCAATGCCAGCGTTGCAGGTTGCTATTGTGATTCTTCCAGTCGCGATCACAAGTGGGGACTGGTTCTCGAAACAATTCACTATGCACTGGTTCAAAAGGAACGCATGCAGGATACGGAGATTTTATGAAGATGCTTCTTCAGGACGCAATCCGCAAGCGGCCCTTGCTTGGCGATGGAGCCATGGGGACGCAACTTATGTTCGCCGGATTGGAGCAGGGCAATTGCGGCGAGGCATGGAATCTCACACATCCTGAGAGAGTGCTCGCCATTCAGCGACGTTATGTGGAGGCCGGCTCGGACTGCCTCATCACCAATACCTTTGGCGGCTCACGCATTATGCTCAATCGCCATTCTGAGGCGAACCACGTAGTTGAAGTTAATAAGGCCGGCGTGGAGATAGCCCGTCAGGCCTTCAATGGCAAGGATGGGTACGTCCTCGGTGACATCGGCCCCTTCGGCGGCCTGCTTCAACCGTTCGGAGACTTTACCGAAGCTCAGGTACGCATCGCCTTCGAGGAACAAGCCGGGGCTCTTGTCGACGCCGGCGCCGACGCCATCATTATCGAGACACAAACTTCGCTTGAGGAGCTTTTGATCGGCATTGAAGCAGCCCGGGCGGCAGGCTCGAAATGCATCATCGGGTCCATGGCCTACGACGTCACCTTGGACGGTTCCACCTTTCGCACGATGATGGGTATTGACCCCGAACGTGCTGCCGAATTCATGGAGGAGCACGGCGCCCACATCGTCGCCCTCAACTGTGGCACCGGCATGGAGATGGAGCGCGCGCGCGACGCGGTCGAGCGTTACAAGCGCGCCACCCGCCTGCCGGTGATGGTTCAGCCGAATGCGGGAAAGCCTCAGTTGATCAACATGAAAGTCGTTTACGACGAAACGCCCGAGCAAATGGTGAAAGGCCTCCTTCCGCTTCTGGAGACAGGTGCAAACATCGTCGGCTCCTGCTGCGGCAGCACACCGGAACACATCCGTGCGTTCAGAAAAGTGATGGACGAATTCCTCGCAACAGAAGGAATTGAATTCAATGGAGGCTTGCGTGAAAGTCAAAATCTGTGATGTGAACCCGGCTGCCGAGTCCAAACTTCCAGAGCACACCGGAGATAAGTCTGGCATCGGTGTTCACTATGTGGACGCCTTCATCAAGCCGATGAATGTGAAGCTTGAGGATGGGACACCGGTGAAATGCAAGCGCCGCGGATTGAAGATCGTCCTCTCCGCAGGCGCCAAAAAAGGAGAGGGCCTGATGCGCCGTATTGATGTGAGCGCTGAGCCGGCTATCATGCTGAACGCAGCCCTGCAGGAGGCCGCCAAGGCCGCCGGCATCGAATTGACGGTGGAAGACGGAGCGATCTTTTGCTCGCTTTGATTCGCGTTCAGACCGTGCTTCAGCGAATTGCGGGCATGGCCGAACATACTCCGAACATGCCCTGGAGATGAGCAGATGGTTCGTGTGTCTTTTTCGGAGATGCACCGCGTGATCCGAACAGCCTTTGTGAAGGCGGGCATGAATGCAGCGGACGCTGACATATGTGCTCGCATTCATACTGAATCGACCTGCGACGGAGTAAATTCTCATGGACTAAATCGCGTGGCACGGTTCGTGGACTACGTCGCAAAAGGCTGGGTGAACCTCAATGGCAAGCCCTCTCTCGTGAAACAGCTCAGCGCAATTGAGATTTATGACGGGGATCGAGGTCCGGGAATTCTAAATGCACTGTTTGCGACAGAGCGCGCGATGAAGATTGCAGCCGGTCAGGGTGTCGGAATCGTGGCTCTGCGCAACACGACACACTGGATGCGCGGCGGGGCATATGGATGGCATGCAGCGAACCATGGTTATGTCGCGATCAGTTGGACCAACACGGAGTCATGTATGCCCGCGTGGGGTGGAAAAGACATCCGGCTGGGCAACAATCCTTTTGTGATTGCAGTGCCACGCCAGAGCGGGCACCTCGTTTTAGACATGGCCATGTCGCAATATTCCTATGGCAAGCTTCAGGTGACACGCCTGAAAGGCAGGATGATGCCCTTTCCGGCGGGATTTGACAGTAACGGTGTGCTGACCAACGAACCCGGCCCAATCGAAGCGTCGATGCGCATTCTTCCGATGGGATATTGGAAAGGTTCGGGCCTCGCCATTATGCTCGACCTGCTTGCGGCGATCCTGTCGGAAGGCTTGCCCACCAACGCCATCGACAAGATTCAACAGGGGAGTTGCACCGGCTGTTCGCAGGTATTCATCGTAGTGGACCCGCGTCAGCTTGGCGGTGGGGCGTTTACTGCCCAGGTCGCCGACAGCGTCGTGAGCTATCTTCATTCTTCAGCACTCGCCGAAGACAGCAAAGAGGTTCTTTATCCGGGAGAAAGCGCTCTCCGGACAAGAAACGAACAACTTGCAAACGGCATAGCGGTGGATGAGAGTGTATGGAGCGAAGTACTCGCGCTGACATAAGTGAATCTAAAGTGCGAAGGGGGTAGCGATGCTCGCAGCAGTTCTTCGCGATGCAAAGAAGATTGTCATCGAAGAGCACGAGGTTCCCGAACCGGCGCCGGGACATGTGCGAGTGCGTGTCCGGGCAGGCGGAATTTGCGGATCGGACCTGTCGTATTACTTCAAGGGCAAGAGCGGCGACTTCGCGGTACGTGAGCCATTTGTACTGGGCCACGAAGCCGCTGGCGAAGTAGCAGCCCTGGGCGAAGGGGTGCGTGGATTTCAGGTCGGCCAGAGAGTAGCGGTGAACCCTGCATTGAACTGCGGTACATGCCGCTTCTGTGTCAAAGGAATGACGAACCACTGCCTCAACATGCGGTTCATGGGCAGCGCATCGACGTTCCCCCATGTACAAGGGATGTTTCGCGAGTTCATCTCCGTAGCGTCCAGCCAGTGCATCGCATTGCCGGATGCCCTGGACTTCGCGCAGGCATCCATGGCGGAGCCTCTCGCTGTCGCGCTCCATGCACTGCGTCAAGCTGGATCCTTGTTAGGAGCGCGTTTGCTCATTGTGGGCTGCGGGCCGATAGGCTGCATTTTGCTTGCCGCTGCAAAGCGTGCAGGAGCTCACAATATCGTCGCAATTGATCTGGCTCAGAAGGCGCTGGATATGGCCAGTCAGCTAGGCGCTGATGAAACTGCCCTGGCGAGCGATCAGAACAGAATTGATCGCTGGGCAGAGAATCGTGGAACCTTCGATGTAGTGATCGAGGCTTCAGGAAGTCCGGTGGGGCTGGACACGAGTCTTCGCGGAGCACGCGCAGGCGGGACGGTTGTGCAGGTAGGAAATCTGCCGGCTGGACAGTCGCCTGTTGCGACAAATCTTGTGATGGCGAAGGAGCTGCGGTATCAGGGCTCGTTCCGCTTTGCAGAGGAGTATGCGATTGCCGTAGAGGAGATTGTCTCAAACAGGATCAACCTGCTGCCTTTGATGACGCACGCATTTCCAATTTCCGATGCGAACCGCGCCTTTGAGGCGGCGGCGGACCGTGGCAGTTCGATGAAGGTCCACCTTCATTTCACATAAAGCCAGCGTCAATACGGTTGCAAGCTCTTTTCTCTTATTTCCCCTGTAAATTGCAGATTTTTCCTGCAAATGCTCTCCTCAAGCGGGAGCGATCGTTCGTCGTGCGCTATAGTTTGGTGAGTCGATTTTTCGATACACGGTGCATGAATGTCGAAGATGAGTCCGTCTGAGCTAGCGAAGAAGATAGGCGAGGGCCTGCTCTCTTTTCCAGTCACACACTTCACAAAAGATTTTGAGTTTGACGAAGCATCGTATCGCAAACACATCTCCTGGCTCCTGGAATATGGCCCTGCCGGGCTGTTTGCAGCCGGCGGCACCGGCGAGTTCTTTTCGCTCACATTGACCGAGTTCTCTGCCGTAGTTGCTGCCGCAGTGCGCGAGACAGCCGGGCGAGTCCCCGTGCTGGCCGGATGCGGATACGGGACCGCGATGGCAAAGGAGTTCGCCAAAGCCGCTGAAGACGCAGGCGCAGATGGCATCCTGCTGCTCCCACCCTATTTAGTGAACTCCGAGAATTCTGGTCTGGCGGCGCACGCTGAGGCAGTCTGCGCCGCCACAAAGCTCGGAGTCATCGTCTACAACCGCGACAACGCCATCATCGATGACACAACGCTGGCGCGATTATGCGAGCGCTGCCCCAACCTCATCGGATTCAAAGACGGTGTCGGCGACATCGAGTTGATGACCCGCATCTACGCCCGGCTCGGAGACCGCCTCACCTACATCGGCGGCCTTCCGACAGCGGAGACCTTCGCGCTGCCGTACCTCGAGATGGGCGTAACAACCTATTCGTCGGCGATTTTCAACTTCCTGCCCAAATTTGCCAAGGACTTCTACACAGCAGTCCGAGCACGCGACCGCGAGAAGGTCTACGCCGATCTGCGAGACTTCGTCCTGCCCTATATCACCATCCGCAACCGACGCAAAGGCTACGCCGTCTCCATCGTCAAAGCCGGGATGACCGCAATCGGGCGGCCAGCAGGCCCCGTCCGCTCGCCTCTTATCGATCTCACTGAAGCCGAACTGGCCGATCTCAAGAAACTCATCGGAGACCGCGGCTGATGCCCGCTGGCCTGTCCACGCAAAGCACCCAATCCGATCCGAAAACCACGCACGTCCGTTACCTCATCATCGCGATGCTTTTCATCGCGAGCACCTTCAGCTACGGAGACCGCGTCGCTCTCTCCGTCGCCGGCACCTCCATGCAAAAGCAGCTCGCCTTGACACCCGTGCGCTTCGGCTTCCTCCTATCCGGCTTCAGTTGGGCCTACGTCCTCGGCCAGCTCCCCTCCGGAGGCCTCCTCGACCGCTTCGGCTCCAAGCGCGTCTACGGAATCAGCATCTTCCTCTGGACCATCTGCGCCTTCCTCATCGGTTTCGCCGGCTATCTCCCCGCCGCGTACATCTTCAGCACCATCTTCGCGCTGCGCCTGCTCTCCGGTCTGGCGCAATCACCCGTCTTTCCCGGCAACGGACGCATCGTCGCCGCGTGGTTCCCTACCGCCGAACGAGGCACCGCCTCCGCGATCTTCAACTCCTCCCAGTACTTTGCTCTCGTAGCCTTCGCGCCCATCTTCGGCTGGCTCACCAGCAGCTACGGCTGGCAATCGACCTTCTGGTTCATGGGTGTCTTTGGTCTCGTGCTCGTCTTCGCCTGGTACAGGACCGTCTACAGCGTCCCCGATCACCCACTCATCTCACCGGCCGAGATCGACTACATCGAGCGCGGCGGCGGCCTCGTCAACATCGACCGCACCGCAGGAACCAAACCCACCAGCCGGGGACTCACCTGGTCCGGCGTCTCTCAACTCCTCCAGCAGCGCATGCTCGTCGGAATCTACATCGGCCAATTCTGCATCACCACCCTCACCTACTTCTTCATCACCTGGTTCCCCGTCTACCTCGTCCAGGCCCGCCACATGTCCGTCCTCAAAGGTGGCTTCGCCGTTGCGCTCCCTGCCCTCTGCGGCTCTGTCGGCGGAGTCCTCGGCGGCATCTGCTCCGACGCGCTTCTGCGACGTGGCCATTCCCTCACCTTCGCCCGCAAGCTCCCCATCATCGCCGGAATGCTCCTCTCCGTCACGATGATCGCCTGCAACTACACCAACGTGCAGTCCGCCGTTCTCTTCCTCATGTCGTTGGCCTTCTTCGGCAAAGGCTTCGGCGCGCTCGGCTGGACGGTCATCGCCGACACCTCGCCTAAAGAGCTCATCGGGCTCAACGGCGGTCTCTTCAACCTCTTCGGCAACACCGCAGGCATCACCACTCCCATCATCATCGGCTTCATCGTTCAGAAGACCGGCTCCTTCAACGGCGCGCTTGTCTTCGTCGGCATCGCCGCGCTGATGGCCATCTTCAGCTACGTCGTGATCGTCGGCGAAATCAGACGCCTCGAACTAGAACCAACGGCCACCTAAAGGTTCATCATTCGGGATGAAAAAATGTGTCATCCTGAGCGGAGCGCAGCGAAGTCGAAGGACCTGCAGTTTGCCTTTAGTGCCACGACCCTCAAGGAAAATAACTCACGAATATGTCGATAAGGCCTCACGTGATTCCCGCGCACCAAACCCCAGTCGTCACCGGCATGCGCGTCATTCCGGTTGCAGGCCACGATTCGATGCTCCTCAATCTCAGCGGAGCCCATGCCCCGTTCTTCACCCGCAACCTCGTCGTCCTCACCGACACCGCCGGCAACATCGGGGCGGGCGAGGTCCCCGGCGGAGAGAAGATTCGCCAGGTGCTCGAAGAGTGCCGCCCTCTCGTGGAGGGTCATAGCATCGCAGCCTGCCAGCAAATCCTCAACCAGATCAGAACCCGCTTTGCCGACCGCGACACCGAAGGACGCGGCCTCCAGACCTTCGACCTGCGCACCACCATCCATGCCGTCACCGCCGTCGAGTCCGCTCTCCTCGACCTCCTCGGCCAGTTCCTCAACCTGCCCGTCGTCGCTCTCCTGGGCGAAGGCCAGCAGCGCGCCGCCGTTCCCGTCCTCGGCTACCTCTTCTACGTCGGAGACCGCAACAAGACCGATCTTCCCTACGAAAGCCAACCCGACGCGTCCGATGATTGGCTCCGCCTGCGCCACGAAGAGGCCCTCACCACCGAATCCATCCTCAAACTAGCCGAAGCCGCTGAAGCCCGTTACGGATTTCGCGACTTCAAGCTCAAGGGCGGAGTCCTCTCCGGCGTACAAGAGATCGAAACCATCACGGCCCTCGCCGGGCGATTCCCCGAAGCCCGCATCACGCTCGACCCCAACGGAGCCTGGTCGCTCAACGAAGCCGTCCGCCTCTGCACAAACAAAGAAAGAGTCCTCGCCTATGCCGAAGACCCCTGCGGAGCCGAGCACGGCTTCTCCGGCCGCGAGATCATGGCCGAGTTCCGCCGCGCCACCGGCCTGCCCACCGCAACAAATATGATCGCCACCGACTGGCGGCAACTCCGCTTCGCCGCCGAGCTGCACGCCGTCGACATCCCCCTCGCGGACCCACACTTCTGGACCATGCAGGGCTCAGTCCGCGTCGCCCAGTTCTGCCGTGAGTGGGGCCTCACGTGGGGATCCCACTCGAACAATCACTTCGACGTCTCCCTCGCTATGTTCACCCACGTCGGCGCGGCCGCGCCCGGCAGAATCACCGCAATCGACACCCACTGGATATGGCAGGACGGCCAGCGACTCACAAAAGAACCACTCAAAATCGTCGGGGGACAACTTACCGTCCCGCAAAGGCCAGGACTTGGAATCGAACTCGATATGGATCAGGTAGAGGCCGCCCACCGCCTGTATCTGCAGTATGGCCTCGGCGTGCGCGACGACGCCATGGCAATGCAATACCTGAAGCCCAACTGGCGTTTCGACCCCAAACGGCCCTGTCTTTGCTGATCGACCCTAAGTAATCGGCGCAGGGTTGAACAGCGCAAACTCGTTGTGCAGACCCCAACGATCCGCGCAAGTCTGCTTGCGCCCGCTAGCAACATCAAGGATGAGTCGAAAAAGCGCCTCACCCACCTGCTGAATGCTTGCATCTCCCGTAGCAATCGTTCCAGCATCAAGATCAATCAGATCCGACCAGCGTTCAGCCAGGCTCGTCCGCGATGAAACCTTAATCACTGGAGCCATCGCCAGCCCATAAGGAGTTCCCCGCCCAGTCGTGAATACGTGCATATTCATCGAAGCCGCGAGCTGCAGCGTCCCACACACAAAATCACTCGCAGGAGTAGCCGCAAACACCAATCCCTTGCTGGTCACACGCTCGCCCGGCCCATAAACGCCGCTGATGGGACTCGTCCCAGCCTTGGCGATCGAGCCCATCGCCTTCTCCACGATGTTCGTCAGTCCGCCAGTCTTGTTGCCGGGCGTAGGGTTCGCGCTGCGATCCGCGGCGCCACGCTGAAGGTAGCTGTCATACCACGACATCTCGCGAATCAAGCCATTCGCAACCTGCGGCGACGTCGCACGAGCCGCAAGCAGGTGAATGGCATCGCGAACCTCCGTCACCTCAGAGAACATGACGGTCGCGCCCGCCCGCACAAGCAAGTCCGAGGCATAGCCAACCGCGGGGTTTGCTGTGACTCCGGAAAACGCATCGCTGCCGCCGCACTGCAATCCGACCACCAGATCCGAAGCAGGCCGCGTCTCCCGCCGGCGTGCGTTCAATTGCACCAGACGCTCTTCGGCCATCGTCATGATCGCCTGCACCATGTCGCCGAAGCTGTGATGCTCCTCATCCTGCAGACGCACAACGTAGGGACGCGCCGAGAGAATCGGCAGCGTCGTATCCGGAAGCATCCGCGCCGGCTGCAGCTTCTCACACCCCAGACTCACCACCAGCGGAGCCCCGCCAAGATTCGGATTCAGGCTAAGATTGCGCAGCGTGCGAATCGGAATCTCGGACCCGGGTGCATCAATCGCCACACCGCAGCCGTAAAGATGGGTGATCGCGATGACATCATCCACATTCGGATACTTCGGCAGCAACTCCGCCTTGATCTTCTTCACCGCATAATCAACCGTTGCCGCGACGCACTGCACCGTCGTGCTGATGCCCAGAATATTCTTCGTCCCCACCGTGCCGTCGTCGTTGACATAACCCTCAAAGGTGAAGCCTTCGAGTGGCTCGAGCGAACTCTTGACTCCTTCAGCAGCAACAATCCGGTCGAGCGCCGGCGGTTCCGGCAAGTCGAGAACCTTTTCATGCACCCAGCTTCCGGCGGCGATCTCACCGCGCGCATGACCGATCGTCACTCCGTAGCGGATGACTGCCGCTCCTTCAGGAATCGTCGTGAGCGCAACCTTATGCGCTTCGGGCAAAGGCTCCAACAGCACCAGACCGGAACTGAACCGCGCGCCCGCCGGCAAGCCGCCTTCGTTCACGACAATGGCGACGTTGTCGGATGGGTGTACCTGTATGTAGCGCGGCGTGACAGTGTTCGGCATACAACTCAACCTCGGCTTCCCTTTCCTTAACTCTTACAAGCTAATAGACCCGAACGAGCGATGTAACGTCCTCCCTTATTCAGTCAAAGCCTTTCCGCTTTCTCGCCTCTTGTGCTCCAATAGGACTCGCGAGCGCATCCGCTCAACTAAGCTCCATGAGGACACGCGCATGAACCAGGCGGCGTTCACTGCGCTGCTCTTCGCAACCTCTCTGCTCGCCGGCCTGCTCGGTGCGCTCACTGGCCTTGGCGGAGGCGTCGTGATCGTCCCCGCGCTCGCTCTCCTCTTCAAGGTTGATCTACGCTACGCCATAGGAGCCTCGCTCGTCTCCGTCATTGCAACCTCCTCCGGCTCGGCAGTCGCCTACATCCGCGAAGGCCTCTCCAACATCCGCATCGGCATGTTTCTCGAAGTCGCCACCACCCTCGGCGCTCTCCTCGGAGCCTGGCTCACCGCCCGATTCTCCAACCACGCCATTGCCATCGTCTTCGGAATCGTCCTGCTCTACTCCGCCTACGCGTCCTACCGCACTCGATCGCACCAAACCCCACCATCTAAACCCGATCCATTGGCCACAAAGCTCAAGCTAACCGGAACCAACCCGACGCGCACCGGCGACCATCCCTACAACGCCCAGCACGTCCCCCTCGGATTCACCATCATGTTCGGTGCCGGCACTCTCTCCGGCCTGCTCGGCATAGGCTCCGGAGCCGTCAAGGTCCTCGCCATGGACCAGGTCATGAAGCTCCCATTCAAAGTCTCCACCACCACCAGCAACTTCATGATCGGAGTCACCGCCGCCGCCAGCGCGGGCATCTACCTCCACCGCGGCTACATCCTTCCCGGCATCGCCATGCCCGTGATGCTCGGCGTCCTCGCAGGCTCCCTCATCGGCGCGCGCATCCTCATGCGGGCGCGCGTTCACTCTCTCAAAATCCTCTTCAGCATCGTCATCGTCGCACTTGGCTTCGAGATGATCTACAGCGGCCTCACCGGAAAGATCTAAATGAAACCCCTGACCGACAAACAACTCGATGCCGCCATCGCCAACATGCTCCGCTGGGGAGTCACGGTTGCCGCGACCGTCGTCTTCCTCGGCGGTATCCTCTCCCTGCGCAACCTCACCCCCGCCGCCCCCAACTACACCCACTTCCAACCCGCCACCCCCCCCACTCTCTCAGGACTCCTCCACGCCATCGCGCACCTCGACCCCGCCAGCATCATCCAGCTCGGACTCCTCCTCCTCATCGCCACGCCAGTCCTCCGCGTCATCTTCTGCATCGTCGGATTCGCCCTCCAGCGAGACAAGCTCTACGTCGCCATCAGCACAACCGTACTGCTCATCCTCCTCTACAGCTTCCTCCGCGGAGGAAGATAGTACCCTCCCCGCAAGTAGCTGAAAATGCCAGCCCAATCGCCCCCCCCGCAACACGCGTTCTCCTGCAACCCTCCGCACCCGTAGCATTTCTGCAACAAATGGCGGAAAATTGGGTCTAATCAACTGAGCACCTTGACCTGGGAACCTGCCAGGCGGGGATCTCATCCTTGCTCTCCGCGAACGCCGGCGAATGCTGCACCGGATAAACGAAGGTGAGCAGGAAGGTAATCAAATGACGGGCTCCCGTATCAGAAATTCGCTCGCAACGACCGCAACTACTTGCTCGCCACAGCACTCGCCGCCACCCCCATCGCGGCCATGGCACAGTACGGCACTCAGCCTCCATACTCTGTTCAGTACGCCAATCCCCAGGCTCCTCCAGCCGGAATGCAGCAGGACGCCACCGCGCAATACGGCGCGCCTCAAGGGTCAGTACGGCGCTCCGCAGGGCATTGAGCAAGCCCCGCCAGCCATCCCCGACTACCAGCAGCCCGATGCCCCGGGCGACGGCTATATCTGGACCCCAGGCTACTGGGCTTGGACCGGCGACGGCTACGAGTGGGTTCAGGGCGCCTGGGTCGCTGCTCCGTATACCGGTGCCCTTTGGACCCCTGGCTACTGGGGTTATGGCTACAACGGCTACTTCTGGAATGCCGGCTACTGGGGTCCCTACGTCGGCTACTACGGCGGCATCAACTACGGCTTCGGCTACTTCGGCATAGGCTTCTACGGCGGATACTGGGGCGGCGGTCACTTCTGGTACAACAGGCGCATACTGCCACTACCACGGCGGATACGTCTACGCTCGCCCGTACAACGGCTACTCCGGGCATCCCGGCGGAGCGAGCTTCGTTCAAAGCACCGCGATCGCCGCCAATCACGGAGCCGGCTCCACAGCCTTCCGCGGATCGACCGTCGCCGGCAGGCACCTCGAGCTTCGCTCAGAGCGCAACCCGTTCCGGCTACGCAACTCAGGCCTACAGCGGAGCCCGCTCCTACAGTGCCACTCCCAACTACAACGCCAACTACGCTCGCAGCGCGGGAGCCAACAACTACAGCGGCAATTACGCCCGCAGCTATGCCGGAGCCAGCAACTACAGCGGATATAGCGGCGCAGGCCGCAGCTACTCAGGTTCGACCTACAGCGCTCCGGCTCGCAGCTTCTCTGCACCCTCCGGCGGCGGCTTCAGTAGCGGCGGCGGTGGCGGCTTCCACGGCGGTGGTGGTGGTGGAGGCGGCGGCTTCCACGGCGGCGGCGGTCATCGCTAAGCAACCCGCTATAAAACCAAAGGGCTGAGAGACAACCTCTCAGCCCTTCTGCTTTGCTTTTTGGCCGCCTCCTCTTGCCCCACCAAAAGTGTCATCCTGAGCGGAGCAGTTCGCGCTTTTGCGAACTGCGCAGTCGAAGGACCTGCATTCTGCATCTTCCATCGTCGTTCCAGTCAAAATTCCCGCACAAGCCACAAATAAGCTATATCCGGCACAACCCCACCACCATCTCCCCAATCACCCGCACCGCATCCGCATGCGCCAGCCCTCTCACCCGCCGGCCCATCTCCTGCCGCCGCGCCAAATCCCGCAGCAACCCCGACAAATCGCTCGCAAGAAAACTCTCCATCGCAGAATCATTGCTCTGCACACGCAACTCCGCCGCACCAGCCTCCCGCAGCACCTCGGCATTCTTCAACTGATGATTGTCCGCCGCCGTAGGCAGAGGCACCAGCAGCGCTGCCTTCCCCGCCGCCGCAAGCTCCGCCACTGTACTAGCCCCGCTCCTGCACAAAATCAAATCCGCATCGGCAAATCGTCGCGGCATATCATCCAGAAACGCCGCCACCTCCCAGCGAGTAGCATCTGCCCCGCTCGCCCCATACGCCGCTTCCACCGCCTCCGCGAACTTCGCGCCCGCCTGATGCAGAATCCGCAGCCCAGGAATCTCCTCCATCAGTCCCTTCGCAATCTTCGGCATCACCTCATTAAAGATCCGCGCTCCCTGGCTCCCGCCAAACACCAGCAGCCGTTGCGTCCTCTCCGCAGGCTTCTCGCCAATCTCAAAAAACTCCCGCCTCACCGGAATCCCCGTCACCCGCGCATTGCGAAAATACCTCCGAGTCTCTTCAAAGTTCACCGCCGCAGCGCTCACCCATCGTCCGACCAAGCCGATTCGCCAGCCCAGGCACTGCATTCGGCTCAAAAGCCAGCGTAGGAACCCGCAGCAGAATCGCCGCCATCATCGCCGGCCCCGAAGCATACCCGCCCACCCCCACCACCACATCCGGCTTGAAACCCCGCAACGAGCCCGATGCATCGCATCACGCCAACGGAAGATCAGCCATCGTCCGCAGCTCGCGTCATCAGACTCACATTCTTCAACTGCCCCACCCGAATCAGCTCCAGGGGAAACCCCGCCTCCGGCACCAGCTTCGTCTCAAGCCCCCGCGCTGTCCCCACAAACCGCACCTCCGCCCCATGCGCATCGCGCAGCTCCCGCGCAATCGCCAGCGCCGGAATCACATGTCCCCCGGTCCCCCCACCCGCAATCAAAACCCGCAACCGCTGACTAGTCTGGCTCGCTAACCTAGCTGACTCGCTGTCACTAATCAATCTCGCGAGTAATATTCAGCAGCACACCCATGCTCGCCAGCGTAATAAAGATCGACGTCCCCCCGGACGAAATAAACGGCAGCGGAATCCCCTTCGTCGGCAGCAGCGCCAACACCACGCTCATATTGAAGAACGCCTGAATCAAAATCGCCGTCGTCAACCCAAACGCAAGAAACCGCGCAAACGGATCCGTCGAAAGAAACGCCGCCCGCAACCCGCGATACCCCAGCGCCACAAACAACCCCACCACCAGCAGCGCGCCAATCAACCCCAGCTCCTCGCATATATTCGCGAAGATAAAATCCGTCTGCACCTCCGGCAGATAGAACAGCTTCTGCCGCCCCTCCATCAATCCCAGCCCGCGAATCCCGCCCGTCCCCACCGCAATCAGCGACTGCAGAATATGAAACCCCGTCCCCCGCGGATCGGCATCGGGATTGATAAAAGCCAGCATCCGGTCCCGCCGGAACTTCACATAGAACAGCATGTAATAAAGCACCGGAGAAGCCAGCACACCCGCAATCGCGAAGTACCGCACCCGCGCGCCCGCCAGATACAGCATCAGCATCGTCACAAACATGCAAACCAGCCCGGTCCCCAGGTCGGGCTCCTTCAAAATCAAAGCCGTAAACACCAGCGGCACCGCAAACGCCCGCAGAATCGTGCCCTTCACATCGTCCATCTGGTGAATCCGCGTCTGCAAAAATACGCCAGAAACAGCACCAGCACCGGCTTAGCCAGCTCCGAAGGCTGCAGCGTCACACCCGCCACGCGAATCCAGCGATGCGCGCCATTCATGCCACTCATCGCAAACACGCCAATCAACATCAGCGTCGTCACCGCAACCGCGGGAAACACCACTCTCGGATTGTTATAAATTCGATAGTCCACCCGCATCAGCCCAACCATCGCGAGCAGCCCAAGCAGCGCCCACACCGCCTGCCTCCCACAAACGAGTACGGAGAACCCAGACTCGCCTGCGCCATCACCGCCGAAGCCGAAAACACCGTCACCAGCCCAAAAAGCACCAGCAGCAGCACCACTCCGAAGAGCCACTTGTCCACCCCTACTCTCTTCGCCATGCCATCACTTCCCTGCCAAGTGCTTACTCAAGTTCCATCACCGTCTGCCGAAAAACGCGGCCCGCGGTGCTCATAATTTTCAAACTGGTCGAAGCTCGAACAGGCCGGCGACAACAGCACCACATCGCCCGGCGCCGCAGCCTTCGCAGCCGCAGCCACAGCCTTCTCGATCGTCTGCGCTGAAACCATCTTCACGACTCCATGAAGCTGGTGCTCAATCTTTTCCGCGGCCGAACCAACCGTGTAAACAACCTTCACCCGCTCCTTCAAAAGCCCCGCCATCACCCCGTAATCCGAATCCTTGTCCTTCCCTCCCAGAATCAGGTGAATCGCCCCCGGAAACGACGCCACCGCCTTCATCGAAGCATCCACATTCGTCGCCTTCGAGTCGTTGTAGAACTCCACCTCGTTCCACTTCCTCACCAGCTCCAGCCGGTGCTCCACCGCCCGGAACGCCGCCACCGAAGCCCGAACGCTCTCCGCCGGAATCCCCGCCAGCCGAGCCGCACAAACCGCCGCCAGAACGTTCTCCACGTTATGCGCGCCCTTCAGAGGTATCTCCGAAACCGGCATCACCGGCTCCGTCACCCCACCCTCCTTCGCCACCCACACCACCACGCCATCCCGCACAAACGCCCCGCGCCGAACCGCCTTCGTCCCGCTGAACCAGTACACCTCGCTCTTCGCCCGCGAAGCGCAAACCTGCGTCACCCGGTCATCCCCATTCAGAACCAGAAAGTCGTCCGCCGTCTGCCGCTCAAAGATCCGCTCCTTCGCCGCCACATAATCCTCAAAGCTCCCATGCCGATCCAGATGGTCCGGCGTAATATTCAGAATCACCGCAATCCAAGGATGAAACTCCTCCACCGTCTCCAACTGGAAGCTCGACACCTCCAGCACATTCACCGTCTCCGCCGTACTCTCCGCCACCAGGTCGATCACCGGCAACCCGATATTCCCACCCACCTGCGTCGGCCCACCCGCATCCGCAAAAATCTTCCCCACCAGAGTCGTAGTAGTCGTCTTCCCATTCGACCCCGTAATCGCCACCACCCGCCCCTGCAGATACCGGCTGGCCAGCTCCAGCTCCCCAATCACCGGCAGCCCAAACGCCACGACCTGCTTCACCTCCGGCGTATCCATCGGCACACCGGGCGAAACCACAATCAAATCCTGCCGCCGGAACGTCAGCAACCCATGCCCACCCGACTCCACCATAATCCCGGCCTCCAGCAACGCCGGAATCTCCTTCGCCAGCGCCACCGCACTCCGCGTATCGCTCACCGTCACCCGGGCCCCCTGCGCACGCAAAAACATAGCCGCAGACAACCCCGACTTCCCAAGCCCCACCACCAGCACCCGTTTATTCTTCAAATCCATCATGCTTTACCGTCTCACCGGAGCTTCAAAGTAGTCAACGCAAACAGCGCAAACACCAGCGCCAGAATCCAGAACCGCGTAATCACCTTCGACTCCGACCACCCCATCAACTCAAAGTGATGATGCAGCGGAGCCATCTTGAATATCCGCTTCCCATTCCGCAGCTTGTAGCTCCCCACCTGCAGCATCACGCTCACCGCCTCAATGATGAACACGCCGCCAATAAACGGCAGCAGCAACTCCTGCTTGATCACCACCGCCACCGTCCCAATCGCCCCGCCCAGCGCCAGACTCCCCACATCCCCCATAAAAATCTCCGCGGGATGAGCGTTATACCAAAGAAACCCAATGCTCGCCCCCACCATCGACCCGCAAAAACACCGTCAGCTCGCTCACCATGGATTCCTCTGCAGCTCCAGGTAATCCGAGAACACCACATGCCCGCTCACGTAAGTCAGCACCGTCAGCGCGCCTGCCGCAATGATCGTGCACCCAATCGCCAGCCCATCCAACCCATCCGTCAGATTCACCGCGTTGCTGGCTCCCGAGATCACAATCATCACGAAAACCACAAACGGCACAAACACCAGCCAATGCAAGATGCGGGATATGCCCCATCCACTCCCAGACAAGGTCTGGTCTGAACCGCTTCGCAAACGGCACCATCAACCGCGTGGAATACGTCCCGCGATCTCCATCACAACCAACGCGGTAGCCACTGCCGCACTCGCAACAAACTGCAACCCCAGCTTCGCCTTCGCCGTCAGCCCCTGATTTCTCCGATGAACCACCTTGATGTAGTCATCCGCAAACCCAATCGCCCCAAACGCCAGCGTCGACAGCATCACCAGCCATACATAAGGATTCGAAAGATCCGACCAAAGCAGCGTCGGTATCAGAATCGAAATACAAATCAGCACCCCGCCCATCGTCGGAGTCCCGCTCTTCTTCTGGTGCGACTGCGGGCCCTCTTCGCGAATGTACTGCCCAATCTGAAACTCGCGCAGCTTCTCAATCACATACGGACCGATCAGCAAACCGATCAGCAGCGCCGTCAGACTCGCAAACGTCGTGCGAAACGTGAGATAGCGAAAGATTCGAAACAGTCGAAAATAGGGGAACAGCTTCTGATACAGCAACCAATAAAGCAAAACGTCTCCGCCTTTTTACTGTAAACCCAGCCCCGCAGTCCTTCGCGCGATTCCACGCAGCAGATTAGTGGCTATCTTAACAGCCCCATCGGCGGAAACCCTGTGTTTATCTCGCCCGAGTAACGCGAACGGCATGAACCAATCCGAATCCCCAGCCGCCCTACAACCCATTCTCCATCGCGAAGCAAAGCGCATCCGCAGCCAAGGCAAGCTCGAACGCCAGATGAGCGTCAATCTTCGGATCCTGCGCCAGCCGCAACAACGCCACCGTCTCCACATAAAGATCGCTGCCTTTTTCACGTTCTGCACCCTCAATCTCCCCCAGCCGGTGACCCGTCTGCACCATCACCCGTCCCAGCCACTCCGGCGTAGGCGACGACACGCGCTGCCGGTGCTTCCTTCTCGCCAGGTATAGCCCGGCAAACGACAAATGTTCTGCCGCCCGCAACACTCCAATCGCGCCCAGCACAAATTGTGTTTTGGACTCATCCTCCATCGCCTTGACGATAAAGCTTCACCCCCTGATCCAGCAGCTTCCGCAGATCTTTGCCTTTGCCCTTCTCCACCAGCGACATCACCGCCGAAGCCCGCTGCATGTGATGAAACGCCGTCATCAGGCCGCGGTCCTTCGCATTCCTTGCCGTCGGACTCGCCGATCTGTCCGTCTTCTTCATGCTCCCGCCCGCCCGCGACTCTTCGTCTTCGTCGCCGTTTTTTTCCGGCGCACTGAAACAGCCCTTCCCTTTGCAGCCGCTTTACTCCCACCTGAACTCTTCTTCGATCGTGCGCTCTTCTTTGCCATAAGAACCCGGACACTCCGTGAATGAAATGGTATTACTGAGCCCGTCCTGCCAGCGACAGCCAAAGCCTTCTCCAGCCGCACTCCGCGAGAAGCCTTCAATAACACTACGTCCCCCTCCCTCACATTCGCAACCAGCCACTCCCCCGCCTCCTCAGGACTCGCGACGAACAACCCCTCAGTCCCCCCCTCCCGCGCCGCAACGACGATCGCCTCCGCCATCCCGCGCACCCCCACCACAAAATCAACCCCATGCTCTGCCATCCGCCGTCCACAAGCCGCATGCAACTCCTTCGCCTCCGCCCCCAGCTCCAGCATCTCCCCTGCAATCACAACATGCCGCTCTGACCCGGAATCGCCATCAACGCATCCACCATCGCGTTCAGCGCAGCAGGATTTGAATTGTAACAATCGTTGATCAGCAGCGCTCCATTCCACTCCAGCAACTCCCCGCGTTTGTCGCCCGGCACGCATCTCACCAACCGCCGCCGCGCACTCCTCAAGCCTCATCCCGCTTCGCAACCCCACTGCAATCGCAGCCAGCGCATTCGAAACGTTGTGCCTCCCCAGCATCTTCAGTTGCACACTCGCGCGTTCGCCATCCGCCTCCACGGTAAACACCACACCTTCAGCGCCAACCTCCGCCACATGCACCGCACGAACGTCGGCGCCCTCGCCCATCCCATAGAAAACCGCGCGCTCCCCCAAGCCCCTTGCCGAACGCAGCCACATAAGCATCGTCGAAGTTCAACACCGCCACCCCATCCTCCGGCAGCGCCTCAATCAACTCATACTTCGCACGCGCAATCCCCGCGATCCCATCCGGAAAAAACTCCAGATGCACCGGCCCGACATTCGAAACCACCGCCCAATCCGGCTCCGCAATCTTCGCCAGCGCAGCAATCTCGCCCGCATGATTCATCCCCATCTCAATCACAGCCACATCATGCTCCCGCTCCAGCTTCAACAGTTGCAGCGGCAAACCAAACGCATTATTCAAATTCCCCGCCGACTTCAGACACCTTCAAACCCGAGCCCCCAAAACCTGCGCAACCGCCTCCTTGGTCGTCGTCTTCCCCGCCGACCCCGTCACACCAATCACCCGCCCGCCCCACTCCCTCCGCACCGCATTCGCCAGCCGCTGCAGCGCCCCCAGCACGCAATCGTCACAATCCGCAACCAGCAGCAACCGCCGCTCATCCACCTCCGCCGGCACCACCCAGCGATTACTCACCACCGCCGCAACCGCACCATTCGCAAGCGCCGCCTGCACATAGTCATGCCCATCCAACCGCTCGCCGCGAACCGCAAAAAACAACTCCCCCGCCCCAATCGTCCGCGAATCGATCCCATACCCAACCGCCTCTGCCGACGTATCGAACTCCCCGTCCGCATGGATCCAATCCGCCACCTGCCCCAACGTCAGCTTCATCCAAAATCCTCGCGCCTTAGTTGCCACAAATCTGGGTGCCCCATATCTCGATTCTGAGATGTGGGCATCGTGCGCAGCACGACCGCTCCCGCCAATATCGACCCTAAACCAATTCCTTCAACACCGCCGCCGCAACCGCCACATCATCAAACGGCACCGTCTCATCTTTGAATATCTGCACCTTCTCGTGCCCCTTCCCCGCAATCAAAACAATATCCCCCGCCCGCGCCGCACGAATCGCATCGCCAATCGCATCCGCGCGATCCTCCCGCACAATGCACTCCGTCCCCGTCTCCATCACCCCCACCAAAGCCTCCGTAATAATCTCCATCGGCTCCTCGCTCCGCGGATTATCACTCGTCAACACCACCAGATCGCTCCCTTCACCCGCAGCCCTGCCCATCCGCGGACGCTTCGTCCTGTCGCGATCCCCGCCACACCCAAACAAAGTAATCACCCGCCCACCGCTCTCCTTCACCAACTCCCGCGCCAGCGAAATCAAATTCCGCAAAGCATCATCCGTATGCGCATAATCCACCACCACTGTCATCGCATTTGACGAAGGCACCACCTCGAACCGCCCAGGCACCTGCACTCCCGCAGCCGCCCAGCCACAACCTGCTCCAACGTCAACCCACGTGCCAACGCCGCACACGAAGCGGCAAGCAGGTTGTACACATTCACCCGCCCCGTCAAAGACGAACGCATCGCCGCATCACCCTTCGGCGTCTTGAAGAGAAAACGTGTCTCACCCGCGCGAAGCACTACATCCTCGGCGCGATACTCGCCCCGCTCCATCCCATACCGCATCACCTCCGACCGCGATGACAGATCGAACAAGCCGCTCACCCCAACCATCATCCTCATTAATCACAGCAACCCGCGGAGGAGGCGCGCCAACCCCTTGAAACAATCTCGCCTTCGCCGCAAAATACCGCTCCATCGTCCCATGAAAATCCAGATGGTCCTGCGTCAAATTCGTAAACATCGCCACATCCACCGGCAATCCCCACACCCGCTCCTGCTCCAACGCATGCGAAGACATCTCCATCACCGCCTCCGTCGCCCCCACCTTCACGCCATCCGCAAAAACCCGCAGCGTATCCGATGCCTCCGGCGTAGTATGCGGCGACACCCGCACCTCCTCGCCCACATGCGTCTCAATCGTCCCAATCAACACACAACGTACGCCCCACACTCCGCAACATCGACTCCAGCAGAAACGCCGTAGTCGTCTTCCCATTCGTCCCAGTCACCGCACTCAGCGCAAGCCGGCGCTCCGGATGCCCCATCACCGCCGCGCCAACCTCCGCCAGCGCCCGTCGCCCATGCTCCACCACCGCCGCAGCAACCGAAGGATGCTCCCGCCGCAACCGCGCATAAACCTCGCGCGAATCCGTCACCACCGCCGCCGCACCCTGCTTCAACGCCGCATCAACAAACCGGTTTCCATCCGTCGCCTCGCCCCGCATCGCAACAAAAACATCTCCGCGCCCCACGCGCCGCGAGTCATACGCAACACCCGTAACCTCAACCGGCGGAGCCGCTCGCACTCAATCGCACTCAGCTCCGCACAAACCTTATCCCAATTCATAACTTAAGGATGCTAGCCGAAACAGCACCTCGGCGGCTGCAAAAGCCGTTATCGAGCAAACCGCACCACAACCTCAGTTCCCGCCGGAACCATCGTCCCCGCCGCCGGCACCTGTTCACGCGCCAACCCACTCCCAACAGCCTGCACACGCAGCCCAATCGCCCCCGCCCGCTCCACAACACTCCGAAGAGCCGCACCCTCAAACGAAGGCACCGGAACCCGCAGCCCCGCATTCACAACAACAGCGCCCTTACTCTTCGACCAACCGGCTGATCAACCTTGGCCACAGTCACCGGCGCGGCAGGCGCATCGCTGGAGCTAGCCTGAAAAGCAGCTACCGTCTTCGCCGGCAACAAACTCATCGCGCCTGCGTCGCCCCCTGGCAGCCTTCGATTCAGCAGCAGCAGGCTTCTCACTCCCCTGAGCCACAACATTCGCCTGACGTCCGCAGCGGATCATCCGCCGGAAGACTGTTCACATCATCGAACATCGCGTTCAGATCCGCCATGCTCTCCGAAGGACCATCCTCCGCAATCTCCTTCTGCGCCACCATCATCTCTTTCTTCGTCTTCAGAGGCTGATCGTGCGGCACACCCAGGTACTCCAGCACCTCCTGCGCCACCTCCGCAAATACTGGCGCGCTCGTCTCTGCGCCATATCTTGTACCCACCGTCGGCGTATCAATCACCACCGCCACCGAGATCGCCGGATTGCTCACCGGCGCAAACCCCGCAAAACTCGCCACCAGCTTCGTGTGCGAATAGGTATGCGTCGCCGGATCGATCTTCTGCGCCGTTCCCGTCTTCCCACCGGCACTGAAACCATTCAGCGCTGCGCGTCGGCCCGTGCCCTCCACCACAATCCCCTGCATCATCATCCGCATCTTCGCGGAGGTCATCTCCGAAATCACGCGGTGCGCCCCATCCGGCAGCGTAGCCGGCAACTGATTCGAAGGCCGGAACGCCGCAGGCTTCAACCTCTCATCACCCTTCATCTCATCGGTCGATTCGATCAGCACGTGCGGCGGCATATAAACTCCGCCATTCGCAATTGTGCTCACCATGGTTACAAGTTGCACCGGAGTAACACCAACCTCCTGCCCAATCGCAATCGAAAGGATGCTCGTTGCGCCCCATCTCTTCGGATTGCGCAACAGCCCGCGCGTCTCACTCGGCAGCTCGATCCCCGACCGGTCGCCAAAGCCGAAGCCGCGCACATAGTCATAAAACTTCTGGTTCCCCAGCTTCAGCGCCATCTTCGCCGCACCCACGTCGCTTGAGTGCTCCAGCGCATACTGCACCGTCACCACCCCAAAGTGGTCGCTCTTATCATCGTGCAGCGTTCGGCCATACATCGTCATCGCGCCGCCCTGGCAGTCCACCATATCCGTAGGCTGCACCCCCGCCCCATCCAGCGCCGCCGAGTACGTCACCAGCTTGAATGTCGACCCCGGCTCATACACATCGCTCACCGCCAGGTTCTGCAACACACTCGCGTCCATATGCTTCTGATCGTTCGGATTGAACCGCGGCGAAATCGCCAGCGCCAGGATCTGCCCCGTATGCGGATCCTGCACCACTACCGTCCCGTGCGCCGCCTTCATCTTCTCCATCTGCGCATCCAGCGCCCGCTCCGCCATGTACTGAATATTCGCGTCGATCGACAGCACCAGGTTCTCGCCCGGCATCGGCTGGCTCTCTTCGCTGCCCAGCACATGCCGCTTCGCATCCACCGCAGTCGACATATGCCCGGACACGCCATGCATCTCGTCATCAAACTTCTGCTCCAGCCCGCCCAACCCCGTATCATCCGTGCCCACATATCCCAGCACCTGCGCTGCCAGATCGTTATTCGGATAAAACCGTTTGAACTCCTTCTGAAAATAAACTCCCTTCAGATTCAGTTCGCGCACGCGCTGCGCCGTCTCCGGATCGATCCGTCCGAGCGACCCACGCAAACCCCCTCGAAGCATTGAATCGCGCCATCATCTGCTGCTTCGAAGTAAAGTTGTCCTGCGGATCGGCAGTGCACAATCTCCGCCAGAATCTCCGCCGCGCTCGCACGATTCTCCCCCAGCTCCGACGGCACCGCGAACACACTATCCACCTGCACCGTCACCGCAAGCTCGCGCAGATTGCGGTCGTACATCATCCCGCGCCGCGGAGCCACCTCAAACGTCCTCTGCTGCTGCATCGCCGCGCGATGAACAAAATCCGAGTGCCGCACCACCTGCAGCCACGCCAGCCGCCCCGCAATCAGCACCGTCCAGAAACAGAAAAAAAGCGCCACATAGGCAAACCGGATCCTCCGTATCGGAGCGGTTAACGTCTGCCGTGGCGCCTTCTTCATTCTGTTTGCCTGCTTCTATTGACTAAGATTTCCGTGTTACTGAACGATCGGCACCGGCGCAGTATTCGCCTGCGCCAGCACTGCAGCATTCGGATCTCCACCCTCCGGCCGCACCACCTGCCCCGGCAGAGGCTCTTCCAGCCCAAGCTGCCGCGCCATCCGGTCAATCCGGCCCGGGTCCGTCAGCTGCGCCTCCGACAATCTAAGCTGCCGGTTCTCCTCGCGAAGCTGCTCCACCTGCTGCTTCTGCACCTCCACGTGATACCCAATCTCAATCGCCGAGAAATGCTGCCACACGTACACCATCACCATCACAAACAGCACGCTCATCACCGCGCTAAACGTGCGCATCTCGCGCCGCCGCACCGGGTCGTCCGCCTTCACAATCCTGCTGTTATCGATGTGCTTCGCAAAAAAAACCTCCGGCGTCGGTCCACGCCGCGCGCGCCGCTGCGTCTCAAACAGCTCGCGGTTCCGCGCCGTCAGCGATCCCGTGCGGCTCGTCGCAGTTCCTCCGCGAGCCCATCATCTCGATCTGTTGTCCTGCCATCGCCGAAGCTGCCATCGCGCACCTCACTTACTTCTGCCCAGCTGTTGCACCTGAGCAAATCCTTTTGCCGCTCTCTCCAAACGTACGAACCGGGCCGGGATCGCTATTGGAGGAGGGGACTTGTGTTACAGAGTTGTCTTTCGCCTGAAAGAAGGTGGGACAACCCCGGCCCGATTTCTCTGTCTTACATTTCCAACATCACTATGAAGTAACTAATCTCTAATCTACTAAATCTTTTTCCGCCGCCCGCATCTTTGCACTGCGCGATCGCGGATTCCGTCTCTCTTCTTCTTCACCGGCCACAACCGGCTTCTTCGTCAAAACCTCAAACTTTTTCTCCCGGCCCCACTCACGGAACGCATCCTTCACCAGCCGGTCCTCCAAAGAGTGGAAGCTGATCAGCACCAGCCTTCCTCCCGGCTTCAACAGAGACCCCGCGCTCTTCAGCAGCGATTGAATCTCTCCCAACTCGTTATTCACTCGAATCCGAAGCGCCTGAAAGGTTCGTGTCGCCGGATGAATCTTGTCGCCTTTCATTGATGGGGCCGCGGCCGATACCACTCTTGCCAATTCCGCAGTAGTAGTAATCGGCCGGGCCCTAACAATGGCTCTGGCGATTCTCCGCGACCTCCTTTCCTCTCCGAATTCGTAAATCAGGTCGGCGAGTTCGTTTTCGTCTTCCTGATTTACCACTTGCTCGGCCGTCTCTCCACTGCGCGTATCCATCCGCATGTCTAGTGGTCCGTCGGTCCGAAAACTAAATCCTCTGTGCGCCTCATCCAGCTGCAGGCTGCTCACGCCAAAATCAGCAAGCAGACCATCCAGGCTTCCCGGCTCAATCTCGCTGGCCGCCTCCGAAAACGCCTTAGGCACCAGCCTCAACTCCGGCATCGCGTCTCGCCCATCTGCGTTTAGTTCAGCTCGGACTTCCTCCAGCCGAACCTTCGCCGCCTCCATCGCCTCCGGGTCGCGATCAAATGCAATCAACTTGCCTTTGCCGCCCAGCCTCTTCGCAATCGCCGAAGAGTGACCCGCCAGCCCAAGCGTCGCATCACAAATCACGCCGCCCGGACGCACATTCAAATACTCCAGAACTTCTTCTAAAAGAACCGGCACATGTCGCGGACCGTTCATCTCACCGCCTCTGCGCTGCCCCTGGGGGCCTCTAACCAGCTACCTTCGTCTTCTCTGCGAACGCCATCAGATCCGTGTTCGTCAGCTCAACCACGCCTTCCGCATTCTTCACCTGCGCGTCCAGCATCTCTTCCTTCACCACTTCCAACATCGTCTGGAAGCCCATCACATTCACATCGCCCATCACCTTCGCCGTATCCCGCAGCTTCTGCGGAATCAGCAGCCGGCCCTGTGCATCCATCTCTGCCATCTGGCCGTAGTAGTTCGTCACGTCCAGAAACTTCTTGCGGGTCGGATCGAACGGCGACATCGTCGCCAGCGAAGCCTCGATCTTCTCCCACTCCTTCAGCGGATAAACCTGAGCCCGCTTGCCATCCGTGCTCGTGATGTAGAACTGGGGCCCGTACAACTCATCCACACGGCGCTTGAACTCGGCAGGCAGCTTGAGCCTGCCTTTTTCATCAACGCGAGTTGGGTGATTTCCCCGAAACATTGCAACCTCGATACCCGTCCTGGCCAAACTTGATGTCAACTTCTGCCCGCCGTCATAGAATTCATGCATCCGGAGCTCACTTTGGTCCACTAAACTCCAAAATCTTCTACTTCGCTCCACCAGCATCGCCGAGACACCCCGCCCTGTAAAGGGTTTTTTAGTGCCAGACCGGTGGAATTCCCTTAATGGATAGTGGAAAACTCAGGCGCTTGCGGAATCTAGAAAGATACCCACAACCTGTAGTGTTAGCGAACGTGGTTCATCCCCGCCTCACCCCTTGCGGCGACGCAATTCATCTGCTAAAGCGAAATAAAAGCGAAAACATGGCGGTTGCCTTTGCCTTCTTAGTTGTCATCCTTCGCAGAAGGCGGAGGACCTGCCTTTTGCTTTTCGGAAGGAGCGCAAGGCTTTAGGCCCGCTGTCGCATTTCAAGCCGCCGCCCAGCAGCCTCTTCCTCCGAAGCAGCCAAACCAGGTACCACAGCACCGCAAGATTAATCAGAAGCAGGCTCAGCCGGAACCAGTCAGGCTTCCGCGCAAGCTCATACAGTTCCCACGGCAAGAACGAGAGCGTCAAGACCAGCGTCAGGTACTCCGCCCAGACCTTTTCCAGCAGCAACCCAACGCCTTCCGTCAAAGCCAGCGCCGAATACCCAAACGTAGCCACGCTGATCTGCCTCAGCCGGTGCGCATCGATCAAATCCACCTTATCCAGCAGCAACGATACAAATCTGCTCTCCGGGTCGAACTTGAATCGCACCGCCAGCCGCATCACCTCATCTTCCAGATCCTTGTGCAGCATATGAAGCGCGCCCACGCCGATACAGAAGAAGAAGATCGCCTTCGCCAGCTTGAACAATCCAATCGCCAGAAGACCGCGGTCGTGGGCGGCATGAGGATGGATCCCATGTTCCTCCGTCTGCATCACGCCGTGACTCCCGCTCGATTCGTTAAGCATTAACGCCCAGCTTTCAGTTGACGGTGATCCAGCAGAATTGTCAACGCCCCACCCGTGTCACCTCCCCTTCACAACATCAACAACCTCTCGGCAGCATTCCATCCCCACCAAAACCGCGCGGCATCGTCCTCGCTCTCCATTGAGCAACTTAGAAATCAAAGCAATCCAGTCTTTCGGATCGCGCGTAGATGCTTATGAGCGCCCTTGAAGAAATGGACGCAACCGGAAATTCACAACAAAGCAATTCAGAAATTTTGATCGACAAAGGACAATCACCATGAAGAAGACCTTGCTCGCCTTAGCCGCCGCCACTCTGGCCATCAGTTCCCTCACCGCACGTGCCCAACAGGATCCAACGGTTGGCGGTGCCGAAATGTATCCCACCAAAACCATCGTCGAGAACGCCGTCAACTCGCCGATGAACAAAACCCTCGTCGCAGCCGTCAAAGCCGGCGGCCTCGTCGACACCCTCAACAGCCCCGGCCCCTTCACCGTCTTCGCACCCACCGACGACGCCTTCGCGAAACTTCCCGCCGGCACAGTCGACACGCTCGTCATGCCACAGAACAAAGAGACCCTCGACAAGATCCTCACCTATCACGTCGTCGCCGGCAAAATCAGCTCCAAACAACTCGCAGCCATGATCAGGAAGGGCGGCGGCAAAGCCACTCTCAAGACCGTTCAGGGTGAAGACCTCACCGCCACCATGTCCGGCAGCAAGATCATGCTCACCGACGCCAAAGGTGGCATGGCCACCATCACCACAGCCGATGTCTTCCAGTCCAACGGCGTCATCCACATCATCGACACCGTCCTCATGCCCAACTAAAAGTTGTCTTCCCTCAACAGGAGGCGCCTCTCGCAAGAGGGCGCCTCTTTTTTCTTCCAACTTCTCTTTCGTCTTTGCCTTTGTTTGCTCTGTTGTCTTGTGATTTCGCAAAAACCAGGTCATCCCTGATCTTGCCTTGACATCTCATTCGAAAAACTGCGTCATCCCGACCGGAGCGAAGCGAAGTGGAGGGACCCCCGCATTTCGTTTTTGCCTTTGCTGTTGCCTGTTCTCCCTCGCCCACCCAAACGCGCGTCATCCTAGCGAAGTTACAACCGCGCCCCAAACCCTGCTTCCCATCGCGCAACGCGCGATCCGGAGGGAGCGCAAGGCTTTATCCGGCGAAAATCCACCCAACAAGGGCGGCTTTGAGGGTGTTGAAGTAGTCCGCTTTGCTTAAGGGCATGGCTTTAGCCGTGCCGCAAGCTGCTCGCATGGAATGCGGCTTCAGCCGCTGAGGTACTCCTCTTCTTTCCGAGGACACCTTTGCAGCACCTTCGAAGGGATCCCCAACGAAAACCGCTAGTGCTTCGCCAGCACATGGTCCATCATCTTCGCCAGAAAGGGCCGCGTCTTCTCCAGCGCAGCCTCCGCCGTCAGCCCATACTTCTGCCGCAAGCGACTCGACCTTCCCATGCTCAATAAACTCATCCGGCCACCCCACCCGAACCACCGGCACCTGCACCTCAAGCTCATTCAGCGTCTCCATCACCGCCGAACCAAACCCACCAGCCAGCACATGGTCCTCGAGCGTCACAACCAAACCGCACTGTCTGCCAAATTTACCAACGCACTCCCGGTCCACCGGCTTGGCAAACCGCGGATTGATCACCGCCGCTGAAAATCCTTCCTTCTCCAGCATCACCGCCAGCCGTTCCGCCTCCGGCAGCATCGCTCCCAACCCAAAGATCGCAATCTCCGCGCGGCCCGAGTCGCGAATCACCTCAGCCTTCCCAATCTCCAGCGCCACCGGCTTCTCCTTCACCGCAACGCCCGGCCCTGTCCCACGCGGATAACGAATCGCGCTAGGCCCTTCATGCAGCATCGCCGTATACATCATGTCCTGCAGCTCATCTTCATTCTTCGGAACCATATGGATCAGGTTCGGCACGCTCCGCAGATAGCTGATGTCGAACAACCCATGATGCGTCGGCCCATCATCTCCGCTCAAACCGCCGCGGTCCATGCAGAACACCACCGGCAGATTCTGCAAACACACATCGTGCACAATCGGATCGAACGCCCGCTGCAAAAACGTCGAGTAGATCGCGCAAAACGGCTTATACCCCTTCGTCGCCATCCCTGCGGCAAAGATCACCGCATGCTCCTCCGCAATCCCCACATCGAAGTACCGCTTCGGATGATGCGGCCGGAAAAGATCCAGCGCGGTCCCATTCGGCATCGCTGCCGTAATCGCCACCACCTTGTCATTCGCCGTCGCCAGCTTCGTCAGCGACTCCGCAAATATCTCCGAATAAGTCTTCTGCCCCGCCGACTTCGTCTCACCCGTCTCCGCGTCATACGGCCCCAGCCCATGAAACTTCTTCTGCTTCTCAATCGCCGGCTGAAACCCTCTGCCCTTCTGCGTAATCGCATGCAGCACGACAGGCTTGTTCTGTTGCTTCAAAAATTTAAACGTCTCAATCAGCAGCGGCAGATTATGCCCATCGATCGGCCCAAAGTAACTCAGCCCGAACTCCTCAAACAGCATGCCCGGCCCGATCAAACCCTTCGCCGCCTCTTCCGCCTTCCGCACCACATGCCGAGCCGCCTTGCCGCCAAACCGCTCTATCAGGCTCCGCAGCCTTGTCATGCAGGCTCGTATATCGTCGGGTTCGTCACAATCTTGTGGAAGTACTCCGCAATCGCCCCGACATTTTTATCGATCGACCACGCATTATCGTTCAGCACGATAATCATTCGCCGCGTCTGCGCCGCAATATTATTCAGCGCCTCAAACGAGATCCCGTTCGTAAACGCCGCATCCCCCGCAAGCGCAACAATATGCTCCTTCCCACCCGACATATCCCGCGCCACCGCCATACCCAGCGCCGCACTCAGAGCCGTCCCGGCATGTCCAGCCCCATAGCTGTCATGCTCGCTCTCCGTCCGCAGCATAAAGCCATTCAGCCCACCCGGCTGCCGAATCGTTTCGAACTGTTTTTCCCGCCCCGTCAGCAGCTTGTGCACATAAGCCTGGTGGCTCACATCGAAAACAAAGCTATCCTTCGGCGTATCGAAGACATAGTGCATCGCAATCGTCAGTTCCACCACACCCAGGTTCGGCCCGATATGCCCGCCAGTCTTCGCAACCCCCACAATCAGCCGCTCGCGAATCTCCTCCGCAAGCTGCATCAGCTCAGGTATCGACAGCTTCTTTACATCTGCGGGGGAATGAATCGTCTCAAGAAAGTTGCTCATTAAAAACCCGTTTACCGTCTCGCTCACCGAGCGCAGGAGTCCAGCCTCGACCCCTTACAGCGCAAATGACTCAGCGAAATACGCCAGCCATTAAGTATATCAACCCGAACCTTCGTCGCGTGTTGCTCTTCCCGCCTCTCATTTCAGATGAGAGCCGCTCCCCTTCGAGCGCATCCGCCTCAACTTTTACTCCTCGCCCCTCCCTCCTAAGGTATTCTTCCTTCAAATGATCCCTGCCATCGCCACCACGGGCCTCACACGTCGCTTCGGCGACTTCACCGCCGTTGAGGACGTCAATCTCACCGTCGCTCCCGGCCAGTTCTTCGGATTCCTCGGCCCCAACGGAGCAGGAAAGTCCACCACCATCAAGATGCTCACCGGCCTGCTCGCCCCCACCTCCGGCAGCATCCAGATCCTCGGCCTCGACGCCTCCGCCAACTCCATCGAAGTCAAGCGCCAGATCGGAGTCGTCCCCGAAGGCCTCGCACTCTTCGGCCGCCTCACCGCATCCGAATACCTCCACTTCGTCGGCCGCATGTACGGTCTCGACGCCGCCACCACCGCCGCCCGCACCGAAGAGCTCCTCGACTTCATGAGCCTCGCCAACGAAACAAAAAAACTCATCACCGACTTCTCCCACGGCATGCAGAAAAAACTCGCCCTCGCCGCAGCCGTCATCCACGGCCCCCGCGTCCTCTTCCTCGACGAGCCCTTCGAAGGCGTCGACGCCATCGCCTCCGGCACCCTGAAATCCATGCTTCAGGGCATGATCGCCCGCGGCGCAACCATCTTCCTCACCTCACACGTCCTCGAGATCGTCGAGCGCCTCTGCTCCCACGTCGCCATCATCGACCGCGGCCACCTCATCGCCAACGGCTCACTCGAAGAGCTCCGCGCCGGCATCAAAGCCCGCAACCCCGACAACACCGGAACCCAAACCCTCACGCTCGAACAGATCTTCCTCAACATCGTCGGCAACGAACCCGGCGCCCACCAACCCGAACAGGAACTCTCATGGCTGGGCTGACTCCGTCTCTCCCACTCACCCCCAACCCATGGACCGCCGCCCAGAGCCGCGCTCAATTCGCCGCGCTAGCCCGCCTTCGCTGGTGCATCTTCCGCAACGCCTTCCGCCGCAAAGGAGGAGCCGGCGAGCTCGTTGCCCGCATCCTCATCTTCCCCATCATCACCGCTCATCGCCATCGGCCCCATCGTCGGCTCCGGCATCGCGGCTTACCTCATGGTCTCATCCGGCCGCATCGCCAACCTTCCCCTCCTCACCTGGGGCATCTTCGTTCTCTGGATGCTCGTCGTCCTCAACATCTCCCAGCCCGGCCTCAGCTTCGACATCAACACCATCATCCGCTTCCCGCTCAGCTTCCCTCGCTACCTCACCGCCCGCATCTTCTTCGGACTCCTCAGCGCCTCCAACGTCATCGGCACTCTCGCGATCATCGCAGCCGACATCGGCATCGCCATCGCAAGACCCTCCCTCGCCCCCTGGTCCACTCTCGTCCTCCTCGCCTTCGCTCTCGCCAACATCTTCCTCGTCCGCATGCTCCTCGTCTGGGTCGAACGCTGGCTCCTCACCCGCCGCTCCCGCGAGATCCTCACCGCCTTCATCCTCTTCGCCTCTCTCGGCTTCCAATACATCAATCTCAGCTTCAATCCCGGCCTCCAGGGCAACCGCCACCGCCACCTCAACACCCACCTCCCTCTGCTCCGCAGCATTTACTACCACATCAAACCCATCGCCGCGCTTCTTCCGCCCGGGCTCACCGGCTCCTCCATCGTCCAATACGGCCAGGGCCGCATCCTCACTGCCATCGCCTCGCTCCTCGGAGTCCTCGCCTTCGCCGCTCTCTTCTTCTCCGTCTACGCCTGGCGCATGCATCGCGAGTTCCGCGGCGAAAATCTCAGCGAAGTCACTCAGCCCAACCAGCCCGCTGCCCGCCGAACTCCACGCATCCGCACTCCCATCGCATCTCCCGCCGCATGCACCCGCCCGCACCTTCGGCCTCAACTCCACCGTCATCGCCTGCCTGCAAAAAGAGTCCATCTACCTCCGCCGCAACCTCAACCAGCTCTACGGATTCATCGCCCCGCTCTTCATGGTCTTCCTCGTCGCCAGCCGCATGAGCATCACCGGCCGCTACGGCCACTACGTCTTTCCCATCGCCGTCGCCTACTCCGTCCTCGGCGTCTCCATCCTCTCCTACAACGCCCTCGGAGCCGACGGCCCCGGCATCCAGTTCTACTTCCTCAGCCCCGCCCGCCTGCGCGACATCTTCCTCGCAAAAAACATCACCGGCTTCCTCCTCACCTTCGTCGAGCTCGTCCTCATCTTCGCCGTCATCTCCATCGTTGCGCATCCTCCCTCGCTCGTTATCGGACTCTCCACGATCTGCTGGCTCCTCTTCACCACCTTCGTCAACGGAGCAGTCGGCAATCTCCGCTCCCTCATGGCCCCAAAAAAGATCGACCTCATGAAGCCCAGCCGAGGCCAGGCCTCCCAACTCAGCGTTCTCATCGCCCTCGGCATCCTCGCCGCCACCGTCGGCATCGCCTTCGCCGTCATGGCCATCGCCACTTACTTCGGCCGCCCCTGGCTCATGGTCCCCATCTTCTTCACCCTCGCCCTCGCCGCCTTCCTCTTCTACCTCAACATCCTCAACCGCCTCGACACCATCGCCCTCGACCACCGCGAAGCCCTCGCCGAAGAACTCTGCAAGGCCTGACCCGAGTAGACTGGACAGCACCTTCGTTGTTCTTTCGGGCCCGGGGCTCAAGCAGAGTTGTCTTGGAGACAGTTCACCTGGCTAAGAACGGCGTGCATCGTCCGGGAAGGCTGTCTCTCTGATACGAGTACTCTGCGCATCACCACTCGGAGAGGTGCCGTCATGAAAATCCGTACCGCCATCCTGTGCGCTCATCTGCTGTTCGCTCTGCCCCTCTTCGCCCGGGAAAGCACCGATGTCATCGTCATGAGAAATGGCGATCACCTCACAGGCACGATCAAAGCGCTCTATGGAGGCGTGCTCTACGTCGGCCTCCCTTACGTCATAGAGACCATCTCCGTCGATTGGACCAAGGTCGCCCGCCTCGAGAGCAACCAGCTGTTTATCGTGAAGACAGAGGACGGCTCGGTCTACAACGGGACCCTCAGCAGCATTGAATCTACCTCCGGCCGCCCCATTGATATTCGGGTAACCGAACCCATCGAGACAACCACCGGGACACCCACCGAGCCAAACCGCGGGGCAACTGGGAAAACCGCCGATGCAAACCGCCGGACAGCCGAGCCAACCCCAGAGCCAAACCGTGGGTCAACTGGGAATACCGTCACCCTCGACAGCGAACGAATCACCGGCGTCACCCAGACCTCAGAAAAGTTCTTTCAGCGATTCACCGGAGGCCTGGGCGGTGGATCCATTTACTCAAAAGGAAACCAAACCTACCAGTACAGTCTCAGCGGATTGATCGCGTACCCCCGCGAACGTTGGGGGACCCAGCTCGGAATAAGTTCCAACCTGTCCGCCGCAAACGGTACGGGGACATCGACTCGCAACCAACTGACCCTCGAAGGGTTTCATCTCTTGCCGAAGAAAAACTTCTTCTACGGGGGCTTTGATGGCTTCCTCCAAAGCGCCGAACAGGGCATCTCACGTCAGAACACTCTCGGTGGCGGAATCGGTTATTACTTGAAACACACCAACCGCGCCATCATCTCCATTCTGGGTGGCGCCTCCTGGCAGAACACGAACTACACCCCAGGTGTCTCCGCCATCCCCACGCAAAACCTTACGACGGCCTTGATCGTCGCAAATGTACAGCTCTTCAAGTTCAATAAAACCAATCTCGATTTCAATGCCATTCTGCTTCCGGCTCTCTCCGACCCTGGTCGCATCTATACTGCCGTAACCACGTCCTACTACATCAAGATCACCGGCAACCTCTCCTGGAACCTCACCTTCTACGGCAACTGGGATAACAAGCCTCCCGTCCAACCTCTCCGGCAGCGACTACGGCACAACCACGGGACTAAGCTGGACCTTCGGCAGCAGCCTTCGAACCACACCCACCAGCCTGCAATAGAAGTCGCAATATGCACTCCAGTCACAATGCGGCGTCACGCGATCCTCTGAACTCGGCAAAACAATGAGTGATCCGAATCCAATGGGCAATTCGGAAATTCCTGCGGAGGAGTCGAAGGGCAGCGAGCCTATCGCTAAAGCAGTTGAACCGATCATCGAGAATGTTACGCGCAGCCCTGGATGGGCGTACCTCCTCATGCTTGTCATGCCTTGTCACACTAGGCTTCAAGTTACAACTCCCACTAGTCGGACAAATCAACTTTCATAACGCTTCCTTGGTTCTTACCATCACCTATGTCTTCTACCTTGTAGGAGACTGGATAGATAAGCGCACCTACAAGACCAAAGATGGAAAGGAACGGTACCAGCCTTATCGTTTGAAGAAGGCGCGCGCGGACGCCAGAAAAAGTCTCGGTGTATACGAAGGTAGTTACAAGGTCGCGATGGCGATCCTCAAGACGTCGGAGCAAGGCTATCTCAGTGTGTATGCGCTGAATGAGCTTGCAAAAACTTTCCGCGGTCTCATTCTCCCGGTTTTCGCGATCTTCTCGTGTTACGCCTATAAGCACTTCACTCCGATTGCAGCCATAGAGCTGATCTTGATTTATGCCTCAATTGCATGGTTGGCGAGCTTCTGGATCTACCCGCATTTGAAACAGCGCCACATTATTCTTCTTTATGAGAAGGTTGAGAAACTCTGTGCAGACAAACCAGAGACTCACGTTGAGATAGTTGAGATAAATAATGGGCGATTGGAATAGCAACATTCTTTTGGGAAGGAATCGCCGTTGTGACGGCAAAACAGATGAGTGCCAAAGAGAAAGACAAGTTGGATGAGGATTTTGCTGAATTACAGAGAGAAAGATCCTGAAGTGACTGCTTTCAAACGCATCCATTGTCTTTGCTTCGCCCAAGCAAGCCACAATGAATCAATCACCTAATCCACATAACCCTCAAAAACACCAGCAAACTCGCTTGTCAAGCCCCCAAATCCAGCACAAAACCAACAACCACCTAAAACCAAACCACTTAACCCCAAAAAATAAACCCATCGCAAACAGGAAATTTAGTTACCCTCCAATTCGATAAAATAGAAGTAGAAAGAAAAAACAAAGCCCGGCCAAAAGCCGGGCTTTCGCATTTAACCGGAAAAAGGGAAGACCTGAACCGTCTGCCACGGACTAGCTGACTAGCCAACTAGCTAACTCGCCAACCGCAAGTCCAGACCTAACCCTTTTCCTTCGAAGACTTTGACCAAAAAGCACCCAGAGGGGGCACATCATGCAAGACCAACCGAAACGCTACCAATGCCGCCACATCTTCACCGACGGCCATCGCTGCGGCAGCCCATGTCTCCGCGGCGAAGACCTCTGCTACTACCATCACACCACCCGCCGTCCCGTCGCCAACCCGCGCGACCGCAAAAACCGCCGCTCCGAGTTCAACCTGCCCCTGCCCGAGGACCAGTCCGCCATCCAGCTCTCCATCGGCCAGGTCCTCCAGCGCATCGCCGCCAACCAGATCGATCCCCGCCGAGCCGGCCTCCTCCTCTACGGCCTCCAGATCGCCAGCCTCAACCTCCCCAAACCCGAGACGCACCGCAACCAGCGCCAGAAGAAGTCTCACGAACTCGAGATCGTCGAAGAGATCACCACTCACCCCGACCTCGGCACCCTGGCACCCATCAACGACCTCAACGACGCCAGCCGCCAACCCGGGGAGCGCCTTCTGCTCTCCTCTTGCCGAGATGACTCTCGCGCTAAACAAGAAACACGAAAACCCAACGACGCCACCGACAACGTCGTCGCTTCAACCGAGGCGCTCATCCCCGATCACGCCGTCGCTTCAACCGAACCCCAGCACCCCCACGAAGCCGTCATTTCGACCGGAGCGCAGCGAAGTGGAGAAACCTGCTTCTCTACCACTGCACTACAAGACAGCTCACACGAACCCGAAGCCGCCACCCTCCCCATCCTCCACGCAACCGCAGACAACTCCGTCACCCCATCTGCGATAAACTGTCTCCCTCTACACAAAGGGGACCACTCTAACAATGCAGCTCCGCCACTGCACCACCGTACTCCTCACCGCCTTCGTTCTCGCCACCAGCCTTCACGCACAAAACACCACCGAGCAGCCCGACAAATACCAGTGGCTCGAAGACGTCTCCGGCGACCGCGCCATGGCATGGGTCAACGCCGAGAACGAGCGCTCCGCAAAAATCCTTCAGGCCGACCCGCACTACCCCCAGCTTCAGGAAACCGCCCTCAAGGTCCTCGAATCGCCCACCCGGCTGCCCGGCCCACACTTCCGCGTCGGCGAAATCTACAACACCTGGCAGGACGCCCAGCACGTCCGCGGCATCCTCCGCAAAACCTCCCTCACCAGCTACCTCACCGACAAACCTGACTGGCAAACCGTCATCGACTACGACGCCCTCGCCAAACAGGACAACGAAAAATGGGTTCAGAAGGGCCTCGACTGCATCTACCCCGGCGACAGCCTCTGCCTCGTCCAGCTCTCCGCCGGTGGCGAAGATGCCGAGACTCTCCGCGAGTTCGACCTTAAGACTGGCAAGTTCGTCGAGAACGGCTTCGCCCTGGCCAAGTCCAAGCAGAACGCCGAATGGATCGACAAAGACACCCTCATCGTCGCGCGCGACTGGGGTCCGGGGACCATGACGCAATCCGGCTACCCCTTCATCTCCAAAATCTGGAAGCGCGGCCAGTCCCTCGATCAGGCCAAGGAGATCTTCCGCGGCCAGCCCACTGACGTAGGCGCAGGCGCCGGCATCCTCCACGACCCCCAGGGCCACCAGCTCATCTTCCTCTCCCGTGGCATCAACTTCTTCCAGCGCGAAGTCTCTCTCTACACCCCCGACGGCCCCAAAAAAATCGCGCTCCCCCTCAAGTCCGAGATCCACGGAATGCTCGAAGGCCAGATCATCGTAGAACTCAACGAAGACTGGAAGCCTGAAGGCTTCACCAAATCCTTCCCGCAAGGCTCCATCGTCTCCATCGACATGGAAGCCCTGAAGAAAGACCCCACGCATCTCAAACCCACGATCATCTTCACCCCAACCACGCAGGAGTTCGCCCAGGAAGTCGACATCACCAAGAACCATCTCATCATCACAACGCTCGACCATGTCCAGGGCCGCGCCTACGTCTACACCCGCAGCCCAAAGAACGTCTGGACCGCGAAGAAGCTCGACGTTCCCGATAACATCGCCGTCTCCATCGAGTCCACCAACACCTCCGACGACCAGTTCTTCCTCGGCCTCACCGGCTTCCTCACACCATCGTCGCTAGTCCTCGGAGACGCAGCCGACGGAAGCCTCAAACCCGCCAAGACGCTTCCCCCGCAGTTCGACGCCTCCAACCTCACCGTCGAGCAGCTACAGGCCACCTCAACCGACGGCACCAAGGTCCCCTACTTCATCGTCCACCGCAAGGACATGAAGTACGACGGCTCCAACCCCACCCTCATGACCGCCTACGGTGGCTTCCAGGTCTCCGAAACCCCCCGCTACTCCGGCATCGTAGGCAAGCTCTGGCTCGAGCGCGGCGGCGTCTACGTCCTCGCCAACATCCGCGGCGGTGGTGAGTTCGGCCCCGCATGGCACGAAGCCGGCCTCAAGACCCACCGCCAGCGCATCTACGACGACTTCGCCTCCGTCGCCCGTGACATGTTCACCCGCAAGATCACCTCACCCCGCCGCCTCGGTATCCAGGGCGGCTCCAACGGCGGCCTCCTCATGGGTGTAGAGTTCACCCAGCACCCCGACATGTGGAACGCCGTCGTCATCCAGGTGCCACTCCTCGACATGCTCCGCTTCGAGCACATAGCCGCCGGTGCCTCCTGGGTCGGCGAATACGGCACCGTCACCATCCCCGAGGAGCGCCAGTTCCTCGCCTCCATCTCCCCCTACAACCAGCTCAACCCCGCCACCACCTACCCCGAACCCCTCATCTTCACCACCACCAAAGACGACCGGGTGGGCCCCGTACACGCGCGCAAATTCGCCGCCAAACTCGAGGAGTTCCACAAACCCTTCTACTACGATGAAATCGTCGAAGGCGGCCACGCCGCCGGCGCCAACCTTAAGGAACAGGCTGGGACATGGGCCGAGCAATACACCTACCTGACACGCAAACTGATGGACTGATCCTCATGACTCAGGAAGACAAGCTGCATGATCCGGATATCGTGCGCATCCCCGAGTGGGAGAAATACAAATGGCTACGGCATGGCTTCAGCACAAGGCCAAACGGAACCTCCCGCGTCTACGGCGGTTCAACGCTCAATCTCGGCTGGACTAAAGAGGACGAGCCGTCCGCGGTCGTCGAGAACCGGCGACGGTTCGTCCAGGCGGTTGACGGCAAACTCGGTCACTCTGCTCTCGTAACGCTCCGGCAAATGCACTCCGCAATCGTGCGTTTGGTAAAGGAAGCGGATGGAGCCCTGGAAGGAAAGCTTCAGACCCCCGAAGGAAAAGCAGTCCTCGAAGGAGACGGAGTGATAACCAGCCAACCGGGCGTCCTGTTGGCCGTAGGAACAGCGGATTGCGTCCCTGTCCTGGTTGCCGATGTAGAGAAGCGCGTCGTAGCAGCCTTTCACGCTGGATGGAGAGGCACGGCTGCCCAGATCGTAGAGCAAGGTATCGCAACCATGACAGACGAGTATGGGTCACGAGCGGAAGACTTGATCGCAGCCGTAGGCCCGAGCATAGGCCCCTGTTGCTACACCGTCGGGGAGGAAGTGAGAGACGCGTTCTCACAGCGCTTTCGACACGCCGATCGCCTGTTCAACCAAAGGGAAGGGCGCGCGTACCTCAACCTTTGGGAGGCTAACCGGGAGCAGTTGTTGAATGCGGGGATCGAGGACAGCCAGATTGCTGTAATGGGAGAATGCACCGCTTGTAAGCGGTACGAAAGCGGCGAACCTCGGTATTTCTCACACCGGGGGGAGCATGGGGTGGCGGGGCGGATGTTAAACGTGGTCGGCATTACCACTTAGCGCGTTCGCCTCAAGCTGCAACATTCTGCAATCTTTAGCGTCTATCCTGTGGTGCTTTGGCCCACTTTCGGCATCGAATAAGACGGGAGTGGATGCTCCGACTCAGGTTTGAGCTTAACCCCCTTTAGTTTCAACAAAAATTTGCATCCTTGCTCGCGTATCTGTAAGATACCGCGATTGTAGACATGAGAGTGAATGTGCCCAGCGTAGCCCCGCAATTTCTTCGTTCCCGCATCGGTAAAATCTGTGTTGCCGTCATCGGCTCCACGGCTGCCGAGATGCTTGAGAAAGCCACCGCCGTCGTCAAAGAGACGACGTTTCTTGAGTTTCGCCTCGACTATCTCGAGAAGCCGCTTCTTGCGCTGCCCAAGCTAAAACACTTCATGGCCGAAAATAATGCCGTCACTGCGATTGCGACTTGTCGCCGCACGGCCAACGGCGGAAAGTTCTCCGGCAACGTTGCTTCCGAAATTGAGGTTCTCTCGAAGGCGGCAGCGGCCGGCTTTCAAATCGTCGATGTAGAACTCGAAACAGCCGCTGCGATGAAGAAGGGCGAGCTGCAGAAGCTGCGCGAAACCGGAGTGGCCCTCATCATCAGCCACCATGACTTCGAAGCCACGAAGGACCTTGAGGGAATCTACAAGCGCATCGTGCCGTTCGCGCCTGACTTCATCAAGATCGTCCCAACAGCCAAGACGCTCTCCGACAACGTCACGTTGATGCGTTTCATCGAGCGCATGGAAGACCACTCGAATATTGTCGGCGTCTGTATGGGCGATGCAGGCATCATCTCACGCGTCCTCAGCCTACGCGCAGGCAGCGCGTTTACCTTCGCCGCCGCTACCATGGGCGAAGAGACTGGGCCAGGGCAGATCGCCGCGCGCACCCTGATCGAGACGTATCGAATTGACCAGGTTGACGCGGCTACCAAGGTCTATGGCGTCGCGGGAAACCCTATCCGTAGTTCGCTCTCGCCGATCATGATGAATACGGCGTTTCGGCGTGAAACGGTCAATGCCGTCTATCTCGCGCTGCAGGCGAACAAGCTGAATGATCTGCTAAAGCTGGTGCATGATATTCCCATTCAAGGGCTTAGCGTGACGATGCCGTTGAAGCAGGAGATCATGGCGCACCTGGAGAAGACTGATCCGCTCTCGGCGAAGATTGGTGCTTGCAATACGGTGCTGCGGGCGCAGGACGGTAAGCTCTATGGCTTCAACACGGACGTAGCGGGCATTACAGGGCCGCTGGAGAAGCGGATGTCGCTTCGGGATGCCAAGGTGCTGGTTTTGGGCGCTGGCGGGGCTGCACGGGCTGCTGTGTTTGGTCTGCGGGACAAGGGCGCGGAGGTCTTCATTCTCAATCGCACGGCGGAGACGGCGCATAAGCTGGCTCGTCAGGCTGGTGCCAAGACTATGAAAAAGGATGCGTTAGCGAAGACGTCGTTTGATGCGATTGTCAACGCTACGCCGATTGGGATGAATGGGATCAAGGGCGCGCAGATACTTGAGGCTAAGGATCTGAATACGAAGCTGGTCTTCGATCTGGTCTACAACCCATTGGAAACACCACTCTTACGGCTCGCCCGGCAGAAGGGCATTCCGATCATTACGGGGATCGAGATGTTCGTCCAGCAGGGTGCGCGACAGTTTGAGATCTTTACCGGCAAGCCTGCTCCGGAGGAGGAGATGCTTCGCGTTGTGATTCATGCGCTTAAGCAGCAGGCTGAGGCCCTTGCGGCGGCCCCTGCGTTGAAGGACAAGGCGAAGAAGGCAGTTCCTGCCAAGGCGAAGAAAGCTTCTTAACCTGCAATTGTCAGAAAAAAATGAGCCCCGGTCTGAGCCGGGGTTTCGTTGTTTTTGCTGGTGTTTTTGAGGGGGGTTGCGGGAAAGGATGATTTTCTGAGTGGTTTTTCGTGGTGAATTTGTGGTGAGTTTGTGGTGCGAATCGTGGTTTTTGGGTGGTGGGTTTTTGGCGGCTAATTCATTTCACTTTTTCGAACTTTATTTTTTTCAGCTTGCTCGTTGTGGACTCGGGGGCGAAAACGACAAGCAAGCACCGCAAAAGCGGAATGCGGGGGTCCCTCCACTCCGCCTTCGGCTCCGGTCGGATGACGCGGTTTAGAGGGTAGGTCTAGGTGCTCTTGCCTTCGGCTGAGGCTATCTTCTCTTCGGCCTGGCGGGTGATGGCGTTGGCTTCGTCGTACTTCTGGCCGTCGTCGCCGGCTTCGTTCCAGAGCTTCTCGCCTTCGGAGTTCTTTCTGGGCCTCGGCTACGTCGATCTCGTTGGGGTGGAGAGCGGTTTCGGCGAGGATGGTGACGCGCTCGGGGAGGACTTCGACGAATCCCCAGGCCACGAAGAACTTCTGGTCGCCGGAGGTGCCGCCGTGGAGGCGGACCTCGCCTGCGCCGAGTTCGGCGAGCAGAGGGGCGGCGCCGTAGAGGGCCTCGAGGTAGCCGGACATGGAGGGCAGTTCGACGGCCTCGGCGGTGGCGTCCAGGAGGACGCGGTCCGGAGTGACGAGGCGGACGGTGAGGAGGCCGGATTGTGGTGTTTCTGCCATCTGGAACCTCAGGGGCTAAAGCCCCCTTCTTGCTTTATTCTCTTGCGGCACGGCTAAAGCCGTGCCCTTAACAAAACGCTTATACAGTCTGCTTCATCTTCTCGGCGGCGGCGAGGACGTCTTCGATTCCGCCTTTGAGGTAGAAGGCCTGTTCGGGGATGTCGTCGTGCTTGCCTTCGATGATCTCCTTGAAGCAGCGAATGGTGTCCGCGACCTTGACGTAGGCGCCGGGGATGCCGGTGAAGATCTCGGCGACGTGGAAGGGCTGCGAGAGGAAGCGCTGCACTTTACGCGCCCGCGCTACGGTGATCTTGTCCTCTTCGGAGAGCTCGTCGATGCCGAGGATGGCGATGATGTCCTGAAGGTCCTTGTAGCGCTGGAGGATCTTCTTGACGCCCTGAGCCACGTCGTAGTGCTCCTGGCCGACGATGCGCGGAGAGAGAATGCGCGAGGTGGAGGCCAGGGGATCGACGGCGGGGTAGATGCCGAGTTCGGAGAGCGGACGCGAGAGCACGGTGGTGGCGTCCAGGTGGGCGAACGTCGTGGCCGGCGCCGGGTCGGTCAAGTCGTCGGCGGGAACGTAGACGGCCTGCACGGAGGTGATGGAGCCCTTCTTGGTGGAGGTGATACGCTCCTGCAGCTCGCCCATCTCGGTGGCGAGGTTGGGCTGGTAGCCTACGGCCGACGGCATACGG
This sequence comes from uncultured Acidobacteriaceae bacterium, assembly GCA_963774735.1. Lineage (GTDB taxonomy): Bacteria > Acidobacteriota > Terriglobia > Terriglobales > Acidobacteriaceae > Edaphobacter. Next base: position 70,814 of record CAVZGJ010000014.1, on the reverse strand, counting down.
CCGAGCAGCGTGGAGACCTCGGAACCGGCCTGGGTGAAGCGGAAGATGTTGTCGATGAAGAGCAGCGTGTCCGCGCCTTCTTCGTCGCGGAAGTACTCGGCGACGGTGAGGCCGGTGAGGGCGACGCGGAGACGTGCCCCCGGCGGCTCGGTCATCTGGCCGTAGATGAGTGCGGCCTTGGACTTCGAGAAGTCCTTGAGGTCGATAACGCCGGACTCCTGGAACTCGTGCCAGAGGTCGTTGCCCTCGCGGGTGCGCTCGCCTACACCGGCGAAGACGGAGAAGCCGCCGTGCTGGCTGGCGACGTTGTTGATGAGCTCCTGGATGACGACGGTCTTGCCGACGCCGGCGCCGCCGAAGAGGCCGATCTTGCCGCCCTTCAAGAACGGCTGGATGAGGTCGATGACCTTGATGCCGGTCTCGAACATCTCTTCCGACGTGGACTGCTCGTCGAACGCGGGAGCCTGCCGGTGGATTGGCATGTGGACCTTGGCGTTGACGGGGCCGAGCTCGTCTACAGGTTGCCCGAGCACATTGAGCACCCGACCGAGGGTCTCGCGGCCCACGGGGACCATGATTCCCGCGCCGGTGTCGATCGCCTTCATGCCGCGCACCAGACCTTCGGTAGCGACCATGGCGATGCAGCGCACGCGGCCTTCGCCGAGGTGCTGCTGGACCTCGACGACGACGTCGAGCGGGGTGGGGACGTCGAAGCCTTCGCTGACGATGCGGACGGCCTGGTAGATGGCCGGCATCTTCGACTCTTCGAACTGGATGTCAACGGCCGGGCCGCTGACTGAGATTACTTTTCCGATGTTTTCTGCCATAGGTCTCTCTGTGTTCCTAAAACATTTGTGGCGCCTTCATGGAAGGCATACCCAGGGGCTAAAGCCCCTTTCGTTCCGCGTGTCTTTCGGCACGGCTGAAGGCGTGCCCTTAACAAAACTCTACAAAGCGGCTGCTCCGCTCACGATTTCGATAATTTCCTTGGTGATGGCGGCCTGACGCACACGGTTCATCGTGAGCGAGAGGGCGTCGATCATGTCGCCGGCGTTGTTGGTGGCGGCGTCCATTGCGGTCATACGCGCGGCGTGCTCGCTGGCTACGCTTTCAAGCAGCGCGTGGAAGAGCTGCGTGGTGATGTAGCGCGGCATGAGGTGGCGGAACAGGCGTGCCGGGATCCTGGTCGAAGATGTAGTCGACGTCGGCGGTGCCGAACTTCTTGGCTTCCCTCTCGATGACGGACTCTTCGGGCTCGAAGACGCTGATGCCGGAGCTGGCGGCGGCGTGGGCAGCGGCTTCCTTCTGCTCTTCGGTCATCTCCTCGGCGACGGTGATCTCATGTGACCCGAGCTTGCGGATGGGCAGTAGCTTCTCGACGACGACGCGCTGGGCGATGACGGATTTGAACTCGTTGTAGACGAGGTAGACGGAGTCGATCTCGGCGCGGGTGTAGCGCTCGATGATGGAGTGCGCTATGTCGCTGACGTCGTCGATGTTGATCTTGAGGAGAAGAGTGGGATGGTCGCCGGTGACCTCGATGGGCGCGGCGCGGTGACGGATGACCTCGTAGTGCGTGGAGAGGTCGTTGTCGTAGTGCTCTTCGGTCTTCTCGTAGACGGCCTTGGGGTACTTCTTGGCGACGAGGTCGCGGGCTTTACGGCCGATGGGTTCGATGTCGATGTTCTGGCCCCTGGCGCGGCGCTCGTCGATGAACTTGTGGGCCGCCTTGGTGATGTTGGAGTTGAAGGCTCCGGCGAAGCCCTTGTCTCCGGCGATGACGATGACGAGAACATTCTTCTCTTCACGCTCGACCAGCAGCGGATGCATCAGATCGCCGGACTCGTCGCTGTACATGTCGCTGCGGCGGACGAGCGATTCAAGCACGTTGGCGAGCATCTGCGCGTAGGGGCGGGCCTGCATGGCGCGCTCCTGAGCGCGGCGCAGACGGGCGGCCGAGACCATCTTCATGGCCTTGGTGATCTGCCGCGTGTTCTTCACACTGCGGATGCGACGCCGTAAGTCGAGTACGTTTGCCATGGTCTATTTAGCCGCGCTGCTGCTTCTTTCTTGTCCTGACGGGTCGCAAGGAAGTCGGCCTTGTAGTCCTTGATGGACTGGGTGAGGCGGGCCTTGATGTCGTCGTCGATGGCCTTCTTGGTGACGATGTCCTTGAGGACGGAGCCGGTCGACTCGAGGTAGGGATAGAGGCCATCCTCGAAGGCACGGAGGTCCTTCACTTCTACGTCGTCGAGAAAGCCGTTGACGCCCGGCGAAAAGGATGGCGACCTGCTTTTCGAATGGGAGCGGCTGAAACTGCGGCTGCTTGAGCAGCTCGGTGAGGCGCTGGCCGCGGTTGAGCTGGCGCTGCGTGACGGGGTCGAGATCGGAGCCGAACTGCGAGAAGGCGGCGAGCTCGCGGTACTGGGCGAGGTCGAGCTTCAGGGTGGAACCGACCTGCTTAGTGGCCTTGACGGCAGCGGAGAAGCCTACGCGCGAGACCGAGAGGCCGACGTTGACGGCGGGACGGACGCCCGAGTTGAAGAGGTCAGTCTCGAGGAAGATCTGGCCGTCGGTGATGGAGATGACGTTGGTCGGGATGTACGCGGAGACGTCGCCGGCCTGGGTCTCGATGATTGGGAGCGCGGTGAGTGAGCCACCGCCGAGCTTGTCTGAAAGTTTGGAGGAACGCTCGAGCAGGCGCGAGTGGAGGTAGAAGACGTCGCCGGGGTAGGCCTCGCGTCCTGGGGGACGGCGGAGGAGGAGCGAGATTTCGCGGTAGCTGGCGGCGTGCTTGGAGAGGTCGTCGTAGATGACGAGGGCGTGCTTGCCGTTGTCGCGGAAGTACTCGCCGATGGCAGTGGCGGCGAAGGGCGCGAGGTACTGCATCGGCGCGGGCTCGGACGCGGTGGCAGCGACGACGACGGTGTAGGCCATGGCGCCGTTCTCTTCGAGGGTCTGGACGACCTGGGCGACGGACGATCTCTTCTGGCCGATGGCGCAGTAGATGCAGATGAGGTTGTTCTTGGCGGAGTTGATGATGGTGTCGAGCGCGATGGCGGTCTTGCCGGTCTGGCGGTCGCCGATGAGGAGCTCGCGCTGGCCGCGGCCGATGGGGATCATGGTGTCGATGGCCTTGATGCCGGTGGCCATGGGCTCGCGGACGCCCTGGCGGTCGATGACGCCGGGGGCGAGACGCTCGATGGGCAGGGTCTCGGTGGTGTTGATGGGGCCCTTGTCGTCGATGGGCTGGCCGAGGGCGTTGACGACGCGGCCGATCATGGCTTCGCCGACGGGCACGGACATGATGCGGCCGGTGCGCTTGACGGTGTCGCCTTCCTTGAGCTCGGTGTAGTCGCCGAGGAGCACGGCGCCGACCTGGTCTTCGTCGAGGTTCATGGCGAGACCGGATACGTTGTGGGGGAACTCGATGAGCTCGCCGGCCATGACCTTGTCGAGGCCGTGAACGCGGGCGATGCCGTCGCCGAGGGAGATGATGGTGCCAACCTCGTCGACCTGGAGGCGCTGGTCGAAGTTCTCAATCTGCTGGCGAAGCAGTTCGGTTATTTCATCCGCCTTGATCTGTGCCATGTCTTCCTTGTACTCGCTTCTCTGAATCTGAATTTCTGATGCCGTTGCCGGCGAAAATTTGTGCACTCGCCGCTATGCGTTGACGAGTTTTTGTTTCAACGACTGCAACTGCGCACGGATGGAGCCGTCGTAGACGGTCGAGCCGATGCGGACGATGGCGCCGCCGAGCAGGGTTGGGTCCTGATGATAAGTGGCGCGGATCCGGCCTCCGGCGAGCTTGGTGACGTGGGCTTCGAGATCGGCGCGGTCCTGATCGTTGAGGGGGCGGGCGCTGGTGATCTCGGCTTCGGCCATGTGGGACTGCTCGTCGGCGATGGTGTGATATTCGGTGAGGATCTCGGTGAGTTCGTGGAGGCGCTGGTGCTCCATGATGACGGCGATGAAGTTGCGCACGGCGGTAAACATGCCGATGCGCTGTGCGATGGCGTCGATGACCTTGAGCTTCTGCGGATTGGGGATCGATGGGTCCATCAGGATTTCGCGGAGGTCGTGGCTGTTGGCGAAGGTTCCGGCGAAGTCGTTCAACTGTTGCTGGGCGACGTTGACATCGAGATGCTGCTTGGCGGCGACGGCGGCAAAGGCGTGGGCGTAACGGAGCGAGACGGTCGACATTAGTTCTGCCCTTCCTTGGACTCGTCGCCGGTGAGACGGCGGGCGAAGCTCTGGATGAGGAGACGGTCAGTCTCGGCGTTGACGACGAGCTTGCGGGCAGCCTGGTCGATGGCGAGTTCGGCGGCGTACTGCTGAATCTGGCGCTGTGCTAGAGCGGTGGCGGATGCGATCTCCTGCTCGGCAGCGGCGAGGATCTTTTGCTTGTCCTCTTCGACGCTGGAAAGGATGCGCTCGTGATCGTGCACGGCGTCTTTTTCAGCCTGCGCGCGGAGAGCGGCGATCTGGCTGTCGAGTTGGCTGAGGCGCGCTTCTACGCTGCTGAGGCGCGAGTTGGCTTCCTCGGTGGCGGCGCGGGCGTCGACGAGTCCCTTCTGGATGGAGGATGTCCGGTTGCGGAAGGTTTTTGGCAGGGTCTTGAGGAGGAACCAGCCGAAGAACACCGCGAGGACGAGGAAGTTGGCGACGGTGAAGGCGGTTGCGGCCTGTTCGGGATTCATGCCGAGCATCGCGCCAATCTTGCGCACCGAGGGCGAGTGGAGGTACTGGTCGTTCTCGTCGACCTCCTGCGTGTTCTTCTCAGGGGACTGGGCTTCGGGAGTGCTGAGGCGGCCGTCATTGGCGCTCGTGGCGGTTGGGCTCGGTTCCGCCTGGGCAGAGGCGCGAGCCACTGGCGCGAAGAGCACCGCGGCGATCACGAGGCCAGGAAAAACCTTTTTGAGGGAAGAGAGCTTCACTGGGCGACCTCCTCGGTCGTGGTGACACCTGCGGGGAGGACGGCTCTGAGGACGCGTTCGCTGAGATCTTCGCTGGCGGCTACGATGTGGAGGCGCGCGTCATGGGCGCTCTGCTCGATCTCCTGACGGGCTCCGCCGACTCGCTCGCGTGTGTGCTGGCGAATCTGCTCGAGCGCAGCCTCTCGCTCTGCATTCCATTGCTTGAGCTTCTGGTCACGGGCCTGAAAGATCTCGGCTTTGGCGGCGCGCAGCTTGTTCTCGTAGGCGGTGGTCTCGGACTCGGCTTTGGCGATTGAGCCTTTGGCCCGTTCCATAGCCCCAAGAGTGCGAGCGTGGCGCTCGGCCAGGATGCGCTCAAGGGGGCGCCGGACCAGGAAGCCGTAGGCCACGACCAGGAGGATGAAAAGAACCATCGTCGGCACAGCGCCGAGCACAAGTTCACCGAGTTGATTCAGTATCTGGTCCATGGATTGGGTCGGCGGATGGGTCGGCCGGGGCCGTCTGGAAAGTCCTGTCTTTAAGGCTGTTTCACGCAGCTAACTTGTGTGGTTCGAGCGCTCGTGAAGACGCTGCCGGGAGTGCGAGGTACATCTAGTTTTAGCAAAGCGATTGGAAGAGTGTCAACCAAACCTGCGCCGATAATCGCGTTCGGCGGGCGATTACCGGTCATTCAAGAAGCGGTGGAAAATTACCTATCGGGAAGCCACTTAGCCTTTGACTTCCTTGCCCAAAGGACTAGACTGAAAGGTACCACCTAGACCCTAACCTCTGGGTCACATAGGTCGCGTGAATGGGGACACCACCTCCGCTCCCCTTCAGGCGGCCTATGCTGATTAAGGGCACTTTTTGTGAGCGGATCGGGCGGGCCAAACCATATGCGGCTTGGCCGCTCAGGCACCTCGGTGAGTGCACCCCGTTATCACCAAACTGACCAGTGGACCTGCCAAAGAGCCCATCTTCCGGGCACTCTGTGTTACTTCCGTGTCGCCGGTCGCCGGTCACCACGCTCAACCGACTGATCAGGGAGTTGATCTGTCTGTTATCGGCACGGTCTCAGCTGTGTGCTCACACAAAGCCCAGGCTGGCGGTCGGGAAGCTGGCTATGTTGGGGAAGATGGTTGGAAGTTGGGCAGGAGTGACGCCGAACCACTGGGCCAGGGTTGCAGCGTACTGCACGCTACCGGTGGTCGGGACCCAGCGGCCGTTGGAGCCGGAGTCGTCGGGGCCGCCGAGGGCGAGGGTGGGGAAGGTTCCGTACATCTTGCCGCCTTTGACGGCTCCGCCGATGACGATGTGGTGCGAGCCCCAGGCATGGTCGGAGCCGCTGTTGGAGTTTGGCTGGAAGGTGCGGCTGAAGTCGGACATGGTGAAGGTGGTGACGTTGTTCTGAACGCCGAGCTCCTGCGTGGCCTGGTAGAAGGCGGCGAGGGCGGGACTGATCTGGGCGAGAAGAGCTGATTGGTCGACGAGCTGGTCGGCGTGGGTGTCGAAGTTGCCGATGCCGGCGAAGAAGATCTGGCGGTTGACGCCGAGGGCAGCACGGACCTGGATGATCTGCGCGATCTGTTTGAGCTGGGAGGCGAGACCGTTGTTGGTGGGGAAGACGGTCTGGAGCGGGGTAATGGACTGGACGGCGTTGGTGAGGGTCTTTGAGTAAGAGTAGGCGTTGGTGGTGATGGCGTTGTCGGCCTGGACGAGAGTGATGCCGGAGCTGAAGCCGAGGAGCGCCTGCGCGGTGGCAGCTTGCGCGCCGCACTCGGTTGTGCCTTCGGAGCATTGGCCTGCGCCGAGATTGCCCGGGCTGACGGAGACGGGTGTGCTGCTGGCTCCGTTGCAGAAGAGAGTGTCACCGGCGACGGAGGTGATCATGGGGATGGTGGAGTTGGGGTTGTAGGAGAGGTTGAGGGTGTCGGCGATGCGGCCAGCCCAGCCGGTCTGGGTGGCGCCACTCTGTGCGGCGTTCTGCCACTCGAGCTGCTGGTCAGGGTGGGAGAAGAGATTGGTGGGCAGGTTCTGGCCTGCTTTATAGCTTGCTGCGGTGGTGGGCTGAATGAGGGTGCCGACATTGGTAACGATGGCAGCAGCGTTGTTGTTGAAGAGCGACTGGATGTCGGGGAGGTTGGGGTTGAGGGCAAAGTTGGAGTAACTGCCGCCTAGCTGGAGGAGCTGGTTCTGGGGGAGGGCTAGCGGGCCGCGGACGGTGGCGTAGTTGTTGTAGCCGGCGGTGTCGAACTGGATGAGGGTGTTGTTGGCGTCGTTGCCGCCGAAGAGGAAGACGCAAACGAGCGCCTTGTAGTCTGGGGAGGTGGTTTGGGCGAGGGCGTTGAGGGCTCCGAAGGGACGAAGGCCGGCGGCGCTGCCTGCTGCGGCCAGTGATGCGGATCGGATGAAGGTACGCCGGTTGAAACCCATGATGGTTGCTCCTTGTGACCTACTAGTTTTCGATCTTGTACTGTGACGCGGTGATGACGAGGTAGGTGGCGACGCGGACGCGCTCGGGGATGTTGGTGATGGTGGCGACGTGGTTGACGATGGCGCTGTGCATGTTGGCGGGCATCTGGCCGTGCATGAAGATGAGACCAAGGTAGTCGACGAGAGTTGCCGGAGTCGGTGGCCGCGTTGCCAGTCTTGGAGGCAGTGATACCGAGTGCGCTGGTGGCGCTGAGATCTCCGGTAAAGTTAGAGATCTTGTTGTTGACGAGGTTGTCGGCGAGGGTGAGGCGGAGGATGACGCTTGCGGTGTTCTCCTGGCCGAACTCAGGGGCATTGGTGGTGGTGCCGGGGATGACGTAGTTGGGCGGGAAGAAGTTGAAGACGCTGCCGGAGGTGTAGGGCTTTTCGCCGAGGGCGGTGGTGTAGTTGCTGAGACTCGAGTAGTCTCCGACGCTGGAGGTGTTGGTGAAACTGAGGCCGCGGAGAACGTTAGTTATGTAGAGCATGGGTTCACGGAGGTGGCCGCCATCGGCAGCGGAGTTGGTGTCGCCGGCGCGTGCTTCGGAGTCTTCAAGGATGGCGCGAACGACTGCCTGCATGTCTCCGCGGACGTTGTTGCCATTGTTCGCGAAGACGGCGGAGATCCGCGAGACGTAGGCAGGGCTGGGATTGCTGGAGACGAGGTGCTGGATGAGCTGGCGGCAGATGAAGGGGCCGACATTGGGGTGTGCGAAGATGTTCGCCAGGGCGGCGGTGAGGTCCTGCTCGGCGGTCTGGCCTGCGGGGAGAGTGGTTCCGTTGAGGAGGATCTTCGCGGTGGTGTCGTGGGCACTTTCGACGGCGGCCATGGGGGAGTCGTAATTGGCAGTGCCGTTGGGGAACTTGGCAGGCGTGCCACCGGTGGAAGAGGCGTAGGTCCATCCGGTGTAGGCGCGGGCGAATGCCTGGATCTGGGTTTCGGTGTAGACAGGGATGGCGTTGCCTGAGGAGTCGAGCCTGGAGGGTGCCGTCCTGGTTGAGCATGTCGATGCCAGTGGAGAAGAGTTGCATGAGTTCGCGGGCGTAGTTCTCGTTGGCGATCTGACCGATGGCGGGCTTGTTGCTGTTGAGCATGTTGAGATAGCCGCCCATCGCAGGAGAGAGGGTGACGTCATTCATGATGGTGGAGAAGTTGGTGAAGGCATCTTTTGCGAGGATGTTTTGATACGTCGTGATGGAGCGGGCGTTCACTGAGTTAGTGGAGACGACGAAGATCTCGGAGAGTGCGAAGGCAACTCGCTGGCGGAGCTGGTCGGGGCCTGTGAGCATGGTCTGCCACCACTCGGATTGCTCGCAGGGGACGAGATTGGTAGAGGTGCAGATGGCGGTTGGGGCGGCGGCGATATCGGGCAGGACAGTCTGTGCGGTGCTGAACTGTTCGGTGATATAGCCGTCGATGCCGACTTTCTGGACATGTTGGATGTCGGTGATGGTGGGGCCGAAGGTGGCCTGGTCGAGGAGGCGAGCCGCTGCGGTGACCGTGGCGTAGACCGCATTGATGGTGGCGGTTGCAGTTGAAGATGCGGTATTGCCAGAGGTTGGGTTGACGACGGTCACGGCGAGCGAGGCCGTTCCGGGAGCGACTGTGGTGGTCGTGGAGAGTTCCGTCGCGGAGACGAAGGTAGTGGTGACGGGGGTTCCCGCGATCTGGATCTGCGCGCCACTGATGAACCCGGAGCCGATCACGTCCAGGCTAAAGGTAGTGGAGGTGCCGCTCTGAGTTGCGGTGGCGGAGCTGAGCGCGGGGATGGGGTTGAGAAGCGTTTCGGTGAGGGTTCCAGGATGTGGAGACAGCGGAGCTAACGGCGGTAATGGTGACGGTGTTAGGGGACGGAAGGATGGTGGGAGCGGTGTAGAGGCCGGTAGTAGATATGGTTCCGGTACTGGTGGAGCCGCCGGTGACGCCGTTAACCTGCCATGTGACTGCCGAACTAGATGCTCCGGTGACGGTGGCCGTGAACTGTGCTGTGGTGCCGATGCGGGTCTGGGGAACTCCTGTGACGGAGACAGCCGCGGAGGCTGGAGTATTGGAGCTTGTTGTATTGCCGCAGCCGATGGTTAGCAAGAGGCCGGCGAAGGGAGTGACGAGGTGCAGGCGACTCGCTTGATACAAGTTGCGGACGAAGAACGATGAAACAGGCATGGTACCTCCGGCCATTTTGCAGAGCCTTGGGGCTCGTCCTGGCTGGCCGACGAGCTTGACCACCTTTTGTAACGCGGATGATATTCGTTAGTTGCGAAAAGTTTGAAACTTTTTGGGACGCGATACGTCGCGCTCTTCGCGGATCGGTTTCCGCAATAAAGATCGCCACGCAGCAAAGGCAACTGCCGGGTCGGAACTGATACTCAGGAAACCTGCGACACCTTAATCCGACGAGTCTTCGCTGCCTTCTGAAGTTCCGCGTAGTCACGCTCATTCTGTTCGCTGTAAGCGAATGCAAATTTGGTCAAAGCTTCATCGAGTTCATCGGTCTTGCCGATATAGCCGGCGATCATTGCGGGATCTCCAGATTTAGCATGAGCCAGGGCCAGAGCCCAGCCGCACAGACCACAGTAAATCTCCATCCCTTTGCGGCTGGTTGTCTGCGGGTCGAACTCGTAGCTGCCTTTCATGTCGCGAAGCTGCCGAATGTAGAAATGTATCTTGTTGATGATTCCCGAACCGAGCAGGATGTCCGGGGATCCCTGAATCAAACGTTGTCCGGAGACGACGCGGTAGCCCTGGTTTGGGTAAGTGGGAGCTGATTTCAAGTAGGGCGCCAGCGCAGACTCCTGGGCTTCCTTGAACTGCAGGAACAGTGGATCGCCTTCGTCCTTTCCGCGCATGAATATGACCCAGCAGCGTGTCCCGACGCTACCTACGCCCACTACCTTGCGGGCCGCATCCAGTATCTGGTACCGCGAGAGATTAACGTCTTCGTTCTTCGGAGAGCGAAGCCAGATACTGCTCCAGGAATAACCCGAATGCCTCGCGGATTGGCGTTCCGTCTTCCGTCTTGGTCTCGCGCACGACAAAAGGAGCGTTCTCAACGATGCGCTGCTTGTTGTCGACCAAATCCGTCATCTTTTCCAACACCTGCAGATGAGATCCCTTCTTTGCTTTAGCGAGGCCTTTTGCCCATCGGGACACGAGTTGTGGCGGGACAGCGGCCAATATGTCTTCCTGTTGGATGACGGAATACCATGTGGCCAGATATCCCATTTCGGCATATTCGCGCATGTGCTGGCGATAGGAACTCACTACAGCCCGGCTGAATGCCTCGCAGCACTCGCGGTCCTTGCCGACAAACTGACCCGCGACGACAGCGCTTGTCGCCAGACGTTTCAGGTCCCATTCCCAAGGCCCAGGGATCGTCTCGTCGAAATCGTTGATGCCGAAGACGAGGTTGCGTTCGGCAGAGGCAAAGACGCCGAAGTTCGACACGTGCATGTCTCCGCAAAGCTGGACCTGAAGGCCACTGACCGGCGATGGGCTGAGGTCCTGAGCCATGACCGCCGCAGTGCCGCGCAGAAAGGCAAAGGACGACGTCAACATTCGAGCGTATCGCACGGGAATTAGTTCCTGGAGCCTGGTCTTGGCCTGCGCTTCAAGAATTGCGACAGGATCTTTGCGGTTTGGCTGTGGTTTGTATTCCGCCAGGCTGGCCCGGGATACGGCTGTGCGCAGGCGCTTGCCAGCTTCCATACGATCGGCGATGGAAGGGCGGGGCGCGGTGAAGCGATCAACCAATTTCCTGCTGATTGTCAGATCTTTCTCAGTTGATGTTTTCTTCGATTTGGTCATGGATGGCTCCCAGAGTTTCGTGAAATTTCCTGATTGTCACCGACGAACTGACGAATAATACATCGATGTTTTGGCCCTGGCTCCGAGTCGTCTATGTGGCCCGATTCACAGTGCCGCTAAATATACACGTCGGGCCCACCCAATTTCGGCGCCGAAGGACAAACAGTGGATTGAAATTGCACTATCGCCGAGGAATATCGAGCAGCACTACGTTCGAGCGCTCCTGGGCTCGTTCGATGACCACTTCGCGACCGTCTGGCGAGATGTCGAAGTCACGAATGTCAAATTCGGGAGGGAGATTGGTCAATTGCCGCTCGGCTCCTGTCACGAGGTCGATGAGCCAGAGATTCTTATGTTCAATCTCTCCTCGCAGGAGCACGAGTGATCGTCCACCCGGCAGGAACGCGACGTGTCGGGCCCCACGAGTGAGGGTCAGTGCGGGTAAAGGATGCGGTGCGGCCTCGGCTGTAACGGCCTTCACGGAAAATGTAGTGCCGATGTCGGGGCCGGAGTAGACGACGAATCGACCGTCTGGCGACCACGCTGGATCGATCGAGTAGTCGCGAAGAAAGAGAGCGGGAGAGCCACCGTCGATAGGCACGCGGAAGAGGTGCGGAGTGCCATGATCGTCGGCCGCCGAGGTGATTGATTGGCCATCGGGCGCCCATGCGGGAGAGCCCTCGAGAGCGAGCGAATCCGTCACGATGTGTGCGTTCGTGCCGTCGGCACGTACGGCGTATAACAGCGTTTGCCCGTGCTGCCGGACCGAGAAGGCAATAGACCGTCCATCAGGAGAGATTGTCGGGCCGCCAAAGATTTGCGCTGCCTCGCCTTGCCACAACTCTGTGCTGGATCCGTTCGCGAGCTTCCAGATGCTCTCGCCGGTGCCGGTCGCGGAGACATACAGAAGATAATCCGGACCCAATCGCGGGGAGAAGCCGGTGCTGGTCGTCAGCGAGATCTGCGTGGCCTGCGAGACCTCGTGCGGTGAATCGGAGATCGGCAGGCGCCAGAGCGTTCCATGAGGTGTTGCGCGCGTGACAACCAGACGGCGACCATCGGCGCTGGCCGCGAGGGAGGTGTACCGGTCGAGGCTCGAGGTCAGACGGTGAGGGATGCGGTGGTCGACGTCCATGCTATAGAGCCATGGACCTGAGCCATCGGGATCGCTGGCGAGGTACAGCAGGGTGCGCCGGTCCAGGAGGACGGGATAACCGACACGGCTATCGTGTGACGTTATCCGCTCGGGAGCTCCACCGGCGGGACGAATGCGCCAGATGTCCAACTTGTCCGGGAGCGAGCCCTGGACGAAGTAGAGGAATGCCCCGTCTGGCGACCAAAGCGGAAAGTGGCTGTGGAGTCCGGCAGGCGCAGTGAAGATGGGCCGGCTCTCCGGTCGTACGGTGCCGTCGGAGACGAAGAGCGGGTCTCCGGGGCCGGGTGTGTGGTACGCGAGTCGAGAGGCATCGTGCGACCAGTCGAACTCGGCTACGCCTTCGAGGTATGGCCGCGGCTCGCCGCCCAGTATGGGCACCGCCCAGACACCGATGTCGCCGCCTGCGTCGCCGCTTGCGCCTGGTCTGCGAACCCAGAAGGTGACGAGCGATCCGTCAGGCGAGAAGCCGAGGCTCCGGATGGAGGGATTGACGAGCTCGGAAACACTCCCGTGGGTCAGATTGTGGAACTCGCCCGAACCCACTTGTGTGACCCATACGTCTACTGTTCCGTCCCGGTCCGACAAAAACGCCACAAGGTGGCCGTCACGGGATACCGCAGCGGCCTGCTCCAAGCCATCGAAGTCGGTGACTGTCTGAAATTGTGCGTTGGTAATGGGGTTCTGCCAGAAGTGCTCTGTCCTTTGAAGCCAGAGAATTGCGCCAATTCCCAGCGCGACCGCCACTGCTGCCACAACGAGGGCAAATCTCCATCTATTAGGAGAGATCGATAACGCAAGGGACGCCGGTTGTGCGGGCGGGTCGGGTGATGCGGCGTTGTTCCCATTCTCCTGCTCTGCCTGAAGATTCCGGCCGCGCATCCATGCATCCAATTCCGCCCTGGACGCGTAGACCGAGCCCATCCTGTCATGCAGATGCCGATGGACGGGCATCCCCTCCCGCTTCTCCCAGCGCTGGACCGTCGTCACATCGCGTTTGAGGTAGGACGCGATCTCCTTCCACGAATCCAGCCGGTCTTCAAGCAGTCGCTCGGGTGGCAGTGCACTAAGGGATGGATCGCCCATCACGCTCTCCTGGCGGTCCGCTCTCGTCACGAACCCGGGACCCGAATTATAGCTTCCCCCTGCTGCAAAGGCACGGCAAAAGACCGCATTCGACGGTAAGTGAAGGAATGGCTGCAATTCCGCGCCTTACCGCTTGAAATTACCCGTTCGGTGTCCCATCGTGTCCCTGCAGGCGAATTTCATCTCAAATTCTCCAAATCTCAAATAGGAGCTCTTTTATGAAAATCAAGACCCTGACTTCGGCGGTGTGCGTTCTCTCACTGCTTCTGTTGGCCTCAGCAACCCATGCTTCCGCCCAGGAGCGCAAACCAGTGCACTTCAGCGGCCTGTTCAACGATTACGTACCCCAGAGTTCTATCAGTGGCAGCCCATACGAGATGCATGGTCAATGGTCCATGGACCTCCACCCAGAATTCGGCACCGCCGACTTCGCAGCGGATATGACGATGTCCGGTTTTGGGAAAACCGCAGGGAATGCTGTCGATCCGACGCAGCCCCTTGTAAACCCTCACACACACCACATCAAGCTGACCAACGTCAGGATCACCTGGGACATGATCGGCTGTCCAACCTACCTAACCCCAGTGCCTACAACTGGTTTTCAGATAAACGGCACGGTCAGCCTGTTGACGGGTAACGGGCAAATCGCACCCTTCGAGACAAATCCGCTTTCCTCTACGCTCCAGGTCTGTATCAGCGGAGGAACTGAGGGCCAGTTCACGGTCCCGAATTCGAACATGACACTCGTGTTCGGGGGGCCTGCGGCGGCTAAGCATTTCGGACCGCAGGCTATCCATGGCGTAGTGCGCATCGCGCCAACTGAGCCGTTCGGGATATTTCGATAAGTCCATCAATTAACGACCCAAGCAGCATGTTTTGCGCCGCCTCAGACGAGCCGCTTTCTGGGGCGGTGAAGACCAGAAAGGGAAGTCCACAATGCCAAGAGGATTAAAGTGGCTGGTGGCCTTCAGCGCCGTCGTCGCAACCGCTTCTCCTCATCATCCGGGAAGGGCATGGGCTACAACGCCCGAAGGGTACAAAACCACCCTGGTCGCCGTGGGCCGGTTTGGCGAAATCGATCTCATTAGTTCCCTTGCACGGTCTGAAGCCGGAGGGGAACGGGCAACTCTGGCAGTCGCTGCAAAAGACGAAGGGCGCGTCGGACGTGTACGTGCAGAGCAATGTCTGGGCACCCGGCGGGAGCACCGGCTGGCACTCGCACCCCGGGGATAGCCTCATCATCGTCACGGCAGGAACGGTGACGGACTATGAAGGGCACGATCCTGCCTGCAAGCCTCATGTGTATACAAAGGGGATGGGCTTTGTCGATCCCGGTGGCGATCACGTGCACATCCTGCGAAACGAAAGCGATGTCGAGGCGAGGACCATCGCTGTTCAGACTCATTCCGGCAGATGCGACGCGCAGGATCGATGTTGCAGACCCCGGGAACTGCCACTTCTGAAGTCCGGAGTCAGGCTCGATCCTGAAATCTCCGGAAGCGATTCAGCAACGAGGCGGGTCCGCGTGCGGTGACGAAGGCCAGGTTGCCTTCAAACCTCTTCGCGTCGACGATAGCTCCGGCTTCAAGCGCGGCCAGGACGGCTCCCTCCGACTGCGGCAGCCGAAACTTCCTCTCGATGACGGGGTCGGCGACGAGTGCGGCATCGATGGCGGCAAGCAGGTTGTCGAGTCCGAGCTTCTTCAGGCCTGAGACCGCGACGCTGCCAGGCGCTCCCAGGGGTGCGCTCTCGTTGTTTGGCAACAGGTCGATCTTGTTGAGCACTTCGATGACAGGTTTTTTGGAAACGTCGAGTTCGGCGAGCACTTTCTCGACCTGAGCTTTCTGTTCGTCAACAAGTGGGCTGGAGGCGTCGCGCACGTGCAGCAAAAGCTCGGCGCGCTCGACCTCCTCAAGCGTGGCGCGAAAGCTGGTGACTAGCGTGTGGGGCAGGTTGCGGATGAATCCTACGGTGTCCGACAAGAGGATCTTGCGGCGCGAGGGGAGTTGCAACTGGCGCAGCTTGGGGTCAAGCGTGGCGAACATACGCGAGGACTCGAGCACGCCAGCCTCGGTGAGTGCGTTGAAGAGCGTGCTCTTGCCGGCGTTGGTGTACCCGACGAGCGCGACGACCGGAACAGGCACGGCTTCGCGGCGCTGGCGTTGCTGGCGGCGGATGCGGCGGACCGATTCGAGCTGATCCTTGACGTGATCGATGCGCAGGTTGATCTTGCGGCGATCGGTTTCGAGCTGAGTTTCGCCGGGGCCACGGGTCCCGATGCCACCGCCGAGCTGGGACATCGCCTTGCCGCGTCCGGCGAGGCGGGGGAGCTGGTATTCGAGCTGCGCGAGTTCAACCTGGAGCTGACCTTCGCGGGTGCGGGCGTGGCGCGCGAAGATGTCGAGGATGAGCTGCGTACGGTCGATGACACGGCAGGGGAGTTTTGCTTCGAGGTTGCGCAGTTGTGAGGGGGAGAGATCGTGGTCGAAGAGGACGAGGTCCGCATTCGTGGAGGCGATGACGCCCTCGATCTCTTCGAGCTTACCGCCTCCGACGAGTGTTGCCGGATCGGGTCGTGGACGGCGCTGCACGAGGGTGGCTGCGACCTCGGCACCGGCCGAGCGGGCGAGCTCTTCAAACTCAGCCAGCGATGCGTCGAAGTCGAGGTCTGCCGCCCGGGCCGCCTCTACTGACGAAGACGCGCCGTCCAGCAGGGTTCCGGCGGAGACTGCGGCTGCGGTCTTTGCGAGGCGCGCGGCGGCGGTGAGTTTGCGGCGCTCGCCGGTAAACTCGACCGCAACCAAAACCGCGCGTTCCGCGTGAGAGCGCGTGAGAGCGTTGCGTGCCGCTGCTGCCGCCTGGGCTTCGACCAGACTTCGCCTGGCCGGTCTTCTGGTGGCAGGGATGCTGTTTTGTTCTGTCAAATGCTTAGTGGCCTGCTGATCCAGTCGCCTCTTGCCCGGGCTCGCCTATCGAGACGGGACGCGGACCGACCGGCTTCATCTCCGGATGCACTCCCGCACGGCCGCTGACGACCGTCGAGATGGCATGTTTGAAGATCAGCTGCTCCTGGCTATTGTTCTCCAGAAGTACGGAGTATTTATCGAAGGATCGAATCTTGCCCGTCAGCTTGACGCCGCTGACCAGGTAGATCGTGATGGGACTTTTATCTTTTCGCACTGTGTTGAGAAAAGTGTCCTGAATGTTCTGCGCCGGCTTTGATTCCATGGTGCCGATCTCCTTAGTTAGATTCGTTTTACCGTGCTGTAAGGTTTTGCCGTGATCCATCTACTTCAGAACAAACCTCAACCTGCTGGGTGAGCGGGTGGAAGCCAAGTCTGTCAACGATACGAGCATCGGCGACAATAATCAACCCGGAACCCGCCCGCATGTTTCGAGTGGGCTTGCGGCGATTCCAGAATGGTTAGACGATGCCCGATAGAGGATGGGGAGTCTGCGTTTTGATTCATGGGCATATAACATGTCAGATGTGCCGATAACCAACCCGCAACCCGTTCAGATGCTTGATTTTTCCCGGCAATTCGCGTACGCTGCGAAACGAATTGCTGGCGGCGATTGAGAGCGTCTGTGCTTCGCAGCGGTTCATTCTGGGACCGCAGGTTGCCAGCTTCGAGGCGGCGGCGGCTAACGCCTGTAAAGTGCCTCATGCGGTTGGCTGCGCGAGCGGCACGGATGCGATCTGGCTGGCGCTGGCGGCAGCGAATGTTGGCCCCGGCGACGCAGTGATTACGACGCCTTTCAGTTTCTTCGCGAGCGTGAGTGCGATTCTTCGTTGCGGGGCGAAAGTTCTGCTGGCGGATATCGATCCGGCGACGTTCAACCTCTCTCCTGCGGCGGTGGAGGAGGTTTTGCGTTCCCCGGCACGGGCGAAGGCGAAGGCGGTATTGCCCGTTCATCTCTACGGCCAATGTGCAGACTGGGACGCCTTCTCCGCTTTGAAGAAACAATATGGACTTGCTTTTGATTGAGGATGCTGCGCAGGCGTTTGGAGCGACATGGAACGGAAGGCCAGCCGGGGCGTTGGGCGATGCCGCGGCGTTTAGCTTTTATCCGACGAAGAATCTGAGCGCGATGGGCGACGCGGGGCTGGTGACCACGACTTCGGCAGCGATCGACGACCATGCTCGCGTGCTGCGTGCCCATGGGATGCGCCAGCGCTACTACCACGATGAGATTGGCTGGAACTCGCGGCTGGATAGTCTGCAGGCTGCAATCCTCGAGGTGAAGCTGAAGTATCTTCCGAAATGGAATCAAAGACGGCGCGAGCTGGCTCGGCGTTATGACGAACTCTTCCGCGCTGCAGGGCTTGCGGCTTCGTCTGTGAAGGAAGGTGTCGTGCTTCCATTCACAGATCCTCGCGCCGGACATATCTTCCATCAGTATGTGATTCGTGCGCCGCGCCGCGATGAACTGCAGGCAGTACCTCGCGGACCGGTTTGTGGGCAGCGAGATCTACTATCCTCTGCCGCTGCATCTGCAGACGAGTCTTGTGGGGCTCGGGTACAAGCGCGGGGATTTTCCGATCAGCGAGGCCGCGGCGGACGAGGTGCTAGCGCTGCCGATGTATCCGGAGTTGCGCGAGGATGAGCAACAGACAGTAGTGGAGACGATCGCCAGCTTTTATGCGTGAGGCTGGCTAGCGCTTCTTGCTTTTGGCTGCCTTCGCATCTTTCTTCTTCTCAGCGGCCGGCTCAGGGCGAGCTTCGCCACCGGTTGGCGTGCCCGGTGCAACGATGCGGTGGACGTAATTGCCTTCGAGCCGGTAAGTCTTCAGGATTGTCCTGCCTGGCACAACGGCTCCCGTCACGGGATCGGGGATCACTGGCCCGGCGTCGGCGGCGAGGACGCGGTAGGTGAAGGTGGGAAGAGGCGTCGTCGCCGCGGCGGATTTGCCGTAGGGATCGGGCGCCATTTTGATCGTGACAGGCAGATAGCCTTCAATATTCTTGTCGCGGAAACCCGTCTCGTAGCGATGTTTCTTGACGCTCCAGGTGAAGACGCGGACCTGATCGAAGTCGTACGTCAAGCCGGCCTTATAGGGGCTCATGACGGTGACGAAGATGGGGATGTTCTTGTCGGCCTGCTCGGCTTCGGGATCGTTGACCGTCGTGAGAATGTAGGCGCCGACGATGCGCTGGCCTTCGGCGTAGCGGGTGAGCGCGTCGGGAGCGTCGACGTCCATCATGCGGCTGTAGAGCCAGCCCGTATCGCCCTTGGAATCGCGAACAAGCCACCAGTCTTCCATCACGGGCGGCGGCGGAACGTCGGGTGCTGCCGGGACCGGCGCGGGCTTTGCGCCCTTGGCTGCGGGGACGGGCGCAGGAGCAGGTTTGGCGACGCGGGTTCCCGGCGGCACCGGCTTTGGCAGCGTCGCGCGGGCCAGGAGTTTCAGCTTTTCACCCTCGGCGAGCCGATAGAAGCGCTCGGTGTCGCGGCCCGGTTTGGAGTGCATGTAGACTTCGTCGCGCACAACGGCTGAGGCGACGACCGGGTCGGACTCGTGCTGCTGCCTCAGCGCTTCGAACTGGTCGAAAATCTCCTGCGTGGCGACGGCCTTCTCGTCGATCCAGCCCTGCTCGCCCTTGGCGGTCTGCACCTTTACGAAGCGCCGGCCGTGTTCGAGGACCTCGAGCTTGTCGCCGTTTTCGACGGTCGCCGTGCGGTTGGAGACGGCGGCAACGCGGTCACGCAGAAAGGTCTGCTTCGCCGTGACATACACATATTGCGCGGGTGGCTTGGGGCGGAGACGCGAGCAGCCACTTACTCCGGCAACAAGAGACAATGACGCCACCGCGAGCACTGCAAAGCGCAGCGCCCTGCGAACTGAATCGAAATGTCGCGACAGAGAAACGATGACCGAAAAACTCCCCAGCAAGACACAACTGCTTACTCCATACTACTGTCCGCCGGAGAAATCCTGCGGAATCGGCCTGTGGATGCAATTCGGGCGTCACCTAATGGGTTAATGCGAGGGCAACGGCTCCGGCCGGATCTGTTCCTGTCGCGACGCTGGTGGCAGGAATCGAGCTTGCCCGGCACGGGAATATCGAAGCTGTACATGGTGAGATCGGGCGCCCCGCCGGTCGCGACTGCGAGCAGATACTTGCCGGTAGAATCGGCGCCCAGGGCCTGGACGGCGGCGCCGCTGGTGTAAGGCGAACCGCTTAACGGCGTCAGGGAGAGTGCCGCGGTGGTTGTGGCGGCCACAATGGTATACCCGGAGACAGTGCCGTCGGTGCGATTTGCGGCGTAAACGTAGGTTCCAGTGGTGTCGAGCACCACCGAGAAGGTTCCATTACCCGCCGCGAAGGGCGAACCGGTCACGGGCGTCAGCGCGCCGCCGGATCCAATGCTGTAGACGGCGACTCCGCCGTTCGTGCCGCTGCGGGCAATGTAGACGAAGGTCGTTGTGGAGTTGATGGCGAGACCGTAGTCGCCCGTGGCGATGTTCCCGGTTTGCAGAAGCTGGCTGCTGACCGCGACGCCGGTGGCCGTGTTGAAGGTGAAGACAACATCGCCGGCAGTGCCGAGCGCGGCAAAGATGAGCGTTCCATCCGGCGAGACGTGCACCTCAGACGGTTGCCAGGTACCGGACTGGATCGAGTAGGTTGCCGGCGCAGTTACCGACGTCAGGCCGCCGGTGGTCGCGTTGATCTGGAAGATGTCCAGCTGTTGGGTAGTGCCATCGAGCGCAATGAGCCATTGTCCGTCGGGCGAGATGGCAATCGACTTCGCATAAACGCCTGCAGGTTGGGAGCCCGTCGTAGGCGCGGTGAGGGAGCGGTCTGAGTTGATAAAGTAGACGAAGATTCCATTCAGCGCGCCGACATAGAGGAGCGTGTTAGCCGGGATTCACCACCATACAGAGCGGCTTGTAGGTCGCGGTTACCGGAGAGTTGTTCACCGCGGTCAGCTTTCCTGTGCCAATCGCGAAGGCGCCAATCGAACCGGCTGCCTGGTTGGCGATATAGACCGCGTTCGTGGTCGTTCCTCCGCCACCACCGCTGTTATTGATCGGAGGAAAAAATCCGGCACAACCTGTGAAGGCGGGAAGACTCATTGCGGCTGCGATCGCCATCCACCGTTGCACACTTCCCTTTCGTCGCATCCCTTCCAACCCTTCATTCTGCCCTTGCAGTGCTTGCTCTCCAAGACTACTTCAAACGGCGTTCCTCTATAATTTACGCAATGGTTCCCTCGAAATTTTGGCCGCACCCGTGCGTTGCCGCGCTTTTATCCACTTCTGACCTTCGCCTCCACAGCACAGGGACAGCAAGCTCATTCATTCGACGCAGCTGCCGTTCAAACAGCACAACACGCAGCACTCGAACGCGAAGTTCATGCCGACATGAACTTTCTCGCCGACGACGAACTGCACGGCCGCGGCTCCGCCACGCGCGACGAACACATCGCCGCTCTCTTCGTCGCGTCGCAGCTTCAGGCCCTCGGGCTCGAACCCGGCGGCGACAACGGCACGTTCCTGCAGAAGGCCCCGCTCCCCGATCCTCTGCCGCCGCGAATCCAGCAGCGCCTCTCAGAAGTTTCAGGACGTGCCCCGCAAAGAGACCTGGAACGCCATCGGCATTCTGCGCGGCAGCACGCACGCCAAACGAGGTCATCCTGCTCACCGCGCATCTCGACCACCTCGGCATGGGCCTAGCGGTCACAGCCGGCGACACCATCTACAACGGCGCCGACGACGACGCCTCCGGCACCACCGCCGTCCTCACCCTCGCGCACATTCTCGCCATCGGGCCCGCGTCCCAAGCGCACCATCGTCTTCGCCCTCTTCGGCTCGGAGGAGCTCGGCGGCTTCGGCAACCGCGCCTTCCTCGCGCACCCGCCGGTCCCGCTCACCAGCATCGTCGCCAACCTCGAGTTCGAGATGATCGGCCGGCCCGATCCGGCCGTCCCCGCCGGAACGCTCTGGCTCACCGGCTTCGAGCGCTCCAACCTTGGCCCCGAACTGGCCAAACACGGCGCCCACCTCGTCAGCGACCCCCACCCCGACGCAGCACTTCTTCCAGCGCTCCGACAACTATCGCCCTGGCCCAGCAGGGCATCGTCGCCCACACCGTCTCCAGCTTCGGCCTGCACAAGGACTACCACCAGCCCAGCGACGAACTCAGCACCATCGACTTCACCCACATGACCAACGCCATCGAGTCCATGATCGCCCCCATCCGCTGGCTCGCCAACTCCAACTGGAAGCCCGAGTGGAACCCCGGCGGCAAGACCCGATGTCACTCCGCCAGGCAATCAATCTCAGCAAACATCTCCGCAAACATAAAAGAGCGGCCCATCGCTGGACCGCTCTTTCTTCCCTTACCTCTGAGGTCACGCGAGGTCGAAGCGATCCGAGGTTCATCACCTTGCTCCAGGCCGCCACAAAGTCACGCACGAAGACCTGCTGCGAGTCGCCGCACGCATACACTTCCGCAAGGGCTCGGAGCTGAGAGTTCGACCCGAAGACGAGATCGACGACTGTGCCTGTCCACTTCGGATCGCCGGTAGCCCGATCGAGTCCCTCCAACACGCCTTCTGAGGTAGCGGACTTCTGCCACTTCGTGTTCATGTCGAGCAGGTTGACGAAGAAGTCATTGGTCAGCGTTCCGGGCTGCTTGGTGAAGACACCGTTTGAGGACTGTCCGAAGTTTGCATTCAGCGCGCGAAGGCCACCGATCAGAACAGTCATCTCCGGAGCGGTCAGCGTCAGCAGGTTTGCCTTGTCCACCAGCAACTCGGCCGCGAATGGCTCGTGTCCCGGGCGCAGGTAGTTGCGGAAGCCATCTGCGATGGGCTCGAGTACGGCGAACGAGTGGATATCGGTCTGCTCCTGCGACGCGTCCGTGCGCCCCGGCGAGAAAGGAACCTTCACGTCGTGGCCAGCCTTCTTCGCAGCCTCCTCAACGGCTGCGCAGCCGCCCAGGACGATCAGGTCAGCGAGCGAAACCTTCTTCGCACCAGACCCTGCGTTGAAGTCCTTCTGGATCGCCTCCAGCGTATCGAGGACCTTCGCAAGCTCGGTCGGCTGGTTCACCTCCCAGAACTTCTGCGGTGCAAGGCGAATGCGCGCTCCGTTGGCCCCGCCGCGCTTGTCGCTGCCACGGAAGGTTGAAGCCGACGCCCAGGCGGTCGATGACCAGTTGAGAGATAGACAGCCCGGATGCAAGAATCTTGGCCTTGAGGGCTTTGATCTCCGCCTCGCCGATCAGTTCGTGATCCACCGCCGGGACAGGATCCTGCCAGATCAGCTGCTCCTTAGGAACCAGCGGGCCAAGATACCGCGCGATGGGCCCCATGTCGCGATGCGTCAGCTTGTACCAGGCCTTCGCGAACGCGTCCGCAAACTTCTCCGGATTCGCCAGGTAGTCCCGCGAAATCTTCTCGTAGCTCGCATCAAATCGCAGCGCAAGGTCCGACGTCAACATCGTCAGCGCGTGCTTCTTCGACGGATCGTGCGCATCCGGCACCGTGCCCGCCGCAGCTCCATTCTTGGGCTTCCACTGCTGAGCGCCTGCCGGACTCTTCGTCAGCTCCCATTCGTACTTGAACAGGTTCTCCAGGTACTCAACGTCCCACCTCGCCGGATTCGTCGTCCATGCACCTTCCAGGCCGCTGGAGATCGTATTCACGCCCACGCCGTTGCCAAGGCTGTTCTTCCAGCCAAGACCCTGCTCCTCAATCGGCGCACCCTCGGGCTCGCGGCCAACATACGTGATCAGGATTGCCGGCGCCATGCGTCTTGCCGAAGGCGTGTCCGCCAGCGATCAGCGCAACCGTCTCCTCGTCGTTCATCGCCATCCGCGCAAACGTCTCGCGAATGTCCCGCGCCGAAGAGACGGGATCCGGATTGCCGTTCGGCCCCTCCGGATTGACGTAAATCAAACCCATCTGCACAGCAGCAAGCGGATTTTCGAGCTGGCGATCGCCGCTGTAGCGCTTGTCGCCGAGCCACGTCGTCTCAGGTCCCCAGTACGTCTCGTCCGGCTCCCACACGTCCGCGCGTCCACCGGCGAAGCCGTAGGTCTTGAACCCCATCGACTCCAGCGCCACGTTGCCCGCGAGGATCATCAGGTCGGCCCACGAAATCTTCCGGCCATACTTCTGCTTGATCGGCCAGAGCAGCCGCCGCGCCTTGTCCAGGCTCACGTTGTCCGGCCAGCTGTTCAGCGGAGCAAACCGCTGCATGCCTGCGCCCGCGCCACCGCGCCCATCGGCGATACGGTAGGTGCCGGCGCTGTGCCACGCCATACGGATGAACAAAGGCCCATAGTGGCCGTAGTCCGCTGGCCACCAGTCCTGCGAGGTCGTCATCAAGGCATGCAGGTCCTTGATCACCGCATCCAGATCCAGGCTCTTGAACTCCTCAGCGTAGTTAAACGCCTCGCCCATGGGATTGTTCAGTGGGGAGTGCTGGTTCAAGAGCTTCAGATTCAGTTGATTGGGCCACCAATCGGGATTCTTTCGGGCTGCACCGTGTGAGGTCGTGACTGCGCCATGCTCTGTACCATGCGCGACCGGGCATTTTGCTTCGTTTGACATCGTTCACCTCGAAAAATTTCTGTTGCGGTTATACCTAAGCCTTACTGGCACTTCGCACAGAGGCCAATCACATCGACCGCATACCGCTCCACCAGAAATCCGCCGGGCAGGCTGTCCTTCTTCGACAGCAACCCAAGCTCCTTCTCTCCGATGTCGGTAATCCCTTTGCACTTCGAGCACACCATGTGATGGTGCGCCTCATCATTCATCTCCACGCGCAGCGAGCCATGATGCAGGCTCACCTTGCGGAAGACGCCGCTCTCAACAAACAAATGGATGTTTTTGTAAACCGTCGCCAGCGAGATCGCCGGCACCTTTTTCTTCACCCGCGCATAGACCTCTTCCGGAGCTGGATGGCCATGCATCGTCTTCATCACTTCATACAGCACCTGCCGCTGGTGCGTCACCGCAATGCCGTTCTCCTGGCAAAGCTCACGAAACGACTTGGACTCGATTCACCCGCACAACGAAAGTATAAACGATAAATATTATCGTCCGATAAATTCAGTTATCCACACCGCCGCTCACGGCCGGTCCCAATCTACGGCAGAGACTGGAGCAGACCGCACGTTCGCCATCGAAGCCAGCAAGGGAAGCGCTGCGGGAGAGCAGGCCCGGAAGGTCGCGTGGTCGTTGGTTATATCGCGGTACTCAAATGTCCAGCCGCTGTCGTTGAAGATCTGCTCGAATACCTGAAGCATTCACAGCATATTCGTGCAGTTCACCAACGATGTAGACGGCCCTCTGCTCCGAAGGGACGAAAGCCTTGAGGACCTCCATCTCCATGCCTTCAATATCGAGCTTGATGAGAATCCGCTGTCGCCGGAGTCGAGCCAATCGCATCCTGCAATGTGTAGACAGGCATATCAATCACGCTGGCATACGGCTTGTGCGGGTCGAAGCTGCTATGGATCGCCTCGCGACAATAGAAGGGGATCGACCGGCGGGTCCCACCAAGGCAACCGGCCATCAGCTTGGCTTGGACCTTGTTGAGGTCGATGTGCTTTCGAAGCTGTTCAAGATTTCGCGGCAAAGGTTCGCAGACAACATACATTACCGGCGATCTTCGAGCCAGTGCGGCCGCCGTGCGAAGAGTGAAGAGCCCAATGTTTGCCCCGCCGTCGATCACCAGATCTGGCTGAAAATCGAGGTCGAGGTCGTAGGTGTCCCGAATGCTCAGCTCCAGAACGCTCTGAAGGTCGCTCGAGAGGTCCGAGAGGCGCACAAAGCTCTGCATATAACGGCCATGGCAACGATACCGCAGCAACACCTCTCCGTTCTTAGTGAACGGCCACAGAAGCTTCAAGCAAAACGCGCGATACTTCGGACGCGAGGACGATGCCGCGATGAGCAACAGCTTGAGGCTGCCGGAGACGGAACCCATTCGCAGGATGCTACTGACGTTCTCAAAAGCCATAACGGGCCACCACTTTGGGGAGGAGTAAGTGCTGACTAGCAGAATAATTGATTACAAATCGAAGCGTCGTTGCATGCTGGCATGCAACCAATCGCGGCTTACTCCAAGGAATGCGTCCCGTCAGTTAAACCGCTCCGTCTTGCCAAAACCGCGATCCAACGGCTTCCGGCCCGCAAAGCCCTCCTCCTCGGTGTGCCAATGGGCAATCGCCGGCTCACCCAGCTTCCAACACAATAGCACGAGCTTGCCATCCATCAGGGACGGAAAATCCAGCAGGCCCTGCTCGAGATCTTTCACCTGCACACCAATCGAATCGATCTCGGCGAGCGAGTCTTTAGCCTCCTGCACGGCCTTGTCTCGTTCGGCGCGGCGTCGCGCGGCGGCGCTCACATCGACGTGCATGCCTCCGGTTAGAAAGATGCGCTGGACCAGTTGCTGCATCTCCTGTTCCAGTTCTTCGCTTCGGGTCGCAGATGCCTGCGCGCGGAGCAGGAGGGCCTCCACCACCGGCAATAAGGTCTGTGCTTCACTCAACGTAAACGTCTTGCTCAAACTTGAATCTCCAGCATCCGGTCGAGCGCTACGCGCGCCCACTGCTTCACATCATCCTCCACCTTGATGCGATTGACCACCCTTCCGTCCACGAGGTTTTCCAGAGCCCACGCCAGGTGCTGGGGCGAGATGCGGTACATCGTCGTGCACAGGCAACCGGAATCATCCAGCGTCATAACCCGTTTGCCCAACGGAGCAAAGCGTTTCGCCAGCCGGTTCACCAGGTGAATCTCCGTCCCCACGGCAAAGCTCGAGCCCTCTGGCGCCTTCTCGATGACCTCGATGATACGTTCCGTCGAGCCGATGGCGTCCGCTTTCTGGCAGACCTCCCAGCGGCACTCGGGATGCACGATGACCTGCATTTCTGGATGCTCGCTGCGGATGCGGTCGACGTGCTCGGGCAGAAATCGCTGATGGACGGAGCAGTGTCCCTTCCACAGAATGACCTTCGCGGCGCGCAAACGATCGGGGCTGACACCTCCGTTGATCTGATACGGGTCCCACACGACCATCTCGCTCGTCGCAATCCCCATGGCAAATGCGGTATTGCGGCCGAGATGCTGGTCGGGAAGGAAGAGAATCTTTCCAGCGCGCGCAAACGCCCACTCGAAGGCTCCGCGGGCGTTCGACGAGGTGCAGACGAGCCCGCCGTGTTTGCCGCAGAATCCTTTGATCGCAGCAGCAGAGTTCATGTAAGTCAGCGGGATTAAGCCGCCTGCGGTCTCGTCGGTCAGACCGGCCCGCACCAGCGAGTCCCAGCAATCTTCCACCTGGCCGATCTCCGCCATGTCGGCCATCGAGCAGCCGGCGTTCAGGTCCGGCAGGATGACCTGCTGCCAAGGCCGGCCCAGGACGTCTGCGGTCTCCGCCATAAAGTGCACACCGCAGAAGATCATGTACTTCGCGTCGGTCTGCGCAGCCACCTTTGAGAGCTTGTAGCTATCGCCGGTGAAGTCGGCGAAACGGATCACCTCATCGCGCTGGTAGTGGTGGCCCAGAAGAACGACGTCTTTGCCCAGCTTCTCGCGAGCCGCTGCGATGCGCGCGTCCATGGTGTGGTCTGGTTGTGCCAGGTAGTTGTCGAGGGAACACGAATCTGCAACATTCTCCGCCGCGGCCGCAGCCGGGGCGATCTCCATTAGTCCGTTCAAAGTACTCCGCCTTCAGTCTCGCAAGGTCGCATGACACCGGTGTTTGCCGGATCGTCTTTCCGCCTCGAGACGGGGATGTTGAAAGCATGCACTGCTCAAGTTGCAGTGGATTCACTGTTCCGGCTCATCGAGCCGTCACCCAACCCACGGGGATGTTGCAACTCCTTCTTGCGAAGTGCGGCTGCGTAGCCGCCCCTTTACCATTTAGACGCGGTCTGCTTTCGAATGATGCGATTTTTTCGAAAACCCGCTCTCACAATTTTACACAAGCCTGTCCGCGTGCATCCATTTGTTCCGTCTCAACGTAAGCCGTATCATGGGACTGACTTATGCCCAGCTTTCAGGACAGCGCCCTTCTCGTCCTTCTCGCCTTGATTCTCTTCGGGCCGAAGAAGCTGCCCGAGCTCGCGCGCCAGCTGGGCAAGCTCATGGCCGAGTTCCGCCGCGCCTCCAACGAGTTCCGCATGCAGATGGAAGAAGAGCTCCGCATTGCCGACCAGGAGGAACAGCGCAAGAAGATCGCCGCCATGGAGACCGCCGCGCCTGTCGCTCCCGACATCGGCGGCGAGACCGAGAACACCATCGCGACGCCCGCAGCTACCGAGGAGTTCCTCGTCGGCCATCCGCACGAGCAGCCCCAGCAGGAACCGGCAGAGTCGGTCACGGAACCGCTGCCCATCGCCACGTCCGGCGACCTCAATCTCATGCCACCTGCAACCGGTCTCCCTGTCAGTAACTCCGCGCTCTCACCAGTACTCGACTCCATCCCACACGATCCCGATCCTGAGACAGTCTCAGCGGATATCGCGAGCCACGAGGCTGCACAGCGTGGCTGAATTCGACCCCAAAGATTCGATCGATCGCGCACGCAAGGTCGTCACCGAGCGAGCCGAGCTCCCCGGCATGAGCCTGATGGAGCACCTCGGCGAACTGCGCAAGCGCATCATCCACTCCCTCTACTACCTCATCGGCGGATTCGCAGTCGCGTACTTCTTCCACGTTCAGCTCTTCGACTTCATCATGGCGCCGTACACGCAGCTTCACCTCGGCCCGCTGAACATCACCCACCCCACCGACGCACTCAACCTCTACATCAAGACCTCCCTCGTCATGGGGGCCATCATCTCGAGCCCGTTCATCCTCTACCAGGTCTGGCTCTTCATCGCGCCCGGCATGTACGCGAATGAGAAACGCTACGTCTGGCCGTTCATGAGCACGACCGTCATTCTCTTCCTCTCCGGCGCGTGGTTCGGCTACCACTACTTTCTTCCCGGCGCGCTCAAGGTGCTCATCCTCGACTTCGGCAAGCACTTCCACGCCATCATCACCATCGACGACTACACCGGCTTCTTCCTCGCCGTCATCCTCGGGCTCGGCATCACTTTTGAGCTGCCCATCCTCATCTTTTTCCTCGCGCTCTTCGGCATCGTCGACGGCAAATTTCTCCTGCGGCACATCCGTTACGCGATCCTCGCCATCTTTCTCATCGCCGCGGCCATCTGCCCGACGCCGGACCCCATCGGCATGTGCCTCTTCGCCAGCCCAATGCTCGTCCTCTATATGATCGGCGTAGGCATCGCGTTCCTCGTCCACCCCGACCGGCGCAAAGCCAGAGAGGCGAAGAAAGCCGCATGATCTTCAGAAGAGAAATCCCCGGCTTGATGAGAAATCGTCATCCTGAGCGAAGCGGTTCACGCACTTTGCGAACCGCCCAGTCGAAGGACCTGCGGTTGCTTTTGCCGTTGCTCGTTCTCCTGCTGACCACCGCATACTCTCCAGCCCAAAAAACCGCGCCCAGCCGCCCACTTCAGCGGACAGGCCGCCTACAACCTGACGGCAGAACTCCTCAAGGTCGCGCCGAAACGATACAACGGCTCACCCGGCCACGCGAAGGCCGAGGAGTTCATCAAACAGCACTTCACCGCCGAAGCCGCCAAGGGCAACTTTGAGGCCGACACCTTCACCGCCAGCACGCCCGCCGGTTTTCAGACGATGCATAACTTCATCGTCAAATATCCCGGTAAAAAAGACGGCATCATCGTCCTCGCCAGTCACTACGAGACCAACTACCCCCTCCGCGACATCGAGTTCTACGGAGCCAACGACGGCGCCGCCACCACCGCGCTTCTCATCGAGATCGGCAACGTCCTGCGCGCTCATCCGCCCGAGGGCTACTCGGTCTGGCTGGTCTTCGACGACGGCGAAGAGGCCGTCAAAGAGTGGACCGCCTCTGACTCGCTCTACGGAACCCGCCACCTCGCCGCCAAATGGTCCAACGACGGAACCCTGGGCAAAATCAAGGCCTTCCTCGTCGCCGACATGATCGCCGACAAGGACCTCAACATCGATCACGTCGACAACTCCACCCCCTGGCTGCTCGATCTGCTGAAAGTCGCGGCGAAGAACACCGGCCACGCCTCCAGCATCTTCAAATACAGCGAATCGGAGGAGGACGACCATCTCCCCTTCGCGGCGCGCGGCGTGCCTGTCCTCGACGTCATCGACGCACACTACGGCCCGTAGACCCAGGCGACTCCCGACGGCTACCACCACACCGCGCAGGACACGCTCGACAAGATCAGCGCCCACTCGCTCCAGACCTCGGGCGACATCCTGCTCGAACTCATCCGCTTAATCAACCAGCGCCCCTGAAGCCCTCTTCACATCTGAGGCGGCACTTCAGAGGCGCAGTCTCTTCCACTCGTCTATTTAGTGCAGGCCTTCCCGTGATCCGCATGCGCGCCCTTGGCCTTGGCATCGGCCTCTGACATATACGTGCCTTCCTTGGTCTTGCCGTAGTAGCTCGACCCGTAGCAGTGGTAGACGTTGCTGGATGTATTCACCCAAACAAGTCCAGGACCGCCGCCCGCGGCCTGAGGCATCGACGCTGTTTTGCTCGACGTAGTTGCACTCGACTTCGCCGGAGCAGCCGCCGGAGCAGCAGGAGCAGCAGGGGCTGCAGCAGGTGCCGCCTTCGGCGCAGCAGGGGCTGCCGGAGCCGCAGCAGGTGGCGCCGCCGGAGCCGCTGCAGCCGGTGCAGCCGCATACCACTCCTTCACGCCCTGGTGCCCACGGCAGGCAGCACTTTTGCTGGTGGACATCGCATAAACCCCGTCATTGCAGAGACCAGTGGCGTTGTGAGGTATAGCACCGGGAGCCGTGGGAGCAGCGGCAGTCTTAGGAGCCGCCGGGGCAGCAGCAGGAGCGGCTGCAGCTGCGGGAGCAGCTGGAGCTGCCGCATACCACTCCTTCACGCCCTGATGCCCGTGACACGCTCCCTGTTTGCTTGCGGCCGTTGTATAAGTCCCATCCTTGCATTGACCTGTAGACCCTGCAGGAGCCTGGGCCATCGCAATCTGCGCGGTCAAAAATCCAACTGTAACCGCCAACAAACGAATCTCTGTCTTCATAGCTACTCCCTCTATGATTTTGGATTTTGCATGGGCCCGGTTTTTTGGATTTCGCTTCGCATGATACGGCCAAATCCTACGCCATCCCTGGTGTCCTGTCATTCTCCACCCGGAGAGCCGTTCCCGTATTAACACTAAGCGTTAACCCCCGAATGAGTCATGCCCTCCACCGTTCGAGGGATAGCCGGTATTCGGCCAATCATCCTATCTTTTCCACAACGTGATGGAGGAAAACATGTACTCACCCACATTCCCGTCCTTTCAAGAGAAGTACAAGGGCTTCAATAATCCGGGGCCAGGCCACACCCCCCCGACCAGCTACTTCCACGCCCACCCCATTGGTGAAATCGTGCGCAGCCTCTTCTTCTCTTTCATCCTTTGGATGCTGCTCGCAATGGTGCTCTACGGCGTCTACTCGCTCGTCGTTGGCTAATCGATCCTGAACCAGCCGGACCCGCCGACCGCGCACTCGATGCGTGGCGCCGACACTTCGCGTTGCGCGAGCAAGCTGCAACAACCCCTCTCCCAGGTCCGTCGCTCGCCGCGCCCTGTAGCATGGTAGCCGATGCCCGGCTACACTCCGCTCAGCTACTGGATCGGTTTCCACCTCTTCATCTTCCTTCTTCTCGGGATGGAGTTGCTCTACGTGCGCCGGCAAGGCCCGGCGAAAGCTCACTCGACGTCAGTCGCGGCTACAATCCTCTGGATCGCCGCCGCTCTTGTCTTTGCGCTCTTCATCTTCCGCACCATGGGGGGCCAGGCTGCGACCCAGTACCTCGCCGGCTACGCCATCGAAGAGTCGCTCTCTGTCGACAACCTCTTCGTCTTCCTCATCCTCTTCCGCGTCTTCCAGATTGAACCCAGTCGCCAGCCCAAAGTCCTCTTCTGGGGAGTCCTCGGCGCGATCCTCATGCGCGGCGCCTTCATCGCCACAGGCCTCGAACTCCTCACGCACTTCGAGTGGGTCAGCTATGTCTTCGCTTCCATCCTTTTAATCGCCGCCATCCGACTAGTCCTGCCCTCCGCCCAGAAAGAGACCGGCAAGACGCCACGCTGGATCACCTTAGTCTCCCGCATCCATCCCGTCAGCCTGCGTCAGGACAAGTTCTTCGTCCGCGAGTTGGACCGGCCCATGGTCACCGTGCTCTTCCTCGCCCTCATCGCAATCGAGCTCACCGACGTCGTCTTTGCGCTCGACTCCATCCCCGCCGTGCTCTCCATCACGCGCCATCCCTTCCTCGCCTACACGTCCAACATCATGGCGGTCATGGGTCTGCGTTCGCTCTACTTCCTCCTCGCCCATCTGCTCAACCGGCTACGCTTCATCCACTACGGCCTCGCAGCGGTCCTCGCCTTCGCCGCCTTCAAGATGCTCTCTGCCCACTGGATCGAGATCGGCCCCCTCACCTCCCTCGGCATCATCGTGGGTGTCCTTACCGGCACGGTCCTGCTCTCACTCGTCGCGGGACCCGCAGTGCGAGCTACTTCAAGCGGGAATTAACTTCTTCCGGCAGCCTCCCCCGTATACAAAGAAGCATGTCCTCTTCGCACGTCATTCTCCGCTACCTTCGGTTGATCCACCTGTATTTCGGCGTCTTTCTTGCGCCGGCGATCCTTTTCTTCGCCTTCACCGGAGCGCTCCAAACCTTCAGCCTGCACGAGACCACGCGCGGCAGCAGCTACAAACCGCCCTCCTGGGCCGTGACGCTCGCGCAAATCCACAAAAAGCAAACACCCATCGTTGCTGTGAAAAAAGCTCCGCGCCCGACAAACCCATCGACAAAACCGCCGCCGAAAAACCGCAGGCCCAGCCCACGCCCGCGCCAAAACCAGCCGACGCACCGCCCCGAACGCACAACGCTCTGCCATTGAAGATCTTCTTCCTGCTCGTTGCGATAGGGCTCTTCACGTCCACCTTCTCGGGCCTCTACATGTCTTACAGATACATCCGCAACCGCAAGCTCATCACCGCGACTCTGTTGGCCGGAGTCATCGTCCCAATCCTGCTAACGATCTTCTAGTGCCGCCGCAGCAACAAGATCAGCACCAACATCGCAGCCAGCCCACCCGAGAATAGCCCCGCCATCGCGCCGGTCAGCGCCACCGGGCCGCCGTGCAGCCAGCCATGCGTCGCCACGCCCGCAATCCAGTAGTAGACCGCGACCGCCACGACGCAAAACGCAATCACCGCAACCACAATCGCGACCACAATGCGGTTCGTATCGCTGTTGCGTTTCCCCTCATCCATACTCAAGCAACAAACTCCAGTCGGCCACGCGCCAACACCGAGTGCAGTGCCAATTCCTTGTGCAACGGAAAGTCATTCCGGTAGTGCGCTCCCCTGCTCTCCTCCCGCCCCAGCGCCGCACACACAATCAGCTCCGCCACGGTATGCAGATTTCTCGCTTCAAGCGCGCGCCTGTACAACCCTCGCGGCATCGTCGCCGCCAGCGCATCGAGCCCGCGCTTCGCCTCACGCAACCCTTCTCCGTCACGCAGCAGCCCGGCATACTTCCACATCAGAGCCCGCAGCGTCTCGATCCATCGCTCTGTCGCGGCCTCTGGCGTAATACCCTTATCCGCAGCAGACGGAGCGATCGTCACATCCGCTTGATCCGCCGGAGCCTCCGCCACCATCGTCTCCGCGGCCATCACACCAAACACCAGCCCCTCCAGCAGCGAATTGCTCGCCAGTCTGTTCGCTCCATGCACTCCGGTACACGCCACCTCACCCGCCGCATACAAACCCGGCAGCGACGTCCGCCCTTCGACATCCGTCTTCACTCCACCCATCAGGTAGTGAGCCGCCGGCCGCACCGGAATCAGATCTTTTCCCAAATCCAGATGCTGTTTCGCCAGAAACGCCGAGATCCCCGGAAACCGCGCCTGCAGATTCTCCCGCACATGCCGCATGTCGAGATACACCGGCCCATCCATCCCCTCATGCGTAATCGCTCGCGCCACCACATCGCGCGGTGCAAGCTCCAGCAGCGGATGATACCGCTCCATGAACCGCTCACCCTTCGCATTGACGAGGTAAGCCCCCTCGCCCCGCAATGCCTCGCTCAACAAAAACCTCGGAGCGCCCGGCGCAGAAAACGCCGTCGGATGGAACTGGTAAAACTCCATGTCGCTCACCGCCGCACCCACTCGATAGGCCATCGCAATCCCATCGCCCGTCGCCACCGCCGGATTCGTCGTATCGCTATAAACCTGTCCCGCGCCTCCGCTCGCCAGCAGCACTGCGCGCGCCTGCACCACGCGCAACCCACCCTCGCCATCCAGCAGCGTAGCCCCCACCACTCTTCCGCCGTCCACGAGCAGGTCCACACTCGTCGTCCACTCCATCAAATCAATCTGCGGAATCTCCCTTGCATGCCGCAACAGCGACACCGCAATCTCCCGCCCCGTCGCATCCCCATTCGCATGCAGAATCCGCGACAGACTATGCGCGCCCTCGCGCGTCCGCAGCAACTCACCACTCTTCGCCGCACGATCGAATGCCGTACCCCACGCCAGCAGTTCCTCCACCCGCTCCGGCCCTGCGGAGACCAGCACCCGTGCGGCCTCACGGTTTACCAGCCCATCGCCCGCCGCCACCGTGTCTTCCAAATGAAGCGCTACATCCTCGCGCCCGCTCATCGCCACCGCAATCCCACCCTGCGCATAAGCCGTATTCGACTCCGCCAGTTCCTCCTTCGTCACCACCACCACCGAACCCGCATCCGCCAATCGAATCGCCGCACTCAGTCCCGCAATCCCTGCCCCAATGACCAGAAAATCAACTCGATCCATACCTCAATGCTACTAGCGTTCTCAGTTCTCAGTTACGCTCGACAATTGACAACGCAGTCACAGCCTGACAACTTGCCTCTCTGCGATACCATCGAAATATCGTGCCTGTCCTCCCCGTCAAAACGCCATCCGCTCGCTACGACGTCACCATCGCGGCCGACCTTCTCAGCAACCTGCCCTCGCGCCTCAAAAAGATCAGCAAGGGAAAACCCTATCGGCCCTTCGTCATCACCTCACCCGACATCTGGACCCTCTGGTCGAAGCCCTTCCTCGCAAGCTTCGCAGAAAACGGAACCAAGGCGCCCACTGTTCTCTTCCTCCCCAGCGGCGAGAGCAACAAGCGCCTTACCAGCGTCGAATCCCTCGCCGAGCAACTCTCCCGCGCCGGAGCCGACCGCGACTCGCTCCTCATCGCCTTCGGTGGCGGAGTCCTCGGCGACATCACCGGCTTCCTCGCCGCCATCTACATGCGCGGCATCCGCTACGTGCAGGTCCCCACCACCTTTCTCGCGCAGGTCGACTCCTCCATCGGCGGCAAAACCGGCGTCAACCTCGCCACCGGAAAAAATCTCATCGGCAGCTTTCACCATCCGCAGGCAGTCTTCGCCGACACGTCGATCCTCGCCACCCTCCCCCCACGCGAACTCCGCGCAGGTCTGCAGGAGTCCATCAAGGCCGGGGTCATCTACGACGCAAAACTCTTCCGCTTCATGGAGAAGTTCGCCGAAGCCATCCTCGACGGCGACCCGACCGCTCTCACGCATGTCGTCGCCGCCAGCGTTCGCGTCAAAGCCGATGTCGTCAGCAAGGATGAAAAAGAGTCCGGCCTGCGCATGATCCTCAACTTCGGCCACACCATCGGCCACGCCATCGAGGCCGCCACGCACTACAAGCAGCTCCTCCACGGCGAAGCCGTAGCCTGGGGCATGATCGCCGCGCTCAACGTCGCCCGCAACCGCAAAGCCATCGACCCCAAACAGGCAAACCGCATCGAATCGCTCATCCTCCGCTACGGCCCGCTCCCACCATTCAAAGCCACCGCAGAAAAGCTAGTCGCCCTTACCTCCCGCGACAAAAAGAACCGAAGCGGCACACGCTCCTTCGTGCTGCCCACCAGCGTCGGCACCACTAAAATCGTCCGCGACGTCACAAACGACGAACTCCTCGCCGCGACTAAATCCATGCTCACCCTCATGCGCCTGCGCACCAAATCCGCAAAGATTCCCAAACCATGAGCATCAACACCACCAAACCCGAACACGAACTCTCCACCGGAGCCCGCCCCACCGGCGCGACCAACGAGCAATCTGCCGCTGCCAACGTCCAGCGGATGTTCGACGCCATCGCCCCCACCTACGACCGCGCCAACCATCTCCTCTCCGTCGGCATCGACCGCTCCTGGTGGACCCGCACCGCGCGCCTCTTCGGCCCTCTCCTCCAATACCCCGAGACCGTCGCTCTCGACCTCTGCTGCGGCACCGGCGACATGACGATGGCTCTCCTCAAGCTCCGCCCCAACGCAACCCACACCGCCCCCATCCTCGCCGTCGACTTCTCCCACCAGATGCTCTCCCTCGGCCAGAAAAAATTCGCCGGCCGCAACGTCCTTCCCATCGAAGCCGACGCCCTCCACCTTCCGCTCGCCAACGCCTCCGTCGATCTCGTCACCTCTGCCTTCGGCTTCCGCAATCTGGCCAACTACGAAGAAGGCCTCGCCGAAATCCACCGCGTCCTCCGCCCCGGCGGCCAGACTTGGCATCCTCGAGTGCAACCAGCCCGAAGGTCTTACCGGCGCCATCTACAACCTCTACTTCAAATCCATCCTGCCGAAACTAGGTGGCCTCATCACCGGCAACCAGCCCGCCTACAGCTACCTCAACTCCTCGGTCGAACGCTTCCCCCGCCCCCCGCGCATGATCGATCTTCTCCGCAAAGCCGGCTTCACCCACCCAACCTGGACCAGCTACACCTTCGGCGCCGTAGGCCTCTACCACGCCACAAAGCCATGAACCGCATCGGCCAACCCACAATCTTTCTCACGTAGCCGTTCCCTGATACGATCTCTCCGAAATGGAGCGTCGATTTCATATGCTTAGCAGCCTCAATATCCTCATCCTCCTCGTCGCTGCTTCATCGCTTCCTGCCCAGACGACACTTTGGAACCAGGTAAGCAGCACCTATAGCCCTCCAAAGACACCCCGCGCCAAGCTAACCCACTCCGAAACTCAATCTATTAGCACTCTCCTGCACTTCACACAGCAAGACATCTGGGCCTGCGGAGACGACACAGATTGGGCCAGGGATGTCAGCTTCAGCAGCATCTCGCTTGCTCCTGGCCACGTAACGATCCTTGTCGAGGCAGGACCGGGATGCGCACGTGGCGGCCAGGGCGCAAACGGAGCAATGTGGATCGTCGAGCTTCACGGCCCCAAACCCACGTTGCTCGCAACGCCTGGGCGGAACTTCAATGGCTGGCTCTACTCCACGCAACACACCTCCCGTAGCAAGTACAGCGACATCGTTTTGGGCTGGCATATGAGCGCATTTGAAGCTGGCCTCTCCTACTTCCGTTTTGATGGCCGCTTCTACAAATCCATTGCCACCGCCACGCTGAAGTCTGACGGCGGCGGCAACGGCACGATCATTCCAACACCCACCTCCCTGCATCACTAGCGGCAGCACACAGAACAGCACCTGTCGCTTGCCGCTACCACGCCACAAAACCCTGACGCGAAAATTCGTGGCTCACGGCGGAAACCTCCTGTACCATCAGCCCCATCGACCGTTCCAACTTCTCTCGATGAGGTGGTCTCAAGATGGCCGCGCGCCCCACTCCCATCTCCGACGAAGCCCTTGCCTCATCCGACGCCGCCATCGGGGCCTCCGCCATGCGCAAAGCCACCCTGCGCCTCATTCCCCTCATCGCTCTCGGCTACGGCGCCGCCTACATGGACCGCGTCAACATCAGCTTCGCGTCACTCCAGATGAACCGCGACCTGCACTTCAGCGCCACCGTCTACGGCTTCG
Source organism: uncultured Acidobacteriaceae bacterium (assembly GCA_963774735.1). Taxonomy (GTDB): domain Bacteria; phylum Acidobacteriota; class Terriglobia; order Terriglobales; family Acidobacteriaceae; genus Edaphobacter. The sequence goes on along the minus strand of CAVZGJ010000014.1, from coordinate 33,464 downwards.
GCGCGGGACTCTTCTTCCTCAGCTATGCTGCCTGCGAGGTTCCCTCCAACCTTCTCCTCTACCGCTTCGGAGCACGCCGCTGGCTCTCCCGCATCATGGTCACCTGGGGCATCCTCGCCATGGGTATGCTCTTCGTCCGCACTCCGCTCCAGTTCTATGTCGCTCGTTTTCTCCTCGGCATGTCAGAGGCAGGATTCTTTCCCGGAGTCATCTTTTACCTCATGCAGTGGTTTCCGCCCGAGCTGCGCGCCCGCGCCATCAGCCGCTTCTACATCTCCCTGCCTCTCAGCTCCGTCTTCATGGGACTCATCGCCGGCGCGCTCCTCAACCTCGATGGACGACTTGGCCTTCGCGGATGGCAGTGGCTCTTTCTCGTCGAAGGCCTGCCTGCGGTTCTTCTAGGCATCGCCTTCTTCCTCTTCCTCCCCGACAGCCCTTCCGATGCCAAATGGCTCACCGAAGACGAGCGCCATTGGATCGTCCGGCAAGTCAACCAGTCCACCTCCCGAGCGACTCATCAGGGCGACTCTCTCGACCGCGCCCTTCTCGATCCGCGCGTATGGCAGCTCGGCCTCTTCATGCTCCTCAATCTCGCCAGCCTCTACGCCTACACCTTCATCGCGCCTGACATCGTCCAGCGCTCAACCCATCTCAGCACAACTCTCGTCGGGTTCATCATCGCCGGACTCAGTCTCCTCGGTGCCCTGGGCATGCTCCTCAACGCGATGCACTCCGACCGCACCCGCGAACGATACTGGCACGTCATTCCCTGCTGCCTCCTTATCTCGGTTGGCTTCTACCTCTGCGGAGCCTCCTCCAGGCCCTTCATTGCAGTCCCGGCCCTCGGTCTCCTCATCGTCGCTTACAACTCCATGCAGGGCCCCCTCTGGTCACTGCCTGCAAATTTCCTCAAGGGCCGCTCCGCCGCAGCCGGAATCGCTGCCATCAATATGATCGGCATCATCGGCGGCTTCCTCGGCCCCTACTTCATGGGCTTCGCCAAAGACCTCACCGGCGACTACCAGAAAGGCCTGCGCCTCATGGCCCTTCCCATGCTCCTGGGAGGCCGCAATCATGCTCTACCTCCGTCGTGAAGCGCGCCGCAATCCACTCACATAACATATCCCTGTGCGTCCCCTCCTCGCACCCTGTACCATTCCCCCATGCTCCAAACGGCAAAGCCCCAATCAGCCGCGGCCCCGCACCAAGCCAAGCGTTCCGCCGCGCTCTTTTCCGTCGTCGCCGCCCTCTGTGTCACGCTCTTCAAGTTCTTCACCGGCCTGCTCACCGGCTCGCTCGGCATGTTCTCCGAGGCCGCTCACTCCGCCATCGACCTCGTCGGCGCCGTCATTACTCTCTTCTCCGTCCAGGTCTCCGACCGCCCCGCCGACGCCGACCACAGCTACGGCCACGGAAAAATCGAAAGCCTCGCCGCCGCCATCGAGACCATCCTCATGCTCGCCTCCTGCATCTGGATCCTCTCCGAGGCCCTGCACCGCATCGTCTACCGTCAGCACCTCTCACTCACCTTTTCTTTCTGGCCCTTCGTCGCGCTTCTCCTCTCCATCGCCGTCGACTTCACCCGCTCCGAAAAACTCCAGACCATCGCCGACGACACCCGCAGCGAAGCCCTCGCCGCCGACGCCCTCCACTTCCGCACCGACATCTGGTCTTCGCTCGCCGTTCTCTTCGGCCTGGCCACAACCTACGCCGGAATACACTGGCACATCGCCGCACTTCAGTTCGCCGACCCCATCGCCGCCATCCTCGTCGCCTTCATAATCCTCCACGTCACCTGGTCGCTCGCCCGCCGCACCATCGACACCCTCACCGACGCCACGCCGCCCGAAGCCCGCGCCCAGACCCGCGACATCATCCGCGACCTCTCCGCCATCGACGGTGTCCTCTCCGTCGACCGCGTCCGAACCCGCCGAGCAGGCCCGGACTACTTCGCCGACGTCACCCTCGGCATGCCCCGCAACCTCACCTTTCAGCGCTCCGAGCAGATCACCCTCGCCGCCACCGCCGCCGTCCGACGCCATCTCCCCGGAGCCGACGTCATCGTCCACCCCATCCCCACCGCCTCCTTCGCAGAAAGCATCCACGACCGCATCCGCGCCGTTGCCACCCGCTCCAACCTCAACATCCACGACGTCACCGTGCAGGAGTTCAACCACCAGCTCCACGTCGAGCAGCACCTCGAAGTCGCCGAGAACATGTCCCTCGCCGCCGCGCACGCCCTCGTCACGCAACTCGAGTCCGATATCCGCCGCGACATCCCCGAGATCTCCTCCATCCTCACCCACATCGAGAGCGAGCCCGCCACCATCGAGCGCCCCGCCTCGCTCGACCGAGACCGCCAGCTCGAAGTCCGCCTCCGCCGCGTCGCCGCCACCTTCCCCGAGATCCTCGACATCCACGAGGTCCTCGTCACCCGCAGCCACAATAACGGTGCCGACCGCATCCAGGTCAACTGCCACTGCACCCTGCCCGACGATCTCCCCATGTTCCGCGTCCACGAGATCATCACCGCGCTCGAAAACGCCTTCAAACTCGACTGCCCCGAGGTCACCCGCCTCCTCATCCACCCCGAACCCGCCACCGACAACCGCCGCTAGTGTGAAGATCCCGCTTCCGTTGCTGCCCTCGGCATAAACAGCACAAGCCTCACCTTCCATGTCACAGATTCGCCCGGCCGCAGCGATACCATTCCTGTATCCATCCCATTCCATTCCTTGCCGAATGGATCCTGAAAGTTGAACTGCTCTTCAATCGCCACAAAACTGTTGTTCTTCGGCGAATAAACATGCACCGTTCGGATCTCCGGCGATAGTCCCTCGATGCGAATTCCATAGTTCCACATCGGATCTTCAAGCCACGCATTCAGAACACCGTTCGTTCGAGTCAGTTGGGAGAAATTGTTATTCAAGGAATCGCCGAGCACGCGCCCATCCGGAGAACGAAAGTCGTAGGGTGTTCCATCAACGGAGTCCAACTCCCCCGTCGTCAACCCATCGTTCGCGTCGAGCCGCGCGATCGTCGCCGCTGGAATATGGATCCGCGCCTGGGATCGGTTGCCACTTGGAATCGCAAGGTAAGGATGCCACCCAATCGCCATCGGCTCCGTCTCCTTACCAACGTTCTTCGCAGTCACTCCTACCTCCACCGCGTCGCCAGTCAGTGCAATCGTAAAGTTCAGATCAGTCTCAGAAAGCCAGTGTCCGCCAAAGCTTCCAGCGTGAATCAGGCCCGTCACCGTCTGCCCATCCGGCGTCGCCATTGTCTGCAGATTCTCTGCCTTCAACTCGTTGACCAGCCCGTGAACCGCATATTTGCCCAGAAAATCATTTGGCAGCGTGATCGTTTTGCCGTGCCAGATCGTCGTCACGGTCTTCCCGTCTGCCGAAACCGCACCACTGATCCGGCTGGAAAATGGAATCAAAAACGCCGCGCCGAACGAATGGTTCAAATTCCCGTAAGCATCCTCATTCAAGCCGTTCAGCTTCGCCGCTGCCTCCGCCACCGATGGCGATTTCAACAGATTGATCTCGCCTTTGCCCGGAAGATTCGCCGTCAGCTGAAACAGGTTCATCCCACGTCCGGGAAACAGCGTCATAGAAAGAAACTCAGGCTTACTCCCCCGACTGGTAGGCTTGCGTGACAATCTCAGAACATTCGCCCCGCCAACCTGGGGCAAGGCCTCGATCGTTTGCGCTTGCGCTGCATCCGCATCCCATAGTGAAACAGACATGCTGCACGCGACCGTAATTGCGCTCCCCGCAAGTATCCCAGCCCACCGTCTCCGCTTATTCCCCATATCTGCTCAAGCCCCAAGACATACCATCTCTATGCGCGATAAATTGTACAGGTCACGAATTAATGTTCTGCCCTTGCTCCGAACGGCGGAGACCGTCGCGCACGAAAGCCGTTGTCGCAAACCAGCAATAGGCTCCATATGAGGAACTGATGAACCACTCGCTCCACTCCTCTATTCACACCAGAACGGAATCCTCGCCGATCGTTCGGCCGAACCGGCGGCATTTTCTCCTGGGCGCCTCCGCAACCGTATTCTCGGCGGGCCGAAAAAACCTCTTTGCCTCAGCACTCGCGCCCGACCAAACCGGCGGCCCACTCAAAATCGAAGCCGTCGAGCTCGTCGAGCTCCACGGCCGCTATACCGACGAGGCAGGCGTCAACCGCCAGCAGCAGGTCAATCCACTCGACATCTACGATGACCTCCGCCCCGCACCCTACGCCGACAAGCCCTCCGGCAGTCACGAAGTCCTCTACACGGCCATCTATCTCCGCATCCGCACCGCTGGTGGCCCCGAAGGTCTCTACGGCCCGATCGAAAAGAGCGCCGCAACCGTAGTCAACGACGAGCTCCGCCCCTTCCTCATCGGCAAAGATGCCCTCGCCGGAGAAAAGCTCTGGGACCAGATGTACCGCTCCAATCGCCACTCCCGCGACGGCTTCTTCATGATGGCCATCAGCGCCGTCGACAATACCCTCTGGGACATTCGCGGCAAATACTTTAACGTCCCCGTCTATCGCCTCCTCGGAGGCCCCACACGCTCCTCCGTCGAGATGTACGCAAGCTGCCTCGGCTTCTCACTCGAACCCGCCGCCGTACGCACCCGCGCTCTCGCCATCAAAAGCGAGGGCTATCGCTATCAGAAGTGGTTCATGGGCTATGGCCCTGGCTCCGGCCCCGAAGGCATGCGCAAAAATGTCGAACTCGTCCGCGTCCTCCGCGAAACCTTGGGCGACGATACCGAACTCATGTTCGACGCCTACAGCGGCTGGACGCAAAACTACGCTCTGGAGTGGGCCCATCAGGTCGAACAGTACCACCCCTACTGGATCGAAGAGGCCACCCACCCGGAAAAGATCGAAAGCTTCGCCGTCATGCATCGCAGCACCACCATCCCCATCGCGTCCGGTGAACACTTCTACGGCCGCTGGGAGGTCGAGCGCTACCTCGAAGCCGGCGGCCTCTCCGTCGTTCAGGCCGACCCCGAATGGTGCGGAGGCACCTCCGAACTCCTACGCATCGGCACCGTCGCCTCGCTGCACGACGTCCCCGTCATCCCTCACGGCCACAGCCTCCGCGCCGCCGTCCACATCATCGCCAGCCAGTCGCCCATGACCTTCCCGCTCGGCGAGTACCTCATCAACAAGATGCGCCACTACTATCACTTCGAAAGCAATCCGCTCGTCCCCGAAAAAGCGCACATCGCACTCCCCACAGGCGCAGGCTTCAACGTCCAGTTCGATCCCTCAAAGATCGAATCACAAATCATCCTTAAACCAAGATTGAGAACCACCAACGAAGCGGTTTCGGCGCTCGTCACCCCGCGCACTGCACCGCAGCGTAATCTCTCCCGCCTCCAGTCCCTTTGAAGTCACCTTCACCCGCACCTCACCCGCCGTCGTACCCGCCTGCACAAACGCGGCGCCGAGACCCATAAATGCGCTCCTCTGGCTCGCTTTGTCCGGCTCATGACAGCTCGGATCGCCGTTCCCCACGCCGATCACCTTCCCCGGTCCCTCCACGGTAAACGTCAGCATATGCCCAGCCGTCGGAACCAACAGCCCCTTCGCATCGACGACGCTCACATTCACCTGAACACAATCCTGTCCATCCGCGCGCAGCGAACCCTTACTCGCCTCAACCACCAACCGCGCAGCCGGCCCTGCCGTCTCTCGCTTCTGCGTCAAAACAACCTTGCCGCCCGATGACCCTCTCGCCTCAATCACTCCGGGAGCGTACTTCACCTTCCACTCCAGATGCCCATTCTTCTTCACCACCTGCGATCCCACACTGGCCCCATTCAAGAACAACTCCACCGACTCGCAGTTCGCATAACACCACACCGAAATCTCCTGCCCTTCCTTACCCTCCCAGTTCCAGTGCGGAAAAAGATGCATCGCCGGCTCATTGCCCCACCACACGCGGTAGTAATGAAAGTTGTCCTTAGCGAACCCGCACGTATCCATCACGCCAAAGTGCGAACTGATGCACGGAACCCCATACGGCGTCGGCTCGCCACGATAGTCGAACCCCGTCCAGCAAAATCCTCCCGCGAGCCACGTGTTCTCGTCGTAATAACTCCACCAGGTCTCCGCCGTACTCGCCCAGCTCGGAAAGTTCAGGTCATACGCGCTCACATACCCGCGCAGCGGATCGTTCTCATATACCCCACGCGTCGAAACCGTGCTCGCCGTCTCCGACCCAACCCCGGGCTTCGTCGGAAACTTCGCGCGAAAATCCGAAATGTTGTCAATTCGATTGACGTGCGCTCCGCCATAGTTGAACCCCATCACATCCAGCACCTGCGTGTAGCCCTGCCCCCAGCCGCCATTCATCGCCGCGGTCACCATCCGTGTCGGGTCGAGCCTCTTCGCCTCTCGCTTCATCGTCGTCATAATCGCTGCGCCACGTGCCGTACTCTGCAACGGCTCCTCATTCGCCATCGACCAGATCACTACGCTCGGGTGATTCCTGTCCCGCCGAATCATCCTCGCCAACTCGCTCAATCCCTCCACGCTAGAAGAAAAATTCCTCGTCTCATCCATCACCAGCACGCCAAGCTCATCGCAAGCATCCAACACCTCCGCCGCCGGAGTATTGTGCGTCGTCCGCAGTCCATTGCAATTCATATCCTTCAGCCGCTGAATCCTGTACCGCTGAATCGCATCCGGAACCGCCACGCCCACACCCGCATGATCCTGGTGATTGCACATCCCTTTGATCTTCACCACCTTGCCATTCAGCAAAAACCCGCGCTGAGCGTCCCAGGCGATCGTCCTTACACCGAACCGCGTCTCATCCTGATCGACAGCCTTCCCCTCCGGACTCCACCACCGTCACCAAGCCGGTAAAGATTCCGCTCCTCCACGCTCCACATCTTCGCGGCCGAGATCTTCCCCGTCATCGGCACAGTCACCGTCTCTCCAGGCTCAACCGTCACCACCGCCGACCGGCACCGCGCCACCTCCTTCCCGCTACCCACCTCCACCACAACGCCGGCCACCGAGCAGCGCACCGCCGTAGTCCCTGCGTTCTTCACCTCGCTCGATATCGCCAATCCCGCATCCCCACCCGCAACACTCGTCTGCACAAACACCCCATCCTTCACCAGGTGCAGCGCACCCGTCTTGCGCAGCCAAACATGCCGGTACACCCCAGCGCCCTCATAGAACCAGCCATCGCTCAACGTCGCGTCCACCCGCAGCGTCACCACATTCTTCGCCGGCCCGCTCGGCCGGTGCATCTGCCCATCCGGCCCTTTCACTTCTCTCGGCACATAGTCCAGAAAGTCCGTCACATCGATCTCAAACGGCACATAGCCGCTCAGACTGTCCGCCACCCAGGCGCCGTTCACAAACACCGTCGCATTCCGGTAGACACCATCGAACTCCAGCACCATCCGCTTGCCTTCATCCTCCGGCTTCACCTCGATCTCTTTCCGGTACCATCCAATGCTGCTCTCCGGAAAATCTCTTCCCAACGGCTTACCCCCATGGCCGACCAGAACCTCCTCAACAACAAACGGCAGCGCCACGGCCCAGTCATGCGGCACCTGCACCTCCTCCCACTTTGAGTCGTTGAAGCTAACCCCCGTCGGGCCGCCCGCGTCACCAGTCTTCGCATACGCTCCGGTCCCGTTCAGTTTGCCAAAGCCAAAGTCCCTCATCGGGTCGCACACATGTCCCAGCGCAAACCTCCACCCAAAATCCAGCGAAACCCGCTCCCGCAACGTGTTCTTCGCTACATCGACGCGCACCTCATCCTGGGGCGCCTTCGTCTGCGCAGCCGCACCCCGACCCGGCTCAACCCCTTCCGCCACCAACCCATTCGCAGTCATTGAAACTGCACCGACCACCGCCCCAGCCTTCACCAAATCCCGCCGCGTCCACTTCCGCATCCCATACCCTCCAAGGTCCCGAACAAGTCTAACGGCAATTACCAAGCCAGCAAAGCCGCTAGCCGTCGCGTACCCGACCGTCTCACCAAATCAATGCAGTGAGCTCTGATCCTGAGCCGTCTCGCTGTATCCTGATCCAGACCTATGAAGCTGAAGATCCGCCATATCAATCGCTTCTTCAACATCCTCCTCGGCGCGCTCGCCATGGGAGTCGTCGCCCTGCTCTCCGCCTACATCGCCATGCGCCTCGCCATCCACGGTCGCGAGGTCAAGGTCCCCAACCTCACCGGCCTCTCCCTCGCCGACGCCAGCAAGCAGACCCGCTCCCTCGGCCTTCGCCTCACCCTCGAAAACCGCTTCTACTCTCCCAACACACCCCCGGGTCGCATCCTCGCCCAATCCCCCGCACCCGGCCTGACCGTCCGCCGCGAGTGGGCCGTCCGCGTCACCGAAAGCCTCGGCGCCCAGCAAGTCGCCATCCCCGACCTCACCGGCCAGTCCGAGCGCACAGCCACCATCAACATCCGCCGCCTCGGCCTCGAACAAGGCATCGTCGCCCACTTCCCCTCCTCCGGCGACCCCGGCGTCGTCATTGCCCAAACCCCGCCACCTAACGCCGCCGGCGTCGACACCCCGCGCGTGAGCCTCCTCCTCAGCGAACCCGAAGAGGCCGAATCACCCGACGCCTTCGTCATGCCCTCACTCACCGGCCTCACCCTCGCCGGAGCCGCCGCCAGAGCCGCCGCCGCCGGCCTGCACATAGCAAGCGCCGAAGACCTCAACCTCGCTCCCCCCGCGCCATTCGAGGAGACGGGCTCGGGCACGGTAGTCGCCCAAACCCCACTAGCCGGTCACCGCGTCATCAAAGGCGAAGCCGTCCACATCACCCTGACCAACTAGCGCCGGTTCAGGCTGAAGACACGCCACCTCTTCTGCCCACGACCTGATGCCACCACAACGATGTGTTTTGCCTTCGTCGAGTGGATAATAGTGCTCTTTATTAACAGAAGGTTAACTTTGAAGGGGTATTGTTGTGCACGCCCGCAATCAAACCTGTTGGGACTTCCCTGGTCTTTGCCGCTGAACACCCGGCCCCTGCTCGAAACCTGTTATGCATTCCTGATGAAAGGGGCGCCCAATGCCCATGCGAAGAATCAAAACAGCTATATCTTTTTTGCTCACATCCCTGCTCATGATCTTAACCGTGCCCGCGTTGGGTGCCGACAAGAGCAAAGACGAAGAGACCATCAAAAACGCCACCACGGTGTTACAGACAATGCTCGATAGCAAGGCCGTTCCGGGAAGCCTGTTGGTGACCGCTAAGTGCATCATCGTTCTGCCCGGCGTGAAGAAGTTCGCCGTTGGCGTTGGCGGAAGCGGCGGCCGTGGCCCAATGACTTGCCGCGATGGCGAGAACTTTACCGGCAACAAATGGTCGGCGCCCGCCATGTTTACCATCGGTGGCGCCAGCGCCGGGCTGCAGCTCGGCGGTTCGTCCACCGACTTCGTTCTTCTTATCATGGGGCCGAAGGCCGTGAACAAGGTACTGGATGGCAAGACCAAGGTTGGCAGCGACCTGACCGCGGCCGCGGGCCCCAGCGGCGCCACCTCTACCGGTTCCGTCGGCGGGGCCGACATTTTGAGTTATGGCCGCGCCACCGGACTTTTTGCCGGCATATCACTGAACGGCGCCAATCTTGAGCCGGACTCTGCCGCCAACCAGCGCATTTACGACAAAACGATCAGCGCTCGCGAAATCGTAATCAATAGCACCGTTAAAACCACGCCCGCCGCCCAGTCCCTGGTTTCGCTCCTAGACGGTAAAGACTGGCAATGAAACGCCTGCTCCCGTGAATCGGCATCGCCCTGCGCGTGCTGGAGTGTGAATCGATAAGACACTCACTCCCGCTCCAGCACCGCCGCATAAAACCCATCCCCATCGTGCACGCCCGGCAAAGTCCTCAGCGCCCCACCCCGCACCGCCGACCCCAAATCCACCCCACTCAAAAAAATCCCCTGCTCCCCCAGCTCGCCGATCAACCCCTCCACCGAAACCATCCGCACCCCTCCCACACTCTCCACCACGCGCTCACACTCCTCCGGCTCCAGCGAGCACGTCGAATAAACCAGCCGCCCACCCGGCGCCAGCCTCTTCAACGCGCCTTCCAGAATTGCCTTCTGCCGCACCGCCTGCCGTCCCAGCTCCTCCAACTTCAGCCGGTGCCGAATCTCCGGATTCCCCGCCAGCGTTCCCGTCCCCGAACAAGGCGCATCACACAGAATCAAATCAAAACTCCCATCCACACCCTTCGCATCCGCAGCATCCGCCACCTCAAACCGAACGCGCTCCGCATACGAATACCTCCGCAACCGAGCCTCCATCTGCGCCAGCCGCTTCGCACTCACATCGCTCGCCACGATCTCCGCCACACCCAGCCGCCGAGCCAGCACCAGCGTCTTCCCTCCCGGAGCAGCGCAGCAATCCCAAACTCGCCCCGCCCCCGGCATCGCCGCCGCCGCAATCTCCGCCACCAGTCGCGACCCATCATCCATCTGCGGCCAATCGCCACCACTCTCGGCGAACATCCTGCCCTCCGCCGGCTCCCTCTGGTCCGCCTCGCAGATCTTCATCGCCGCCGCGCGCCCATACTCCTTCACCCATCGCTCCACCATCCACGCAGGATGCCCCAGCCGCTCCGCAAACGCAGCCGTCGACTCATGCAGCTTCGCTCCTGCCTTAGGTGAACCGGCAACCTTCCGCAGAATCGCATTCACCATCCCCGCCGCATGAGGCTCTCCCGCCGCGCGGCACAACTCCACACTCTCACTCAACGCAGCATGCGGAGGAATCCTGTCCATATGCAGCAACTGAAACGCCCCCAACCGCAGCGCAATCGCCACCGGCTCCGCCAGCCTCTGCTCCGGCCGCTGCAGCAACGGACGAATCCGCGCATCCAGCGCAATCTGCCACCGCAGCACACCCATCACCAGCGCCATCGTCAGATTTCTATCCTCAGGCGACAACGCCTCCAACCGCGACGAATGCAGCAACTCATCGCTATGCCCCTTCCCCTCACCCACCAGCTTCAAAATCTCAAACGCAGCCCACCGCGCCGGAGTCACCTTCGCAATCGCCGTCTCCGCACCAGCCGTGGGTCCCGCAGACGCCGGCCGCTTCCTGGCTGCCCCGGGCTTGGCTTTGTCCTTCATAACCCCAACCGCTCACCATTCCGCACCTGGTATCCGCGCAGAAACTCAGCCCACCGGCATCCGCTTCTTCCCCTCCACCTGCACTTCACGCTAACTCCACAACGCTCTCCCCGCCGCACCCCACAAACAACTTCTCCCCATCCACCATCAACATCCCCTCCGGCACCGCCCTCCCACGCGCCACGCACATCGAATGCGCAATCAGCTTCTTCCCGCGAAACAGCGTATGCGCTCCCGGCCAAGGCTGAAACCCTCGCCACCGGTCATAGATCTGCTGCGCCGTCCGCGAAAAATCCATCCACCCATCATCCCGAGTCAGAATCGGAGCGAGCGTAGCCAGCGAATGATCCTGCGCTTGAGGAAAGATGTCCCCACAGTCAAGTCGCCGCAGTGTCTCCACCATCAACTTCGCGCCCTCCGGAGCCAGGCATCCATACACATCCATGGCCGTCTCCTCCTGCCCAATCGGACACACCTGCGCCAGCAGCATATCGCCCGTATCCAGCCCTGCATCGAGCCGCATCGTCGTCACGCCCGTCACCACCTCGCCGTTCGCGACCGCCCACTGAATCGGCGCAGCGCCACGGTATTTCGGAAGTAACGATCCATGCAGATTGATATTCCCGAACCGCGGCAGCTCCAGCATCCACTGCGGAATAATCCGCCCATAGGCCACCACCAGAATCGCATCCGGCCGAATCGCCTCCAGCCGCTCGCGAAACTCCGCATTGTTCTTAATCTTCTCCGGCTGCATCACCGGCAACCCCAGCCGCAAAGCCGTCTTCTTCACCGCCGGAACCTGCACCTCCAACCCGCGCCCCGCCGCACGATCGGGCTGCGTCACCACCAACGCAACCTCATGCCCCACGCCAACCACAGCCTCCAGCGTAGGCACGGCAAACTCCGGAGTCCCACAAAAAACCAGCCTCATCGCTCTCCCTCCCGAGCAAAGCGAGGACCCAGGCCCCTCACCCACCAAGACAAGGTATACCCGCCACGAAGTGGCCGCCCTCCGCGCAGGAGGCCCGTCCGGCAGGACATCACCACTCGCCGTTCTTAATCAACTTCTTCATCTTCCGAATCACCAGATCCCGCTTCAACCGGCTCAGCCGGTCAATAAACAAAACCCCATCCAGATGATCGATCTCATGCTGAAACGCCCGAGCCAGCAACTCCTCGCCTTCAATCTCAAACCACTCGCCCTTCACATCCTGGGCCCGCACCTTCACCTTCGCCGCGCGCGAAACCTTCTCGCGAATCTCCGGCAGACTCAGGCATCCTTCTTCTTCAACCTGCTTCCCCTCACGCGCGATGATCTCCGGATTGATCAGCACAATCCTCTCCTCCGGATTCTTCTTGAAAGCACACATCGATCACCGTAATCCGCTGCGAGATCGCAATCTGCGGAGCAGCCAGCCCAATCCCCTGCGCCGCATACATGCTCTCGAACATCTCGTCCGTCAGCTTCTTCAGCTTCGCATCGAACACAGTCACCGTCTCACCCGGCTTCTGCAGCACAGGATCCGGCCACTTCACCACTTCATGAATCTTCCCGCTCTTCTTCGTCTCTTTATCCGTCACTCTCAATCTCTCTTCGCTAATTTTTCCGCCAATCAATAAGCCCGCAATCAATACTTCCGAATCTGCTCGCAATACCCATCAAAATTCCGCTTCATCTCCTTCAGCGAATCCCCGCCAAACTTCTCCACCACCAGTCGCGCCACCGTCAGCGCCACCATCGCCTCTGCCGCCACACCCGCCGCCGGCACCACACAAACATCGCTCCGCTCATAAGCCGCCTTAACCGGCTCCCGCGTAGCAAAACTGATCGAGGCGAGCGGCCGCCGCAGCGTAGAAATCGGCTTCAGATACCCGCGCACCACAACATCCTCACCATTTGAGATGCCGCCCTCAAGCCCTCCGGCATTATTGTGCTCGCGAGAAAACTTCGTGAACCCCTCGCCCTCATAGCCAATCGCGTCATGCACAGCCGACCCCACCGACTCCGCCGCCGTCACTCCGCGCCCAATCTCCACCGCCTTCACCGCCTGCAGACTCATCACCGACTGCGCCAGCAGCCCATCCATCCGCTCATCCCAGTTCGCATGCGTCCCCACTCCCGGAGGCAGCCCATGCACCACCACCTCAAACACCCCACCCACCGTATCGCCCGTGCGCAGCACCGCATCCACCTCGGCCTTCATCGCCGCCTCAGACTCCGCATCCACGCAATTCAGCAGAACCTCATCCTTCACCCGCAGCGCGACAATCTCCTCCCATGTCGCTGGCCTTGATAACTCCGCCTTCCCCACCCGGATCACATGACTCGCAACCTCCACCCCCAGAGCCCGCAGCAACATCTTAGCCACCGCCCCCGCCGCCACCCGCGCCGTGCTCTCCCTTGCGCTCGCCCGCTCCAGCACATACCTTGCGTCGGGAAAGTCATACTTCAGACTCCCCGCCAGATCCGCATGTCCCGGCCGTGGAGAAGCCACCGCCTTATGCTTTGCCGAATCTCCCTGCGTCGACCGGCAGAATCTCCGTCCAGTTTTTCCAATCTGCGTTCGCAATCACCATGGAAATCGGCGACCCAATGGTCTTCCCATGCCGAACCCCACTCAAAATATGTGCCGAGTCGGTCTCAATCCGCATCCTGCCGCCGCGCCCATACCCGCGCTGCCGCCGCCAGAGCTCCCGGCTCAAAAACTCCTGGTCCACCGTCACGCCCGCGGGCATCCCGCTCAACAACGCCACCAGCGCCTCGCCGTGGCTCTCTCCCGCTGTCGAAAATCGCAACATCCGCTCTCAAACCCCGCGCCGAATCGTCACAAAACAAAAGCCCGCAGACTCAAAGTCCGCAAACTTCGATTGTAACAATCACTGCAACACGAAACCGCTCGCGGAGGTGCTCATTGCGATGAGCCCTGTTTAGCGACGGATCGGAGCCTCCGAAAACAAGTTAGTTTCAATCGAAAATTGCGCCGACCGTAACGTTGCCAATAGTTCCGGTTTGAGGATTGGGGCTGGGCATTGCAATTGTGCAGGAGTATGGGTCGCCTGGCACCGGGGTGCAGTTGCCCGACCAGCCTCCAAAGAACGGGGCCGTAGAAGTGCTCCGGTTCGACGTAGTTAAGGTAACCGTAACGCCAACGGGAACATTAGCAGTGCACAGGGAAGCCGAGGCGCCCGCAGAACAGTTGATCGCGGTTACGACAGTGGAACTTCCGGGCAAAGTATAGGATGCAGTGACCGATCCGAGAGAACCGTTTGCTCCCACCTTGTATACGGTGAGCGTGGGGAGGGTGACCACCCCTGCGAACTTGCGCTTGTAAGGGTCGCGGTTCCACTTGCAGTCGGACTGCCCGGCGACGGTGTGTATAGCGCGGTGATCGTCGTGATTCCAGTGCTAATGGTAGTTGCTAGACCGGAGGTAACTCAATCTTCGCTACGAATACATCGCTTGAGCCCCAAGTAACCAAATTCGTCAAATCTTGCGTAGCTGGATTTCCAGTGTAGGATCCGACCGCGATGTACTGGCTGGTCTCTCCGATATTAGTTACCAACTGAGAACCAGGCAGGATGGTTAGCGAAGTCAACATTTGCCCCAGACGTCGCCCCCGGGACCAGGGCAACCGTAAGGTCGCGCTCGAACTGGCAGGCCCGTTGTACCCCGTCGTGGTGGCTGTGATCGTCGATAGTCCCCGCATCCGCGCCACTACAAGCCCCGTACTGGACCACTGCCACCGCAGAGTGCTAGAAGTCCAGGTCACCCTTTCGTGATCGTCTGCGTCGTAAGGATGTTTCCCGTTGCCATAAGTCCCGATACGCTCAGTTGCGTCGTCTGACCCACGGTCAGAGCCTGACTTGTCTGGCGAAACCTGAATCGAATCCAACCCCGAGGCGGAGCACCCAACCAGCGAGGAACCAAGGCAGAGGAGCAGAAGCCCCAGAAAAGCACGACGAGCAACCATGTAAGTCTCCTGGCGTCTCCACTCTGTGGCAAAGAGAGGACCTACTGAGCACCAGCAAACCGATAGCCATTATCCCAATCAGCTCTTCCCTAGGAAAATCAAGCAGTTACCCGCCAAGGAATCCCTCCCCGGTGTCATCGCACGTATACAGGCTCCCACCGAAAGACACCCTGCGTATACAGAATCCTCCCCTCAAAAAAAGGCCAATTCGCCGCCCCTACCTCCCGTCCGGCTTCGCCCGAACCTTCTCCAATCTGTGCCCTCCACCTACTCCTCCACAAACCGATAGCTCCCATGGCTGTCGTAATCAATCCCATACTTCTTCTTTAGCTCCTGAATAAACCTCACCGTCGACTCCGTATGCGGCTCTACGCCGTCATTCGTATGCAACAGCATCTCCTCCAGACAGCTGTTCACGCTCATCCGCTTATGTTCCGCAAGATCCTTCAACAATCCCGCCAGCCGCTTCTCCAGCCGCACCGGAACATCCACCCGCTCAATCTTTATCGGCGGCCCGAAGTTATAGCTGTAATGCCCAAACACCAGCCGGTGTCCATATAAATCCTTCACCGCATAGTCACGTATGCCGTACTCCCTATCGGCGATCGCCTCCACCACCTCCACCCCATTTGCCCTCTGAAACTCATATAGCGCATCCGCATCGCCCACCATAAACAACACCGTCCCGTCATTCGGAACTGGCGTGGCCACCTTCAAAAAAATCTCCATCTTCCCCAGCGTGATCCCCGCAAACGTAGCCGGCTCCCCCCACGTAAAACTCAACCGGAACCCCATCTTCGTCACATAAAAATCAATCGCCTTCGCCAGATCGCCCACCGGCAAAGTAGCGTGCATCCTGTCGCATTCGACGGTCGGCGGAGTTGACTTGGTCATAGTGTGGCTCCTTCCACAAGCAGAGAAATCGCAATGGCCTGACAATAATGGTGGTTATCCAATCTACCCCCAAAACGTCATCCATCAACGCCCCTAAGAGCCCTTCCCAAATAAAATTTTGGGAAAGTACGAAAGAATTCGTTGACAAGTACGAATCTAATCGTATATGTTCTCCACCATGGCAAAGAAAACCATCACGCCGAAGCCGACCGAAAGCGAACTGGAACTCCTCGGCATTCTCTGGGAACGGGGCCCGCTCACCGTCCGTGAATTATTCGAAGCAGTCAACGAGGGCCGTCCCGTCGTCTACACCGGCGTCCTCAAACTGCTCCAGATCATGGCGGAGAAGGGTTTAGTCGAACGCGACGAACGCGAACGCGCCCACGTCTACCGCGCCGCAGTCTCGCAAGCCGACACCGAACAGCGGTTCCTGCGCGAGCTCAGCGAAAAATTCTTTGCAGGCAGCGCCGCTCAGCTGGCACTCCGCGCACTGCAGATCGAAAAAGCCAGCGACGAAGAACTCGAAGCCATTCGAAAATTAATCGAGAAAAGGCCATAACCAGTTAGCCATTGCCCTGTCAGATAGGTATCCCGGAGGAAGGTCTAATGATGAGCCCGATAACCTGGTTGTCACGCGAAGAGGTCGTAGCGTTAGGGTGGACACTCCTGCACTTCTGCTGGCAGGGAACGGCAGTCGCCGTCGCGTTCGCCGCAGTGGATCGCATCACCTCTCGCGCCAGCTCAAGAATCCGCTACAGCATTGCTCTGGCTGCACTGTTGCTCATGCCTGCCATCGTCCTCGGCACCTTCGCATTGGAAATTCAGGCCGCCCACGCAGCCACGCCGGCCCACCTCCCCGGCGACGCCAACACCGTCTTCTCCATCACCCCCAGCGGCATCCAGCCCCTCCTGCATGAGCTTCCCCTCGCCTCCAGCCTCGAAGAGCCCACCAACTGGCTCGCCATGCGCACCGACCGCATGTTGCCCTGGGTCGACGCCATCTGGTTCCTCGGCGTCCTCTTCCTTGCCCTCCGTTCGCTCGGCGGATGGTGGCATCTCGGCCAGGTCCGTCGCCACGCCCGCAGAATGATCCCCCAGGAGATCGAGCACGCCTTCCTCCAGCTCTGCGACCAGATCGAGGTCGGCCGCAAAGTCGTTCTGCGAGCCTCCGACGAAGTCATCTCCCCCATGGCCATGGGTGTCTGGCGCGCTACCGTCATCCTGCCCATCAGCGCAGTGCTCTCGCTGCCGCGCGCAGAACTCGAAGCCGTCATCGCCCACGAGCTCGGCCACATCCGCCGCTGGGACTACCTGTGGAACCTCCTCCAGACCGCCATCGAAAGCCTGCTCTTCTTTCATCCCGCCGTCTGGTGGATCAGCCGCACCGTCCGCGAGCGCCGCGAAATCTGTTGCGACGAAATCGCCGTTCGCAGTTGCTCCGACGCCGCCATCTACGCTCGCGCGCTGCTCCGTCTCGAAGAACAAAGAACCGTCAAACTGCGTCTCGCCATGGCCCTCGGAGGCTGCGGTGGCTCGCTGTTAGGCCGAGTCAGAAAAATACTGGGAGAAGACATGGCAATGGAAGGCAGAATGACAAGTGGCGTCAGCGTAGCGGCAATCGGAGCGCTCGCGCTCTCGTTCCTCCTCGGACCAAAGATTAGTGAAGCGGTCGCGACCCCCGCCGGCACGCACCCCATGCTCTCGCACGTCCTCGAAACACTACCCGCGGCAGTCATCTCACAAATCGATACACCGAATAAGCGCATCGCCGTTCCAGCCGCGCCCGCCATCGCAATGCCCGCCATCGCCGTGCCCGACGTCCCCATGCCTGACATGGCCGCACCAGCCATCGCCCCGGCAGCGCCGTCTCCCGCACATCACTCGCAACACATGGCCGAGCCCGCCATTGCCCCTTCACCTTCGCCTCACATCCACACCGAGTTCGCTTTTTCAACCGCAATCGTAGTGAATCACGTCACAAACTCCGCCAACGAGATAGCTTTTTGGCAGTCGTCCGCCAAAGACTCCGCGCAAGGTACAGCCACAACCAAAGGAACAGGCACCGCCTATATCGACGGCATGCGCGACGCGGGCTATCCCCTCGATCTGAACAATGATCTCAACTCCCTCGTCACTCTCAAATCCATCGGCGTCACCCCCGAATACGCAAAATCCATGGGCTCCGCCGGCCTCGGCAAACCTTCCCTCAATGAACTCATCGCGCTGAAGTCCATCGGCGTCACCCCCGAATACGTCGCCTCCCTCAAACAAAGCGGCCTCGCCCCCTTGACCTTCCACGACGCCATAACCTATAAGTCCATCGGAATCACGCCCGAATACGCCGCGCAAATGAAGCAGAAGGGATTCGGCGATCTCAGCGCACACGAGCTCGTCACCATGAAGTCCCTCGGCGTCACACCCGACTACGCAACTCAGATGAAGCAGTCCTTCGGCAATCTCAGCACACACGAACTCGTCACCATGAAGTCCCTCGGTGTCACCCCCGAATACGCAGCGCAAATGAAGCAGAAGGGATTCGGCAACCTCAGCGTGCATGAGCTGATCTCCTTGCGGGCCCAGGGAATGACCCCCGAGTATGCCGGTTGGCTCAAGCAACACTTCCCCCAGGCCACGGATGACGAACTGCGCCGCGCCGCCGTCTTCCACCTCGACGACCAATTCCTCGCCGACGCGAAATCCCACGGCTTCAATGACAACAACATCGACAAACTTCTGAAGCTGAAGATGTCAGGTCTGCTCAACGAATAGCGAATAGCAACCACTGAAAACGCACTCTCAGCCGGACTGAGAGATACCGAAAAGCCGCTCTCGCCGTTGCGTTGTCGTTGCCGCTGTTATTGCGTGGCTTCAGCTGTCGTGTCTCCGTCTTTGTCTCCGTCTTTGCCATTGTCTTGTCTTTAGCCTTGTCTTTGAGGATTAAGCGTAGGGCTTTAGCCCTACAAAAATCATTCCTCTAGATGGGGCTTTAGCCCCGGGCCTTTCAGCGAACCACTATCGACTAAGCCGTAAGGAGCCACATCATGCGCAAAACACCGATCCTTTGCCTCGCGCTCAGCCTCATCACCACCGCAGCCCTCGCCGACACCTGCTCCATCAGCGCCGGAAGAACCGACGAGAAGATGTCCATCAGTTGGGACCGCGGAGACTGCCCCGCCGGACACTGCCACAACGGCAACTCCGATATGCTCTGGAGCAAATGGACCGGAATCACCGCGCAGGACCTCGAGCATGAAGGCGCCACCATCGACGCCCGCATGAAAGCCGAAGCAGGCGAGATGCGCTGCGCCGGAACCGTCCACGACGCCGCCCTCCGCGGCACCTACACCTTCACACCCGATGCCGCATTCGCAAAAAAGATGGAAGCCATGGGGTTCGACGACCAGACACCCGACCGGCTTCAGGGCTACGCCATGCTCGACATCACCACCGACTGGGTCAAACAGATGAAGGATGCCGGCGTCACCGAGATGAACTCGCACAACATCATGGGCCTCAAAGCCCTAAAGGTCGACCCCGCTTACGTCAAAGCCATGTCCTCCGCCGGCTATCCCGAGCTCCGCGCCCAGAAGCTCACAAGCATGAAGGCAGTAGGCGTCACTCCGGAAAAAGTGCAGGCAATCAAAGCCATGGGCTTCTCACCAACGCAAGAGGAGCTCATCCAGATGAGCGTCTTCAAAATCGACGCCCCATTCGTCGAACGCATGAAAGCCCGTGGCTTCCAGAACCTCACCATCGCCCAACTCATAAAAATCAAAATCTTCAAACTAGACGAATAACTCCACACCCTCACCCATCAAATCATAAAAGGTGCATCCTGAGGCGCTTCTGCCGCTGAGTAGGCTGCGGTCCTTTGCCTTTGACTTTGCCTCTCCTTTGACCCGCCCGGGTGGCCCATCTCGCCCGGAGCACAGACAGCCTCATCGTCTGTTGCGCAGTGGAGAGACCCCGCATTCGTCTTGCATTGCCGTTGCCGTTGCGGTTGACTTTGCCTTTGCCGTTGCCTTTCCCTCTTGACCCACCCCAAAAACGGCGTCATCTCGACCGGAGCAACAGACAGCCTCATCGTCTGTTGCGCAGTGGAGAGACCCCCGCATTCGTCTTTGCCTTTTGCCGTTGCTCTTGCTTTTAGGTAGCCAAAGGGACTTCAGCCCCGGGGTATCCCTCCTCTTCCGCTGGAGAAATCCCGAAGAAGGATTTCCACACCCAACCCAAAAATAAATCCAAAAAAAACGAAAAATCTAAAACCCCAAAAACCCACCATCCAAAAACCACAACCTCACCACAAAAACACCACAACGTCACCACGATTTACCACGCAAAAAACGCAAGAACTCGCAAATCCCCTCGAAAAAACAGCCCTATTCCTCAGCCAGAAATTTCTTCGAATTAAACAGCGCCCGGTCCATGCTCCTCACCCACTCCGTCACCTCGCCCGGGTCCTTCCCCGCCGCCTCCGAAGCCGCAAACTCGTTCCGAACCGCCTGCATCTTCGCCTCAAGGTCATCCAAAGCGCTCAAAAGAATAGCCTCCGGCGTCATCGGGAGCTTCGGCGACCCGAACTCATACTTCCCGTGATGGCTCAGAATCATATGCTCCACCAGCACCGCCAGCTTCTCTGGAAATGGCGCAATCTCCCGCACCTTCTCCCGCAGCATCCCCTGCGCAATGCTGATATGCCCCACCATCTGCCCCTCTAACGTATAGGAAAAGCTGGACTTCCACTCCAACTCCCGCACTTTCCCAATATCATGCAGGATCGCCCCTGTAACCAACAGATCCGCATCGACTTCCGGGTAATACGGCACCGTAGCCAGACAAACCCGAACCAGCGTCAGCACGTGCTCCAGCAACCCTCCCAGCCAGGCATGATGCAGCCGCTTCGCCGCAGGAGCCGATTTGTACGCCTCCCCAATCTTCTCATCGTCAAGAAAAGAAAAGACTAACCGCTTCAAATCCTCATTCCGGAAAGCCGCAACATATCCCCGCAACTCCCCCCACATCTGCTCCACATCGAACTTCGTAGCCGGCTGAAAGTCCGTCGGATCGATCTCCGAATCCGCCGCTAACCTCATCTTTTTCAATGTGATCTGAAACTTCCCGTTGTACTTCGAGATGTCGCCCTGGACCTTGACGTAGCAACCCTCCGAACAAAACTCAATCGGATCGGCCACCTCATCCCACATCCGCGCTTCCAGCGACCCCGTCCTATCACTAACAATCAAAGCAAGATACTGCCCACCCTGCTTCTTCTCGCGCACCTGCATCGACGAAAGCAAAAAGTAAGAAGTGACCGTAGAATTCTCAAACCGCACAGCGTCTTCAACAAAAAACTCTTTCATCTCAACAGAATACCCCTCACCTCAAACAAAACGCGAGAGCCGAAGCCCTCGCGTTGGAAATCCCGCCAAACCCCTGATTATTGGGGAGTTGTCGGAGGTGTCTGCGGCGGTGTCGGAGGCGTCTGAGGCGTTGTAGGAGGTGTCTGCGGGGGCGTCGTTGTCGTATCCGCAGGCTTCTGCGGCGGCAAAATGCCCTCCTGCGCCGTCCCCCGGTCCGGAGCCTTCGAAGGCGTCTCCGACGGCAGCGGTGCCGCAGGTTTAGGTGCCTGATTCTGCAACCTTTCCTTCGGCTCCTTCGGCGTATTCTTATTCTTCGGCTGCTTCTTCGTCTTCTTTTTCGACGTATCTCCGTTCAAACCCAACGGAGCCGCCTGGGTCTGCTCCGTCGCCTTCTCTTCCGAAGTCGCCGCAATCGGTCCTGCAGCCACTTTCTCGTTGACTTTCTTGACCTTAGTCGCTTTCTTCTGAGCAGAAACTTCCTTCGCACGGTCGCTGTAGCGCGTCTTCCCGGCCGGCGCCGGATGCACATCCAGCGGGCTTGGCCCAACGTCAGCAGCCGCAGTTTCCGTAACTGCGGAGCTCTTCACTCCCGCTGCTGAGGTCGCTCCTTCCCCCACATCCGAGCCCGTGGCGGTCTCCTCCGGCCCAGCCGGTAACGAGTTGCGTGGCGCCTGCCCGTATCGTACCTTCTCCCGCTTCACCTTCGCCGGCTTCGGAGTACCTGATTTAGTCTTTGGGGTTGCGGTCGTTGCAGTCGCTGTTCCCGAAGTCGTCACCGCCGATACAGGCGTAGCCGCCGGAGCCGCAGCGCTCTTCGACGCAGTCGAGTACTTCGTCCCCCGGTCGAACCGCTTCTTTTGCTCAACCGTCTTCTTCTTCTTCACCGGAGGAGGCGCATAAGCCGTGAATACCGGTTTCGTCTGGTTTGCACTGGCCCCACTGTCGACATATCCCGCCCGGATGTCGATATATGCGTCTTCCCGCAGCTTGGTCAGATAAGTTCGCAGCGCAGGCTGCATCGCCTCCGTATACATCGCCTCTTGCACTTGTGGCTCAACGTCTTTCAATGGAGCCACCCCGGCGGCCTGATGTTCCGTCACCTTCAAGATCACGAAGCCCTGCTTCGTTCGGATCGGCGCCGTCCACTGTCCTGGTTGCAGGTTGAACGTCTGGTCCTCGAGCACTTGACCCAGAGCCCCGCGCTTATACATGCCGAGTTCGCCGCCCTGCGCCGCGGTCGGCCCACCAGAGTTCGCCTTCGCCAGCTCCGAAAAGTCCGACCCCGCCTTCAACTGCGCTGCGAGACCTTCAGCCTTCGCCTGCGCCTGTGCAACCGCAGCGTCATTTGCATCCGCGGGAGTCGGTATCAGAATCTCGCTCAGCTTAATCTGCTCCGGCTGCGCGAAGTCCTGCTTATGTGCCTCGTAGTAGGCCTGTACCTGCCCCTGGGTCATCTGCAGTCTGCGTCCAACCTCGTCGCGTACAACCATCTGCGTGATGATGTTGTCGCGAATCCCCGCCTTAAAGTCCTCAAAGGAGACGCCCTGGCTGCGTGCCGCGCGCTCCAGATCTTCCATGGTCTCCAGATGATTCTGTTTGCGAATCTCATCCAGCCGCCGGATCACCTCCGCGTCGGCATTGATCCCCAGCTCTTTGCCTCGCGACAGAAGCAGTTGCTTGTCGATCATGTCACGTAGCAGATTCTTCTGCCTCTCTGCAGCGTCAGCCGGCGTGGCATTCGTTTGCTTGTCTTCTTCCACAAGGGCCTGTTCGGCCCGCTCGACATCGCTCCGGCTGATGATGAGGTCGTTCACGTGGGCAACCACGTCTTCCACCACGACGCCGTTTGGCGTAATCGGAGGCGTTACCGGCAGTGTCAATTGCGGTTGCGGTGCCTGAGGCATGTTCAACGGGCTCTGGTACCGCGGCGCCTGTGCTTGCACCACTCCCGGCAGTGCCAGCAGGCCCAGCCCGCACACCACCGCAAACTGCGAAATTCTCAAGGTCATTGTCTCTCGTATCTTGGTCAACATCCGCCCTTGGCTATTGGACTCAATCATGGCCTAGGACGGTATCCGTACCCAATTCTAACTGCCCTCGACCGAACAAGCGAATCCCCTCTTCGATCAAGCATTGGCTCACCTCTGAATGCTATACTTCGTCCAATGGAGGACATTTGTCCTCGCGCGGTGGTATGCGCTGTTTCACTACATTTTGAGGTACCAAAGCCTATGGCTCCCCGCACTCGCCGCGCCTTCTTCTCCGCCACACTCTTTCTTGCTACTTGCGCCATCCTCGGCACCCTCATCAACCAGAAGGTTGCGGCCCAGTCCGCCAGCGACGAGTCCACTCTCCGAGACTCCCTTCACTCTTTCACTAATGTCTACTCGCTCGTCGAGCAGAACTACGCCGAACCGATGACCACCGACAAGACCGACAAGGCCATCTATGACGGCGCCATTCCGGGCATGCTCCATGTCCTGGACCCACACTCCAATTTCTACGACCCCAAAGCCTATGCCCAGATGCGCGAGGACCAGCACGGCAAATACTACGGCGTCGGTATGACCATCCAGCCTCAGCCTACTGCTAACGGCAAGACCAAGATCGTCGTCCTCTATCCTTTTGAAGGAACTCCCTCCTACAAAGCTGGCCTCCGCCCGGGTGACGAGATCCTTACCGTCGACGGCAAATCCACCGAAGGCATGGACTCGGCCGCAGTGGCCTCCCTACTAAAAGGTGCCCGTGGAACCCACGTCTCTGTAACTGTCAGCCGCGAAGGCGCCGCCCGGCCCATCGTCTTCGACCTTGTCCGCGACGAGATTCCACGTCCCTCAGTCGATCTCGCCTTCCTGATCCGTCCCGGCGTCGGCTATATCCACCTCTCCAGCTTCATCGAGACCACCAGCCACGAGATAGGTGACGCGCTCGACAACTTCGGCGAAATCCACGGCCTTATCCTCGACCTCCGCGGAAATCCTGGAGGCCTGCTCAACGAAGCCGTTGCCACTTCGGACAAGTTCCTGCAGAAGGGTCAGATCGTCGTCTCGCAACGCGGCCGCGCCTTCCCGGACCAGGTTTACCGCGCCACCCGCGGCGAAGAAGGTCCGAAGTTCCCCATTGTTGTCCTCGTCAACCGCAACACCGCCTCGGCCGCTGAGATCGTCTCCGGCGCTCTGCAGGACCACGACCGCGCCCTGATCGTAGGCGAAACCACCTTCGGCAAAGGCCTCGTCCAGACCGTCTTCCAGATCACCGAGAACACCGGCCTGGCCCTTACCACCTATCACTACTACACGCCGTCCGGCCGTCTCATCCAGCGCAACTACGACCACGTCTCGCTCTACGACTACTACTACGTCCGCGACAACGACGACACAAAGGACAAGGACAAGAGCAACCTCGAGGTAAAGCTCACTGACTCAGGCCGTACAGTCTACGGCGGCGGCGGAATCACCCCCGACGAAAAGATCGACAACCTCAAGTCCAATCACTTTCAGGACAATCTCCTCATTCACTATGCCTTCTTCAACTTCAGCAAACACTACCTCGCCAGTCACACCGTCACCAAGGACTTCGCAGTCGACGACGCGGTCATGCAGCAGTTCAAGACCTTCCTCAAGGACAACCAGATCGAATACACCGATCAGGACGTCGCAGGCGTGCAGGACTGGGTCAAGGAGAGCATCAAGAGTGAGCTCTTCACCTCTCAGTTCGGTCAGCTCGAAGGCCTGAAAGTTCGCGCCCAGTGGGACCCGCAGATCGCCAAGGCCATCACCTTCCTCCCCGAAGCCCAGGCCCTCGAGGACCACTCCAAAGCCCCGAAGAACGTCACAGCCAGCGTCTCGCACTAGTCAACCCGGAAGCCGCAAAAAAGCCATTGAGTTGAGCAGCAGCAGCGATACCATCCACGAAGTGGCGCAAGGAACTCGTTAGAGTCGCGCTGCGAGGTAAACCTGCATGCGTTCCAGCTTCTGGCGCCGACTCGTCAGCTTTCCGGCAATGCTCGTCAGTATCCTCTTTGTCTCGCCGTTTTTTGCCTCGCTCGACGTTCAGCAGGGCGGCCCGGTGATGCGGGACCCCGATCTGTGGTGGCATCTGCGCAACGCCCAGGTTCTCCTCACAACGCACCACTTCATCCGCGTCGATCTCTACTCATTCACTACTCTCGGCCAGCCATGGATCAATCCTGAGTGGCTTGCCGAGATTCCCTATTACCTCGCCTATCGTGCATTTGCAGAGCGCGGCATCTTCCTCGTAATGCTCTTCACCGTCGATCTCGTCATCGCCGGAGTTCTACTTCTCTGTTACCGTCGCTCGGGTCAGATCAGCGCTTCGTGGCTTGCCACATGGATCGCGGTTCTATTGGCAGCCATCAACATCGGTCCGCGCACCATCCTCTTCGGCTGGCTCTGCTTTCTCGTCGAGATGCTTCTCCTCGAGTCCTTCCGTCACGGCCGTGATGGTCTTTGGCTCATGGCGCCGTTGTTTGCCCTTTGGGTCAACCTTCACGGCACTTGGCTTATTGGTCTTGCCTTCTTCGCTCTCTACTTCGGATCGGGCCTCATCGAAGGTTCGTGGGGAAGCATAGACGCCGTGCGATGGACCCCGAAGCAACTGCGAAAACTCGTCGCCGTCGGCGTCACCAGCGTCGCAGCGCTCTTCCTTAATCCTTACGGCTGGCGCCTCGTTCTTTATCCGTTCGATCTGATCTTCCGTCAGCGCCTCAACGTCGCCGTAGTCGATGAATGGGGTAGTGTCGACTTTCAAAGTTTCTACGGCATCCTGGTCTTTCTTCTGGTCACAGGACTTCTCTTGTTCACGTTGGCACAGCGCCGCTCGTGGCAACTCTCCGATATCTTCTTTGCTCTGCTCGCCTTCTTCGCCGCGCTCACCCACCGGCGCTTTCTCTTCCTCGCCGGCATCATCGTCTGCCCCATCCTGACTCTCGAGCTAAGCAACCATGTCTTTTCTCCGTACGACCCCAAAAAAGACAAGCCCTGGCTCAACGTCATCTTCATTGCGGCGTTTTACTGGTTCGGAATCTCTCACATCCCGTCTTCAGCGACGCTTCACGCCGCCGAATCGCGTTACTTCCCGGTCGCTACGCTGCCGGACCTCAACACCCACTGCGCCAACCAGCACGTCTTCAACCGCTACGAATGGGGAGGCTATCTCATCTGGAACGCACGCGACATTCCCGTCTTCCTCGATAGCCGGACCGACATCTTCGAGCACCACGGCGTGCTCCTCGACTATCTGAAAGCCACCAGCCTCCACGACTCCTTCGCCATCCTCGATCGATACCGCATCGGCTGCGTGCTCCTCGCCCCCAATTCAGAGCTTGTCTACCTGCTTCGCCATTCCCCCGAATGGAAGGTGCAGTACGAAGACCAAACCGCAGCTCTTATCGTCCGCGCTGATTCCGGGGATGCCACCCACACCCATTAACAGGATTCAGTTGTTTGCGTTGGAGCGGGAGACCGGGATCGAACCGGCGACATTCAGCTTGGGAAGCTGACGTTCTGCCACTGAACTACTCCCGCCCATTATAATCAATCACTTAGCGAGTGACTTGGGCGCTTACTATCCAATTTACTATCCATTTGCTATAGTCGGTGACGGAAACGGAGCGGGATTCGGAGACGATCTCAGCCTGCGCGTTTCGAGACTTGGATAGGAAGTGGATAGTAAACATGGCCATCAAGGTGAACCTTAAGAAGTATCTCGCGCATGAGGGAAAATGGCAATTCTTCCCCGTCCTCAAGATCGACGGTGAACCCCGTCCAGCGGTGGTCCTCATCGACGGGCAGCCGGTCAAGGGAACCCGCGGTACCTTCTACCTGGACTGGCGCGAAGATGGAAAGCGTATCCAGAAGCCCGTAGGTTCAACCGTGCGCGAAGCTCTCGACGCATGGCGCACCAAGACTGGCATCTTCGACGGGACCACGGAAGCCCCGGAGGAACCCGAAGCATTGGCGACAGAACACATGTCCATTGCCGACGCGGTGAAGATCTACCTGACTGAGATCAAGGGAACGAGGTCTCCCGGAACCTACGACGCCTATCGCTCGGACCTCGACTGGTTCAAGGGCCGGATCCAGCAAACGCGTGTCGGCAAGGTAAAGCGGGCGGACATCATGGCGCTGTTTGCAAAGGGCCGGGAGCAAGGTCTTGCTCAGGCCAGCATCAACCGGCGGGTGATGGTCGGCCTGATGGCGTTGCGGAACGCCGGAACTGAACTAAGGCTGAAGAAGGGCGACTGGCCGAAGGTGTCGCAGGATGAGGTCGAGATCTACGAGCCCGAGGCCATCAAAGCCTTCTTTGCAGCCTGCACGTATGAGGAGCGGCTGACATTCAGGACGTACCTGTTGACGGGTTTCCGGAATCGTGAAGTGTCAACGCTGGACTGGGACAGCGTCGACGGGCGCCGCGGCGCGCTCGCGGTGAAGGCACGACCGCAGTATAAGTTCAAGCCGAAGTCCTATGAATCCCGATCTGTCCCCGTACCGGCCTCCTTCATGGCAGAACTGAAGGAATGGAAGAAGAAGGCTGCCGGTCCTCTCGTCTTCCCGACTCCACCGCACCCCAAGCGTCCTGATTACGGGGGCGATCAGCCGAACGCGCATCACCTGGAGATGTGCAAGGCCATTGCGTACCGGGCTGGCCTCAACTGTGGCCGATGCGTCCTCATCAGCACCGACAAGAACGGCAAGACGCGAACACGGCGATGTGCCAAAGGTCCTTACTGCGAAGGGTGGTACCTGCATCGCTGGCGACACACCTTTGCGACCTCCCACCTGCAATCCAACATCGACATCAAGAGTCTTCAGGTTCTGCTTGGCCATAAGAATCTGGCCACAACCGAGAAGTACCTGAAGGCCCTTCGGATCGACAATCTCAGAGACAAGATTGAAGCTTCGTTACTGGCGGCGATGGTGGCGTAGGAATGGGCGAGGAATCCACCCCGCCCTTCCCTTCTCACGCTGCGGACTCGTAGACGTACCGGGCGGCCGCCGCGCTCTCCGGAGACTTCTTGCGGAAGTGCAGCGCCAAGGCAGCCGGGTCGAACATACGGCTGCCACCGATCACCAGAGATGGCAGCTGCTTCCTCCGCGCCATCCTATACACAGTGCAGGTCGATCTGCTCAGGACAGTTGCGACGTCCTCAACCGTCATGAGATTTCTATAGCTCTCGAGAGCTGTGATGAGACTCCAAGTTGGCATTTCCCGTTGCGGGGAGGGTGGGAATACCTTCACCTTGGTCTTGACCATGTTCTGTTGCAGAGAGTCCTTCGTTTGCTTCTTCTTTCTCATCATGCCTTCTCAATACAGGAGTCCACACGAACTGCTCGTGGGTCGATCACTGTAAGAGGCATGACCTCCAAGCGGAGGCTCCGGCGGTTGCCTAACCCTTGCGGGCCGATCTGGGATGCTGTCTATGTGCCAGACAGCTTTGCGCTACGGATACCCAGATCCAAACCAGCCCGAAACAGCCAAGGCCGTTTAGGCAGCCTACATGAGGTCGACCCGGATTGCAAGCGGGCTATATCCATGGTCGTCGAGGCCGGCCAGCGCCGGCATCAGTCAATCTGTCCAGGTGGGTGGGGGAAAAACACCTAGAAAGAGGGAGGATGACTACTCAGGACACCGCCTGCACAATTGGCCCCGTTGCTTTCCGGAGTTCTTCTAAGCAGATCTCTTTTACCTCGTCCGCGGGTAAGGCGCTTGCGAACAATCAGACCAACTGCGACAGCCACTATCCTTTTCCAATTGAAAGGGCTGACCACGAAGGCCTCGGCTCAGAACCCTCAGAGAGCCTTTTGAAACAGGGTTAGGAGCTCTTCTGCTTCTTGGCAGCACGAGCTCTATGCCCGGGCTTGGCCGAGAGTTTCCGGGGCAACGCGGCGGCCATCGCGCGGATGGCTACCGATTCGGCCGTGAGCAGGGCCTTGGCAGTTGAGGATCGCAGTTCGCTGTACAACCTTGGCAGAGGAGGCTGATTGCCCGGATCGCCGGTCGGCTTGGCTGCACCCGCAAGCTCCATCTTCTTGTCGGCAGACTGGCAGAGGAAGTCGGCCGCTAACCGACGATCGCCACCTACCAACAATGCGAGGAGCGCCACGCGGAGGTCGGAATCAACGTCACCGCTGGGTCCCGCCATGATCAGGTCGAGCCAGCCGTCTTTCAGGAGCCTCTTGCCGGTTGCAGTGACCTGGTAGTCGGTTCGACCACGGGGGCCGGGCTTCCCCTGGCGCACGAGCCGCGCATCCAGCAGGCGCTGGAGCGAGGGTATCGTGGCACCCTGAGAAAGGCCGGCGGCCTTCTGAAACTCGTACGGAGTCGACACCCCGCTGTCGATCAGCGCCAAGACAAATTGATCCAGGTCGGTCCTGCGGCGTTTGTCACGAGTCTCAGACATGTGCGATCAGTATACGAACCCTCTATATGATCGAGCCCTGATCGAGATCTTGCGAAGCATCTCGTCTTGCAGTTCCTCCTCCCGCTGGAGACAGCAGGCGAGCCAGGTCGGGCAAGCCACTCGGCATAGAAAACAAAACTAAACCTGGAAACCGGCATATACTCTTCGACGCAGTGACGCTTGGAAATCGATTTAAGGGAAAGGAGTTCATCCGGACTCTTGACGGGTACAGGAGAGGCGACTCCGTGAGAGTCTATGGTAGTGCAGGAGCTTGCCAGCTTCAGGCAAACGCGCTTGATCGAGTTGTAGCGAACGTCACCTACACAGAAGAACCCCGGAAGATTTGTTTCCAACAGAAATGGGGCACGATCTGCTGCCCAACCTGGCTGGTCGCTCACCTCGCGTCCCGTGCGGACATAGCCATTTTCGCGTTGGAGTTGAGGTGGCAACCAATGGGTCACTGCATCCGCGCCGATCATGACGAATAGTGCATCAGCAGCCCGGCGGATGAGAGGCTCCCCCTTTTTCCGGGTTTCTATTGCTTTCAAACAATCCGTGCCGTCTGCAGAGACCACGTGAGTTTCCGTCTCGACCCGAATGCCTGGCACGAGAGCAATCTGATCGATCAAGTATTGCGACATGCTGCGCTTCAGATCTTCGCCGCGGACCAGCATGGTCACTGAACTCGCGTAATCTGCGAAGAACAGGGCAGCCTGGCCGGCAGAGTTGCCGCCGCCGATGATAAAGACGCGCTTTCCTGCCACCGTGGGGGCCTCCGTACGTGCGGCCCCATACAAGACTCCACGTCCGATGAAGCGATCGACGCCGTCCGCCTCAAGTCTGCGCCAAGCAACTCCGGTCGCCAAGGATCACCGTCTTTGTGTCAACCCTATCGCTGCCATCGAGTCCAATCGTGTATGCGCCATCGGGTTGCGGAATGATCTCTTGGACTTCTCGGGTGAGAACCACTTCGGCTCCAAACTTAACCGCCTGCCGGAACGCGCGTTGACTGAGGTCATCTCCTGAGATGCCATTGGGGAAGCCGAGGTAATTCTCGATGCGAGAAGATGTGCCAGCCTGACCGCCGGGAGCCTCGCGCTCGACCAACAAGACGCTGAGTCCTTCCGAGGCCCCGTAGACGGCAGCCGCCAGTCCCGCTGGGCCGCCGCCAATAATAACCACGTCATAGCTTTGGCGATGGGGAGCTGTTTGGAATCCGAGCGCTTCAGCTACCTTACGAACCGTAGGAGGATGGCTGACGCAGAACGAACCATCCACGACGACGGATAGGCCAGCAACCTCGCAAGCCTGGTCAGTCGGAGCCTGATGTGCGCTACGATCGCGGTCGGCCCACTCATAAGGGATTCGATTCATGCTCAGGAAGGTGCGAATCTCCCGGCAGTCGTCATCAAATTTCGATCCGACTATCTGTACGCGGCTGGAGGGAAGACTCAGCATGTACTTCTGCACGACTTGTACCCGCTCGTTAAGGGTTTGTAAGATCAACGCGCTGCACTCGGGCGAGCGTCGGATCAATTCCTGGAGGTGTTGCGGATCGAGCCGTGCCAAGTGGCAAGCTGTCTTCGCGCGGACGGAGGCGGGAGCTGACGTTGCCATGAGAATGGCCAATTCGCCAAAGAAATCGCCCGGCTTGTGCTCTGAGACTTCAGTTCGACGCCCCATCACATCTTTCAGCACTTCCGTGGTTCCGTCCATCACTACAAAAAAAGGGGTGGGCTCCCCTTCGTGAATGAGATACTCACCCGGTTCCAGATGAAGATCGGCAGCCTGCTGCGAGAGCCACATAAGGTTCGCGTCATTCAAGCAGGAAAAGATTGGTATTTTCTTCAACTCCGAGGATGTCAGCATGGCGACTGGTGTCCTTCTTTCTGTGCGGGTAGCACGGGTCCAGGGCCAAGGTTTTCGGTATGGGGCGGCATATGATGCACTGAAGCAACAAGAGCGACGAACTCCGGAAATGATTCAAATTCCGTTCTCAAATGCTCCCACTCACGCACAAATAAGGGACTGCGGAACCTCCGGTCAGCGGAACGGAACATCAACTCCCACATTCGTTTTGGTATGCGACGTTCGCAAAATAGAAGATAGGTTAATGAAACCAGCGTGCAGAATCGCAACATTGAGATGGTTAAATCGTCCGTCCGCTCAGGAAGCTCCGTGCCAACTGGCACACTCAGCCAGAATGCCGCCGAAGAGTTCTTCAACAGTTCGTCATACTGGGCAGACATTGCCAGGAAGATCTGCGTCTTCACCTGCTCGCGGTGATTTAAGACCGCGACAACCACACCGAGACCTCCCATCAGAAGCGACAATAATGTTGCGTATTGGATGATGTGCCCAAAGTTCATATCGGTCACGCATGCACCCCCGATATTGCAGGCATCTCTGCCGGTTTCTCTGAAGCAGCCGAAGCCGTGTGCTCCGTTTGTTCCCAACGGATCAACTTCAGATCCAGCACGACGAAGGAATAGAGGACGGGAACGAGCAGAAGCGTCACGAAAGTAGCGATCGTCAGTCCCCCAATCTGCGCATAGCAAAGAGGCTCCCAAAGCGGGCCGCCGTGTGCAGCCAACGGAAACAGCGCAATCACTGTGGCCGCAACCGTGATCATCACTGGCCGCAAACGAAGGATGCCGGCATCGATCAGCGCCAACTCCAATTCCTCGCCCTCTTCTCGTCGCTCCTCGATAAATTCAAACAGCACAATGATGTGGCTCACAATTACACCGATGAGGCTGATGATCCCAAGGAATGCCATAAATCCAAAGGGCTGGCCCATAATGGCGAGTGAAAATATTGCACCGACAACGCCGTACGGAATGGCAGCAAAGACGATGAGGGGTTTGAAGGCATTCTTGAACTGTGCGAGGAGTGCCAAGTAAATGGCGCTAACGCAAATGAGCAGCACCGTAGTGAGATCAGCAAAGCCGCTGACCTGCTCTTTTTGCTCGCCTGCGAAGCGGAATATGAACCCGTCGGGAAGCTGCTTCTGGAATGCCTCCAGCTTTGGCATCGCCGCTGCGATTACCTCCGAAGGTAAATGCCCCTGCGTAGGCCAGCACTGCACGGTAATGGTCCGGTACTGATCGAAGCGTCGGATTTTAGGCGTTACCGGACTCAGGACAGTCGTCGCCACCTGATCGAGAGGCACTGGAGGGTGTCTTGCCGCGAGAAGACGTATAGACTGCGCAGATCGGAGAGTTGGGACCGCTCCTCCATCTGCATGCGTCCAACAATCGGAACCTGCTTGTTGCCATCTCTCAAAACTCCAGCCGTAATGCCATGAAGAGCCGCACCGACGGAATCGGAAACATCTGCGTTTGTGACGTGCGCCAGGTTTGCCCGGTCCGCATCGACGTGCACCACTTCTCTTGCACTCGGCTCGCCCCAATCATCTCGAACTCTGGCGGCGATGGGGATGTCGCGAAAGATTTGCTTCAGCTGTTCGGCTTCCGCTCTGAGACGTGGCAGATCTTCGCCGGAGATTCTGACCTGAATCGGAATTCCAACTGGCTTGCCCGTTTCGAGAGTCCGCGTATCAATGATTGCTCCAGGAATTTGCCTGTCTAGTTCCGGCTGCAAAAGGGCAAGCAAGGTGTCGTATCATGATTGTCTTTCGTTCGCAGAATCACCTGAGCATAGTTGGTTTGCCTGT
>CAVZGJ010000013.1:0-48740 GCA_963774735.1 uncultured Acidobacteriaceae bacterium | reverse complement strand
CGAGCACATTTAGATGTCTTTTCACTGTGATGGCCCTCTCCTAACCTATTTCGGAACCTGGCGATCCTCGGCTTGTTTCACGCGAACGAGGCTCCACGGACGCTGCTTCAGCGAGTCGGTCAACTGATCCAGATTGTCGGTGGCCACGCGGAGGTTTTCCACCGTGTCGTCGATCTTGTAGTCGTTCGCACGTACCATGACCTGCATGTCTGCAGTAATTGCTTGGCTTGCAGCAAAGTGTTCTGCAGTTCAGCCAGATCCTTGCGGACCGGCTCCCGCACATCGGTAACCGTGCCATTCACGTTCTGGATGGTGTCATCCGCGTGCTGGCTGAGCAGCAGTCAATTGATCGGAGAGACGATCGATCTTTGGACTCTTCGGCCGCCAGTATTCCGTTGACGTTATCCAACACAGCTTGAACCTTCTGTTGCGTGGGCGGGCCGGTCATGGTATTCAGGTTGGCCAGGAGACTTCGCGTCACCGGTGATGCCTTCCAGCTCTCCCTGTGCTTGCGTGATCAGCGCGTTGGCGTTGTCGGCGACATCGGCCATCTTGCCCGCGATCTCGTCCAGGCTGGCGGCCTCCTTCGACGGGATGTGACCCGGGGGCAAGCCGCTTCGCGTCGTTGCTGCCGGTGGTGATCGACAACGCAGCGCTATTCATGATGCTCACCAGCCCAGCTTGGCCACGGACTTCTCGTTTAGGGGCGTACTTTGTTTCACTTCGAGCAGAATTTCGATTTTGGTTGGGTCTGCCGTCCAGGGCCGAACGGCTGTTACTTTGCCCACCGTCGATTCCACCAAAAAGCACCTCGGCTCCTGGCTCAAGTCCGCCGGCATAACGCAGATAAGTTCGATAGGGCACCGTCTCGCCACTGAACTGTGCATGCATCAGGTAGATGATCGTGAATGCCAGGATCGAGAAACATCCCAGGACGAAGGCCCGACTTTTGCTTCTGTTGTCACGATTTTGCCTCCTGAGTCTGCATATATTTTCTCGAAGTAATCGGCGATTGCGGGCGTCTTCGTCATATCCTCAGGAATACGATCGAGGAACTGCCGCACACGGGGATTCTGGCTCGCCCTGATTTCATCTTTTGTGCCAATTGAGATTAACCTGCCCTTGTACAGCATCGCGATGCGGTCGGCGATTCGGAAGGCGCTCGGCATTTCATGAGTCACGACGATGACCGTCATCTGGAAAGCCTCTTTCAAGAGAAGGATGAGTTCATCCAGTTCCGCCGCGACAATGGGATCGAGCCCCGCGGAGGGCTCATCGAGCACAAGAATTTCGGGCTCAAGCGCGAGAGCACGCGCGACCGCCGCCCGCTTCTTCATGCCGCCTGACAGTTCCTGCGGATGTAACTTGCCGAAGTCCCCCAGGCCAACCACGGCCAACTTCATCCATACGACCAGGTCGATGATGGAAGGCGCGAGCTTGGTGTGTTCTCGCAGGGTCAGGGCGACGTTGTCCTCAACGACAACGAATTGAACAATGCCGCGCTTTGAAAAGCCACGCCCATGGAGTGGCGGACCGTTCTTCAGTTCGGCTTGTTGAGCAGCGGGTAATGTCAATGCCTTTCACCGAGACGCTGCCCGACTTGGGGCGCTCCAGGGCGAGAATCTGGCGCAATAGTGTGCTCTTGCCGGAACCGCTGCCGCCCAACAGGACCATGGTTTCTCCGTGCTCGATGTCGAGATTGAGCCCGTCCAATATCCGGCGCCCATCGTATTCGACCACCAGGTCGCGAATCGAAATGATCGGCATCAGGATTTCACCGTGAAGTAGAAGATGGCGGTGAAGACGGCATCGGCCACGATGACGAGAAAAGTCGACTTCACCACCGCACTGGTGGTGGAGCGACCTACCGAGTCGGGTCCTCCGCGGACACGGAAGCCCTTCCAGGCAACCAACGTGAGCAATGATGGTGGCAAAGGCCACGCTCTTGATGAGTCCCGGTGATCACGTCGCGCAGCACGATGGAGTCCAACACATAGCGGAAATAGAGTAGTGGCGCGAGCCGGGTGCTGAAGAACATGAACAATCCACCCGCCAAATGCCGCACACATTGGAGATGATACTGAGACAAGGAACGCTGATCAGCGCCGCCAGATACTTTGGCGCCAGCAGGAACTCCACGGGTTCGAGCGCCATGACCGGAGGGAATCGAGTTCCTCGGTCACCTTCATGGTTCCGATCTCGGCCGCGAAAGACGATCCGGACCTTCCGCTGACAGCGATGGCGGTCAGCAGCGGGCCGAGTTCACGCGTGAAGCCTACTGCAACCAGATCGATGACGAAGATGTGATTCCATCGGCTTTTTATGGTGCCCAGCCAACTCCGGACCCCAGACCGTGCTCAAACCGGTTAGGCCCAAACCCAGGAGTTCCCATGACAGAACGCTTAGCCGCTCGTCCCGACGAAGGTATGCAAAAGGGTGCCGTGGAAGACGATACTCGGTACCCACACAACGAGCGCAATCCCCAGAATGCCTCCTTCTCAGGCCAACTGGGACATCGCGACCAGGACGAGATGCTAAAAGACGCAGACACCGACTTCCC
Source organism: uncultured Acidobacteriaceae bacterium (assembly GCA_963774735.1). Taxonomy (GTDB): domain Bacteria; phylum Acidobacteriota; class Terriglobia; order Terriglobales; family Acidobacteriaceae; genus Edaphobacter. The sequence continues at coordinate 46,180 of CAVZGJ010000013.1, read as the reverse complement.
CGAACCGGACGCCGAAGCCGAACACTCCGGCCGGTATGATACAATTTTCATTCGCACAACCCCCCCCCCCCCCCCCCCCTCTCTCCCCCCCCCCCCCCCCCCCCCCCCCCCCCCCCCCCCCCCCCCCAAAAAAAAAAAAAAAAAAAAAATTTGTGATGTCGAAAGAAGGTGTCATCCTGACCGGAGCAACAGACAGTCTCATCGTCTGTTGCGGAGTCGAAGACCCCCGCATTTTGTCTTTGCTTTTGCTATTAGCCCCCACCCCAGCTACATCAACCGCTGCATCACCTCATCCAGCACCGCACGGCTAGGCCGCACCCGCTCAATCGGCAAAGTCCCCAGAGGCTCATCCACAAGGTTCAGCATCTCCGTAAAGCTGGGCTTCTGCGTATCGATATAGAAGATGCCGGTCAGCACCTCTTCCCTGGCATGCGCCGACATCAGCGCCGAAACCGCAGCCACCCGGTCCGTCGGATCATAATCCTCATGCAGTTTGCGCAGCCGCAGATGGCTGCCGTCATGCATCTCTACATTGATCGTCGTTCCCGGATCGTACTCCACATCGATCTCCTGGAAGTGCGGCACAAAGCCCACCTCCGAGATCGCCTCCTCATGCTCCTGCATGTACTTGTAGCTGCGCGTCGAACCCTCGTGGTCGTTGAACGTCACGCAAGGCGAAATCACATCCAGCACCACCGTGCCGTTGTGCGCAATCGCAGCCTTCAGCATCGCCAGCAGTTGCTTCTTGTCGCCGGAAAACGACCGCCCCACAAACGTCGCGCCCAATTGGATCGCCAGCGCGCAGGTATCGATCGCCGGCAGGTCGTTGATCACGCCCGTCTTCAGCGTGGACCCGATATCGGCCGTCGCCGAAAACTGCCCCTTCGTCAATCCATACACGCCGTTATCTTCAATGACGTAAATCACCGGCACATTCCGCCGCATCAAATGCACAAACTGCCCCATCCCGATCGATGCCGTATCTCCGTCGCCGCTCACTCCCAGCGCCTTCATCGTGCGGTTTGCCAGTAGAGCACCCGTCGCCACCGAAGGCATGCGCCCATGCACGCTATTGAACGAGTGCGACCGGCTCATAAAGTACGCCGGACTCTTTGACGAACAGCCAATCCCCGACAGCTTCATCAGCCGCTCCGGCTGCACGCCCATCTCGTAGAACGCATCGATAATGCGCTCCGAGATAGCATTGTGGCCGCAGCCCGCGCACAGCGTCGTCTTGCCGCCGCGATAGTCCAGCACCTGCAGGCCAATCCGGTTCGTCTTCACTGCCGGCTTCGGTGCGTCTCCGGTCGTCGGTGTTACTGGCGTCGTTCCCATCTAAATTCCTTCCTGCGTAACAAGCTCATCGGTAACCGACCGCGCGTCAATCGGCAGTCCATTGAAGTGACGGATGCTCCGCAGCTTCACAATCTCTTCAGCCGGCAGATCCAGCTTCAGCAAACTCAGCATCTGCGCATCGCGGTTCTGCTCAATCACGTACACCCGTTCATGCGAGGCCACAAACTCATGCACCTCGCGCGAGAACGGATAGGCGCGCAACCGCAGATAATCCGTCTCCAACCCGAATTCCTTCTTCATCTGGTCGCGGCTCTCGCGCGTCGCATAGTCCGACGTCCCAAAGGCAATCAACCCAATCTTCGCCTTACCGGTCTGCACCACCTCTGGCCGCGGAACCATCGAGCGGGCCGTCTCAAACTTCCTGTTCAACCGCTCCATATTGTTGAAGTAGTCGTCCGGGCGCTCCGTATACTGGGCCTTCTCGTTGTGGCCCGAGCCGCGCGTGAAGTAAGCCGCCATCGGATGGTCTGTGCCCGGCAGCGTGCGATACCCCACACCGTCGCCATCCACATCCTTGTACCGCGCAAACCCGCCCAGCCTCGTCAGGTCCTCCGCGCTCAATACCTTCCCGCGATTCACCGGCTTGTCAGGATAAACAAACGGCTCCGACATCCAGTTATTCATCCCCAGGTCAAGATCCGACATCACAAACACCGGCGTCTGCAGCTGCTCCGTCAGATCGAACGCCGCCTGCGCCATCTCGAAGCACTCCTTCACACTGGCCGGAATCAACATCACATGCTTCGTATCCCCATGCGAAAGGAATGCCACCGAGAGCAGGTCTCCCTGCTGATTGCGTGTCGGCATACCCGTCGAAGGTCCCGTACGCTGAATGTCAAAGATCACACCCGGCAGCTCCGCATAATAACCAAGCCCGGCAAACTCCGCCATCAGCGAAATTCCCGGCCCCGAGGTCGCCGTCATCGCGCGCGCGCCAGCCCAACCCGCTCCAAACACCGCGCCAATCGCGGCCAATTCGTCCTCCGCCTGCACCACCGCAAACGTCGCCTTGCCATCCGGCTCAATCCGGTAGCGCTTCGCATAGTCGATAAAGTTCTCCACCAGCGAAGACGAAGGCGTAATCGGATACCACATCGCCACCGTGCACCCGGCAAAGATGCATCCCAGAGCCGCCGCGGCGTTTCCATCAATAATGATCTTGCCCGCCGTCTCGTTCATCGACTCCAGAACAAACGGATCGCTCTTTGTCAGGGTAGTCTTTGCGTAATCGAAGCCCGCCTGCACCGCACCCCAGTTCAGGTCCGCTGCCTTCACCTTCTTGGCAAACTGTTTGCGCAGAGCAGCTTCCACCGCCGCCATATCCATCTTCAGAAGCTGCGCGGCCACTCCGACATAGATCATGTTCTTGACCAGCTTGCGCAGCTTGGCCTCAGGACAAACCGCAGCCGTCAGCTTGTCGAACGGAACCGGATAGCAGGCCACATCGTCGCGATACTGCGCGAGATTCGCCGTCTCCTCGTAGATCGCAGCAGCGCCCGGAGGCAGGGACAGCATGTCCTCCTTCATCGTCTCCGGATTCATCGCAATCAGAAGATCGATCTCCTTCTTGCGCGCCACATATCCGTCCTTGCTCGCACGAATCGTGTACCAAGTCGGCAAACCGGCAATGTTCGAAGGAAACAGGTTCTTTCCGCTGACCGGAATCCCCATCCGGAAGATCGACTTCAGCAGAACCAAATTCGCCGACTGCGATCCCGACCCATTCACCGTCGCGATCTGAATGCTGAAATCGTTAACAACGCTTCCCTGCGGACCTTGATGCTGCGCTTCTGGCTTGACCAGCGTCCCACCTTCCGCGCCAGCCGCCAGCGCGACGTCTTCTGCCGCCATGTGTTGCACTCCCAATAGTTAAACTTAACTTTTCACGAACGAAATCACGATACCATATTCCGCTTAACTTTCGCCGGACGCGCGACACGGGTCATCACCAGCCGCGACGAAAATAAAGTTGAAAAAAGTGAAATTTTTTCGAAGCCAAAACCCACCATCCAACCACCACGCTCTCACCACAAAACCACCACAACTTCACCACAAAAAACCATCCGGAAAACACACGTTTTTCCCAAAACCCCCTCAAAAACACGAGCAAATCCACCGAAATAGCCTGACTCCGCCCCCACCAAATTTTTCCGCCACAAAACACACATTCAAAAGGCCGAAATCCCCGTAACGCTCTGCCCAATGATCAAAGTGTGAATATCATGCGTCCCCTCATACGTCTTCACCGACTCCAGATTCATCATGTGCCGCATAATCGGATACTCATCCGAAATCCCAGCCGCACCAAGGATATCCCGCGCCATCCGCGCACACTCCAGCGCCATCCAGACGTTATTTTTCTTAGCCATCGAGATGTGCTGAAACCCCACATTTCCCTTATCTTTCAGCCTTCCCACCTGCAACGAAAGCAGTTGCGCCTTCGTAATTTCCGTAATCATCCAGGCCAGCTTTTCCTGCACCAGTTGATGACTGGCAATAGGCTGTCCGCGAAACTGAATCCGCTCCTTCGCATACTGCAAAGCCATGTCATAGCAAGCCATCGCCGCCCCAATCGCCCCCCAACTAATCCCATACCGCGCCTGGCTCAAACACATCAGCGGAGACTTCAGCCCATCCGACTTAGGCAGCAAATTGCTCGCAGGAATCCGCACATCCTGCATAGAAAGCCCCGATGTAACCGATGCACGAAGCGACCACTTCCCATGCACATCATGCGCAGCAAACCCCGGCCGGTCCGTCTCCACCAGAAAACCGCGCACACGCCAATTCTCCGCCGCCACGCCAGCCTCTTCCACCTTCGCCCAGATCACCGCCACATCGGCGATACTGCCCGAAGTGATCCACATCTTCTCGCCATTCAAAATGTAGTCATCGCCATCCTTCCGCGCCCGAGTACGCATACCTGCGGGATTCGATCCAAAATCGGGCTCCGTCAGGCCAAAGCACCCCAGCTTCTCACCCGTCGCCATCTTCGGCAGCCAGAAATTCTTCTGCTCCTCGGAACCAAACGTATAGATCGGATACATCACCAACGCAGACTGCACGCTCACAAAGCTCCGTATCCCCGAGTCGCCTCGTTCAAGCTCCTGCGTCAGCAAACCATATTCGACATTGCTGATCCCCGCACAGCCATACCCCTCCAGCGTAGCCCCAAAGAATCCAAGCTCCCCCATCGGCTTCACCAACTCCCGCGGAAAGCGGCCGTCACGATTACATTGCTCAATAATCGGAATCAGCTTGTCTTCAATAAAGCTGCGAGTGTTCGTACGAACCAGAAGCTCATACTCGGTCAACAACGAATCAAACTCGAGAAAGTCAACGCCTTGAAACCTGTATGCCATCGCCCGATTTTAGTCGAAACTACCCCATCCCACTTATGGATTCCCGGGTATCGGCGGCACTGCCTCCTCCACCACTCCGAACCTCCCATTCGGAAGCTTTGTCAGCGTGGGAGCATACTCCCCAATCAGACGGCGTTGCCACCAAACTCCCTCCTCACGCTTCTGCTGCATCGTGCTGAACCAGTATTGCCAGATCACTGCGCGAACAAATCGCGGCGGTGTATTTGGGAACGGATTACCGCCAAATAGACCCAGAACATCACGATCGCCTTCAAGCAACAGCTCTTCCGTCCGAGGAACCATCAGATTCTGCTGCCACGAGCCCAGCGAAGCGAACCAGAGATTCCAGTCAAATCGAGGTTGATAGGGAGCATAGATTCGCGGACGTTCTTTCAAGTCCTGCGGTTTATACCGGAACGGATAAGCAACCCAGTCCTCTCCATCATTCGATCCCTGAAACTCGATCTCATAGCGATGCGGCGTCATCACCGCAAACAACCCATACTGATTCGCAATCCGGAACGGCTCCAGCGCAACCACGGGCCTCAGCGGCAATGGAGCCTCGCGCCACGACATCTGCACAACCGGAACCGCAGTCGCATAAAAGATCCAGCTCAGCACAACCGCAAATGTCGCCGTTCGCACTGAAGCCCACCAACGAAATTCCTCCCGGGCATGCCCTTCTGGCTCCGAAGCTCCTCTCGTCATTTTCCGCGGCGCTCATCAACGCCGCAAGCAGGGCCAGCACGCCAGCGCCGAGGCACGAACCGCCGCAGGAACGAATCATCCAGCAGAAAAATCGCAAGCGAGAGAACAAGATAATTCAGAAACGTATAGTTCGCCGTCGCGATTACTCCAATCTGCCAGGCCGTAACCAGGAAAAAGCATACGATCTTCCACCGCCTCGGCAGAAAAGCCATCCACACCAGCAAAAGTTCCATAACAAGCGTCGCCGCTGCCGTCGCAACATGAAACCAGTTCGGCAGATGCTGCACATACCAGCCAATCCATGTCGGCAACGGACCGTTCTGGTAGTACTCGTACAAAGCCGTTAGATTTCGCCACGTCGGGTCTCCACTCGCGAGCTTCACCACACCTGATTCAAAGTAGATCCGAAACCACTCCCACAACAGCAGAAACATCGCGGCACGCGCAGGAGGGTGCTTCACCCCCAACCCCGGAAAGAATCCCGGCGGCCCCAGAAACAGAGAAAGAAATCCTGCCTCCAGCAACATCCCATCCGACTGATATCCCGAAAAATCCTGCGCCGCACTTACAAACGACAGAAAACAAACGAAACAGATCAGAAGCATCGCCCGAGGCCAGACATTGGCAACCAGAATGATCGAAGCGATCAGACCAGCCCAGCAGATCGCCACAAGCATATGGTCGCTTCTCGAAAGCCAGAGCAGCGTCGGAACATACCAGAACCGCAAAGCGCCCAGACTGCTGACCTCGCGCAGGTAATCTGCAGCAGGAAGAACTCCCCTGGACCCGATCAGCCCGCGCACCTGAAAGAGCAGCGCAAAGAACGCCGAAAAATAAATCAGGCCCATGGCGCGCAGAAACAGCCATCGCGCAATAAAGTGATCGCCTGAACCCTCCCTGGAATCGAACAGATAGCGGTAAATTCGCCTGGCATTATCCATTGCACGCAATTAAAAGGACATGAAGGCCCCCCGCCGCCAGTCCATCCATTTGTAGTTGCCTTCCGAACGAGCTCGCGACGCAAGAGCGCCAGATTTGGGGTTAGTTGGCGTTACGATAAAACACATGGCAACCAATGGCTGTGTTGAGATCATCGACTCCCACACGGAAGGGGAACCAACGCGCGTTGTCGTCGCAGGCGGACCCGATCTCGGAGCGGGGAATCTTCCCGACAGAGTGCGGCGTTTTCAAGCAGAATTCGATCATTTTCGCAGCGGAGTCGTCTGTGAACCCCGGGGATCCGAAGTAGTCGTCGGCGCGCTCCTCTGCAAACCAATCGATCCCGAATCCGCTGCCGCAGTCATCTTCTTCAACGATGTAGGCTACCTCGGAATGTGCGGCCACGGAACCATCGGCCTTATAACAACTCTCGCTCACATGGGCCGAATCAGCCCGGGACAACACCGGATCGAGACACCAGTAGGCACCGTTTCGACTCACCTCCACGAAGATGGCCGCGTCTCAGTCTCGAATGTCCCAAGCTATCGTCTTCGAGCCTCCGTTCCCGTAGACGTCCCCGGTTACGGACGCTTCCAAGGAGACATCGCCTGGGGCGGCAACTGGTTCTTTCTCATCGAAGACCATCCGTTCACGCTCTCTCTCGCCAATCGCGCCGAGCTCATAACCGCATCCACCGCAACACGCTCCGCTCTGCTCGCCTCCGGCATCACCGGCGAAGCCGGAGCCGTCATTGACCACATCGAGTTCTTCGCCGCTCCCCAATCCCCGGGCAGATCCTCGCGAAATTTCGTCCTATGCCCCGGCGCGTCCTTCGATCGCTCACCCTGCGGCACCGGGACCAGCGCAAAAATGGCATGCCTCTACGCCGACGGCAAACTCGCTCCAGGGCAAACCTGGATCCAGGAGGGAATTCTCGGCACCTGCTTCGAAGGAAAAATCTCCCTCGCCTCCAACGGACACATCAACCCCATCATTACCGGACGCGCATGGATTACCGCCGAGTCCCGTCTCCTCTTCCACAACTCCGATCCCTTCATAAGCGGCATCGCATTCTGATGAAAAACTACGACGTCCTCATCGTCGGTGCTGGCATCGTGGGCTGCGCCTGCGCGCGCGAGCTTGCTCAAGCCGGCTTCCGAGTCGGCATCGTCGAAGGCAATATCCCCAGCGGAGGAGCCACCGCCGCCGGAATGGGACATCTTGTCGTCATGGACGACTCTCCCGCTCAGCTTCAACTCACCCGATTCGGCCGCGCGCTCTGGCAGCAGTTAATCCCGGAGTTGCCGGGCGCGGTGGAATATGAGATCCGCGGCACTCTCTGGATCGCGGCCGACGAAGAAGAGATGGCCGAGGTTCACGCAAAAAAATCAACATACACCGCCGCCGGAATTCGCGCCGACATCCTCGATGAGGCCCAAGTCGCCGCCGAAGAACCCAACCTCCGGCCAGGCCTGGCGGGCGGACTCCTCGTCCCCGACGACGCAGTAATCTACCCTCCAGCCGCATCCGATTGGCTTCTCCAGCAAGCTCTGGCGCATGGCGCAACACTGTTGCAAGGCATCCCCGCCGTCTCCGCCGCAAACGGCAATCTGCGTCTCGCCGACGGAAGCGTTCTGCACAGCGAGCGAATCGTTCTTGCCACCGGAGCAGATTGCGCCCTCCTCCCCGTTTTGCCCATAAAAAAACGCAAAGGCCATCTGCTCATCACTGATCGCTATCCAGGTTTCCTGAATCACCAGTTGGTCGAACTCGGCTACCTCAAGAGCGCCCACAAACTCGAAGCCGACTCAGTCGCATTCAACATCCAGCCACGCAGGACAGGGCAGCTCCTCATCGGATCCTCCCGTCAGTACGGCGACGAGAACCCGCAATCAGACTCGCGCATTCTCACCCAGATGCTCGAACGCGCCCAAAGCTACATGCCAGCCCTAGGCCCATATCTCAGGACTCCGCGTCTGGACCGGCTTCCGCGCGGCCACACCCGACAAGTTGCCGCTCATTGGACCCGCGGCAGGTCTCAGCAATGACTCCTCCCTCTGGCTCGCAGTTGGGTTCGAAGGCCTCGGCATCACCAACGCTCTTGCTGCTGCTCGTCTGCTTGCGGATCAACTCCTCGCCCGCACATCCCAGATCGACGCCGCTCCCTACTTGCCCCAGCGCATCACAAAACAGGCGGTCCTGCATGCCTGAAAACGTAACCATCCACATCAACGGAACTCCGGTACAGATGCCAGCGGGCTCAGTCGTCTCCGCGGCGATTCTCAAGACAGCCATACCCTCTCGCCGCTCCGTCAGCGGCGAACCGCGATCCGCACTTTGCGGCATGGGCATCTGTTTTGAATGTTGCGCCAAAGTCAACGGCATCCCGCATCGCCGCACCTGTCAGTTAATCTGTAGCGATGGCATGGTGGTCGAAACAGAACGATGAATCACGCTGAAATCATCGTCGTCGGAGCAGGACCGGCAGGTATCGCTGCCGCCACGGCCGCCGCTCATCACCGATGCAGCGTGCTCCTGCTCGACGACAACCCCATACCCGGCGGCCAGATCTGGCGTGGCGGCACTGAACCCATCCGCCACCGCAAAGGCAGAAGAGAAGACGCCGCAAAAGTAAAGGCGCTCCATCAACTCCATTCTTCAGGAGCAACCATTCTCTCCGGCGTCCGCGTCTTCGATGCACCCGCCCCATCGACCCTCCTGGCCTTACGCGAAACCGAAAGCAACCCCGAGATCCTCGACCTCAAGTACGACCGGCTCATTCTCGCCACAGGAGCTCGCGAGCGATTCTTACCCTTCCCCGGCTGGACCCTCCCCGGCGTCTTCGGAGCCGGTGGTCTCCAGGCCCTCGTCAAAAGTGGATTCCCGATCCAGGGCAAACGCATCCTCGTAGCCGGTTCCGGCCCTCTTCTACTCGCCGTGGCCACGCACCTCCTCGACGACGGAGCCCACATCACCAGCGTTGCAGAGCAGGCCCCCATCTCGCAGCTCATAGCCTTCACCGCCTCGCTGTGGTCTCACCCCTCAAAAATCCGCCAGGCGATCAGCTACCGCACAGCCTTCCGCAAAGCGCCCTACCGTACGGGCTGCTGGCCCGTCGCAGCCTTCGCAAGCGAAACAACAGGCTCACTCAAATCCGTCCGCCTGACCGACGGCGCGAAGACCTGGGACGAACCATGCGATCTGCTGGCGTGCGGCTTTCACCTCGTACCAAACACCGAGCTGGCGTCGCTCCTCGGCTGCAAGCTTCACGGCGACTTCGTTGAAGTCGACAACCAACAGCAAACCTCCGTCGCAAACATCTACTGCGCTGGAGAACCCACCGGAATCGCCGGCCTCGAAGCAGCTCTGCTGCAGGGTGAAATCGCCGGACGAGTATGCGCGGGCCTGCCAATCAACTCCCTGCAGTCCCGCAACGCGGCCGCAAGAAAATTTGCCACGAGGTTGGAATCTGCCTTCAGACTTCGTCCAGAACTCCGCTCCCTCCCCTCACCCCAGACCATCGTCTGCCGTTGCGAAGATGTGACCTACCAGCATCTCGCTGGTCGCCGCAGTTGGACCGACGCAAAACTTCAAACCCGATGCGGGATGGGACCCTGTCAGGGGCGCATCTGCGGTCCTGCCACGCAAACCCTCTTCGGATGGACCCCAACATCAGTCCGCCCCCCTTTGTCTCCCGTTCCCATCCGCGCTCTTTGCTTTCACAACTCCCAACAAAATGTACCTCAGGAGATTGCATGATCTGGTCTGGCGTAATGCCCGCAGTGACGACACCCTTCGACGACAAACTCACCGTCGACCACGCCTTTCTCGCCCAGCACGCCGCCTGGATGCTCGGCAACGGATGCACGGGCCTGGTCATGCTCGGCTCTCTTGGCGAAGGTGCAACGCTCGAGCACTCAGAGAAAATCGACATCCTCAAGACCGCCGTGCGCGTCGCAGGAAAAGCGCCGGTTGTTGCGGCCATTTCTGCCCTCTCCACCTCAAACGCAATCAACCTCGCCAAAGAAGCGCAGGCCGTGGGATGCCAGGCCCTCATGGTTCTCCCGCCCTACGTCTACTCTTCCGACTGGCGCGAGATGAAGAACCACGTCTCAGCCATCATCGCCGCGACCCCTCTCTCCTGCATGCTCTACAACAACCCCGTCGCCTACAAAACCGACTTCATCCCAGCTGAAATCGCGGAGCTCGCCGCAGACCACGCGAATCTTCATGCCGTAAAGGAGTCGAGCGCTGACGTTCGCCGCGTCGCAGCCATTCGTGAAGTGTTGGGAGATCGTCTTGCCATCTTTGTCGGCGTCGACGACGTCCTCGTCGAGGGCGTCAACGCAGGAGCCACCGGATGGATCGCCGGCCTCGTCAACGCATACCCCGCAGAGTCAGTCCAGCTCTTCCAACTCGCCCAGGCCGGAAAGCGCGAAGAAGCCTTCGAACTCTACCGCTGGTTCCTGCCTCTGCTTCGCATGGACACAGTGCCAAAGTTCGTACAACTCATCAAATGGGTACAGCAACAAGCTGGCGTTGGCTCCGCGCGCGTTCGCGCCCCGCGAATGGAACTCGCAGGCCAAGATCTCGCCGACGCGCAGGCCAGCTTCAAAACTGCATCCGCCAACCGGCCAAAAATCACGGAAAAGCCCTTCTCCAGCTTCAAGGGAATCCTGGATGAACTACCCACTACATAATCCAGGCAACCTCTAAGAGTGCAGCTCTTGAAGTTCCGTGTAAGGAGCCGGTAGCGCCCCATTTCGTTGGACGCGCAGCACAAGAATGTCGTCCGTCTGTCCAAATGTCTGGGCAGCAGTCGCAATCTCTTCCGTGGTTGTCGCATCGCGCAGCAGTTGTTCGATTCGCCCAAACCCAAAGAGCTCCCCTTGCTCGTTCTGCGCTTCAGCAACTCCATCGGACATCATCAGCAGAGCGTCCCCTGGCTCAAGTTTGAACGAAGTCACAGGAAAGTCGATTCCAGAGAGAATTCCCAACGGGAGCGCACCTTCAATCTGCATCTCGACCCCGTTGAGATACGGTGGAAGCTGTCCGGCATTCGCCAGTTCAACCTCTCCGTCCCCGCCAAATCGGAGCACCATGCAGGTCGCACTCGCCTCTCGTTCAGTCAGTTGCTCATTGAGCACTTCAAGCATGCGCCGCGGATCACTGTCATGTTCTGCCGAAGAACGGATCGCCCCGATGATAAGAGAGACCAGCATGCCTGCTTGCAATCCCTTGCCAGTCACGTCACCGAATGCGATGAGCGACGTGCCGTCCTTTCCGTTTGGCACAATCTGAAAGAAGTCACCTCCCACCTCCCTCGCCGGACGATAAACGCTCTCAATCTGCAGGTCGTCGAGTTCAGGAAGTTTGTTCGGAATCAGAACCTGCTGGATGTGTCTCGCCTGCGCGATCTCCAGCTTCCACTGCTCCTTCAGGCGCTGTGCCGCAATGAAACGCCGCAACAACATAACCGCAATAATCAGCAGAGACAACATCGTTGACATCGAGCCGAGCGATATCGCAAAGCCAAGGATCGTGAATCTTATCGGGACGTGGATAAGCCGAAGTTCATGCTGATAGCTCGCAATTACCGAAAGAAAAATGGCCACCCCCGCCATCACTCCTTCGCCTCTGTTCCTTCTGAATCCTCGATAGGCCACCACGAGAAGCAGAACTGCAAGCGCAAGCTTTACCCCCAACAGAACTGGATTCAGATAGGCCGCGGCGTGTACAGGCACATACTTTCCATAAAGAGGCGCACGGAGCATCACAGTGCACAAGGCCAGAAGGGCCACCAGAAACCACACCAGGCGACGCAGGAGCTTGATCCCCTCAAGCCGGAACCAATAGCCCCAGAAAATCACCCATAGGCCAATCCGCAATGGAATCGCTACGACATCGATAAGGATGAAGCTTGCGGTGACGGGGATCCACGTCGTGAAGTTGTCGAGAAGAACGATGGCGTCTCCGAGCAGCGTCGCCTCGCATGCCAAAGCCAGCCAAAGATACGACTTCTCTTGCCGGTCAAGTCCAAAAAGCGTTAGTGCCATCATTAGCGACATGAGAAGAAACAGCACTTCCAGGAAGCCGCTGCCTACGCCGTGGGCATAGTCGTCCCAGTCCAGTCGAACCTCCGACGTAATCGCGGAGGCATAACCCAACATAGGCGGCTCGCGAAGACCTCCGGCATCTGCACTATTGAAGGGTGTGGCACTGTCCATCCACACACGGATTGCAATCGATACCTTGCCGTCGCGAACGCCCTTCGGCAGCCGGAAAGCAGTGGGAAGACTGCTGTACGCAGTGACATGGTGATCCGCGAACTTGCCGAACTCCCCGAGTCGTTCGCCGTTGACGAACAACTGATAAGCGTCATCGAAGGTGTCGGGCATCTTCAACGAAAGCGATCTCTTCGCGCCTTCTACGTTCACCCGAAGTCGGTACCACGCGTAGCCGGAATATCCCTTGTGCCCACGGGCTGTCCAGCCGAGCGCCAGACCCCTTCGCCCTGGCGTGAGATCCATCTGTTCCCAACCGGAATCGTCAAAATCCGGCTGGGCCCAGGCAGGATCATCCCCAACGTGAAACTTCCATGGGCCAGCCAACTCCATCGCCGAATCGCCAAGTCTTACCTCGACGACGTCGTCCGTCGATGCCGCATCGCCACCCGGACGTGCGTCGTCGTGTGCAAACGCTGCATGAGCCGAGAGCGACAACAAGAAGAGTAGAAGCAGGCGGACCCGAAGCATACGTAGACTCGCTGGGGAAAACATTCAGAGATTAGAGAGTATACGACGGTGACGCCCTGTGCACCCGTAAGTGCGTGAACAATCAGACAAGGTCAACACCGGAATATTCACTCCACTTCAGCACAAACAAAACGACCCACTCGTTAAGAGTGGGTCGTCCTCGAATCTCAAGTTATCTGGCGATGGTTCCACTTACTTCCGGATAGACGCAAACAAGCGATGCCGCCTGGCCATATAAAGACCTGCCATCATCGTGCCCGTCGCTAGAAGAAGAAGAGAATCAGGCTCAGGAACGAAACTGAGCGGATCAGCATTCGTGGTTCCCATTCCGCCCTGGAACAGCGTGCACGTGTTCTCTCCGGTAGTATCCTTCGGGCTGATACCGGGGGTGGCTGGGCAAGGGTTAATGCCATCCTCAAAAATGATTGCTATCTGACCTGGGCCAAAAGAGCCGTCGAAGAACGAGAACCCTTGCTGCCCTCCTCCTAAAGGACCACACTCCGCGCTTGAGAAAATACCGGGGAATCCTGGAAGCCCTCCAGTCTCACAACCAACATCCAGACCACCAAGGCCGCTGAACGTCATATTCAGGGAGGTAATGTCCTGAGGGGGCCAGGCCAAATTCAGTAGGATGGCGCAGCCGTAATCGCCAATACCACTCTCAACCCCTGCAAAAACACAGGCCTGAGGAGTCAAGTCAATGGTGATTGGCTGCGAGGGATCGAAAATAATGCAACCCGACGCAACAGGGTTGGCCCCGCAGAGGTTGGGGTTCGGATCAAGGATATCGATGTGGACAGCCTGAGCCTGCCTGGTGATCCCGAACACGACAGCCAATGCAAAGAAAACGCTAAGGATAGCTTTCATTACCACTTCCTCCAGGGGACTCGCCCGTCTAAAGTCTCATTTCTCTATCAAAGGTGAAAGAGGCCGCCGAAATAGCGGGATACAACAAAGAATGACAATCAGGTCTTATAGAGATCGTTAGCACGTCATTGACCAAATATAAGCACCGAAATTCCCATATTCTCAGCAGGATGCAGAAGCTTGTGTGCAATATTTTTCACATAATTGGGACAATAGGTTCCTATCGATGCCAATCAAATGGGGAATCTCAAGCGTGAGGCTAGCCAGAGCGTTCGTCCCAGGCCCATCCAACAATTTACCGTGCCTTTAATGTACCGTACGAGATAGACTCGGAGTCACTCAATTTCATGTCCCTCGCCGAACAGCCCGATACCCTCGATAGCTCCAGTCTCCCTCTTGCCGAACAAGTAGTGCGCCTTCAGGCACTGCTCGAGGCCTCCCGCGCCGTCCACTCCACCATCGAGCTGACCGACGTCCTTCAACAATCTGCCCGGATTGCCGTCCGTGAACTCGAGCTCGAAGGCGCACTCTTCGCTCCCCAGGGAGTTTCCTATGGCAATATGCCAGCCGAGCCCGACGGGACCTGCCCGCGCTTTGAACTCATGTCGCGCGAAGGCAAGGTCCTGTCAGAACTCGTAGTTGCCACTCAGGACGGTCGCCCCCTCAGTCTTTACGAACGCGACTTCCTCGAGGGCCTGGCCCTCCAGGCCGCCGTCGCCGTCGAAAATGCCGTCAACCACGAGCGCCACGTCGAGTACGCTCGACTCGCGCAGGATCTCGACGCCGCCCGCGCCATCCAGCAGAGCCTCCTTCCGCAGGCCATGCCCTCCATTCCCGGCTACTCTGTGGCGTCTCGTTCGAGAGCCTGCTACCACGTCGGTGGAGACTACCTCGACGTCGTTACCGAGCCAGACGGCTCCCATCTCATGGTCGTCGCCGATGTCGCCGGCAAAGGACTAGCCTCCGCTCTCGTCTGCACAGCCTTTCGTTCTGCCTTTCGCGCGCTCGCCCGGCAGTCCCTCACCCTGCGCGAACTTGCCGGCCGCCTCTCCCAGCAACACTGGGACGAGGGCGCCGAGGCACGTCGCCGCTACGTCACTGCCATCTTCCTCCGGCTCGATCCCCTCTCATCCGAGCTCGAGATCGTCAACGCAGGCCATAATCCTGCGTTTCTCGTCTCCTCCAACGACGAACAGGTTCGGCTGATTGAAGCAAGCGGCACTCCACTCGGTATGCTCCCAGGCTCACGTTACTCAGTGGAACGTGTGCCGATCGACCCCGGCGCCCGCATACTCCTCTACACCGACGGACTTACAGAGATCTTTCGCGGCGAAGAGGAGTTCGGCCAGGAGCGCCTGATGACGGCCTTTCACTCCATCGACAACCTTTCGGCCTCCGCCAACAATCAGCCCGCGGAACAGACCCTGGACAGTTTGTGGACCACGCTTGATACCTTCTCAGGGGGTGCTCCGCAGCAGGATGATATGAGTGCAATCGCTCTTTGCCGCCTCACCAGCAAGTCCAAGGAGAAGGCATGACAGTGTCCAGTGGGAGTAAGGTTGAGGTGCGGCTTCCGTCGCGTCTCGGCTTCGAAAAAGTCGCAATGAGTACCGCCGCAGGAATGGCCAAATTGATGGGCTTCAGCGAAGACCGCATTGAAGACCTCAAGACGGCCGTCGCAGAGGCCTGCATCAATGCCATGGAACATGGCAATCAGATGAATGCATCCATCCCCGTTAGCGTAGTACTCTCAATGAAGCCCGATGAACTAGAGGTCAAGGTCATGGACAACGGTGTCGGAATTGAGACGCCCACACCGGTGCCCGATATCGACCGCAAAATGACCGGGGAAGAGGAAGCTCGCGGTATGGGAATGTTTCTTATCCAGGCCCTCGTCGACGAGGCAGAATGGGTCTCCGCAAACGGAACGGAAGACCAAAGCTTCGTCCGGCTCGTGATCCGCATGAATAAGGAGAATGAATAAGGTGCAATCAGCGAATAAGGTCTCCCAACAGCAACTTCATGGTGCAAGTGGTCGGGAAGTTACCTGTTTCCACTTTACGGGAGATATCTCTTCCGCATCGAAGGATGCCATCGTCGACACTTATCACGCCCTCGACAAAGAAAGCCACAAAACAATTCTCCTCGACTTCAAAGGCGTGGAATACCTCAACTCTTCCGGCATCGCGCTCGTGATCCAGGTCCTCATGGAAGCCAGCAAATCCGGCCAGACCGTCGCCATCTGCGGCCTTACGCCTCACTTTACCAAGGTCTTCACCATGGTCGGAATCACCAAGTACGCCACTCTCTCCCCGGACGAAGCAGCGGCTCTGGCTTCCCTCTAAGTCAGTCCATCCCCCAGTAAATTTCTCGCGCTGCATCAGAGCGGCAGTAGCGCTCTGCGCCCTGATTCGCCACAAAACCACCCTCACATCCTGAATCCCCCCGACTCTTCGGCACCGGATTCCTGAGCCCCCTTGCGTCGGCTCCTCGACTCCCCGCGCTCCGCTGGTGCAGTAAGTGTCTCGGCACGACCGCGTTAGCAACCGAAGCCCGGCGCCATGGGCCGAAAAGAGCCCGATTTCCCATCTGGCATTATTTTCCTATTGACAGACATCTGCCGCGATAGGAATAATTCACGCCGCTTCAATTTGAGGCCCCCTCCTGTCCTGAGATCCATGCTCGATCGCAAAGCAACGGGAGGGTTGCGATTCGCCCGGTTACCGCAGCAAAAACCGCGGAAACATAACTTCCTGAATTGATTTCAAGCGAGGTCGTCATGCAATTGAACGAAAGCAACCTCAGTGGCATCTTCCCAGCGTCCTGGTGCAAAGCAGCTCTTCTGCTCGCAATCATGTCGCTCTTCGCTCTTCCCTTTACGCTCAAAGCACAGACAGCAGGCCAGGGAACCATCTCCGGCACGGTGACCGATAGCACCGGAGCCGCCGTACCCGACGCCATCGTAACCGCAATCAATAACGCCACCAATGTGTCCTCCCGACGGACCTCGTCCTCCTCAGGCCTCTTCACCATTGCCCCGCTGCCTCCCGGAACCTATACCCTCAGCGTCGAGGCCAAAGGGTTTCGCACGCTTAAGCAGGACAATCTGGTCGTCAACGCCCTCGGCGTCCTTGCCATCAATCCTGCCCTGACCATCGGCGAGGCGGCAGAGACTGTCGTCGTCACAGCCGCTCCTCCGGCCCTCGATACCACCACCGCGACCGTTGGCCTCGTCATGGAGAACACCACTTATGCCAATCTTCCGCTGCAGATGAACAACGCCCAGCGTGACGCAACTGCGTTTGCCTCACTGGCTCCCGGCGCGCAGTCCGGCATCCGCGTGCCCATCATCGGCGGAACCGGCAACTACCTCGGACAGCTCTACATCGACGGCATGCCCGCTGAGACCATAAACCAACAGGGCGACAACCGCCTCGTCTCTCAGGGCGTCGACCTCGACGCCGTAGATCAGTTCCAGGTCGTCACCAGCACGCCCCCAGCCGAGTACTCCGGCGCCGGAGCACTCAACTTCACCATGAAATCAGGTGGCAACAGATACCACGGCCAGGCCTCTTACTTCCTCCGCAACACAGCCTTCGATACCTGGGGCTTCACGCAAAAGTGGCTGGCGCTGCCCGGGGTCGATCCGGCGACGGGTTCCGCATACATTTGCAGCCCGGTATCAGCGACTGTTACCGGCGGACAGGGAACAAGAACCTATTCACCGCGAGCGGGATGCCAGCCAAAGGGCGCCGAGCATCAGGGCGAACTCTCACTAACCTTCGGCGGCTACGTCCCCCATACGGGCAAGAAGGTCTTCTTCTTCTTCGCCTATGACAAGTTCCACTCTCGCCGAGCCGCCAACCCCGCGCTCTTCACCATCCCGACCCCGCTCATGATCCAGGGAGACTTCACGGAATTCAACGGCGGCGTAGGCGCCGGCGGTGTCACTGGAACCGGCGCGAATAACAAGCCCTTGATCTTTGACCCGACCAGCAACACCTGCGTCGGCACCGTTTGCACGCGCACGCCGTTCCAGGCCATGAAGAATGGCCTCCCAACCTACAACGTCATTCCGGCCAGCTATATCTCTCCAATTGCCGCCAAGATGGCATCCTTCATGCCGGCGCCAAGCAACCCGAACGTCCTCGCCAACAACTACCTCGGCGGCTATCCCAGCGGCTTTGACAATAATGTGCAGGATTGGCGCGTCGACTGGGACATCAATTCAAAGCAGAGACTCTCTACCGTCGGTGCCATGGGAGCCGTTCATTACGTGCAGAATTACAACTCCGGCGGCACCCAACCAAACACCTATGGACTCCTCCCGCTTCCCTATGTCGCAGGCACGGTCGCGAACATCTTCCCAAAGTTCTATGACGCCGAATACAGCTACGTCATCAACAACAGCATGGTGAACCAGGCCAAGTATTCCTACACTCGTTTCATCCAGCCCCAGCATGCAGCCACCGACGGATTGGCGCAATATTCGCCTGCCACGATGGGGATAACCAACGTACCCGCTGGCGCAGCGAGCACAAACTTCCCCGGCACTTCGTACACTCAGACGGGCGCAGCCTCTTCCACGTTGACCGGATGGACCCAACAAGGCAACGCAGGCGCCACGCAGTCTGTTACACCGGAGACGTACACTGCTCTCGATAACTTCCAATGGACCAAGGGCAAGCACGCCATGACGATCGGCTTCACTTACGAGTGGCAGCAGACCAACGTTGCCGCCCCCCCGGGCCCCTCGGGACTCGTTGAGTTACCCTTCAATTCAAACTCCACCGCGCAGTACACCGCAAATTCAAACGGCCTTAGCCCCAGCTCTGGTCTCTCCTTTGCCAGTTACCTGCTGGGTGCGGTAGGCGGGGCGCCAAACGTCCTGCTTCAGTCCGTCGCTGAACTGGGCGGTCGTTATCGGCTCGCTGCCCCCTACTTCAGCGACAACTGGAAGGTGAATAGTAAGCTCACCCTGGACCTCGGCCTCCGTTGGGACTATTTCAGCCCCTATCACGAGGTGCAGGACCGCTGGAGCTTCTTCAACCCGAACCTCACCAACACGGCGACGGGTACGCCGGGCATGCTTCAGTTTGCAGGCAACCACGGTGGCGCAGGCGTAAGCTGCAACTGCAAAACCCCGGTACATACCTATTGGAAGAACTGGGGACCACGTGTCGGAATCAACTTCGCAGCCGATGACAAAACCGTCTTCACCATCGGCGCCGCGGAGGTCTTTTCACAGGCCGGCGGTGTCGGCGGCCGCGGCGGCGCCTATCAGGGAACCGGCCAGACCGGCTTCAACATCAACGCTAACGCTACTCCCGAAACAACGACCGGTCCCAACGCAGGGCCGTCCTACTACTTGAATACCGGGTCAACGTTTGCTTCCAAGGGGATCGCCAACTCTGACCTCTTTGGCAAGGGCTTTGTATATCCGGCCGCCCCGGCACAGAATGCTCAGTCGCAACTTCTGCAAACCGGTAATTACCTTAACAACGGAGTTCTGGCCACTGCAAGCAGTGTTTCGTACGCCGACTTCTACGTGTCAGGTCGTGCGCCCGAGTTCACCTTCTGGAACGCTGGCATCCAGCGCAGCCTCACTAATAACATGACGGTCTCCGTCAACTACGTCGGTGACCAGGCTCACTTCATCAACCCATCGGGACAGAACGCTCGCGGATATTGGAATAATCTTTTAAACCCGGTCTACCTCGCCGCCCTCGGGGGCTTGACCGATTCGACCGGTACCAAGCCGCTCCTGACCTCAGTGGCCACCACCGCCAACGTAACAAAAGCGAATGCTGCGATGTCGGGCCTCAACATCCCGGGGTTCTTCCAGACAGCCGCAAATGCCAATCCGAACAGCTCGGCCTTGAGCATCGCGCAGAGCCTCGCGGCCTTCCCCCAGTACAGTGGCATCACCGATCTCTGGGGTGCGAACACAGCCAACGTCACCTACCACTCCTTCCAGTTGATGGTGGTCCAACGGACCTCACACGGATTGTCCTTCAACATCAACTACACCTACTCCAAGAATATCGGCGACGACGGAACATTCCGCAGCGGCTTCGATATTCCCGGCGCGGCGATCTCGGGAGGCGGACAGAACTGGCATCAGGACCGCATCGATCGTTCATGGACCGTCGTTTCGGCTCCACAGCTGGTCCATGCCTTCGGCGTTTATCAGCTTCCGTTCGGTAAGAACCAGATTGGTAGCAACAACATGGTGGTCCGCACACTTGCCGGCGGATGGACAATCTCCGGAATCTACACCTATGGTTCTGGTGCGCCCATCGCGGTAATCTCCAGCCTCTGCAGCGCGGGCAACTCTCCCTTACAGGGCCAGTGCATGCCGGACGTGGCGCCTGGCGCAACCAACGCGCGCATTAACGGAAGCTACGGCACCTCTCCGCAAGGAACGAGCGCGTGCAATATCGGAATCGGACCGGGCTGCACGGCGGTCCGGTACCTCGATTCGACGCAGTTCAAGACCCCAACGAACGTCTCCCCCATATCGGGCAGTCCGATCTACCTTATCGGCAATGCGCCTCGCACCGCCCCGCTCACCTTGAGGGGTCCCGGAAACCAGGATCTCGATGCGGCTTTGCGCAGAAGCTTCAATCTGCCAAAGGACATCGGCACCTTTGTCTTTGAAGTTGACTGCATCAACATCTGGAATAAAGTCACCTTCTCGAGCCCCGGAGCGAGCTTTGGCACCACGGGCTTCGGTCAGATCACCAGCGTCTCCGGTACACCCGGGTCACGCGACTTCCAGTTCGCTGGTCACCTCAACTTCTAATTCCTAGGGCACCAACTCCTGACCAGACCGCATTCGAGGAGGCTCTCGTTGAGATAAGATCTCCCGAGAGCCTCTCTTT
This sequence comes from uncultured Acidobacteriaceae bacterium, assembly GCA_963774735.1. Classification (GTDB taxonomy): domain Bacteria; phylum Acidobacteriota; class Terriglobia; order Terriglobales; family Acidobacteriaceae; genus Edaphobacter. The sequence continues at coordinate 25,309 of CAVZGJ010000013.1, read as the reverse complement.
TGCTCTCCGCGCCCTGGAGAATTCCCCGAGACCTTCAAACCGCCAACCCGCTAAATCAAGGCAGTTTGTAATTTAAATGTCTCGCGTATAGCAAAACTTCACGAAACCGGAGTAAAGTACTTCCGTTCAGAGAAATCACAAGTTTTACTAGCAAGCTCTGATATCGTCAGACGAAAGAAAGAACCGGGAAAGCGGCAACCAAGCGTGGCTCGATTATGGCCGCGCGGGATTTTCAGTCCCTGGATCGTTTCAACGGAAGATCTGGGCGGGCCCGAAGGTCTCACGTAGCGGAATTGTCGTAAGCACTCGAAGGTTCCGAGAGGTACCTGCCAATGAAGTGCCTTCTTCGTAGGTTCGCAGCTTTTCATGCAGCGTCCCTCTGCGTCCTTTTCTGTCTCTCTGTGGCCATCGTCGCCCCATGCCAAGCAGCCGTCCGCCCTGCCCCGGATGAGACCGTCACCATCCCCGGCCCTCTCCGTTCCTTCATGCGGATGGCCGCCATCAGCCAGAAGGTCCCAAACGACGAGGTCCTGCCCTTACTGTCCCGCAACGTCTTCATGCAGGGCTACCAGCGCGGCACGCCCACCGAGTACCTCCGCTTGCTCGACCGCTACATCCAGGAGGCCCGCGAGCTTCAAATCCTCGCCGGCCCCTCCGAAACCATTCGCGTCACCAGCTGTGACGACGCCGGCACCCTCGTTCAAATCCTCGGCTACCGCATGCGCGATGAATGCGGCCAGAAAAACTTCTTCCTCGAGACTGCAAATCCCGAGCGCGCCTTCCTCACCATCGACTCAGGCTTCCCCCTCACCGATCTTGAAGAGGCCCTCCAGAAGGGCACGCCGTTCACCTATGCCTATCCCGCCTCGCGTGTTCCCGTCCTCTTCCATGAGAGCGACTGGCTCACCCTCAACACTGGCCAGAAAAAAGGCTATTCCAACCTCGTCGATCTCCTCGTTAACGATCCCCAGATTGCGCGCCTCTACTGGGCTCTCACCAAGAACGACGCCGAGACTCGCGCCGCCCTCGTCCGCTCTCCTGGGCTCAGAAGGCTACTTCCCTACGCCGCCACGCTCGACTTCTACGGCAGCCAGATCTCCATCCGCAATGGACACGTCCTCGTCCCCGGCGGCTCCTGGTCCCAGGTCTCATGGAGAGATCTCGCCGGTGCCAGCCCCGACAATCCCGGTGAGTTCGTCGCCCATCTCCTCGCAAAGGACAACGGCTGGCTTGCCGTCTACTTCGACGTCCTCTCTCGCGTCGACGAGTCCCAGCGCGAGCATCTCCTCGAAAACGGCCGCCTGAAGCGCTTCTACGACGACCTCCGCGGAACCGACCTCATGCCCCCGCCCACGCGGGGAGTCTTCCGCCAGGCTCCCGATCTCCTCGTCCTCTTCACTCGTCTCGAATGGGAAGCCAACGGACAGCCGCGAGTCCCCGGAGACCTTGAAGTCTGGCGCAACATCATCCGCCAGAAAACCGACTCCAAGACCATTCACGAGTGGAACAAAGGGCATGCTGGCAACCTCGAAAATCCCGAGCAGCTCCTCGACGCCATGGTCGCATTCTCTCGCGTCGTCACCGATGTCGGCCCACTGCAGATCTACCTCACCATCTGTGCGATCGACAATGGCCGCACTCCCGCCAATCGTCTCTCGCCTCAAACCGTCAGTGTCCTCGCCAGCCAGTTCTCCCAGTTCAGCAACTGGTATCTCGTCTTCGCAGAATTCCCCAACCTCACCGGCGAATCCGCAACGCGCTTCGTCAACGTAGCCGAATCCATCGACAAAATCTCCAACGAATCCCTCCGCGGCAACACCCTCGGAGCCCTTCAGGCCAACATCGGCCTCTGGACGATCCTCGCCCGCCAGGGAGAAATCCCCGCCGCCAACCTCAACGACTCCTGGCAAAAGATGATGGATCCTTTTGTCAAAATCTCCTCCTCCACCCAGCTCTTTGACGCCACCCGCAAATCACTCAACGAACTCCTCGCAGCCAGCGGTCAGCCTAACGCTTCCCCCGGCACCATCGTCGATCTCCTGGCCGGCCCCCGCCAGGACACTCCCGACGGCCAGCGTGTCCATAATGAAATCGCCCGCAGGATCCGCTCTGTTCTCGAAGATCAACACCTCGTCTCCCTCGACACCCTCTTCGCCCTCAGCGACGGCTTTACCGACATGCAGCAGGGCAAACCCGCCAACGATCAGTTGCTCGCCCTCGCCGGCGAACTCCGAGAGTTCGAGATGCCCCGCCCGATCTTCACCAACAGCGAAAAGATCGACTGGGCGCCGCGCGTCTACACCACCCACCATCAGGAGCTTCAGGTCCAGACCGACCTCACCAAGATCATCAAGTCTCCCGGCAATAAAGCTCAGCTTGAAGCAGCCCGCGGACAGCTCGCTCCCTTCCTTCGCGACACTCTCGTCGGCCTCAACTACGCCTACTACGAGCCCCCCGGAGCGCAGATCCTTCACAACAATCCCCTCTTCGTGCGCTCGCACGACTTCACTGAGATCTCCGTCATCGGCACTGAACAATTCTGGCAAACCCCCATGCTCCTCGGAGTCGGCTCGCCGGCCGGCGGCGGCGCTTACCTCATGGGCTCCCTCACCGATCTCTCCTACGCCCTCGCCACCACCGAAGAGGACTTCATCGCGCCCGAAAACGTTCAGGCCCTCATCTGGAAAGAGCTCGTGCCCGATCTCATCGTCAGCGCAACTCTTCCCCGCTGGTGGAACGTCACCCCCAACGAGCTGCATGCCGTCGCTCTCTATCAGCGTTCCGGCGAAGAGATCCTCACGTTTTCTGTAAAGGATGCCGGAACTCGCGCCAGGGTAGTAGAGATCCTCTCCAACCGGATGACGCCCCAGCGGCTGGAGCGCATCCAACAGGTTCTGCAGCACGAAGACGACCTCGCTGCCTTTATGCCTCGGCTTATGCCCGCCGAAACCTTCTACCTCGCCGCGGCGTTCCGCGTAAAGTACCCGGAGGAGGCCGCCGCCGCAGGCCCCGCCACCCGGCAACTCAAGACTCTCAGCGCCAGCAATCCGGACGAAGTTAGCATCGCCCGCATCTCGAAAGACTTCGGCGTACCTCATCCGACCCTCGCTCGCACCAACGGACGCGAGCTCCTCAACGTAAAACCATTCCCCTTCTTCGGAGGCTATTCCAGCCGCCTCTTCGGCGAGTCGTGGGAATCCAACAATCTCTACTGGGCCCGCGTCGCAGACGAGATGGGTTACCCCCCCGTCATGCTCAACCGCCTCGTCCCCGAACTCACCCGGCGCATGACCGCCAAAATCTTTGCCACCGACCTCGAAGACTGGCCCGCCATGCTGCGTGCCATGCGCGAAGCCGGAGACGATCTGCGTCAGGGCAAAATCAACTCCTTGCCTCCCGCCAGTACAACCGCCCTGGGCCAGCAGCAGGCCGCCCGGGATTCCAGCTTGCAACAGGAGAACTAACGTGAAGAGATACCTTTTACTTCTCTGCTTCCTTGCAGCTCCCCTCAGCGGCGGAGGAGCCGCGGCTCAGGACGACAACTCCCGCATCCGTGTCAGCGTCGTCCTCGTTCAACTCAACGTCGCCGTCACCGACAACAAAGGAAACTACGTCAGCGGCCTTGGCCCCGAAGACTTCGCCATCACCGAAGACAAGATTCTCCAAAAAACCGCCACCTTCGAGGAAGGCAACGGTCCCACCCGCCGGGTCCTCGATGTCGCTGCCTCCGCAGACGAAAAATCCCTGCCTAAATCCGGAGACAAGTCCTCCGCCCAGGACACCCTCACCAACAGCGAGCGCTTCGCCGGTGCCAACGTCTTCATCCTCTTCGATACCAGCAACTACATGTACCGCGGCTTCGTCTTCGCCCAGGACGCAATCGCCGACTTCATCCGCTCCCTCGAAGGCGTCAGCAAAGTCGCCCTCTACTCTTATAGCCGCGACCTCTCGCGAGTAGCCGCTCTCACACCGGATCGGTCCCAGGTTCTCCGCGGCGTGCGCAACACCGTAGCCGGCGACGACGCCGCCCTCTACAACAGCCTCCTCCTCACCGTGAAGGATGCAGCTGGCCTCACAGGCCGCAAAGCCATCGTCGTCTTCTCCAACGGCCCCGACAACGCCAGCCTCGTCCCACCGGAGGACGTAGCCGAACTGGCCCAGTCCACTGGCACCATCATCTATATGATCAGCACCCAGGTAGCCGAGCAGGAGCCCATCTCCACCGCTGTCTTCGAGCGCATGAGCAAGGCCACAGGAGGCAAAGCCTACTTCTCCAAAGACTGGCAGGACGAAAAGCAGGCCTTCAACTCAATCCGAGACGACCTCGCCCACCTCTACTCCATCAGCTACTACCCATCCGCCAACCCCAATCGCGGCTGGCGCGCTATCTCCGTCAAACTCGTAGGCAAAAACCTGCAGAAATACCACATCCGCACCCGCGCAGGCTACCGCCTCCTCCAGACCACCCAAGCCACCCAGGAAGCCTCCGAACAAGCCTCCGCAAAATAACCAAAGGCCGCCCCACACCCGGGTGGCCCATCCTTCACAGCTTCATCGTGAAGGCTGGGTTGCTTGCTCTTGCCTCTACCGTCGCTTGTCCTTCCTTGCCCACCATAAGAAGCGTCATCTCGACGAAGCAGGTCACGGCCTCGTCGCGAAGACAGGGTTGCTCGCTCTTGCCTTACCGCCGCTTCTACTTCCTGACCCACAACAAGAAGCGTCATCTCGACCGAGGCAGATCACGGTCTCATCGTGAAGGGTGTTGCTTGCTCTTGCCTTACCGCGCTTTTTACTTCCTGACCCACAACAAGAAGCGTCATCTCGACGAAGCAGGTCACGGCCTCGTCGTGAAGGGTGGTTGCTTGCTCTTGCCTTACCGCGCTTTTACTTCCTGACCCACAACAAGAAGCGTCATCTCGACCGAAGCAGATCACGGCCTCATCGTGATCTGCGTAGTGGAGAGACCCCCGCATTTTGTTTTTGCTCTTGTTATCGGTTTCGCCTTCCCGTTGCCTGTACTCCTCGCTCGTGCCCCACCCAACAAGAGCTGTCATCCTGAGCGAAGCGCAGCGCAGTCGAAGGACCTGCGATTTGTCTTTTGTCTTTGCCTTTCCCAACGATAAACACCCTCTCACCCAGAAGTGGTGTCATCCTGAGCGAGCGAAGCGAGTCGAAGGACCTGCATTTCGCCAACGCCCGAAACGCGATCCCAGGGAGAGCGGAGCTCAGGGCTTCAGCCATGCAAAGAACTAGTCCCTTTCCTACCAGCCACTTACAACTTTCTCTGTCAAAAACAACCCAAAACTCGTTTGTCAAGTCGAAAACCCCACAACTCCAACAAAACAAAGCGAATAAAAATGAAATTTAGTTCCACTCAAACCCATATAATTAACTTATAGATCAGAGAAGAGGAAAGCCCCGGAAGCCCTCCGGGGCTAACTTATTGATATAGGCGAATTTGGACACAACCCATTTGTTATGAATATTTTACAGACTAACATATCCCGTAAATCCATGAATACAGGAGACTTACACGCAGGCAATAGGGAGGGGGGTTACCCCTAAAACTTATGGAACATAAAAAAGGCCCCTGCCACCAGGCACGCAAACGCAGCGAAGTGATTCCAGTGAAGCTTATCCCCAAAATAGAAGGTAGAAAACACTCCAAAAACCGTCAGCGTAATCACCTCCTGGATCACCTTCAGCTGGTCCGGCGAAAACGTCTTCGCCCCAATCCGGTTCGCCGGCACCTGCAGGCAATACTCAAAGAAGGCGATGCCCCAACTCACTAGGATCACCTTCCACAGCGGCACCTCGCGAAACTTCAGGTGCCCGTACCACGCAACGGTCATAAAAATATTCGAGCCAATCAGCAACAAGACAGTCCACATCAGCAATACGCTCCTGAAATTCTATGAAGGTCCACAACGATAAGATGCAAACAGCAATGTCCATCACGGAAAACCTCGCACGTCTGCATGACCAGATTACCCAGGTCTGCCGACGCGCCAACCGCCCCGAGAGCGAAGTCGCCCTCATGGCCGTCAGCAAAGTCCATCCCGTCGAAATGATCCGTGAAGCATACGCCGCCGGCCAGCGTCTCTTCGGCGAGAACCGCGTCCAGGAGTTCCAGGAAAAATCCTCGCACGTCAAAGATCTCGCCGACGCCAATTTCCACCTCATTGGCCCCCTCCAATCCAACAAAACCTCCAAAGCCGCGGAGCTCTTCGACGCCATCGACGCAGTAGATTCCCTGAAGATCGCCCAGCGCCTCAGCTCTTCCGCCCAGACTCTCGGTAAAACCCTCCCAATCCTCATCGAGGTCAAACTAAGCCACGAAGAATCCAAGCACGGCCTCGCTCCCAGCGAGCTTCCCACCCTCCTCGCCGCCATCGAAGACCTGCCCTCCATCACCGCCGTCGGCTTGATGACCGTCCCGCCCTGGTCAGAAGACCCCGAGCCCGCCCGCCCCTACTTCCGCGAACTGCGCCGCCTCCGCGACCAATCCCTCGACCGCTTCCCGCATCTCACGCAACTCTCCATGGGTATGTCGAACGACTTCACCGTAGCCATCGAAGAGGGCAGCACCTGCGTCCGCATAGGCACCGCCATCTTCGGCCGCCGCGTACCGATACCGAGGACGGCAGAATGACAACACCCTACGCAAAGGACGTCGCGGACGGATGCATCCTCGCCATCCGGCTCCAGCCCGCTGCCCGCAAAAATGCTGTGACCGGTGTCCACGCCGATGCGCTGAAGATCGCCCTCACAGCTCCGCCGGTCGACGGCAAGGCAAATGAAGCGCTCATCGCCTTTCTCGCCGAAGCCCTGCACCTGCCGCGAGCGAGAATCGCCATAGTCTCGGGCCTCACCAGCCGCGCCAAGCAGCTTCGCATCACCGGCAGAAATGGTGCCGAAGTCGCCGCCACGCTGTTTCCCGTCGAAGTTTGCTGAACCGGCAGACTTTTCGCTGACCGTTCGCGTGGTATGACCAATTACGAGTAATATTCCTTGGGGCGCAGAATGCGCCACGGAGCGAGACCGAATGAATTCCTTCAAATCAGGTTTGGCAGTCATCGCAGCGACCACCATCGTCATGAGCATGCCCGCGCTGGCCGCCGGCAAGGTCTGTGACGCAAAGGCTTACGGGGCCAAAGGCGATGGCACAACCAAAGACACCAAGGCAATTCAGGCTGCCATCGATGACTGCGCCAAAACCCGCTCCGGCACCGTCACCCTCTCCGGAGGAACCTTCGTCTCCGGCCCCATCGTCCTCAAGAGCAACATCACTCTCGATATCGCCAAAGGCGCAACTCTATTCGGCTCGCCCGACCACGCGGACTATCCCGCCATCAGCGAGTTCAAGGCTCCTGGCACCCAGTCCCTCCTCCGCGCCGCGAACGCCGAAAACATCGCCATCACCGGCGCCGGCACCATCGACGGAAACGGTGAGTCCTGGTGGGCCGAAGCCCGCGCGCATCGCGGCTCCGGAGTCGTCGGAGAGATCCAGTTCCGCCCCCGTCTCGTCGTCTTCGACCACTGCAAACACATCCGCATGGAAGGGGTCACCGTCCAGAACTCGCCCTCCTGGCAGATCGTCCCCTACTACACCGACGACATGACCATCCGTAACGTCCGCGTCCTTGCCCCGCAGCATTCGCCCAACACGGACGCCATCGACCCTTTTAGCTCTTCGAACATGGTCATCGACCACGTCTACGCCGACGTAGGCGACGACAACATCGCCATCAAGAGCGGCATCATCAACTCTCCCGGCCCCGATGAGCCCAGCAAAAACATCACCATCACCGACTGCGAGTTCATGCACGGCCACGGCCTCTCTATCGGTTCGGAGATCGCCGGCGGCGCCAACAACATCCACGCCGAGCGCATCCACTTCAAGGGCACCGAGCAGGGCATTCGCATCAAAGCCAACCGGGACCGCGGCAACCAGGTCTATAACATCAGCTTCAAAGACATCACTATGGAGGACGTTCAAACCTCCATCCTCATCAGCGAGTACTACCCCAAGGCCATGCCCGAAGGCGACGTAGCCGCCGAACCCATCCAGCGCCTCACTCCCTTCTTCCACAACATCACCATCGAAAACGTGAAGTCCGTCAACAGCCCGTGGGCCGGAGTCATCATCGGCCTGCCCGAGTCGCCCGTAAAAGAGATCGTCCTCAAGAACGTCGACATTCAGGCAAAGAAGGGCTTCCAGATCGCCTACGCCGACGTCACGGCCTCCGACTTCAAGGTGACCGCGGCCGAGGGCCAGAGCATCACCGTCGCGCCGAACGCAAAGCTGACGGTAAAGTAGCGATTCGTTACACTTCGAGCGAGGGGATGTCGTTCCGCTGCGATCGGAACGACACTCGCTCGAAGACCCGATGAACGAACTCCCCCTCCAACCCGTGCAGGCTCCGGAAAAACCTCAACGGCTAAACGGGAACGACCAGCCCGCTCCCAACGAGTTGCGCCGCGGACTATCGACGGCCTCCGCACTGAGCTTGAACGTCATCGACATGGTCGGAGTCGGCCCATTCGTCACCCTCCCCCTGATCGTAGGCGTGATGGGAGGCCCCCAGGCAATCCTCGGATGGCTCATGGGCGCCCTACTCTCCCTCTGCGACGGACTCATCTGGAGCGAACTTGGAACCGCCTATCCCGAGGCTGGCGGCTCCTACGCCTACCTGAAACATCTCTACGGCGAAAAAAAACTCGGCCGCGTCTTCTCCTTCCTCTACGCTTGGCAACTGCTCATCAGCGCACCGCTCTCCATCGCGTCCGGATGCATCGGCTTCTCGCAATACCTCTCCTTCTTCTTCCCACAATCTGCTCATCCCTTCGCTTCTGCTTCCTTCTTTGGAGTTCCAATCGTCCTCAGCGGCCAGACTCTGATTGCGATGAGCGCCTGTTGTCTTGCGGTCGCTGTCCTCTACCGAAGCATATTCGCCATCAACCGCATCGTTCGCTGGCTCGGATTGGCCGTCGGGCTCACCTTGGTCGTCATCATCATCGCCGGCTTCACCCACTTCGACGCTCATCGAGCATTCGATTTCCCGTCAGGCGCCTTCCGTCTCAACCACGCATTCTTCGTCGGCCTAGGCGCTGGAATGCTGATCTCAGCCTATGACTATTGGGGTTATTACAACGTCTGCTTCCTCGGCGCCGAAGTTCGCGACCCGCAGCGAACCATTCCCCGAGCCGTTCTCGGCGCCATCGGCGTCGTCGGAACCCTCTATCTACTGATGAACATCAGCGTCCTCGGCGTTATTCCTTGGCGCGAGATGACCCAAAACACCGATAGCCACGCTCGCATGTTCACGATGGCTGTCTTCATGGAACACCTCTACGGCCACACCGCGGCCGCCGCAATCGTTGTCTTGATCGCCCTCGCTGCTCTCGCCTCTGTCGTTGCTTTGCTCCTTGGATACTCACGGATCCCCTTTGCCGCGGCACGCGACGGCAACTTTCCTGCTTGGTTCGGAATCCTCCATCCGAAACACCGGATCCCGATGCACTCCTTGCTAACTCTGGGCGGCATTACTCTGCTTTGTTGTATCTTCCGATTGCAAGAGGTGATTACAACCCTCGTGGTCGTTCGTATCCTGTTTCAGTTCCTCCTGCAAGGAACAGCCGCGCTCTTGCCCAAACATCGCCAGGAGCGCAAGATCAGGGGATTCCGTATGCCGCTCTATCCCCTGCCGGTATTGCTTGCACTCGCTGGTTTCGTCTTCATCCTGATTTCGAGACCTAATTTTCAACGCGAGATGGAGACAGCCGGAGCCATCCTGATCGCAGGCGCGGCCGTCTACGCACTCCGATCTTTGAAGACCCGCAAAAACACCGCCCTGTAACCAGATAACAAAGAACTTCCGGGGGGCGGCCGAGGGCGCTCAAAATGGACGAAAATACTTTTCCTCTACGACCTAACTGGAGGTAAAACCCATTGTCTAATCGGCGAATGGACAAGGCGGAATCAGACGCGATTCGAGACGTACTCGCTGGCAACCGCGACGCCTATCGTGTGCTGATGGACCGTCACTTCGGCACCGTGACTCGCATCGCGTTCCGCATCACCGGCAACGAGGCCGACGCGGAAGAGGCCGCGCAAGAGGCATTTCTCCGCGCCTACAACAAGCTCCCGAGCTTTCGCCAGGACTCTACCTTCTCCACCTGGATCACACGAATCGCCATGAACACTGCCATCAACCTCGTCGAACGCCGGAATCGTGATCTCTCCTACCAGGGCCCACGAATCGCCGACGAACCCTCCACCGCCGACCACACCGTTCGCGTCGCTGACACCCAGGCGAGCCCCGAACGAGCGCTCCTCGCCCGCGAGGCCGCCAAACTGCGACAGGTCGCGATGGCTCAACTTACCCCAATGGAGCGAACGGCTTTCACATTGAGACATATGGAAGAAATCCCGATGGCGGAGATCGCAACCGCGCTGAACGTGACCACTAATTCCGCAAAGCAGGCTGTTTTTCGCGCGGTCAGCAAACTCCGCCAGTCGCTTATGCCGATCGCAGGAGGCATCCGATGAAACACTTCTCTGAAGATGAACTGATCGCTTATCAGCTTCATGAAAGTTCTGACGAAGCCACGATCAGTAGTCATCTGGAAAGATGCTCTGAGTGCGCGGACCTTTCGGAATCGATTGCCGAGACACTGCGGGTCTTCTCTCCAGAACCGGTTCCGCAGCCAGACCTGGAGCGCAACTGGCAGCGCCTTCGCGGCAATCTGAGCGTCCTCGCTCCCCAGCGCCGTGGCGCTTTTGAGTTTTTGCGTCAGCCTTGGGTCTGGCCCACACTGGGGGTTGCCACGGCCGCCCTCATTCTACTTACTGTCTTCGGTCTTCAAAGTCATCGCGCAACGCCGTCAAAACCCAACTACGCGATCAACGGACACGGTCCTCTCACAACACAACCAACAGGCCCTGTCATGGATCCGGCCATCGCCAATCATCTCGACTCTGCCGAGCGCTTCCTCACGGAGGTCAACAACTCCCATGGCGAACTCGACGACGTCACTCGCGAGCAGGCTCACGATCTTCTGCTCAAGAACGCAGTCTACGTTCAGAGCGCCAGAGATACTGGAGATCTGGCTGAGGCCGCCCTGTTGGAGCGCTTCGGGCGTGTTCTAACCACGCTCGACAATGAGCCGCCGACACCGCACAGCACGTGGCGTCTTCGTTTGGAGATGAACACCAGCGGCCTCCTGCTTGACATCAGAATTCTTCAACAGAACGACGACCATTCCCAAGGAGTTACACAATGACAAGTCTTCTTCGCATCACGCTTTGCTCCACTGCCCTGCTTCTTCCCGCGACGACCTATGCCGTTCATGCATTGCCGCCCGAACTCTCCTCACCGTTCTATGCCTCTGCTCCGGATGACGATTACACGGTAGGTCAACATGCGATGGATGAACATCGCTGGCCCGATGCCGTCACAGCCTTCGACAAGGTGATCAACGCAAAGGGCGAACGCCGCGTAGACGCTGCTCTTTACTGGAAGGCCTACTCCCTCAACAAACTAGGCAACACGCCGCTCGCGATCGCCACCTGCAAGCAACTCCGCGCCCAGTTCGCCAACAGCACTTGGAATAAGGACTGTGACACGATTGCGGTCAACGTGCAGGTAGACGCACAAGCTAACGGGGATAAGGATAAAGATAAGGTGAAGGTAAGGACGGACAGGGTTGCGCCTTATATATACATAGCGCGGGGAGATCGGGGAGAAGACGGAGTTCCGCGCGGGTCCGATGAAGACCTGAAACTGATCGCCTTGTCCGCGGTATTGCGCCGCGACCCCGCGAGCGCGATTCCTCTATTGCGCGGCATTCTCAGCGGCAACGACCCGATTAATGTCAAGAAACACGCGCTGTTCGTCTTGGCACAGAGCAAAACCCCGGAGGCCGACAGCATTCTGCGCGACGCCGCGCTTGGAAAGCTCGATCCTCAACTCCAGAGCCAGGCCATTCAAACCATGGCAGTCTTCCAGGGGTCGAAAGCTAACGATACCCTCGCTGAGGTCTATCGCACCTCGACGGATCCGAAGATCAAGAGATCGATCATCAACGCCATGTTCATCACTAAGGACGCGCCACGCATGGTGGAGATGGCGAAAAACGAGAAGGACCTTGAGTTGAAGCGCCAACTCGTCTCGCAACTCGCTCTGATGAACGACAAGGCCGCGACCGACTACATGATGGAACTGCTCAAGTAATTCGGCCCAATCAAACGCAACAAGGACAACCATCACCATGCGTGATATCAGGAGAACCCATGCGAATTTTCTTGCGCCTCGCTATTGCCGCCATCGTTCTATCAACAACAAACGTGCTGTTTTCTCAGCAACCAACGATCCTCCACGGTCAGGTAACAACCGGCGACCACGGAATCGGCCCAACGCTGGACGCTGCGAAAAAAAAAGCCGACGTTACCTGGGTTGGCTATTCCGTCCCTGTGGTGAGCAAATTTTCGAACGGCTGGAACTCGAACAGTGTCGAGTACCTCGAAGGCAGCAGCTCCGAGATCACCCAGTCGGACGACAGCCGCAAGACGTTCGATCATGCGAACATCCTCATCCGCGTCGCCGATGGAGCCGTCACGAAGATTCGTGTCACGGAACCGGATCGCCAACTCGACGCAGGGGGAGCGCACTTCGTCTGGCTCAATACCGTCAACCCCGATGACAGCGTTCGCATCCTCACCGATCTCGCCAAACAGGAAGATCCTCGACGCGTACGTGAAAACGCAGTCTTCGCCATCTCTATCCATCAGACGAACTCCGCAACAGCCGCCCTGATCAGCCTCGCCGATCCAAAGAATGACCTCGCCCTGCGCGAAAAAGCGGCCTTCTGGCTGGCCAATCAACGCGGAGCCGAAGGTCTGGCGGCAATCAAACAGTTCGCCCACAACGACAGCGACCCCAAGTTCCGGGAAAAACTAACCTTCGACCTCACCTTGTCGAAAGACCCTTCGGCCCTCGATGAGATTATCCGCATGGCGCACGAAGATGCATCACCGCAGGTACGTAAACAAGCGCAGTTCTGGATGGCGAACAAAGGCGGCAAGAAGGTAAGCGAGGACCTGCGCACGATCGCGACAAACGACCCCAACGAGCAGATCAGAAAATCGGCTGTCTTCGCTCTTTCAAGGCTTCCGGGGGACGAAGCTACAACTCAATTGATTGCCGTCGCAGACTCCAGCAAAGATCCCATGGTTCGCCGGCAAGCGGTCTTCTGGCTCGGACAATCCAACGATCCGCGCGCGCTGGACTACCTCACCAAGCTGCTCAAGCAGTAGCGATGCTTAAATAGCCCGCGCCGGGTATCTCCGGCGCGGCTTTTTTTAAACGCTGCACTCTGTTAAAAGACCGGGTGAATGTTGTAGGTAACGCCGACGGCAACCCGAAGATTGTTCTGGCGGTCATTTGTAGCATTGGGGATTCGCGAATAAATCCAGTCGACCTCGCCGATCGTGAACCCAAACTTGGGGCTGATCCGTGTCGTTGCTCCACCGCCGGCGAGAAACGACAGTGCCTGTCGGTTGATGGTGAAATCGAAGCTCACGTCCTCCTTCGCTCCGCCCACCATGCCCTGCCCATAAAATACATATCGGCCGTGATTGCGGCGCGTGTATCGCGCTCCAAACAAGTAGTCAAAGATTGTGATGTTTTGACCACTGTTGTCCACGTTGCTAGCGTGCCCCAGAGTCATATCCGCAACCGCGGCCCACTTGTCGTTCACGTTATAGGTAAAGGTCGCGCTGCCGCCGTTCATCATGAAGCAGCCGCACTGCCCCGGAGGTGCGTTGGCATGGAAGTAGTTGTAGTTCGCGCCGAACTCTAGCCTGGGAACATCACCATAGACTCCGTTCATCGATATCGCTTGAGCGTGAAGCGCCCAGGGGAAAGCGATAATTAGAGCCAGAAATATGACATGACGGAGTTGCTTCATATTCTTCTCACTTTTTCTACTCTTCGACAATCAAGGTTGCAGTCGCCGCGTGCTGTATTGCGCCTTCCGTGCCGGTGACTGTTAGGGGAAAAGTTGTTGGTTTGGGTAGGAAATATCCGCCGGCGCAACCGCTAAGCGCCGCAATTGGAAGAAGAGAACCAAGCGTCAGCAGGAGAATCATCAGCGAGCGAGGGATCCGGTGCCTCAACTTCCGCAGGGTTCCGAGGCCAGCCAGGCCCAGCATTCCTAACGCAATTGGCATTTCATTGTGCCCTGATGGCCGATCCTGTGGCGCGCTATTGCGTGCGTTCAACGAACTGCTCATCTGGACCGTCAGCGTTACCTGTGTCGCTCCGCTTCCGGCCTTGATGGTGGCAGGCGAGAACGTGTAGGTCGAGCCCTTTGGCAGCCCATCAATCGCCACCGTCACATCGTTTAGGAAGGTGCTCGCGTCCACAGGTGTCAGAGTGAAGGTATACGTAGTGCTCGCGCCCGGGAGAACATTCTGGCTCGCAGGACCAGTGTTCGCGTTCGTGAAGTCCTCCACCATGTTCGGTGCAGGAGCCGATGTGCTTGGAGCAAACGTCCCGTCGCCGGAGTAAACCGCCACAATCTGATGTGGCCCAGTCAGCAGGCTCGTTGTCGCGAAAGCCGCATTGGCATTCGTGGCCAACGAAACGATAACACCTCCATTCGCGCTCAGCGCCGCCGTGCCCAACACAGTCGTGCCGTCCATAAATGTGACCGTCCCAGTCGCATTCGGACTAGGCGCAGTCACGTTCGCGGTGAAAGTGACTCCCGTATGAAGCAATTGGGCCGGAGCGCTCACAGTTATCGTCGTAACCGTTGGGATCTTCCCGACGACCTGTGCAAGCGCCGCGGAAACTGCAGTGTTATAAGCCGAGTCGCCACTGTAAGACGCCGTGATCGAGTGTGTCCCGATCGCCAGCCCCGACGTCGTGAAGGTTGCTACTCCTCCCGACAATCGCTCCCGTGCCAAGAATGGTCGTTCCATCAAGGAATGTAATCGTCCCAGTTGCGGCCGACTGCACCGTAGCCGAGAAGATCACGGCCTGGCCCGGAGCTGATGGGTTCACCGACGAAGCGAGTGTGACAGTTGCAGCAACCTTGGCCACCACAACAGTAGTGGGCGGCGATGTAATCGTTCCACTGGTCGACGTATTGACTCCAGTCGCGGTGATCTGATCCGTACCGACCGGAAGCGAAGGGATCGTTATCGTGGCAACTCCGTTGGAAATCGTTCCAGTGCCCAGAAGAGTGCCACCGTTATAGAAGTTGATCGGCCCTGTCACTCCCGAAGGAATTGGCTCCGTGATAGTCACTGGCGAGTTGGGCGCAGGATTGTTTGGCGTCACGATCGGCGCAACCAGAACCGGAGTCGATGACTGAGTCACTGTGACAGTCGTCGCCGACGAGGTCGCCGGGTTGTTATTTGCATCACCTGACGTCGTCGCCGTGATCGGATTCGTACCGATCGGAAGCGAAGGCACCGTAATCGTGGCCGTTCCATTCACAATGGGTGCTGAGCCGATCGACGTCCCACCGTTGGAGAACGTCACCGTTCCCGTTACTCCCGGCGGTACCGTCTCAGTAATGGTCTCAGGCGTGTTTGAAGGGACATTCGGATTCGAGACGACTGGCGGAGGTATAACAGGCGTCGCCTTGTTGACAACCTGCGTCAGTGCTCCTGATGTAGCGGCGCCGTTATTCGCATCACCACCATAACTTACTGTAATAATGTGCGAGCCGACAGTCAGCGTGCTCGTCGTCAGAGCTGCCTGACCATTCACGAGCGTACCGGTTCCGAGAATCGCTGAGCCGTCGAGAAATGTAACCGTGCCGGTCGCGCTCGAGGAGACACCCGCGGTGAAGGTCACTGCCTGCCCGACAATCGATGGGTTGAGCGAAGAGATTACCGTGACCGTCGGCGCTGTCTTCGTCACCGTCACTGTCGTCGCCCCGGAGGTCGCCGGGTTGTTGTTTGCATCACCCGACGTAGTCGCCGTGATCGGATTTGTACCGATCGGCAACGAAGGTACAGTGATCGTAGCCGTTCCACCTACAATCGGGGCCGATCCAATTGTGGTTCCTCCGTCGGAAAACGTAACCGTCCCCGTCACACCTGGAGGTACCGTCTCAGTTATCGTCTCCGGCGTATTCGGCGGCACATTCGGGTTCGAAACAACGGGAGGAGGAATTACCGGGGTTGCCTTATCTACAATTTGCGTTAGCGGAACCGACGTCGCCGGACTGTTGTTCGAATCTCCTCCGTAGCTCACCGTAATCATGTGAGACCCAACCGTCAATGCGCTCGTCGTCAACGTCGTCTGACCATTCGTCAACGTACCGGTTCCAAGCACCGTCGACCCATCAAGGAATGTAATCGTGCCGGTTGCACCCGCTGGTGCAGTCGCCGTAAACGTTACTGACTGCCCGATGGCGGAGGGATTGAGGGACGATGCAACCGTCACCGTTGGAGCTGTTTTGACCACCGTCACCGAAACTGGAGGTGACATTGCTGGATTGTTATTCGCATCTCCGGGAGTGCTCGCCGTAATCTGAGCTGTCCCAAGAGGCAGCGTCGACACCGTAATCGTCGCGGTGCCTCCCACGATCGGTGCGGTGCCAATCACCGTTCCGCCGTTCGAGAACGTAACAGGTCCAGAAACCCCCGGCGGCACCGCTTCTGTAATAATCACCGGGGTTCCTACAATGGGGCTGCTCGTCGACACGACGGGTATTGGCAATGTTGGCGTGGCTTTGTTCACTGTCTGCGAGAGCGGAGCAGAACTTGCGGCACTGTTATTCGCATCTCCACCATAGTTCGCCGTGATGGCGTGAACGCCCGCGGTCAGCGTGGAGGTTGGAAATCCTGCGGATCCGTTGTTGATCGTTCCCGTACCGAGAACAGTCGAACCCTCCAGGAAGCTGACCGTTCCCGTCACTCCCGCTGGCACCGTCGCCGTAAATGTGACCGACTGGCCATAAGTCGATGGATTCAACGAAGACGTCAGCACAACCGGCGGGGTCGCCTTACTTACAACCTGCGTTGTGGTACCTGTTGCCGGCCCGTAGTTCGTATCACCGCCATAACTCGCCGTGATCGTATCGGTCCCGACTGGCAGAACCGTGGTTGTCATCGTTACAGTTCCAGTCGTCGAATTCACTGGGCCGCTGCCAAGCGTAACGCCGCCACTTGTGACAGTTACCGTTCCGGTCGTTCCTGATGGAAGCTGGGTCGTAATCGTAACTGGATTGCCGAAGGTACTCGGTCCCGAAGTGGTTACGGTGATCGAAGGCGTAGCTTTATTCACTACCTGCGTCAGAGTTCCCGTCGCCGAGTTGTTGTTCCCGTCTCCGCCATAAGTTGCCGTGATGGGATCGCTGCCAATCGGTAGCGTGGAAGTCGCGACCGTTGCGGTTCCACCGCTCAATGTTGAAGTACCCAGGCTTGTCGCACCGCTCGCGAACGTGACGGTTCCTGTAACACCGGCAGGCACGGTTGCTGTGAAGGTGACAGACTGACCCGTAGTCGACGGGTTCAGGGAAGACACTAAGGTCACTGCCGGCGTCGCCTTACCCACGGTCTGCACAACCGATCCCGTTGCCGGGTTGTAGTTCGCATCTCCACCGTAGGAGGCAGCAATCGTATCACTGCCCACCGGCAACACGGTCGTGCTGATAACCGCGGTTCCGGTCGCGGGATTGACGCTCGCAGAAGAGTTCAGCCCGCCAGAGCTCGTGAACGTCACCGTCCCCGTAGTTCCCACGGGAAGGGTGGCCGTGATTGTGACCGAAGAGCCATACGTACTAGCGCCCGAAGTTGTCACCGTGACCACCGGGGTCACCTTATTGACCGTCTGAGCAATTGATGCTGTTGCCGTGTTGTTGTTCGAATCGCCGCTATAAGCTGCGGTGACCGTATCGACACCTGAAGGCAACGTCGATACCGACAAGGTCGCCACGCCGTTGCTCACTGTAGACGTGCCAAGATTCGTGGCACCGTTCGTAAATGTCACCGCGCCGGTCACATTCGTTGGCAGTGTTGCCTTGAATATCACGGCTTGATTTGTGTTTGAGGGATTGACACTCGAAGAAAGCGTCTCCGCCGGAGATGCCTTGGTGACAGTTTGTGTCGCGGTCCCGGTAGCAGTGTTGTTATTCGCATCCCCACCGTACGTCGCCGTAATCACATCCGAACCTACAGGAAGTACGGCCGTGCTGATGGTGACGATCCCATTCGACGCCGTAATCGTTCCGCTTCCCAGCGTGACTCCACCGCTCGTCAGCGTAATCGTTCCCGTTGGTCCGCTTGGAACGGAGGCAGTGATATTGATTGACTGGCCAAAGACGCTGGTTCCCGGCACAGTTACCGAAACCGTGGGCGTCATCTTATTGACCGTCTGAGTGAGTGTCGCGACGGAAGAGTTGTAGTTTGAATCACCGCTATAGGTCGCAGTAACGGGACCGCTTCCGGGCGGCAGCGACGAGGTCGTCAGCGTAGCAACGCCGCTTGTCACAGTCCCGTTGCCCAAAACTGTCGCACCACTGGTGAAGGCGACGGTTCCCGTCACCCCCGCCGGCAGCGTATCGGTGAACGTAATCGGATTGCCAACGACGGACGGATTCAGCGAAGACGTCAGCGTCGACGCAGGGGTCACCTTATTGACCGTCTGAGTGGCAGTGCCGGTCGCAGAGGTATAGTTTGTGTCTCCACCGTAAGTCGCCGTAATGACATCGCTCGGCGGAGCCAGAACCGACGTGGTAATCGAAGCCGTGCCCGAACTGACCGTGCCCGAGCCAAGATACTGGGCGCCGCTACTGAAAACAATTGTGCCTGTCGCCCCGCTGGGAACTGTCGCCGTAATGGTCACCGGGGTCCCATAGGTGCTGGGCCCGGACGTCGTAACGGTAACCGTGGGCGTCGCCTGGTTAACCAGCTGGACAACAACATTCGAGGTGGCCGAGTTGTATTGCGAAGTGATGTTATGCGAACCGACGGACAGGCTCGAAGTAGTCAGGGTCGCCGTCGTACCCGTGATGCCCACGCTTCCGATGCTATTTGCTCCGTCAAAGAAGCTGATCGTGCCCGTCTTGCCCGCGGGGACGGTCGTCGTGAATGTCACCGACTGCAAGTAAGTCGAGGGATTCTGCGACGAAATCAGAACGATGTTGGAAACCGTCGCCGAAAAAACATTGGATGTGCTCGAGTTGTAATTAGAGTCCCCAGGAAACACCGCAGTCACCGAATCGGATCCCGTCGGTAACGCAGTCGTCGTAAGCTTAGCGACTCCGCTCGCGAGAGTGCCCGAACCCAGCAGCGTGCTGCCGCTATAGAAATTGACGGGCTCGCCGTTCGTAGTCGTAAAAGGAGGTCCAACGGTATAAGGCGATAGAACCGCCGTTAAGGTCACAGATTGTCCAGTAAGGAGCACTGTGCTCGGAGAAGCCGTCAGCGTAATCGCCGTGTTCACAGGAGCTGCGGTCAGGGGCACAGTCGACGAGATGCTTCCGATATAGATAGAGTCGCCGGAGTAGCTCGCATCCACATTGTGCACGCCGCTGCCGAGCGGAAAGACCGCGACGTTGGCGAGCGCCGACGCAGTGGAATTTTGTTCAACCTGGCTAAGCGAGACAGCGGCCCGGGCGCTGCCATTGTCCGTGCCGATCAGGTCGGCATTGCCGTCGTTGTTATAGTCTCCCGCGTTGACAGCATAGGTCAGGGCAAAACCACCGATTACCGGCTCGGCGCTTGGCAGAGACCCAGGCGCGTAGGGCTGAAATGTACCGTCACCGTTGCCTATGTAGACAAGAGCTCCGATACTGCCGCCGGCAATAATATCCGGGATCCCATCGCCATTGACATCAGCCAGATTTGGGTCGGATGGAATATCTGAAAGGTATGTCGCCGTCGGCTGGAAAGTTCCATTCCCGTTTCCGAGAAGGACGAACATACTATTGCCAATCTGTCCTCCGGGTTCAGTAACCGTGACAGAAACGATATCTGCGTTGTTGTCGCCGTTGGTATCGCCGGCCGTAAGAAACTCGCCGATCTGGGTCGCAATTGGAGTGGTCGGCACCACGAAGGTGCCATTGGTCTGGCTAATCGCTACATAAAGATCAAATAGCGAACCATCGGCCACTACATAGGCAACATCGTCAATGCCATCGTTGTTGAAGTCTGAGACGACAACGCCGCGAGCTGCAGTGCTGGTCGAAATCGTATTCGTTACTTGCTGCGTGAATGTTCCGTCGCCGTTTCCGGTAAAGAAAAGAACATTCTGCTGTGCATTGTCGGTCAGTGCTATGTCCAGGATGCCGTCATGATTGAAGTCTCCCGTAGCAATACTCGCTACATCGCCCGTCGAATAAAACGTAGGAGCTAAAAACGACCCGTCACCCTTGCCAAGGATGATCACGAGACCGCCACTGGTGCCGCCGTTACCATTGTTGAGATTCTTATTTGTGCGGTCGGAGCATCCAAGGGCAACGTCAGTAATTCCGTCGCGGTTGAAGTCCGCAAGAACAATCTGCACCGCGTTACCCACCGTGCAACCGGGATAGTTCACCTGGGGCTTAAAAGTGCCATCACCTTTGCCCAGAAGCACCGTGATCGTTGACTTATCCGGAGGGATCGGGCCACTGGCGACCGTGCTCACGGAATCTCCCGTCACAACATCAAGATTGTTGTCAGTATTGAGATATGCCGATGCAATCGCCAAGGACCTGCTTGTAGCACCGGGACCCCCTATGGCAAATGGCGGATTTTGAATAAACGTAGTCGCAAGGGTGGAGACAACCAGATTCTCTGTCCCCAAAAGATTGTTGCCGTTGCTGGCATCCAGAAACGAGATGGTGCCCGTTGGCCCCTTCGTAAGGGATCCTAATCCCGCGACTGTTCCAGCCAACGTATAGTTGCCCACCGTACCTGTTGAGGCCAACGTAGTCGCAGAATTGTAAGTTCCCGTTACGGAATAAGTAACGGTGTTCGACAAACTTGCCGAATAAAGATTGTTGGGGCGATAGACCGCCTTGTAACTGTGATTTCCGATCGGACCGCTGCCCAGCTTCACCGACGCAGTCGCTCCCGGTGACGTAAGTTGAGCTATACCTAATGCGGAATTGTTTTCGCAATAGGTTGCTGTCGCATCGCAAAAGAGAACGAGACCCGTCGTGACTGGTATTCCGCCAGAGGTGACGGTCGCAGTCAAGGTAATGGGGGTCTTGTAGGGCACGGATGTTGCAG
This sequence comes from uncultured Acidobacteriaceae bacterium, assembly GCA_963774735.1. Classification (GTDB taxonomy): domain Bacteria; phylum Acidobacteriota; class Terriglobia; order Terriglobales; family Acidobacteriaceae; genus Edaphobacter. Next base: position 4,071 of record CAVZGJ010000013.1, on the reverse strand, counting down.
AGATCGCTAACTTGGTTGTCGTCGACTGAGTCGCAAAGGCCGTGGAGGCCATCGCGACCATCGTCGCCAGAACGAGCATGAACTTAAAGCGATAGCTTCCAATCGAAAAAAGGTTCGATGGATAAGTCGAGCTGTGGGACAGATATCTCATGGATTCCCTCGTGGCTCTCTACTGCTGGCCGAACTTTAGTACCCACGGTACCCTTCGATAACGAGGGGCACCTATTACACAAAAGTTGCACCGGGCACTGTCGCAGAGTTGGGCGAACGTCGTCCTTTCGCCTGTTGACGAATGGACGGAAAATAGAGCAGGCTATTTTTTTACGGAAGGTTGCTATTCGGCGATGACAGAAAAGCGGATACCATCGGGAGTCGTCGGCTACCTGGTTTTTTCGCCCGGAGAGCGCAGAATGAAATGCTCACGCGATTTCTCATTCGATAACAAATAAGTTGTAGACCAGCAGTAGGTGCTCGCCAGGTCCGGGACGAATTGCGATCCCGGTTTACTCCTCGACGACCGCCTTTACCAGGTTTCTTGGCCGGTCGACATCAATGCCGCGGTGGATCGCGAGCGTGTATGCAAGCAATTGAAGGGGTACTACCTCGAGGACGGTCGACAAAAGATCGCTGCTCGGCGGAATGAACAAACAGGAATCACTGTACCGTGGCACCTCAGCGTCACCTTCCGTCGCAAGAGCAACAATGCGAGCTCCCTGTTCCCGCATGTCCTTCATTAGCTGGACCACTTTTGAATAGCGCAACACTGAATCTGGATCGGTGGCGTCCACGGTTGCAATCATAATTAATGGAGCGTCTTTGCTGACAAGGGCGTTGGGCCCGTGCTTCAGTTCGCCGGATGGGTATCCCTCGGCGTTCAGGTAAGCGGACTCCTTCAGCTTTAGAGCTCCCTCACGAGCAATTGCGTAGTGCGCGGCACGCCCAAGATAAAGAAGAGCGGTCGAGCCTGCCAGATGAGGCGTCAGAGCTTCGATCTGTCCATGCCAGACGGGAATTGCAGCCTGGATTAGTTCCGGAATCTCTCGCAATTGCCGTCCACGCGATTCGGTTGCCTGTGATGTCATCCGGCCACGGAAGCGAGCCAGGTAAAGAGCAAGAGAGTAGAGTACGGCTAGCTGTGTCGTAAAGCTCTTCGTCGCAGGAATCGCCTTTTCTACTCCGGCATACGTCGGCAGAGAAGCGCTTGCCTCCGTTGCCATGGTCGATCGGGCGTTATTCGTTATGGCTACCGTGGCTAAACCGCGTGCCTTCGCCTCCCGCAGCGCTGCGAGGGTATCCACCGTCTCGCCCGACTGAGAGATAACTAGCACGCCCGGATTGTGCAGCGCATGAGTCGACCGATACGTATATTCGCTCGCGTATTCCACGTCGACTGGAATTCCCGCGAGATCCTCAAGCATGATTTCCCCTGCGAGTCCCGCGTGGCGACTGGAACCGCTTGCCGCAATCACGAGCCTCTCTCGCCGTCCGAGCGCCTCAGCAACCGGTTGAAACGTCTCTGCTGTTGATGCGCCGCCGGGAACATACCGCTCAATCGTCGCAGCTAGCGCCTCCGGTTGTTCGTAGATCTCCCGCAACATAGCGTGAGGGAAGCTTCCCGTTAGCGGTGTGATATGCGTTGGTTTCTCCATGCCTTCCAAATCTCAGTCTTTCCTAGAACGGTATACTGCATTCTTCCCTGCTACCTGTATGAACGACTATAGTGGATAGAACCTTGAGACAATGCTTCCTTCGTTTAGAACATACTCTGTCAGGAACATGGTAACTAGAGTGCGCTACAGAACAGATCTCGAAAGGCATCGATGATCAGCACGATGACGGCGCGACGACTCCTGGGGGTAGCGGAAACCGTCGAGTATCCTCTGCTTACCATAGAAGACCGCCGGGTCACTCGAATTGAAACCCTCACGCCCTCTGAGCAACGCAGGGTCGCCGCGACCCACTACTTCCCTGAAGCTACCCTTGTTCCCGCGTACGTTGACATCCATATTCATGGCTGCGCAGGACACGACGTTATGAAGGCCACCCCACAAGCTTTTCACACCATCGGAGATTATTTGGCGAGCCGCGGTGTCGGCGCTTACTTTCCTACAACGGTCACAGCTCCCAAAGACGATACCTTCCGCGCACTGGGCGACATGGCCTCGGAGATCGAGAAGAGCGCTAAAGAGTCCAGTTATCGTGCCACTCCGCTTGGCATCCATCTCGAAGGCCCCTTTCTTTCCCATCTCAAACGCGGCGTCCACACAGAGGCTCTCCTTGAAGCCCCCTCTATTCCTCTCTTTGACCGCTTCTGGCAGGCCGCCGAAGGAAAGATCGCACTCATGACGATTGCTCCGGAACTCCCGGGCGCGATCGAGCTCATTGCCCACGCCGCCTCCCTCGGAGTGCGCTGCAGCATGGGGCACAGCGACGCTACAGTGGTCGACGCTGAAGCCGGGTTTGCCGCAGGAGCCCGTTCTGCTACCCACACTTTCAACGCCATGCGTGCGATCGATCACCGCGATCCAGGCATCGCCGCGTATGTTCTCGACAAGAGCTCGCTCTTCGCCGAAATTATCTGCGACGGCATTCACGTTGATCCCCTCATGGTCCGCCTTTATGCTAAAGCCAAGAATCCGGAATGCGTCGTGTTGATTACCGATGGCATGAGCGCTACCGGCATGCCCGACGGTACTTACAAACTTGGCGACATGGAGGTTGAGGTCCGGGACGGCCGAGCCGCTTCTAAGGGCACTCTCGCAGGAAGCGTTCTCACCCTCGATCGCGGCGTAAGGAACTTCATCCAATTCACGGGCGCGCCTCTAAGCACTGCGGTAGCTGCCGCATCCCGCAATCCGTCCCAATTGATGGGAATCGGCGAACGATGGGGAGCCATCGACATTGGTCGCGAAGCCAATATTACTGTCCTTAGTCCTTCCGCTGAAGTCGTCGCGACTTTCCTCGGCGGCCGTCTCGACTAAGCACCTTCCCTGAAAGCCTCTACCCCCGTCCCCGCCGCCATCGAATAATTGCGGCTTACCAAAAGCTACTGCACAACCCCCGGGCTCAGTGCATCCTCCGCCTCAAACGTGTTCAAATTGCGATAACCCCGCAGCGCAAAAAACAGAATATACAGATAGCAAACTAGGACAATCGCAAAGCTTGGCTGATACCCCAACTTGTCCGCAAGTAAACCCTGAACCTCCGGAATCACCGCGCCTCCGACCACCATCTGATCAGGATTCCCGAACCGTGGCTCGTGAATCGCCCGAGACCCTTACCGACATTGGGAAGATGCAAGGCCACATCACCGAGTTGAACAACCCGCAAGCAACAATGGCCCACATCGCCACTGCCCATGCGCGAGAATCCCCGTCACAACCAGCAGCGATGCGATCGACGACACAAAAACGAGGGCCGGCCGCGCCCTAATCTTCTGCATCGCAAAAAACCCAATCAATCTCCCGATCATCGCGCCTCCCCAGTAAAGCGAGACATACTTTGCCGCGGCCTCATGGCTAAGTCCACCCATCGAAGCCTGTCCCAGAAAATTGATCATGACGCTGCCGATCGCAACCTCAGCGCCTACATAAAAGAAGATCGCCAGCGCACCCAGCCGCAGATGGCTGAACCGCAACGCCCCGCTATACGAGCTGTCCCCACTTCCCGACCCGCCCTCAAGCAGCTTCGGAAGGTTCACAAAAGCCGTAAACACCGCCATCGCAAGCGCGCACACCGCCAGAATCAGATAAGGCATTCGTACCGAACGCGCCAACTCCGCCGCCGAAGCTCCTGCCGCAATAAAAATGAACGCCGCACCAATTTTGGGGGCAATCGTCGTCGCGAACGAATTAAGGAATCCGCACAGATTCAATCTCGAAGCAGCCGTCTCCGGCGCTCCCAGGGCCCCTACGTAAGGATTGATTGCCACCTGCAACAGCGCCAGACCGCTGCCCACAACAAACAACGCAAACAGAAATAGAGGATAAAAAATATCACTGAGGCTCGTAGAAATAGCAACTCGCCGATCCCCATGACTGTCAACGCCACCACAATCCCGCGCTTGTATCC
>CAVZGJ010000012.1:0-90866 GCA_963774735.1 uncultured Acidobacteriaceae bacterium | reverse complement strand
GCTTTTGAAGCACGGCACGCTCAAGTCCTATCCTGGCTTGCCTCATGGAATGGCCACAACGCACGCAGACCTGATCAATGCCGACCTGCTCGAGTTCATAAAATCGTAAACGGATAGTTTGCACAAACCTCAACGCGACTGCCCATCTTAGCGACGGTTTCATCGTCGCTAAGGTGGGCAGTCATGTGCTCGCCTTATTCGTCATCGAGAAGCCGTAGTATCTTCGCCAGCAATTTACACAGCGAATTGGATGTAACGCGAACAACGATAGGGTGCGGTCGAGAGGTTTGGGTAACTCCGCCTCGGGAAACCCAATCGAGGTACAGACAGGGCACTCTTTAGGAGAACTCAGCAACCTGGGAAATCCAGTCGGCCAGCTAAATCGCAGCGAGTTCATTCCCTTATCTCCTAATGGATGGCTGAAGGCGAGCAGCTAAGGACCGATTAGGACCCAGCCATGATCCCCAAAATAACGCTGCAGTTGGCACCATGAGGATGGGCGCGCACGTACCCAACTAAGCTTGCTGCGACGAGGCAAGAACGGGATTCGCAGGTAGCGAAAACTCATCGCCACCAGCTATTCGTGAAAGGGCATCGTTGATGGTATCTGTAGTGTTTTTCGCGGCGATGTGAAGGCGGCGAGTGGCCTTTGAGGCTGTCTGACACAGCTTGTACTTGTTATCGACTGTTTCCCTGGCACGAAAGATGAGTTCTGAGCGCACGTTAGTCTCCACGTTCTTTGCGGCGTTCAGACTAAATTCTGCTGAGTTCGCGGGTGAAATGCAGTTTTTTCATAGCGACCGGGCTACTCGGAGCATCCCTCTTAAGCTGAAGTCCGCGCAGGCGAAAAAGTCTAGTCGATCCGAACCATGCGCCCATTCAGTGAGAGGCAAACATGCGTATCTTCGGCTCGCTTCAGGTCTCTTTCTTCGCGGCTTTCTGCCACCGTTTTGTAACACTCGGGGCAGATTGATTGCCACGTACCATCAGGGTTGTAGCGGTGGGAAAATTTGATTCCGACCATCATCACGCGCCGCCTAAAGAGCTTCGTTCAGAAAATGGAGAAGGTTGGATTGGTTAGCGCGGTCTCCGAGCGCGATCAAAAGCCTGTTGGGACAAGATCGAAGGATTGCAGACGTGGTACCTGTCGTGCTTTGCCAGGTCGGCTTCAGTTCTTGAGTTAGCAATTGTGAGCAAGCACTTCAGGCAAATGGAGTCGAACGAACCATCTCGATTTCGCCTATGTGGAAAGAAGGGTGGGAGCGTCAGAACCATCCTACGGCCTCTTTCTTGGTGAACCTTAAGCGTAGTCCTATATGGGTGCATTGTCTACCAGAACAGATAGACGGCTGACTGGCCCACATCTAAGACTGGATTGTGCGACTGCTACACTTCTTTCCAACCAACCAAAAGGGGACCAAAGCATGTCGCAGAAGACACGGCCTGACATTGTAGTTCGGACCGCCATGCCGGAAGACGCCTTAGTCGCGGGACAGATTTGCTTCAACGCCTTCTCCACGATCAGCGCGGCTCACGGTTTTCCCTGCGATCTTCCCAACCCGGAGGCTGCTACCGGCGTACTCTCCATGAACGTTTCAGAACCCCGGCTTCTATTGCGTTGTCGCCGAACACGACGGCCGGGTCGTAGGCAGCAACTGCCTCGATGAGCGGTCCGTGATTAGAGGCCTTGGCCCGATCACCATCGACCCAGGCGCACAAAATCTCGGTGTCGGACGTAAGCTCATGCAGTCCGCGATGGACCGCGCGAACGAGCGGGGCGCCGCCGGAGTCCGACTTGTCCAGGCCGCCTTCCACAATCGCTCGCTCTCCCTTTACACCTCGCTCGGCTTCTACATCCGCGAACCCCTATCCTGCGTCCAGGGACAGATGCTCGAACAGAGTTTCTCGGGATGCGCCGTTGCGACCCGCCAAACCCGACGACCTGAACGACTGCAACGCTCTATCGCGGCAGGTCCATGGATTCGATAGAGGTGCCGACTTGGCGCACGCAATCGAGCAGGGAACCGCGCTTGTAGTTGAGCGCGCAGGCCGCGTCACGGGATACACGACGCACCTCGCGTTCTTCGGCCATTCCACAGCGGAAACGAACCTGGACCTCCAGGCCCTCATTGCTTCAGCCGAATCCTTTGCCGGTCCCGGAATCCTCGTGCCTTCAAGGAACAGCGCCCTCCTGCGCTGGTGTCTCGCGAACGGTCTGCGAGTAGTCCAGCCGATGACGTTGATGAGCACCGGACTTTATAACGACCCAGCCGGGGCATGGCTCCTCTTCCGTACTCTTTTGAAGCGGTGGGATGCGTCTCGGCCCACACACAAACCAGACACACAAACAAAAAACGCCGTCATTTCGACCGGAGCGCAGCGGAGTGGAGAAACCTGCTTCTCTACCACTAACCCGGCAGCCGCCACTTAACCCACAACCATTAGCCACATCCGACCTCTCCGTGTAGCCTTAAAGACGTGAGCAAAGAAAACCTCAAACAACGACTGGCCTACTTTGAAGGAAAACTCGAAGAGGCGAAGCGCAGAAACGCCGCAAAGGAACCCCATCCACGCAACTTCGACGCGGGCTACACGACCGAGATATTCAAAACCTGGGTGGAATCGATTGCACTCCTCAAGGAACGCATCGCCGGCATCAATGCTCAGCTCAAAGCTAATTAGTAAAGGGCGGAGGTTCAACCCGCTCCCCACGGTCTGCCCGGCGCCGTCGAGGCTCCGCGGCGCCGACGCGAACGTCACACCAACCCTTGCATTATCCAAACCCCCGCTGTAACCTAGTCACCAGCATGTTGAGCACCCTTCGATTTTACGGGCTTTAGCTATTGGCGCCACCCCGCGGCCAGTGGAGTCCTCGCATGCATCTCTGAAAACACCTAAACACCCTCAGAGTCATCGATCTTCCCGAGCCGCAGCCCAAAAAAGGTTGCGGCTCTTTCATTTTCAGTACCATTCAAGGAGAGGCAAATGACGTCCACCGAGTCCGAAGAACAAATCAACACCGAAGCCCAAATCAAAACCATGTCCAGCGAGCCCGGCCAAACCCAAATCCCAACCCACCTTCGCCGCCTCGTCCTCACCGGCTTCATGGGAGCAGGCAAGTCCACCATCGGCCGCCTCCTCGCCGCCCGCCTCAACTGGACCTTCCTCGATCTCGACGCCCACCTCGAAGCCCGCACCAACGCCACCATCCCCCAGCTCTTCGAGCGCCATGGCGAAGCCCACTTCCGCCGCCTCGAATCCGCCGCCCTCGCCTCCGCCCTCGGCCATCACAACACCGTTCTCGCCCTCGGCGGTGGCACCCCCGAAGAGCTCACCAACCGCCTCCTCCTGGAGCAAACCCCCGCCACCTACACCGTCTTCCTCGACGCCCCCTTCCCCACCCTCTACGACCGCTGCATGCTCCAGGACATTGCCCGCCCCGTCCTCGCCGACCCCACCGTCGCTCAACAGCGCTTCGCCAAACGCCACCCCCTCTACCGCCGCCTCGCCAACCTGACCATCCCCACCACCGACCAGACCCCCGACCAAACCGTGGAGGCCATCCTCGCCCTCCTGACCTGATACCCGGATACCCAAATACACAAAACCCGGCTCCACACTTCCACTCCAGACACCAAAAGTGCATACTTTCTGCATCCAAGACTGAGCACCCAGGAGAATCCAGCTGGCTCAAGAGTCCGACGACCTCACACCTCAAGAGTATCGATCCCGCGCCCTTGTCCGCGGCTACATCCTCTTCGCCGTCGGAGTCTTTCTTCTCCTCGCCCTCGCCTACACCCTCGAAAAAGAACTCCTCATCCTCTACGTCAGCGCTCTCTTCGCCGTCGTTCTCATGCCTGCCGTCAAACGCATCACGCAATTCAAGTTCGGCAAGTATCAACCCTCTCGCGCAGTAGCCATCGTCATCCTCATCCTCGTCGTCTTCCTTGTCCTCGGGTTCTTTTTCACCACCGGCCTGCCTCCCGTCCTGCGCGACCTAAGCAACTTCTCCTCCGAACTCCCGGAGCGAATCCCCGAAATCGTCGCGAAAATCCACAAACTTCCCTTCGCCGACAAGCTCAACATCGACTCCATCGCCCAGCGCGGCCTCGTATCCCTTGACTCCACCGCCAGCTATCTCTTCACCGCTCTCCCCAACTGGCTTTCGCACATCGTCGACATCGTCACCGCCGCCTTCCTTTGCATCTACTTCATGCTCGAAGGCGAGCACGCCTACCGCTTCTTCCTCTCTCTCTTCCCCGACCCTAAACGCAAGCGCCTCGACCTCACCCTCCGTCGCGTTAACGCAAGGTCAGCAAATGGCTCGTCGGCCAGATGACCCTCATGATCATCCTTGGAGTCACCAGCACCATCGTCTTTGGACTCCTGCACGTCCGCTACTTCGTCCTGCTCGGCTTTCTCATGGGCCTCTTCAACATCATCCCCATCGTCGGAGCCGTCATCACCGTCACCCTCGCCTGCATCGTCGCAGCACTCGACACTTGGACCAAGATGTTCGGCGTCCTGATCTTCTTCTCATCTACGAGAACATCGAAAACGCCATTCTCATCCCCCGCATCATGCGCCACAGCGTCAACCTCATGGGCCTCACAATACTCGTCGCACTCCTCCTTGGCACCGCCCTCGCCGGCGTCGTCGGAGCCCTCGTCTCAGTCCCCACGGCTGCCCTTATCTCCGTCCTCCTCGAAGAGTACGCTGTTCGCCCCGATGCCCCCTCCCCCACTTAAGTCCATTCAATTCAATCGGCACTTCTCCCGGCGACTAACAAATGACAAATCCCCGTCAAACTTTGGTTCACAACCGCAGCTTTTAATCTTTCTGAAAGACCCAAACCCTTGCTATTCTCAACCCTGTGTCTGACCTCCAATTTGCCCAGCCTGCGAGACGCAACCTTCTGGTCCCTGTTCTCTTAGCCTTCCTGATTCTAGGCATCGTCCTCGCTCTCTTCCTCCGCTTATTCCCAATCACACCGCCGACCTCGCCATCACCCACACCGCCGTCTACCCGCCCACACCGTCTTCAAATCCGAGTCCATGGTTGTCGCCAACCAGCGCGCCGAAGACAACCTCTACGTCCTCGCCACCCTTCGCATCGACGACCGGCTCCACGTCCCCCTCTTCCTCAAGGACTTCACCGCCACCCTCACCACCGCCGAAGGGGAAGAAGTCACCTCCAGTGCCGTTGACCAGCACGATCTCGACGCCGTGTACACCTCCTTCCCCGAGGTCAAGGCCCTCGCCACCACTCCCCTCCTTCGCGAAACCATGATCAACCCAGGCAATTCCGCCGAAGGCATGGTCCTTCTCCGTTTCCCCGTCACCCAGGACGTCTGGGATCGCCGTCGCTCCGCCACCCTCAACATCGAGCTCTACCATCAGGGCCAGCAATCCATCCTCATCCCCAACGCCTCCAACACCACATCCAACCCCACGCGCAGCGCCAACCAATCCCCCACCCACTAATTCCACCGTCCACAGACGCTAGTCATCTGACCGGCAAGACCGAACGGAAGAATCCCGATCTCTGCCTTTGCCCGTGCCTAACAGTTGTCATCCTTCCTCAAATGCAGGAGGATCTGCTTCTGCAGTTGAAGTTGCCGTCTAGTCCCTGGTCCCTGGTCCCTTAACTAATTCCATGACCCGTCGCCGCTTCATCGCCGACACCTCCACCTCTACCACCGCCACCCTCACCGGCGACCAGGCCGCCCACCTAGCCCGAGTTCTCCGCGCCACCCCCGGCCAGGTCTACGACATCGTCGCCAACGGCTTCCTCCACCGAGCCGAAATCACCAGCGTCAACGAAGATGAAGTCCTCTTCACCCTCCACGAAGAACTCGAGTCCGACGCAGCCCTGCCCCTACATCTCCTCCTAGCCGTCTTCAAGTTCGACCACATGGAGTGGGCCATCGAAAAAGCCACCGAACTCGGCATCGCGAAGATCACACCCATCCTCGCCCGCCGCACCGAAAAGCACCTCGCCCACTCCGCCCTGAAACGCTCCGAGCGCTGGCGCCGCATCGCCCTCGAGGCCAGCAAACAGTCCCGCCGCACCTCCATTCCCGAAATCGCCAACCCCATTGCACTGAAACAAGCCCTCGAACAAGAGGCAACCCCCACCCGCATCCTCCTCAGCGAAACCGAGCAAGCCACGACCCTCACCGCCGCCCTTACTGCCGCTCAGTCATCTGAGACAGCCATCGCCATAGGCCCCGAAGGCGGCTGGACCCCTGAAGAAATGTCCCTCTTCTCCCAGCAAAATTGGCAACCCGTAACCCTTGGTCCGCGCATCCTCCGCGCCGAAACCGCAGCCGTCGCCGCCATCGCCATAGCCTCCACCCACTTAATCTGATCTACGTCCCCACCCAGAGCCTCAGGGAAGATGGTAGCCTTCTCCCATCGCGTTTGAATCACCATGCCAACCTAAGGGGATTCAATGTTCCAGGTGATCTTTGCAATCCTTGCAATCGTAGCCGCTTCCATCCATCTGGCGTTTTCACCTGACAGTCGAAGCACTAAATCAGCAGTGGCGAAAACTTATCTGCTCTATTTCCTCTTCATCTATGTAGGTCTCATGGGACTCCTCACCGCCTACGCCCATGTCTTCCGTCCGCTCGAAACCTCAGCATCCATCGGATGGGTCACAAGCCCCTACGAATACGAAGTGGGTATGGCGGATCTCACCGTGGGCGTCCTTGGCATCCTCTGTCTCTGGTTGCGCGAAAACTTCTGGCTTGCCACAGCCATCGCCAACGCCGTATGGCTCCTTGGCGACGCGATAGGCCACATTCGACAGATCACTCTCAACAACAACCACGCCGCTGACAACTCGGGCATCTTCCTCATCACCGAAATCATTACACCGTTGGTAATCCTCTTCCTCGCACTGTTTACACACCGTCGGAGTGACCTCGCTTGAAAAAATCCCCGCAACGGTAAAAGGGCAAGCCGCAAGGCTCGCCCTTTTCAATCGAAAAACAAAACAGCCGGTCAGAGTGTTTCCTTCGATCGGCTGTCTCCCAGTTTCAACGTGCAGGAACCGTGTTCAAAGCCAACTCGATCGTGCTCGGAGCAGTCGTCGTGTTCTTGGCCAACATGCTCTCTTTCTCCGCGCGTCCCTTGGAGCATTCGATACCGGTGTTTTGTCCCTCAGTCCAGATCTGCTCCATGTAATACGTGTCACCGTAACGCTCGAAAACTACATAGCCGTGATTAGGAGCCTGGTTCTTGATCACTTCATGGGTGAGGACAAAACCAGCAGCTTTGGAATCCGCCGATTTCAACATAAGAAGACTGCCCGAGCGATCCACGCGATAGGTGCCCGCAGGCAACGTCTGAGTCGGGGTATGGAAAGCAAAAGGAATATTCACTTCAGCAACGCCCGTCGTTTGTGCAGAAGCAGAGTGTGTCGCAACCAGCGAACCGATCGACAGCGCGCAGGCAATCAAACTGGAACCAAGAATGGAAGTAAGTCGTGTGTTTTTCATGACCGTTCTCCTTTTTGAAGGCCAGTTCCAAAATCGCCTTCACCCCTTAAAGCGCAGGAGTCCGATCAAAGGTGACAAAATCCAAAAAAAATCTTTTCTAGCTCCACCTCTTGCCGTCTCGTACTCCGCATCCTGCAGAATAAGGGCACTTAACCCTCGGCACTCCATTGCCCGGACCCGAACTCGGTATACTGATGCGCCATCTAAATCTGGTTAGACTTGATTCCACCGGCTCGTCCATCTCCTTCCGGAGTATCGAATGAAACGCAGACCCGGCTTTACATCAGGACTCTTCCTCATCGCACTTCTCCTCTTTCCCGGTTTTGCGCCACTCCTTGAGGCCCAGGCCGCGCCCGCTCCGCAAGCCGCACCCCCGCCGCCTCCCACCCCGCAGCAATTAGACCAACTCCTTGCGCCGGTCGCCCTCTATCCCGACCAGCTTCTCGCGCAGATCACAACCGCATCCACAAACCCACAAGAAATCCTCGACGTCACCAACTGGCTAGCCCAGAACCCGGGCCTCACCGGCGCCGCACTCACTGACGCCGCGCAAAAACAGGGCTTCGATCCCGCCTTCCTCGCCCTCGTCGCCTTCCCGACCGTGCTTCAGATGATGGCTGACCACATCGACGACTACGCCGCCATCGGCCAGGCCATGTCCACCAACCAGGCCGAAGTCGCCGCATCCATCCAGCGCCTCCGCAGCCAGGCCTACGCCTCAGGAGCCCTCCGCTCCAACCAGCAGCAAAAGGTCGAAATCCAGCAGGTCTCCAGTCAGCCCGTCTACGTCATTCAGCCCGCCCAGCCGCAGGTCGTCTACGTCCCGCAATACAACCCCACCGTCGTCTACGTCGCCCCCAGCACCAGCACCGTCGTTGCAACCTCGCTCATCACCTTCGGGGTAGGCATCGGCATCGGATTCCTCATCGCCAACAACCAGCCCTGGGGATGGGGCGGATGGGGTTGGGGATGGGGTCACGGCGTCTACTACAATCGCGGCCCATGGGGAGGAGTCTGGGTCGGCGGCTATCGTCCACCCGCTGTCTGGTATCACCCGCGACCGCCCTATTACGCCGGCTACCCCGGATACGGAGGCAACTGGCACTATCACCCGCCCAACTACCGACCACCCTATCCAACCCACCCGCCGGTCTACCGCCCGCCATCGCACTATCCGGGAAACCCAGGCTATCGCCCACCTGCCAATAATCCCGGATATCGTCCTCCGTCGAATCAACCCGGCTATCGCCCGCCAACAGCGCAACCAATCGAGCCCGGCAAACCAGGCTATCGTCCGCCGCCAACGACCAAGCCAGCCCAACCCGGCACTCGGCCGCCGACGGGCGAACCCGGTACCCGTCCGCCAACTGGACAACCCGGAACTCGCCCCAATCCCGACCAGCCGGGTACTCGCCCCAACCCGAGTCAGCCGGGCACGCGCCCGCCAAATGGAAATCGCCCGCCCGGCCAGCCAAGCACCCAGCCGGCCCGCCCAGCCACCCGACCCGCACCACAGGACCGCCCTCAAACCCAACCGGCGCCCCAAAACCGCCCTCCCCGCAGCCTCGTCCTGCAAATCCCGGCGGTCAACAAGGCCAAGGCAAACCATCCCCACAATCCCGTCCATCGCCTAACAAAGATTCAGGACAAGGCCAGCCACGAGGAGGACCCCCTCCCAAACCGCAATAAGCCTTGCTCGGAAGGTCACGCTTTACAGCATTCCTAAAAAAAGTCGCCGTTCCCGTCGTAATAACTGCTCGCAAGCCGCAGCTTCTCCGTCTCTCGCACCACTGCCTTGTTTCGCCCTTTCAACAAGTCCTGAATAGTGATCTCTCCACTAATTCGCTGCGTAGCCCGATCCGCCACCAGTAGACTCCCCACCCCTTCCGTCGCCATCAACTCAGCCGCACTGCGGCACGTGCAATCCGCGTAGATGAAGAGCTCAGGCAACGCAGTCTTCCCGCCCGGCGCACGATCCTCATCCAAAGGCGACATCAGGTCCCTGACAATGACGATCTCCAGCGGATCGATGCCGTACTCCCGCGTCAGATGGTATCCCCGGCGGCTCAATTTCTCAGTAAGGATCGACCGCGGCATCAGTAGAGCCGTTACCAGATACGCAGTCACACAACCCAACACCAGCGGCACCAGCGCCGGCAGGCAATGTGTCACCTCCAGGCTGAAGAAAATCGCAGTCAACGGAACGCCAAGCGAACCCGCCAGCATCGCTCCCATTCCAATCAACGCCCAGCACGCCTGCATCTCTACAGAAGCGTGACCGAGGTGCCCTGCCATCGCGCCCACCGCTCCGCCAATCATCAGCAACGGCGCCAGCACTCCGCCCGAAGTCCCCGAGCCCAGCGAGAACGCCCACATCAGCGACTTCGCAATCAGAATCCCCGCGATCAGAGCAATCGGCGCATTACCGCGAAGCAGTTCAGCGATATTGTCGTAGCCCACACCCAATCCTCGCGGAAAGAAAATCCCTCCAACACCGATGCCGATCCCTCCCATCGCCGGCCACCACATCCAGTGAATCGGCAACCGCTCGAACAAGTCCTCAAACGCATACATCATCCGGCTCATGCCCGCCGCAATCAGCCCAACAACCGCACCCAACAGCACAGCACCAACTGCAAACGGAATCCGATCCACCCCGCTCGATCCCCGGCATCTGAAACAGCGGCCCGGCACCAAGCAGATATCCGCGCAGAGCCGCCGCCGTAGCGCTCGCAATCGCCACCGGAACAAGGCTCCGCGGCCTCAGTTCGAAGAGCAGCAGTTCCACCGCCAGCAAAATCGCAGCCACCGGAGTATCAAATGTCGCCGACATCCCCGCCGCCGCGCCCGCCACCAGCAGCGTCGTTCGCTCCGCATCCGTCAGGTCGTATCCATTGCGCGATCAGCGAGCCAAACGCCCCGCCCGTCATAATGATCGGGCCCTCCGCCCCAAACGGACCGCCCGAACCAATCGCAATCGCCGCCGAAATCGGCTTCAGTATCGCGATCTTCGGATCCACCCGCGCTCGATTCAGCAGAATCGCCTCGATCGCCTCCGGAATCCCATGCCCCCGGATCTTGTCCGAGCCAAAGTGCGCCATCAATCCAACGATCAGTCCGCCAACCACCGGAACCACGACCATCCAATGGCCCAGAGGACTGCCCGCCGGTGAAACGGATACCGAACTGAACCGGTGATAGTAAAAAAGATTGGTCGACACCGCGATCAAACGCAGACAGCAGCACCGCAAGAAACGTCGCGCCAACGCCGATAACAAGTGCAACGCCCGAAAGCAACCAGACCCTGCTGTCCACAGTGAAGTCGCGGAGTACCGAACTCTCAGATTTCATCTTTCCCTCCCGCTCGCCTTCTTTGGCTTTCGATGGACCGCCTTCAAAGTCACTCAACGCGCGAACCAGTTGAGGAGCACGCTCATTCAACTCACGGGCATGGTCAATCGACAGCGCCTCAAGCATCTTCCGCCCTTTGGTCGTGACCTCAAGCAGCACTCGGCGGCGGTCGGCTCCAGCCTGCCTGCGCATCACAAGACCCGCCTGCTCGCATCGATCGCTAAGCTCCACCAGCGTGTTGTGGCGCAAACCAAGCCGCTCGGCCAGATATCCGATCGTCACATCTTCCTTCACCGGCGCTCCCGCAATCTGCAGCAGAAGTTGGTGCTGCTGCGGATGAAGACCCGCCTCCAGCGCCGCCGTCTCGCTGAAGTGAAGAAACAACCGCAGCTGATGCCGAAATTCAGCAAGAATCTGAAGCCTGGCCGCCGACCCAGTCGAGTTTTTCCCGTTTCTCATTTCCTTAAATTATATCGTAATACGATATATATATAGAAAAGTAGCAAGTTACCTCACCCATCGCGCCAATGCGTTTAATGAGAAGTCGTCATCCTGAACGTAGTGAAGGATCCCTGTATTTCGTCCTAACCGCCGATCACTCTCACATGAAGTACGATTCTTTTAGCTCTCAAACAACCCAAAGCATTAAACCCAACCTCGGAGAAACTCCTTGAGTAAATAATGAGCCGCCCCGAAACGAAAAGTACCCGAACCAAAACCCGGTCATCTTCACGCGCGAACTACAATATGCTAAAAACAATCCCGACACCAAACCATCGGAGGCCGCAATGCGCCGGGCCCTGCAGCTCCTTCTCGCCGTCTCAATCTGCCTCGCAACCACTTCACTCCACGCCGTAAACCTCATCACCTGCAACAAAGGAAAAATCCAGGTCTCCTACGCCACGGCCGAACAGCAGGGCGGACTCCTGCAAGGGCCGCTCTGGTCCATCGCCGGATGGCACAACCTCAAGCCCGGCGACTGCGAAAACGTCTACCAGCACGACTCCGAATTCAACGGCCCCATCTACGTCCTCTTCACCTTCACCGATTCCGCTGGCAAATTCGGCTCCGTCCGTTTCAAAATGACCGACAGCCCGACCAGCGTTCTCCGCCGCTCCAGCAAGCCTCTCTGCGTCACCCTCGATACCTTCAAATACACCCGCACCACGCCCGACCCTACAGGCCCTTGCGACCCCGGTTACTTCCTCATGCCAGTTTCCCTCTATCTCGAGCCTCCAACAATAAACACCTGCACCGATCGCCTCGGCGCCTGCGGCACTTACAACTTCGACCTGCGCCTCGACGAAACCGACCACGCCATCCCATCCGAACATCCCATACCAACCACCACACCAACTCCCAAATAACAACCAAAAACGAAAATGCCCGGGAAAACCCAGGCATCTTCTCGTCAACTCGCTAACCAGCTAACTCGCTACGAAAACATCTCCTTCACCTTCTCAAACAGCCCACGCGAAGTCGGAACATTCTCCACCACCATCGTCTCGCTAAGCTGTCTCAGAAGTTCCTTCTGCTGTTTATTCAGCTTAGAAGGAGTCTGCACCCGAATCTCCACAATCAGATCGCCCTTGCCATGCGAATTCAGATGCGGCACGCCTTTGCCCTTCAGCTTGAACGCCTTTCCATTCTGCGTCCCCTCAGGAATCTTGATCGAGGCCGAACCCTCCAGCGTCTCAATCTCCAACTCCGTCCCCAACGCTGCCTGCGGAAACGAGATCGGCATCACGCAATGCAGATCGTCGCCATCACGCTCGAAGAACTTATGCGCCTTCACATTCAGCACAACGTAAAGATCGCCCGCCGGGCCGCCATACTTGCCCGACTCGCCCTCGCCGCCATACCGAATCCGCGTGTCCTGCTCCACACCCGCCGGCACCTTCACCAGGATCGTGTGCTCCGTCTGCACTCGCGTCTCGCCCTTGCAAGTCCCGCACGGATCTACAATCAACGTCCCCGTCCCGCCGCACACCGAGCACGTCTTCGCCACAGAGAAAAATCCCTGCTGGAATCTCTGCTGCCCGCGCCCGCCGCACTGCGTACACGTCGCCGGCATCTTCCCCCGAGCCGAACCCGTACCCTTGCAATCCGTGCACGTCTCCATCCGGCGAATGCGGATCTCTTTCTCTTTCCCGAAGACCGCCTCTTCAAACTCCAACGTCAGGTCATAGCGAAGGTCGCGCCCGCGCTGCACTCGCGAACCCCGGCCCGTCGCGCCGCCCATGTTGAACATCTCGCCAAACAGATCGCCGAAGATGTCCCCCAGGTCCACATTCCCCTGGAAGCCGCCAAACCCGCCACCGAACGGACCACCTCCGCCGCCGCCATTCTGAAACGCAGCATGTCCGTACCGGTCATAAGCGGCGCGCTTATCCGGGTCGCTAAGCACCGAGTAGGCCTCGCTGCACTCTTTGAACTTCTCCTCAGACTCCGCATCCCCCGGATTGCGATCCGGATGATACTGCATAGCCAACTTCCGGTAAGAAGTCTTCAGCTCCGAGTCGCTCGCATCCCGCGAAACACTCAACACTTCGTAGTAATCAACTTTTGTCACGTTCGCCGTAGCCATATCCCCAAAATCTCTTCCCGCTCATCGCATTGCTGTTACGTATCGCATTGCTGTTACTTATCGCATTGCCGCTGCTTATACCGTGCTGGCTCTCAATCTCTCACTTACCCAAGAAAACGTCATCGCGACCACCCAAGAAAAGCGTCATCGCGACCACCAAGAAAAGCGTCATCGCGACTACCAAGAAAAGCGTCATCGCGACTACCCAATAGAAGCGTCATCTCGACCGAAGCGACAGACAGTCTTATCGTCTGTCGCGCAGTGGAGAGACCCCCGCATTTTGCATTTGTCTTGCTACGCATTCGCATTTGCCCTTGCCGTTGCCTGTCCAAAATCCGTGTAATCGGTGTAAATCCGTGTTAACCTTTAATCCGAAACCTGCCCCGGATTCGCCGCAATCCTAACGAACGCCGGCCGCAGCAGCTTCCCGCGGATCGTATACCCCCGCCGAATCTCCTCAAGCACCTGATGATCCGGAAACTCGTTAGTTTCGATGCTCCCCAATGCCTCGTGGACTCGGGGGTCAAACTGCGCACCAACCGACTCCACCGGCGTCACATTCAATCCCTTGAGCGCGTCGTCCATCTGCTTCAGAATCAACTCCACCCCACCGCGAAGCTGCTCCTTCGTCCCGTCCGCCTTCAACGCCAGTTGAAAGTTATCCATCACGCTCAGAAACGGCTCCACTGCTCCCGAAACCGCATAGTCCCGCGAATCAGCTCGCTCCTTCGCCTCACGCTTCCGCGCATTATCGAACTCAGCCTGCAGCCTCGCCAGCCGGTCCAGCAACTGGTTCCGCTCACCCTTCAACTGCTCCAGTTCCGCCGGCGCACCCGCCTCAATCTCGTGACTCGGATCAATCACCGGACTCACCTCTGCCTCCGGATCAAGAATCTCCCGTCCCGGCCATCTCTTCCGTCATTGCTCTTCGACTCCTCATAAGTGTTCCTCTTCTATTGTCGACTATCCCAGCCCATCACGCGAGTCACACCCCACGATTGAGAGTCGTCATCCTGGGTAAGCCGTCCTCCAGCGCATGGAAGGGTCGTCATCCTGAACGAAGTGAAGGATCCCTGTATTCGTCTTTGCTTTTGCTTTGCGAGCTTTTGCACTCTCCCCATCCGAAAAATAAATCTCAAAAAAGTGAAATTTTTCTCAACCTAAAAAACCACCATCCAAAACACCACAACTCACCAGCGAATCACCACAAACTCACCACAAAAAACCATCCAGAAACGCTCTAGAAATCGCCAAACCCCCTCTAAAAACGCGCCTCTCACCACGCCCACAAAAAACCTACTCCTCAGACTCCAAAATCCTGTCAAAAACCCGCGAAATATAGCTCACCGCGTTCATCGTGTTCTCGTAATCCATCCGCTTGTGCCCAATCACCCCAACCGTCCCCCGCGACTCCCCGCCCATCCGCGCCGGTGCCGCAATCAGCACCAACCCGCTCATCTCCGGAGCCTGCTCTTCCAGATCAAACACCACCCTCACACTCTCCTGCCGGGCATCAATGTAAGCATTCAGCAGTTCCACCACCCGCTGCTTCGCCTCCAGAGCCGTCAGCATCTCCCGCAACCGCTCCCTATCCCCTTCACTCCCAACAAGATTCGCCACACCCTCCACATACACCGTCTGCACCGGAACATCCGGCACCGCCTTCACCCAAAGCTGCTCCACCTGGTTCAGCAGTGCCTGATACTCACTCTTCTCCTGCTCCACCAGCTTCGCAATCTCCGCCCTTACCCGCTCCACGCTCCACCCGCGAAAGTGCTCATTCAGAAAATTCCCCGCAACCTCCAACTCCCTCACCGACAAGTCTTTATCGAGCGCCAGCACCCGATCCCGCACCAGTCCGCTCCGCGTCACCACCACCGCCAAAACCCTCGCCTGTGCCAACCGCGAAAAGTGCACATGCTCCAGCATCTCCCCCTCCGCCGCAGCAGCAATCGCCACCCCTACGCCGCTCGACAGCGTAGCCAGCACATGCGAAGTCCTCTCCAGCAGCGCCTGCGTCCCCGCAACCCCCTGAAAACTAAGGTCAATTTGCGATCGCGACCGCGCCGAAAGCCGAGCCGCATTGATCCTCGCGCCCCCCCGCTCAACTGTTCCACATACATCCGAAACGCCCGAGCCGTAGGCACCCGCCCCGCAGAAGTATGCGGCTGCTCCAGCAGCCCCTCGTCCGCCAGCTCTGCCATCTCATTCCGCACGGTAGCCGAGCTAAATCCGGCTCCTTCAGTATTTTGCAGCCGCGCGATCGTCCCCGACCCCACCGGTTCGCCCGTCTCGATATAGCTCTCAATAATGGCCGTCAGAATAGCTCGCTGTCGCGCCGTAACCCGCCCCGCGTCCACCATTCTTCCCTCCATTAGCCCATCCCAGTGTAATCTCCGCCGCAGACTCCCGATACCCGAAACCCCAGCCCAAACCTAGTCCCTAAGAAATCTCCAGCACATCCTCGCTCTTCGCCGCAATCTGTTTTGCCTTCTCCGCAACCTTCGCCGCAACGGCGTAGAAGTCCTTCGCCAGCTTAGACTCCGGCCCGGCCAACGAAACCGGCAATCCCTTGTCTCCGCCCTCACGAATCTGCGGATCCAGCTCCACCGCCCCCAGAAACTCCAGCCCAAACTGAGCTGCCGTCCGCTCCGTCCCACCCGCGCCAAACACGTCGATCACCTGCCCATCCGGCAGCGTCATCTGGCTCATATTCTCAATTAAACCAATCACTTCCACCTTCACCTGGTGAAACATCTCCAACGCCTTCCGCGCATCCTGCAGCGCCACGCCCGATCCCGTAGAAACCACCACCGCCCCCGTCAGCGGCACGGTCTGGACGAGCGAAATCACCACATCCCCCGTCCCCGGAGGGAGATCCACAATCAGAAAATCCAGCTCCCCCCACTCCACCTGCTGCAAAAACTGCCGAATAATCTGGTGCAGCATCGGCCCACGCATCACCATCGGCTTATCGCCGGGCGAGATCAGCCCCACCGAAATAAACTTCACTCCATGCGCCAGAATCGGCTCAATCCGGTTCTCCCCCACAATATTCGGCTGTCGCGAAACCCCCATCATCAAAGGCACATTCGGCCCATAGATATCCGCATCAATCAGCCCGACCCGATACCCCATCTTCCCCAGCGAAACCGCCAGGTTCACCGCAACCGTCGTCTTCCCCACGCCACCCTTGCCACTCCCCACCGCCACCACATGCGCGACTCCCGGCAAAGGCTGTGGCCCCTGCGGCGCTCCTGCTCCCATATGTCCCATAAAGTTCTCCTGTCTCAACCGTTGAATAAATTGTCATCCTGAGCGAAGTCAATTCACAGTTCTCATCGTGAATCGGGCAGTCGAAGGACCTGCGTTTCGCTCAAACATGCCAGCCCGCACCCAGAGCTGCTCTCATCTCCTTCTTCCTCTGCGTCTCTCCCGCCCGCATCTCCCGCCGTCGCCCCGCATCCTCAAATCGTCTCTTCTGATGCTCCGTCTCCGGCACCACCTGCGGTACAGCCAGCTTATGCCCTTCACGATCCACCGCAACAAATGTCAAATACGCCGAAGAGACATGCCTCAACCGTTGCTCCCGCACATCCTCCACCATCACCCGAACCCCAACTTCCATCGAAGTCCGAAACGCCCGGTTCACACTGGCTTTCAGTATCAGCAACTCCCCCAGCCGCACCGGAGCCACAAAATCCAGGTGATCCATACTCGCGGTAACCGTAAACGCCCGCGCATGACGGCTCGCTGCCATCGCCGCAACCAAATCGATGTACTGCATCAAACGTCCGCCAAACAGGTTGCCAATCGCATTCGTATCTGCCGGCAATACAATCTCACTTCGCTCCGATTGGGACTCCGAAACCTTCCGTGCCAAAACCTCATCGTTCATATCTACAAGTCTAAATCCCGACCAACGCTCATCGATCCTGTCACCCTTACCGCCGACGAAAATCTGCCTTGCATACTCGCAGTTGCCTGTTCCTAAATCGGTGTCATCGGTGCAAATCCGTGTTAAGCCTTCCTCCAACTTGCCAACCCCACCCACCAACCCGCACCATCAACTCATGGACAAGATCGCCTCGCTCAACGAAATCCTTCAGCTCGACCCCGCCAACGCCTTCGCCCGCTACGGCCTCGCCATGGAACACCTCAGCCACGGAAATACAGCCACCGCCCTCACCGAGTTCTCCACCCTCATCGAGCACAACCCCGCCTACGTCCCCGCCTATCAGATGTCCGCCCAGACCCTCGCCAAACAAGGCCGCACCGAGGAAGCCATCGCTCGCCTCAATGAAGGCATCGCTGCCGCCAACCGCACCAACAACGCCCACGCCGCAAGCGAAATGCAGGCCCTCCTGGACGACCTCACTCTCTAGCGAGAAAACTTCCATCGCTTCGATTCCTTGACGGCCTGAACCCTTCATCCTCGTCAAACATCTATACTTGAACCATGGCGACCCCCCTTCCGGCAACTCTCGGCGCCCTCCGCGCCAGCGAATTCACTCCATCCCGCCTTGCCCGAAGCGTCAAAGACGAGCTCCGCGAGAACCTCATCGCCAAACTTCGCAGCGCCGCCAACAACGGCACTTCTCTCTTCCCGGGCATCGTCGGCTACGACGACACCGTCGTCCCCCAGATCGTCAACGCCGTCCTCAGCAAACACAACTTCATCCTCCTCGGCCTCCGCGGACAGGCGAAATCGCGCATCCTACGCGCTCTCACCACCCTCCTCGACCCGCATCTCCCCTACATCGCCGGCTCCGAGGTCCGCGACAATCCCTACGCCCCCATCTCGCAGTTCGGCCGCAACCAGCTCGCAAAGTTCGGCGACGACACCCCCATCGCCTGGCTCACCCCCGACCAGCGCTACGTCGAAAAACTCGCCACCCCCGACGTCACCGTAGCCGACCTCGTAGGCGACATCGACCCCATCAAGGCCGCCCGCTCCAACCAGGACCTCGGCAGCGAACTGACGATGCACTACGGCCTCCTCCCACGCGCCAACCGCGGCATCTTCGCCATCAACGAACTCCCAGACCTCGCCGGAAAAATCCAGGTTGCCCTCTTCAACATCATGCAGGAGGGCGACGTGCAGATTAAGGGCTATCCCGTCCGCCTCCCGCTCGACGTAGCCATCGTCTTCAGCGCGAACCCCGAGGACTACACCGCCCGCGGCAAGATCGTCACCCCACTTAAAGACCGCATCGGCAGCGAAATCCGCACTCACTACCCCGAAGACATCGAGGAAGGCATCACCATCACCGCGCAGGAAGCATGGTCGATCGGGGCAAAGATAAAGACGGCCCCCCCACAACATCGAAATCCCGCACTACATCCGCCAGATCGTCGAGCAGATTGCCTTCACAGCCCGGGAAGAAAAGAAGGTCGACAAACGCAGCGGCGTCTCGCAGCGTCTCCCCATCAGCACAATGGAGCTCGTCCTCTCCAATGCCGAGCGCCGCGCTCTCCTCCACGGAGAATCCCTCGTCGTCCCCCGCGTCGGCGACATCTACACCGCGCTCCCCGGTATCACCGGCAAGATCGAACTCGAATACGAAGGCGAAGTCCGCGGCGCCGACACCGTCATCCGCGAGATCATCCGCCAATCCGTCGCTATCGTCTTCGACAAGTACTTCGCCAACACCAACACCCAGCAGATCGAGCAGTGGTTCAATCTCGGCGGCACCGTCCAGCTCAACGACACTCAACCCTCCAACGGTTCAGCTCGAAGAGCTAAACAAATTCAAGGCCTCTTCGAAAAACTCTCTCCCGCTCCAGATCAGCGCGAAATCCAAACCCGAAACAGCCGTCAGCGCCGCCGAGTTCCTCCTCGAAGGCATGTATGCCCACAAACGCATCAGCCGCACCGAAGAGCGCAGCTTCACCGCCGCCGAGAAAAAATCCCGTAACGACCAGGCCGCCAACTACGCCGAACGCATGCGCGAACGCGAGATCGAGCGCGATGAAGCCGCCCGCAACCGCACCCGCCGCGGCTTCAACTAACATCCAGTGGGAAGCTATGCGTCACCGGAGCAAACCTGCGTCGACCGGAAAGACCTTTAAACGAAGATCGAAACTTGAAAGACACTTGGATCGTCGCCATCACAGACAACATTCACGCCTCCAGAGAAAGGAATCTGTGACAACCAGCCTCCGCAATCTTCGTCGAACCCAAGGGGCGCCCTGCATCCGGTCATCTACTGCATGACTTTGGCCGCATCCTTCGCATTCGTTCCCGCTTGGGCGCAAAAAGTCGCCGACCCCAAAGCCTCCTATATCGACGTGCAGCAGCGTCACACTCAGTTAGCTCACAATAATGACCCGCGCATAGCGAAGGCCATCACCTCTCTCAAGTCCTGCGTCGCCCTTCCGGCAATTCCCGCGCCAACGGGACGTATGATCATCCCCCCGCACTACATCAGCGGAGGCCACGGCCCCGTCAACCCGGCCGAAGCCCCAGCCACCCGCCCCTACAACGACTTCGAGCACCGAGTCACCGCCGGCATGAATCAATGGCTCGTCACAGCCAGCAAAGAGGAAGCCCAGTGCGCGCAGCAACAGATCGACGAATGGGCAAAGGCCGGAACCCTGCTCGACTACGACCCTAAAGAAAGCTCTCAGGCCTGGTATCAGATCGAGTGGACGCTTAGCTCCATCGCCATCAGCGAGTCCGTCCTCGTCAACGAATCCTCCCTCGATCAGGCGCAAGTCAAGCGCGACATCCAATGGATGAACAAAGTGGCCCACCGCACCGTCGACTTCGACAAAGCCGGCTCGCAGACAAACAATCATCACTACTGGCGTGGCCTCGCCGCAGTAGCCACGGGTGTGATCTCCTCCGATAACGATCTCTTCAACTGGGGCATCGCCGTCTACAAACAAGGCATCAATGAGATCGACCAGCGCGGAGCTCTCCCCCAGGAGATGGCGCGCCATGAGCGTGCCATCCACTACCAGTCCTTCGCTCTCCAACCGCTCACCCCTCTCGCCTCCTTCGCCGAACGTCAACACGTCGATCTCTATCAATACCGCTCACCTACCGGCCACACCATTCACGACGCAGTCAAATTCCTCGGTGACGCCCTCGCCGACCCCGGCATCCTCAAGGCATACACCCCCGACGCGCAACTGATCGACGACAAAGGAGCCGACTTCTTTTCCTTCGCAGAGTTCTATTCGCACTACGCCACGGGCCTTCCAGCTACCATCCTTCAGGGCCTCGAGCAGCCCACCTTCGCGACACGCATCGGCGGCAGTACCACGGTCGTCGACGGCTACATGCCCGCATCCCCCCACTCAAACTAGAACCCGATGTTTGACACTGGCCACCAATCCCGAATCGTTGCAGTCGCTCTCGGCATCATGCTCGCGCCCGCTGCAGTCCTCTCCGCCCAATCTCCCGCCACACCCCACATCCCCGCAAACGAGCTCAACGACATCGCCACCATCCTGGCCCACGATGAGGGCTGGCCCCTCGGCAACCCCGATTACACCCTCGATCCCATGACTCCCGTCGCCGACGACGGCTTCGACTCCATCGGCGTCTACAAGAAAGCCCACCTCGTCCGCATGTACTCCATCGACCGCACCACCGGCCAGATCGTCGACTTCATGCGCGGCTGCCAGGTCTTCCGCTTCCCCGACCTCGCCCACTTCGAGCAGCGCATCCGCAGTCAGTCCCACGCCACAGCCCTCACCGATCAGCAGCTCTCAAAGAAAGCCGGTTGCCCCAAACTCACCGTCGTCAACACCCGCTGGGTCCAGGAGAGCAAACAGTGAATCGCGCTTACCGGCCCTATCTCGCCGGCTTCTTCATCGCAATCCTCTGCCTTTTTGCCGCACCTCTCCGCGCGCAGGACAACTATGAGATCCAGGTCTACGGCTCCGAAACCGTCGCTCCCAAAACCACCATGGTCGAGCTTCACAGCAACTTCACCATCGATGGATTCAAAGCAGTTCCCGGTTCCCCCTACACCGCAGAAGGCCTCTACCCCACCAACCACGCCGAGCACGAGACCGTAGAGATCACACAAGGCATCACCTCATGGTCCGAAATCGGCTTCTACATCTTCACCTCCTATCAGGACAGCTACGGCTACCAATGGGTCGGCGACCACATTCGCCCTCGCGTCCGTGCACCCGATAAGTGGCATCTCCCCGTGGGTCTCTCCATCTCCAACGAGATGGGCTATCAGCGCGCCCGCTTCTTTCCTGACACCTGGACCTGGGAGATTCGGCCCATCATCGACAAGCAGGCCGGCCGCTACTACATCTCGTTCAACCCCACCCTCGACCGCGCCTGGCACGGCCCCGGAGTCAAAGACGGAGTCGTCTTCTCTCCCGACTTCAAGATCGGCTACGACTTCACCAAGCAAGATCAACGCAGGCATCGAATATTACGGCTCAACCGGCCCGATCTTCGACCGCTCTCCTCCCCACGATCAACAACACCAGTTCTTCGCCGTCACTGACCTCAACGTCTCTCCCGAGTGGGAGATCAACTTCGGCATCGGCATCGGTGTCACCGCCTCCACCGACCACCTCATCGTCAAAGGAATCCTCGGGCGCCGCTTCGACTGGGGCCGCCACCACGCCGAACCCTGAATACATAACGCATCCCACCCAACCGCGGCTACAATCAAAACGAGAGGTTCCCATGAAGCGAGTCCGCTACACCAAGTTCACTGGCGATCTCTCCTCCAGCTTCGGCCTCGAGGACCTCATGCAGGCCCTCTCCGACTTCCTCCTCGACTCCGGCTTCAACGATCCCTACTCGCGCTTCCAGGAGTTCAACGACCAGACCCTCCAGAACCTCCGCGATGCCATCCGCCAGGCTCTCGATTCCGGAGAACTCTTCGACGAAGAAGCGCAGGAAAAATACGAAGCCCTCTCCGAAGACCAGGTCGAAGAGCTCATCGACCAGATCATCCAGAAGATGCAGGAGCAGAACTTTATCAACGCCGAGCAGCCCTCGGAGGGTCAAGGCCAGCAAGGTGACGGCAACGCCGATGCCCGCTTCGAAGTCACCGACAAGGGCATGGACTTCCTCGGCTACAAAGCCCTCCGCGAACTCCTCGGCCCCCTGGGCAAATCCAACTTCGGCCGCCACGACACCCGCCACGAAGCCGCAGGCGTCGAAATCAACGGCTCCTCCAAGCTCTACGAGTTCGGCGACACCCTCAACCTCGACCTCACTGCCACACTCTCCAGCGTCTTCGCCCGCGAAGGCATCGCCTCAGCCGTCGAAGGCGAAGAGAACACTCCGCTCAACATCGAATACTCCGACCTCCACGTCCACCAGTCCGACTACCAGTCCTCCTGCGCCACCGTCGTCCTGCTCGACTGCTCGCACTCCATGATCCTCTACGGCGAAGACCGCTTCACCCCCGCCAAGCGAGTCGCGATGGCGCTCTCTCACCTCATCCGCACCCAGTTCCCCGGCGACACCCTCAACCTCGTCCTCTTCCACGACTCGGCCGAAGAGGTCCCCGTCTCGCAGCTCTCCCGCGTCAAGGTCGGCCCCCACTACACGAACACCCGCGAAGGCCTCCGCCTCGCCCAGCGCATCCTCGCCAAACAAAACAAAGACATGAAGCAGATCGTCATGATCACCGACGGCAAACCCAGCGCCCTCACCCTCCCCGACGGTCGCATCTACAAAAACGCCTTCGGCCTCGACCCGCTCGTCATCGAAGAAACCCTCCAGGAAGTCAGCCGCTGCAAGCGCTCCAACATCATGATCAACACCTTCATGCTCGCAAACGACTTCACCCTCATGCAGTTCGTGCAGACCGTAAGCGCCATGTGCCGCGGCAAAGCCTACTTCACCACCCCGCAAACATTAGGCAACTATCTCCTCATGGACTTCATGTCCCGCCGCATGAAAACGATTCACTAAGTTCAAGCCGCAAGCCGCCTGGTTCTTCTGCTCGTTCTTCCCAGGCTACGGCTTTTCTCCCGAAAGCTGCTTCTCCGCCTTGTGATGCAGATCCAATCCAAATTTAGGCGCCGATCGAGTCCCGCTCACCTGCACCGGAATCTCCGCCCCGGCGCCATCCTTCTTGAAGAACGGATCCACCGGTTTCAGCAAAAGTGACCTCCACTTCGAAGCCACCATCTGAGACACCTTCGCATCTGTCTTTACGTTGCCCACGAACTCAAACTTGTCTCCGCTCAACGTGTATTCACCCTTCAGCGTCACATCCGCGCCAGGCAAGGTGTAATTCAAATTGCTGAAACTCAGCGTGCCTCCGCCCATCACAAACTGCCCCACCATCTGCGAGCTAACATCCTCCGCGCCTGGCTTCGCATCCTTCGGATCACCCTGCGCCCGCAGGCTGAACATATCCACCTTGTCCTGCATCTCAGGATTCGTGAAGTGAATCTCTCGCAGCGTAAATCCACCCTTCAATCCAATCTTCCTCGTCACGCTCTCCTTGCCCGGAGGAATGTGCAGCTTCGCCTTCATCGTCAGTCGTCCAGTCATCACCACCGGAGTAGTCTTCACCCCCAGCTCTAGAAAATCCTGTATCCGCCCATTCGGCACATTCACATCCAAATCGATGATGTGCCCCTTGCCCTTCACATTAATCACCGCGCCGCTGCAGCTGAAATCCGATCCGCCAAGTCGCGCCTGCACCGGCTGCAGGTAAGTATCCCCGCTGGTCCCATCCACAATCGCATGAAACTTCGTATGCAGCGGCATCGCATGGTTCGCCGTATCCAGCGAAAAATCCGGCGTCTCCGTCGTCCCATCCACCGTGATGTCGTTCAGCTGCCCGGTAAAATCTCCCACCGAAGAAAGAATCCCGCCAATTCCCTTGATCGTATTCAGATCAGCATGATCAAAGGTGTATCGCCCAGTTACCGCCGAGTCGCCCGGACTATCGTTGTTCCACGGCCCAAATGTGCCCTTCGCATGGATATCGCCCTTCGGGATCGAATTCACCAGCGTTGCGTTGTAGTCCCACGGTTTATCGGGCCCCACATCTCGGAGCACAATATGGCTCAGCTCATAGTCCTGCGGATCCTTGCCAGGCTTCAATGTCCCGATCACCAGCCTCGAGTCATCGCACACAATCTCATCCACCACAATTCTGATCCGCCCAAGCTGCCGCTGTCCCTTCGGCGCCCGCGCCCGCATCTCCTTCGGTGGAATCTCAATCGCCATGCCAGTCACATGAACTGTCCCCACATGCATCGGCTTCTCTAACAATCCCGCCCAGTCCGCATGAAACGAAAAGTT
The DNA here is from genome assembly GCA_963774735.1 of uncultured Acidobacteriaceae bacterium. GTDB lineage: Bacteria > Acidobacteriota > Terriglobia > Terriglobales > Acidobacteriaceae > Edaphobacter. The sequence continues at coordinate 66,170 of CAVZGJ010000012.1, read as the reverse complement.
CTTGAGTGAGATCAGCGGTTGTGTCGCCCCCGCCGCAACCACCTCATCCTCCGGAAAAATCCGCAGCCCGCTCCCTGAAACCTCCAGCCCCTTCACCACCGAGACATCGAACCCATCCATCTCCACGCGGCTGTTGAAACGCGCACTGAGCGTCTCAATCACGCGCCCCTTCAAAATCGGCGCCGCCCGATGCATCACCACCTCGCCGGCCACTACCAGCACAATCACAACAACCAGCAGCGAAGCAACCACCCACCCCCACACGCCTCGCTTCCGTTTGGAACTTGCCTCTTCGTTCATGCTCTTGTGCATTTCTTCAATCAAAGTCTTCGCCAAGAACTTTGATGCAGAAATGCATCGTCACGGAAAGCCCTTCACCGTCCCCAACAATCCCTAATTCACTGCATAGACATTCCCATCCGCACTGCCAAAATAAACTACGCTCCCAGAGACAACTGGCGAGGAAAGTATCGTCCCCACCGTATGCAGCCTCCCGATCCCGGCAACGATATCGTCATAAAAGTTAGCACCAAACACTCCTTCATAATCCGGCGCTCCGTCAGGCTTCGACAGTACAGCCAGATTCTTACGCGAATTCTCAGTCTGGAACTCCCACACCTGCTTGCGCTCATTCAAATCAATCGCAAACAGCTTCCCATCCTGCCCCGCCACATACAGCGTCGAACCTGCAATCGAAGGCGAAGCAAAGATCGGCCAGTGATACTTGATCGAATAAATCGATTCTCCCGTCTTCGCATCCAGCGCGTGCAGCAACGCTGTATCCGAAGTAGCCATATACACCTTGCCATCCTGCACCACTGGCGAAGTGATTACCCACGAGCCCTTATTTGGAAACATCCACATCTGCTTTCCCGTAGCCGCATCCAGCGCATAAAACTTCGAGTCGCGGCACCCAAAATACACCACACCGTTCACCACCGTAGCCGAAGACTGAATCCCCACCTGGTTGTGAATTGCCGGATCGTCCCCAGTCTTGAACCGCCACACCTCCACGCCCGTCCCTGCATCCAGCGCATAGAAATACGTATCCCAACTCCCCACAAACAGCCTTCCATCCACAATCGCCGGCGAAGCATGCACCACGTCGCCCGTCTGGAACTTCCACTTCTCCGCGCCGCTGCCCGCATCCAGCGCATACACATTCCCATCGCCGCTGCCAAAGTAGACGACGCCCTTCCACACCGCAGGCGACGACAGATAAACATCAAACGGATCAGGCATAGTCTCGCCCGCCGGCAGCGTCCCATGCAGATGCGTCGCCGCATACCGCCGCTCGCCCGCATTCTTGAACTTCCACCTCACCTTGCCGGTCGCCGCATCCACCGCATAGAAGTTGCCGTCATAGCTGCCAAAGTAAACCACCCCGTCCTCAACCGCAGGCGACGAAGCAATCCGCGCCCCAGTAGCAAACTTCCACCTCAGCGAACCAGTAGCCTCATCAATCGCATACAGCCGCCCATCATTACTACCCACATAGACGACTCCACCCACCACCGCAGGTGAAGAGACCACCTCGCCTCCCGTCTGAAACTTCCACTTCACACCATGAAGCTTCGCCACACCAGCCGCCGCATAAACCCCCGAATGAGCAAGATCACCCCGAAACATCGCCGAGTCCTGCGCAATCGCAACTCCGCAAGCACCGACCAGACTCAAACCAAACCACACCGTCCGCCTAGTCAACATATCTCTCCTCGCTAACCACGTGGAGAGATTCTAGGCACACCCCAAACTCCAAACGAGAAGAAAGTGACGAAGCCCGCTTTATTCGGGATGAACCAGATCCGCGCGCTTGCCCACCACATAGCTGAAACCCGATAGCCGACACCTGATACCTATTTTCGAAAAGAACTAACGCCGCTCCCGCCAAAGCCGATACAGCCCCCACGCCGCCACCGAACAGTTGTCCACAATCGTCCCATCCACGATCATCCCTTCAAACTCGGCAACACGCACCCGACGCACCACCAGATCGCTCTCCTCCGCATCCGGATTTGCCATTCCCATCTTCAGACCTTCAGCCAGAAACACATATTGCTTCTGATTCATCACCCCATACGCAATCTGCAGTGTCGACAGGAGCGTCATCCGCTCAGCCGTCAATCCAGTCTCTTCCCTCAACTCCCCCCGGGCCATCTCCTCTGGCACCACCTCCGCCCTCTCCCACCCGCCCTGCGGAAGCTCCAGGTGCCGCGCACCGACGGTATACCGGAACTGCTCAATCAAATAAACAAACTCACCGTCCGCCGTCACGTCCAGCGGAATAATGATCGAAGCCGGATCCTTATCAATGACTCCGTAAATCCCGCGCTGCCCATTCGCGCGTTCAATCACATCCTCGCGAACGCTCGTCCAGGGATTCCGGTAAACCTCCCGGCTACTAATCTTCTTAATCATCAACTCACCACCCCAAGCCCTGAACCGTAGCCCGTAGCCCCTAAAAAACTACTCCGGCACAGAAAACTCCAGATGCGACGGATACTCCGCCGACCCATAGATCGTCTGCGTAGCCGCCTTATACGCGCTCGCCGGAGCCGTCATGATATTCGGCACAAACGTCTGCGGATTCCGGTCATACAGCGGAAACCAGCTCGACTGCACCTCCACCATAATCCTGTGCCCCTTCAAAAACGTATGGTCAGCGCCATGCAGACTCCACTTGAACTCCGTCACCTTCCCCGGCGTCAGCGCCTCCGGCTTCTCGTAGCTCTTCACATACCGTCCGCGAAAGATCTCATCCGCAATCATCAGCTGATATCCCGCCATCGGCGCCGGCGCATCATCCGGATACACATCAATTAGCTTCACGACCCAGTCCGAATCCGTCCCCGTCGTCGCCGCAAAGATATCCGCCATCACATCGCCCGTAATCGTCACATCCTTATCCAGCACCGGAGTCTCAAAGTTTGCCAGGTCCTTCCGCGAGCTCACAAACCTCTGGTCCTCCACCAGCCACGTCCGCCACTTCGACCCATCCCCATACGTAGGTTGAATCGGCCTGCTCCGATAAGGAATGGGATTCGCCGGGTCAGCCACATACGACCCCGCAACTCCGCCCTCCTTCGGCGCCGAAAAACTCAACCCCGCATCCTTCGTCAGATAGAGCTTCGCGTCATGAAACCCCGTCTTCGGAGGCCACACATCATATCGCTCCCACTGATTCACACCTGTCCGAAAGCTCGCCGTATTCTTCAACTCAAAGTTCCCGCGATCCTTCAGATACCTCTCAAAAAACGGAGCCTCAATCGTCTTCCGATACTCCTCGCCAGCATCAACACCAAAATTAATCGCCCCCAGACTCAGCGTCCGCCGATTCCACCCGCCATGGTTCCACGGCCCCAGTACCAGAAACACGTCGTGATCCTTATCATGCGGCTCAAGCGCGGCATACTCCGCCTGCGTCCCCCACATATCCTCCTGGTCCCACCATCCCCCCACCTCCAGCGTCGGAACCTCCACCTTCGTCAGGTGCCTCTCCACGGCCATATCCTGCCAGAACTTCGTATAAGCAGGCTGCGTCAAAAATATCTTCGCCGTCGGCAGATTCTCCATCTTCGCCGCTTGCGCCGCGCCGGCAAAGTTCACGTTGCGCAGAAAGAAGTCGTACATATCCTCCTTGCTCTGCACCCTCACATCCGTCTTCTGCCCCTCCAGCTGCTGCACATAATCAAACCCATACGTCTCGCGAAATGCGCCGTTATGAAAAAAATCATCCCCCAGCCAAGTATCTGTCATCGGAGCCTGCGGCGAGATCGCCTTCACCGCCGCATGCGCATCAATCCCCGCCATCATCGCCAGAAACCCCGGATACGAAACACCAAACACTCCCACCTTCCCGCTGTTATTCGGAACATTCTTGAGCAACCAGTCAATCGTGTCCCGCGTATCTGTCGTCTCGTCCACATCGTTCTTGGTCGTATGCGCCACTATCGGATGATTCATCACAAACTGCCCCTCCGACTGATACCTTCCGCGAATATCGCAGAACACAAAGATGTATCCGCTAGCCGCCAGCTCCGGCTTCGAGATATTCACGCTCTTCGACGAGCTGCTATCCGTCCCATAAGGCGTCCGCTCCATCAAAAACGGCAGAGGCTCGCCCGTGCTCTCGGACCCCACCGGCCGCAGCACCACCAAATGCAGCTTCACCCCATCGCGCATCGGCACCATCGCCTCACTGCGCGTGTATTCCTTTTGCTCCGCCCGCTGCGGACTATCCTGCGCCCTCAATCCGCCAACCGAAACCAGTAGACCGACCGAAAGAACCACCCTGCAGCAATGGCGAATTCGCATAGCGCGTACCTCGAGATGAAATCAAATTGGCGAAATTCAAAATTTTACGAATCTCTGGGACGAAGCCGCCGAGAACAGAAGTTCTCGAGCGGCTCCTCACACCTCAGCCCTGCGCGATCGGCTCGGTCGGAATCGGAGTCGCCTCGCACTTCCATCCTTCTCTGCCATGCGTCCCATCGCAGAAAGGCCGTTTAGAAGACATCCCGCAGCGGCAAAGCGAAATCGCCGGCTTCCCCGTCAAATCCCACTCATTCCCATTCACATCTACCAGGGAGATAGGCCCCTCCACCCGAAACGGCCCATTCGGACGAACCGTAATCTTCACCGCCGTCGCTGCCGCTGGAACTGCATTCAATACCTCGTCCGACATAACACTCCTCTGGTCTCTCTTCGAAAGACATCATTTCCGATAGAGCCAGAATAGCAAACGGACGAAACCATCCCTCAGGATGGCCACTTCTCATCTACCTCAACCTCGTCGATATAGCACCAGCCCCAATCCTCTCCCGGCTCCATCGACCGCATGATCGGGTGCTTCGTCGCATGAAAGTGCTTCGTTGCATGTTTATTCGGCGAAGAGTCGCAGCACGCCATATGCCCGCACTCCATGCACATCCGCAGATGCACCCACCGCCCGCCAATCTTCAGACAATCCTCACAACCCTTCGCCGACGGCTTCACCTTGTGAATGTGGTCCAGATGAGTACATTCCATTCGCAAACACCTTCCTTCGCAGAAATTCTACCCCCCATCAGATGCACCACTGCACCCAAACGGACCGAAGAAAGTTCTTCCCCAAATCGTCCCGTCTTTGTCTTTACCTGTTGTCGTTGCTCTTGTCGTTGCGGTTGTCGTTGCGTGTTGCGGTTGCGGTTGCGGTTGTCGTTGCGGTTGCGGTTGCGGTTGCGGTCGTTGCGGTTGCCGTTGCCGTTGCCGTTGCCGTTGCTGTGCGTTCTGCCTTCGCTTTTGCCGCCCCTCGCTTTCCTTCGGCCCTAACCAAAATTGGCGTCATCTCGACCGGAGCAACAGACAGCGTCACCGTCTGTTGCGCAGTGGAGAGACCCCCGCATTTCGTCTTTGCCTTTGTAGTTGCCGTTGCAGTTGCGGTTGCGGTTGCAGTTGCAGTTGCCGTTGCCCTTGCAGTTGCAGTTGCCGTTGCGGTTGCAGCCCCGAACCCACTAATCCCCCAACCCGTCTGCAATCCCATACTCCTTCAATTTCCGGTACAAAGTAGTCTTCCCAATCCCCAGCAACTTCGCCGCCATCAGCTTATCGCCATTCAACTGGCGAATCGTCCCCAGGATCGCCTGCTTCTCCATCTCCGCAATCGACACAATCTCTCCATCCCCCCCGAGCACACCCTCCAGCCTCAGCATCCGCTCCTCCGCCTCACCTATCTCCGGCCCCTGCTGCAACCGAAAATTATGCACCTGCGTCGGCAGATCCCCAATATGCAGCACTGGCCCCGACGACAAGGCACAAGCCCGCTCAATCGCATTCTCCAACTCCCTCACATTCCCCGGCCAGTCATACTCCGACATCACCCGCAGCGTCTTATCCGAGAACGTCCGCTTCACCCCGCTCTCCTTCTCCATCCGCTCCAGAAAATGCATCGCCAGCGCCGCAATATCCTCTCGCCGCGCGCGGAGCGGAGGAATCCGCAGATTCACCACATTCAACCGGAAGTAAAGGTCCTTGCGAAAACTCCCCTTCTCCACCATCCCCGCCAGGTCGCGATTCGTAGCCGCAAGCACCCTCGCCGAAATCGGCTTCGCCACCGTCGACCCCACCGGCCGCACCTCCTTCTCCTGCAGCGCACGCAACAGCTTCGCCTGCAGATCCAGAGGCAGTTCCCCAATCTCATCCAGAAACACCGTCCCACCATCCGCCGAAGCCAGTAACCCCTCCTTCGCCCGATCCGCCCCTGTAAACGCACCCTTCACATGCCCAAACAACTCACTCTCAATCAGCGTAGGCACCAGCGACCCGCAGTCCACCGTCACAAACGGCTTCACCGCATTCGGCCCATTGAAGTGAATCGACCGCGCCACCAGCTCCTTCCCCGTTCCACTCTCACCCAGAATCAAAACCGGGTGCGTCGAATACGCCACCTTCGACAGGATCCTGTACAGCTTCTCCATCTCTGGAGACCGCCCCACAATCCCGCCCATCCCCTGTTGCGTCCGCAACCTCTCCCGCAGCAACCGGCTCTGCACATCCAGCTCCAACTGGTGCGCCGTCCGCTCCAGGACCGTCGTCAACTCCTCCAGCGCAAATGGCTTCGTCAGATAATCTCCCGCGCCAATCCGCATCGCCTCCACCGCGGACGCCACCGTAGCAAACGCCGTCATCACCACCACCGCCGTATCCGGATACAGCGCCTTCACCTGCTCCAGCAGCGACAGCCCGCCACCGCCCGGCAGCTTCAAATCCAGCAACAGCAGATCAATCCGCTGATGCTTCAAAATCCCTCGCGCCGCCGTCGCACTGTCCGCCCCCAGCACCACCGCAAACCCCATCCCCGAGGCAATCTGAATGCAAGCCTTCCGCACCGCCTCGTCGTCGTCGACGACCAGCACATGCAGCAAACCCAAATGCTGCGCCGAGCCCTCCGCCGAACCCTTCACCGGCCCAGTCACGGCATTCACCGGCGACACACCCACTAACAAACCCGAGACTTCGTCACTACCCTTGACCGCAACAGCCTCTACTCGCTCGCTCAACATCCCCGCATCTCCCGCTCCCGAACCAATACCCGAACCAATACCCGAACCTGCAATCCTCAACATGCAATCCACGCAGCCTCTCCCTTCAACACCGTCTTTACATCTGCCTCCATCGTCCGCTTCTCTCTTTCACAGATTTCATTCTTGCCAACCGCATACCACTCCACCGAAATACTCGTCCCCACCTCCGGCTGACTCTCAATGTTCAAACACCCGCCCGACATCGCCACCAGCTCCCGCACCACGCGGAACCCCAGCCCACGTCCGTTCGCAGTCGAAATCCCGCCCGCATGCACCAGCCTCCGCACCGCCGTCTGATCCATCCCGCATCCACGATCCCGCACCGTCATCACCACCCGCCGTCGCGGCTCGTCACCCTCAACCTGCTCCACCAGGCCCTCAACGTGAATTGAAATCGCCCCCACACACGGCGTAGCCTCCGCCGCATTCATCACCAGGTTGGTCAGAATCCGCTCCACCGCCTCCATCGGCACCCGCACAGGCTGAAACGCCCCCACCCCATACGAAATCTCCACCATCCGCCCCGCAACCCGGCACAACAGCCCGCAACACCGGTCCACCACATCCGGCAGTACCGAAACCTCACGCGTGTAACCTAGCCGGCAGCCCGGCACGCGAATGATTCACCAGCCGATTAATCATCGCCCAGCTGCGATCGCTCAGCATCCGCAGTTCATTGGCATACTCACGATGCTCTTCGTACAGCACACCCGGCATCACCAGCAGATCCGAATACAGACTCAACGCCCCCAGCAGATTCCCCGCATCATGCGCCAGCCCCGCACCCTCGGCCACGCCTGCACAGCAGTCGCATCCCACGCCGCAGGAGCAGCCGCCCGCCGCACCACCGGCATCGCCGCATTATTGAGATTCATCTGGCGCGTCACATGACGGAGCGCCGCAAACTTCCCTGAAATAATCCCGGGCCCAAAGGCAGTACTGCTCTGCGTTGCCTGCATTTCTACTCTTCCGCCAATCCCTGCTCAACGTTTCATGACAGCAGATGCACTAACGTAATCACGTTAAGTGCCAAACTGGAACTCGTTCCCTAAGTCCTTGCTCATCCAAGCAATGACTCTTCCAGGCCGCCTCTCACCAACAGCTCTACAATTCCCAATATAGAACTCCACAAACGCCAAACCACCCAAAAAACTCCAAGAAACACCAATCCAGTTATTTTTCCCATTCTGGAACAATCCCATTTTGGAGCCCGCCCGATTCCACCAAGACCCAACCCACCCAATCCTAAGAAAAATCTCACACCCGATTCTCCCTATAATCGCCTTATGTCTCTCGCCACATCCGCAACCCAAATCTTCCGGCCCGACAACCGTCCCGCCGACGCCCTCCGCACCATCCGCCTCACCCCCAACTACGTCGCCATGGCCGAGGGCTCGGTCCTCATCGAGTCCGGCAACACCCGCGTCCTCTGCAACGCCACCATCGAGCAGGGCGTCCCCGGCTGGCTCCGCAACTCCGGCCGCGGCTGGGTCACCGCCGAATACGGCATGCTCCCCCGCGCCACTCTCACTCGCACCCCGCGTGAGTCCGAGCGCGGCAAAGTAGGCGGCCGCACCCACGAGATCCAACGCCTCATCGGCCGCAGTCTCCGCTCCGTCGTCGACATGAAGGCCCTCGGCGAACGCACCATCATCCTCGACTGCGACGTCCTGCAAGCCGACGGAGGAACCCGCACCGCCGCCATCACCGGAGCAGCCGTGGCTCTCGCCATGGCCCTCGGCAAACTAGTCTCCGCCGGCACCCTCAAATCTTCGCCGCTGAAACAAATGATCGCAGCCACATCCGTAGGCATCGTCGACGGCAACATCCTCCTTGACCTCTGTTACGAAGAAGACTCCCGCGCCGAGGTCGACATGAACGTCGTCATGCTCGCCGACGGAGGCCTCGTCGAAACCCAGGCCACCGCCGAACAAAACTCCTACACCCGCAACCAGCTCAACCACATGCTCGACTACGCCGAAAAAGGCATCAAGGAACTCCTCGCCGCCCAGCGCACTATTCTCGAAGCCGCTCACCTAGAACAAAGTGGTTGCTTGCTCTTTGGTGTCGTCATGACTTCCGCTTTGCAGAAAATCCTTGGGAATCCCCAGATTGCGGCCTAGAATGCTTCGAAATGCACGCAGGCCCCGCTGAAAAATGACGAATGAAGTCAGGCCCCTTAAGGTCGTTGCTGCGGCCCTGATGCTCGCTTGCGGAATCACCATTCTTACCGTTGCTATGAACGGCAACGAAGCGAAGGATCGGGATTTTATTGCATATTGGGCTGCCGGACAGCAGCTTGTCCATCACCAGAACCCTTACGACGGAATCGGCATTCACCGGCTTCAACATGCGGCCGGGTATAAGTGGGACCGTCCATTCTTCATACGAAATGCCCCAACGGCGCTTTTCCTGACCGCTCCCCTGGGCCTGGTCAGCGCAAGGCTGGGTGCGATTTTGTGGGCATTGGCGCTCGTCGCCGCGCTCGTGGGCTCCATCAGGATGATCTGGATCATGGCCGGACGACAACCGGATCGCCTGCATCTCCTTGGGTACATCTTCCCCCCTGCGTTAGCCTGCCTCGTTCAGGGGCAGATTGGCATCTTTCTCCTGCTGGGCGTCACCACTTTTCTTTATTGCTACGAATCCATGCCCTTGCTCGCCGGCGCGGCACTTCTGACATGTGCACTGAAGCCCCATCTTTTTATGCCCTTTGGATGCGCAATCCTGCTGTGGATTATCGTGCGTAAAAAGTATCGGATCCTAACTGGAGCCGGCATCGCGTTGGCCGCCAGTCTCGCCATAGCCTTTCTTCTCGATCCCTCCGCGTGGTCTCAATATCGCGCAATGATTGCAGCCGAAAACATCACCGAGGAATTTATCCCGACGTTCAGCCTCGCTCTTCGCCTCGCCGTCCACACAAGTTGGTGGTGGCTTCAAGTTGTGCCGGCTATCGTCGCGACCTTCTGGGGTGTCCACTATTTTTGGAAAAATCGTGAGAGATGGAACTGGGAAAGACACGGGTGTTTGCTTTTGGTCCTCTCCGTGATGGTTGCGCCCTACGCATGGTTTACGGACGAAGCCGTCGTTCTGCCGGCCATTCTGTTTGGCCTTTATCGCGCTTCCGATCGTCTCCTCACATTATTCTCCTGCATCGCCGGCGTTGCTCTGTTGGAAGTATTTGCCGGAGTACGCATAAACTCTGGGTTTTACCTTTGGACCGCTCTAGCCTGGACGCTCTGGTATATAACAATTCTTCACGACAACAGCGCATATACACCCACTGCGCATACAAAAAGACGAGGGGATCGCGGTTTCGTAATAACCCCGGCCATCCCGCGACGAAACCCACACCATCCTCGGAACCACCGCCTGACCGTCTCAACGCTTCGTCGAGTTCCTCGCCGCCCGCAGAAAGTGCTCCCTGACGCACAATAGCTCTTTACCGAGCAAACCCCACACTCCGCCCCAGCCGTTTGCTGTCATACATCCGGCCATCACTCACCACACTCACCACGCGCCGAATATCACTAATCTTCTCCAGCGGATTCCCCTCCACCAGCACCATGTCCGCCCGCTTGCCCACCTCAATCGAACCCGACTCTCCATCCAGCTTCATCACCCTCGCCGGCACAATCGTCGCCGACTGAATCGCAGCCATCGGTGTCATCCCGGCCTCCACATACAGCTCAAGCTCGCGATCCAGTCCATATCCCAACAACCCCGTATCGCTCCCCGGCACAATCGTCACACCCGCACGATACAGCGCCCCAACAACCTTGATATTCGTCGCCATCCGTTCGCGATACTTCGCCTCATCCGCTACCGGCACGCCAAGCGCGCGAAACTTCGACGACAATGTAAACGGCGCCGCACCGATCCCCGGCTCAAACGAAGCCACATCGACGTTCTTCGGATGACCCGCCATCTCTCCCCAGCCCAGCGTAGGATCCACCACAATCTGCTTCTCTTTCAGCAGAGCAATCAGTTCCTTCGCGCGCTCCGACTCCAGATCCACCGGCCCAGTGCTTCCCTCAGGGATCATCGCCCGCGTTACAAACTGCAGGTGGTTGATCTGGTCCATCCCGTCCGCAATCCCGTCGAACGCATTCATTGCCGCCGGAACATGCCCCGTCACAGTCATGCCGCGTCTATGCGCCTCCTCCGAGATCGCCTTCAACACGTCCGGCTGTATCTGCGTATACACCTTGATCTGTTCAAACTTGGCGTCCGCATACGTGTCCACCGCCTCGACAGCCTCTGCCGGATTCTTCACATCCACATACCCAAACGCCAGCGGCCCCCCGCTATCGATCAGCCCCGCAAGTAGCAGCCTCGGTCCAAGCGCATGGTCCTTATCGATCTTCCGTCTCACCGTCGTCAGAAACTCAAACTCCCCGCCACAATCCCGCGCCGTCGTCACCCCCGCCGCCAGCAGAGCAGGCCCAAACTCCACGCCGGAGTAGTGCACATGCATCTCCCACAGCCCCGGCAACAATGACTTCCCCTCGGCATGAATCACCCGCATCCCCGCCGGCACCTTCACCACGCCGGCTTTTCCCGCGGCGACAATCCGTCCCCCTCGCACAATCACCACCGAGTTCTCAACGGCCGTCGAACTCGTGCCGTCAATCAGCCGAGCACCCACAATCGCAAACGCCCCCGTGGCCTGCGCAGGCACCTCACGATCGAGATCGTCCAGGTCCAGCATCTCCTGCCGCACCCCACTGTTCTCGAGCTCCGGCTCAACCGCCTCGTACCCTTCGAGAATCTCCTCCTCCGGCAACCCTCCCGCAAACGTCATCAACGCCGCCAGCCGTCCGCTATCGTTCATCCAGACGATCTCGCGTCCAAACATCAGGTTCGCCACCGTATACCGCGTCAGGCGAACGATCCTTCCCTCCACCGAGAACGCGTCATGCCCCACCAGCTTGATCTCGAGCGGCAGCGCCTTCTCGCTCGCCCGCAGAATCGGCAACCGCACCGGTTGGTGGTGAAATCTCCAATACCGCATCATCATCATTTGCAGCGAGGCCGGCATCGTCCCAAAACCCACAAAAGCCACTGGCGGCCTGCGCATCGTTCGCGCCACCCCGCGCTCCATCACCGACACCGAGCCGCCCGTCACCTCCGTTCGCGACTCATCCTCCTCTCTCCCACCCGAAGACCTCTGCTCCAGCGCCACCGGCGCGTACAGCTGTCCCATCATCTCCAGCTTCACATCACTCGTCCGCTTCATCCCCCGGTCCGACAACGTCGAGGTCGTCGTCATCACCAGCCGTTCCGGCGACGGCTCCGTAACCGTATAGCTTTCAGTCCCAATCTTGTGCAGCAGAAGATGAATGGAATATCTCCCATGCTCGACCACAATTGGTTCATTCTGGCCGTGTAGTGACACACCACCAGCAAACAGCAGGCACACCACGCCCGCCCGGACCAAACTCATTCGCATGGAAACTGAACCTCTCTGGGCAGACCTCTTCGAGTATCTGTTCATCCTAAAGGAAGCATCAAGGCTCGTTCGAACCAGGAATTCTCTTGAGCGAATCCCTCGGCTTCCAAGCACTTACAACTTTTCTCTTCAAAAACACCCCAAAAATCGCTTGTCAAGTCCCATATCGACCTAAATCATTTATCAGCAATGACATAGGATTTGAAATTTAGTTTCACTCAACCCGCAATAATTGACTTATAGATTGAAAAAGAGCCCCGGCCTCGGCTGGGGCTCTGGCATTTAACCCATAAACTCCTTTGCTGGCACTAATTTGGACGTAAACCTCTTGGTTGCAAGTATTTTGGCGGAGCTCATCCCCGCTAAATACCTGCAACCATTTAACTTATAAGCAGGCAATAGGGAGGGGGTATCCCCCTCCTCGGAAATCTGGAGAACCTCATGCCATATCGAACTCTGCCGTCACATCAAGACCAACGGAACCCGCTGCAAGGCCCCCTCCCTCACCGGCGGCCCTGGTGCTACTTCCACCATCATCTTCACGACCGCCACAAAACCTACCGCCACACCGAATCCACCCGCGGCTACCTCGTCCCCGGCCAGCACATCGAGCTCACCGCCCTCGAAGACCGCGAATCGGTCCAGCTCGCCCTCTCCTGCGTCATCAACGCCCTCGCCACCGGCCGCCTCGAGACCAAACGAGCCACCGCCCTCCTCTACGGCCTCCAACTCGCCAGCAACAACGCCGCCCGCCTCCGCACCGAGTCCTCCAACACCGTCCGCACCATCGAACCCTCCCCCGAAGGCCTCGACCTCGCCGAACCCCAACTCATCGAAGAAGAACCCGAACCCCTCCTCACCTGGGACCCCATCGACGAAGATGACGAAGAAGATGAGGAAGAAGAAGAAACTAGCAGAAAACGACAGCCAGGACCGTTTTGCTTAAGGCACGTCTTCAGCCGTGCCATTACCCATCGTTGCTCTGCGGCTTTAGCCGCTGAGGTCTGCTGCTCGCGTTGCCGTCAATTTTTTTCGGCAGACCTCGCGCCCCCGTGCTCTCTTCCACCAGCCCGTCAGCCCAAACCCTCTACTCCCTGTCGTAGAATGACCTTCGGACCCTAAAAAACAATCGAATCAAAGGAAGCGCCATAATGGAAAAGCTGACACCCGGAAAACTCGCAGGACTCAAATCCGTCTCCGACCATCGCGGAGTCATCGCAGCAGCCGCCATGGACCAGCGAGGATCCCTCCAGAAGTCCCTCGCAAAGGAACGCGGAGCCGCCGCCGACGCCCATGATCTCGAGGAGTTCAAGACCCTCGTCACCAGCGTCCTCACCAAACACGCCTCCGCCATCCTCCTCGACCCCGAGTTCGGCCTCCCCGCCTCCAAGCACCGCAACGGCAAGGGCCTCCTCCTCGCCTACGAGAAGACCGGCTATGACGCCACCACCCCCGGCCGCCTGCCCGACCTCCTCGACGTCTGGAGCGTCCGCCGCTTGAAGGAAGCCGGAGCCGACTGCATCAAGATCCTGCTCTACTACAGCCCCTTCGAGAAATCCTCCGTCAACGACCTCAAGCAGGCCTGGATCGAGCGCATCGGCGACGAGTGCGTCGCCCATGACATCCCCTTCTTCCTCGAGTTCGTCGGCTACTCCACCGACGGCAGCGATGAAAAATCCCTCGCCTACGCCCTCAAGAAGCCCGAGATCGTCTCCGGCTCCATGGCCGAATTCGGCAAGGCCCGCTACAACGTCGACGTCCTCAAGGTCGAGGTCCCCGTCGAAATGTCCTTCGTGGAAGGCACCAAAGCCTTCAAGGGCGAAAAGGCCTACACCCGCGCCGAGGCCCTGCAGCACTTCCGCGACGCCGCCACCATGACCCACAAGCCCTTCATCTATCTCTCGGCCGGCGTCTCCAATCCCGTCTTCATCGAAACCCTCGAGCTGGCCGTCGAGTCCGGCACCAGCTTCAACGGAGTCCTCTGCGGCCGAGCCACATGGAAAGACGGCATCGCCATCTACGCCAAGCAGGGCGCCAAAGCCTTCGAAGACTGGCTCAACACCACCGGCGTAGAAAACATCAACAACGTAAACAACGCCCTCAAAGGCGCCCACTCCTGGCACGAAAAAGTCCAGACACACTAATCGCGCAGTTAGTTGAATCACAACGGAGGCGCTGCATCATCAGCGCAGCGCCTCTTTGCTGTTCCGACCAAGCATCCAGATAATTACGGCTGCAACATCCCGTGCATCAGCGCACACGATCATTGAAAACACTCACCGTTCATGAACAAGTCTTCATGTTCGCTTAAGGCTATCTGGTCGGTAGTTCTGTCATCGTCTTGAGAAGTCTGCCATGTGTCTTCCGGCGTTCGTCACCGCAAATTGCGCAGCGCAAAGCACTCTCTGGAACTCCGCATCGACAAGCCCTCGGTTGAGTTCTCCGTCTAACCCAAAGGGGCATGGTCACGGCCCTTCTCATATCCGCTAAAGTTGAACCCCTGGAATTGATCTCAATGATTTGCAAATCGGCCCTGGCTATCGCCCTCTCCCTCTCGCCCTGCGCAGCCCTATGCCAGACCGGAAGGCGGCACTCTTCCCGCCGGGACCCCGCTCGCCCTGCGCATCGACGAGCACCTGCCAATGCGTAATGGGCAGCCAGTTCGCGCTCAACTGATCTACCCCATCTACGACGACGACAAACTCCTCCTCCCCAAGGACACCATCGTCACCGGCAGCGTCGTCGAGCTCCGCAACGACCGCTCCCGCCGGATCCGCGCCGCCATGGGAGGCGACTTCACCCCCTTCTACAAGCCCGTCGTCCGCTTCACCAGCTTCGTTCTCGCAGACGGGACATCCATCCCCTTCTCCTCGGACGAAGCCATCGACGGTGCTCCTATCTTTCGCGCCGTCGCCGCGCCGCCCGCCAAGGGAGGCTTCCTCCGCCGTGAGTTCGACGGGCTCCTCACTGTCGCCCGCAGCGATGTCGCGATCGTTACCGCCCCCGAGAAGGTTGACCGGTTCGTTCAATTCATCTACAGCCAGATTCCCTACCATCCCCAGCGCATCGAGAAGGGCACAGCCTGGACCATCGAGACCTCGCACTCCGTCGAGATTCCCGCGGAACCCGCACCTCCGGTAGTAGCTGTGACGGCCCCGCCGAAGCGTCACTTCTGGGAGGAGCCTCTTCCTCCCGCCGAACCCGCCAAAGCCGACACACGGCAGTTGGATCGTCCAGGCCAATCTCGACGAGCCGCTCAGCTCAGAGACCTCCAAAGAGGGCGAGGCGATCAAGGCTACCGTAGCCGAACCCATCTTCAATCCCGACCACACCATCGCCATTCCTCAGGGTTCCACGCTCATCGGCACCGTCACCCGCGCCAAACCCGCCCGCAAGTTCGGACGCACCGGCGTTCTCACCTTCAACTTTCGCCAGCTTCAGGTCCCCCACGAAGAAACCCGCATCGTCGAGACCCGGCTCACCGGAGCCGACTCCGCCCGCGACATCGCTCTCAACTCCGAGGGCCAGGCCAAGTCCAAACCGCAGGACAAGATCACCCTCCCCATCATCCTCGCCCTTATGGCCAGCCGCCCGCTCGATCAGGACCACCACGATGGCGCGTGACGCCGGCAACGGTCTCGGCAAGAACGCTATCGGCGGAGCCGCCGGCCTTGGCCTCGTCGGCACCGTGATCGGCCTCGCTGGAGTCTCACCCAACTTCGCTGCCGGCATCGGCTACTGGGGCGCAGCGCGCGCCACCTATTACCGCTGGATCGCTAAGGGCCAGAAGATCGACTTCGCAAAAAACACCCGGATCGTAGTCCAAACCACCCCGCGCCGCTCAGCCCCGATGAAGCCTGATAAGCTGCCGTGACTCATCAGTCCCTACTCCCACTCAATCGTCCCCGGAGGCTTCGAGGTAATGTCATACACCACGCGATTGATCCCGCGAACCTCGCTCACAATCCGGCTCGAGATCGTCCGCAGCACCTCATACGGCAGCGCAGCCCAGTCCGCCGTCATGCCATCCTCGCTCTCAACCGCGCGGATCGCACAGGTATTCGCATACGTCCTCTGGTCCCCCATCACCCCAACCGACTTCACCGGCAGCAACACCGCAAAACTCTGCCAGACCTTGCGATACAACCCAGCTCGCTTGATCTCCTCTACCACAATCGCATCGGCCTCCTGCAGAATCGCCACCCGCTCCGCCGTAACCTCGCCCAGAATCCGCACCGCAAGCCCTGGCCCCGGAAAAGGCTGCCGCTCAATAATCTCCTCCGGCATCCCCAGATCCCGCCCGATCCGCCGCACCTCATCCTTGAACAGGTCTCGCAGCGGCTCGATCAGCTTCAGCTTCATATCCGCCGGCAGCCCACCCACATTGTGATGACTCTTGATCGTATGCGAAGGCCCATGCACGCTCGATGACTCAATCACATCCGGATAAAGAGTCCCCTGCACCAGCCACGCAACTTCCTCGCCCGCGCTCTTCTCCGCCTTAAAAATCTTCGCGGCCTCATCATCGAACACCGCAATAAACTCGTTCCCAATCACCTTCCGCTTCGTCTCCGGATCAGTAACTCCTTCGAGCTTCTTCAGGAATCTCTCGAATGCGTCCACAGCAACAACATTCAGTCCCAACTGCTCGCGCATCGTCGTCTGCACCTTCGCAAACTCGTCCTTCCGCAGAACGCCATTGTTCACGAAGATACAAGTCAACCGATCGCCAATCGCCCGCGCCACAAGAACCGCAGCAACCGACGAATCCACTCCTCCGCTCAACCCGCAGATCGCATGTCCTTCGCCAACCTGAGCCTTCACCCGCTCGACAGTCGACTGGATAAAGTGCTCCGGAGTCCAGTCCTGCTTCGCCCCACAGATATCCAGGCAGAAGTTCCTGCAGCAGCTCCATTCCCTGCCGCGTGTGAGCAACCTCAGGATGAAACTGCACCGCCCAGATCCGCCGCGCCTCATCCGCGATTCCAGCTACTGCATTCGCCGTCCTCGCCGTAAGCTCAAACCCGCTTGGCAAAGTCTCCGCATGATCTCCATGCGACATCCACACATCAAGCTCGCCCGGCAATCCACGGAACAGCGGCGTCTCCGCTACAACTGACACTTCCGCATGTCCATATTCCCGCGCCGCCGCACCAACGACCTTCCCGCCAAGATGATGCACGATGAACTGCAATCCATAACAGATCCCCAGAACCGGAACACCCAACTCCAGCACAGCCGGATCCGCCGCCGGAGCATCCGCGTCATACACCGAACAAGGTCCACCCGAAAGAATCACGCCCTTAGGCTTCAGCGCCTTCACCTTGTCCAGCGCAACGGTACAAGGCAAAACCACCGAGAATACGTTGAACTCCCGAATACGCCGCGCAATCAGCTGCGTATACTGCGAACCAAAGTCCAGAATGACGATCGTTGAGCTATCCACATACCCAGTGTAAATGCCTCGCTAGCCGGTGTTCCCCGCTCCGTATCAGTTCATCAGCGCTGCTCGTCGGCATGCTCGACTCCACCCGGTTTCGTCCCAGACGCTTCGCGCAATATAGCGCATTATCTGACGCATTCAGCAGCGACATCGCCGAATCGGTGCCGTTTGGCACCATAGCAGCCACGCCGATGCTGATCGTCTGAATCCCCCACGGGCTTCCTCCATGCGGCAGATTCAGCGCCGCCACGGCGCTCCGAATACGCTCCGCAACCGCCAAAGCCGCCTCCGCGTCCGTATCCGGAAGAATCACAGCAAACTCCTCTCCCCCAAACCGAGACGCCGTCCCCGAGCCGCTGCGCAACGTCTCCGCAATCACCCCCGCAATCCGGCGCAGACAGGAATCGCCGCTCAAATGCCCGAACAGGTCGTTGTAGGCCTTGAAGAGGTCCACGTCGATCAACAGCAGGGCAACCGGGCGTGCTTCTTCCAATCCCCGCTGCCACTGCTCCTCCAGCCGCTCATCGAACCACCGCCTGTTCGCCAGCCCAGTCAGTCCATCCGCATTCGCCAACTGCCGGTACCGAGCCTCACTCTTCTGCAGCGACTCCTCCAGCGCCCTGCGCTCTTCCAGGAGCGCCGCAACCGGAAACGCGGTAAACAACGCCACGGCGAGAAATATTTGCACGACGACGATCCGGTGCTGCATATGCTCGTCCACGATCAGCATCATCGGTCCATGCCCAGCCACCGTCAGGCTGATCGAAGCCAACGCGATAACGCAAACCGCCAGAACCGTCCCCGGAAATCCCAGATCGGAAGACCACCAGCAGCAGCGCCGGAAAGATGAAGAAGATCAGCGGGTCGTGGTCGTGGGTAAACACCAGGGCGGTCACAATCGCCGGACACGCAGAGCAGTACCAGCGTGTCCCCCAACTGCTTTCGCCCGAACACCTCGAAGAATCCAGGCCGCAGCAGAATAAATACCAGCGGCGCGATGATCGCCATGCCGAGAATATCGCCCAGATACCACGTGCGAAACAGCTTCCACCACGGTCCAGCGTCCACAAACAACAACGTCCACGAGGCCCCCATCGCGCTTGTGATTGCCGTCGCCCCCAAGACCGAAACTCCCAGAAATCCCAGCAACGGCCGCCGCTTTGATAGGTTGAACGGACTCCCAAACCAGTAGGTCAGCAAAAATGACGAAAGGATTACCTCAATCGAGTTCGCCACCGAGACGCCCAGCGCCAACGCCACCGGGTCTCCGTACAAAACATCCGCAAGCGTATCCGCGAAGCAAACCAACCGCAAAGAAATGCAGCCAGACCCGCCGCGGCCGGGTAATGACGATGGCGAACAACATGCCGTTGGTCAGCCATATCGTCGCCACTCCCTCCGATTGGCGCGAGAGCGCAATCCCAAGCCACGAAAACAGAAGCAACGTAGAAAACGTCAGAATCAGCTGTCTCCAGGGGAGCCGATCCGTCGCAGGCCCCGACGACCTGATCTCAATACCAACCGCATCGGCCGCGCGAAACTGTTGCTGGTCGTTACCTCGCATCGCAACCAGTATCAACGAATAACGGCAGAATGCCACAATAATCCGTTTCGCTTTTGCGGCAAAGCGCCTGCGAGTTCTAGTTCGGGTCCTTCTGCCGTGTGCTCTGCACCCCGGTCACCACTCCGATGCCCAGCATAATCACGGCGATCGCCACAATGTAATGCGACGGAATATGAATCAGATGAGCAAGATAAGCCACACCCGCGATAAGAATCAGATAACCCAGTGCATAGAGTCCAAATGACATAGCTATCTCCTGACAGAAATCTCAAGACCCTCGGAGTAAGATGCGGATTCTGAGCTCGCGGCAGAGAAAATTTCCCGCCTCGCTCGCCGGCTCATTACCCTAAATCGGTTGAGGATTCGTAGGCCCGCCACAGCTGCAAATAGGCCACCTGCCGCGCCACATGAAAGAAATCCGAAGCCAGCAGATAGAGCACCGTCACCCCGGTCCACCACCACATCAAAAACTCCGGCGTCGTCACGCTCTCAAATGGCAGAGGAGTCGCCGAAAACACCATCGCCAGCACAATCAGTGCAATCTTCACGATCCCCATCACCAGATTGATCTCCACCAGCTTTCCCTTCAGCGGCCCCAGGCGAAACGCTGCTGCCAGGCTTCCACGCGACTCCCAGCCCCCCCAGCATCGCCAGCAACGGAGCCACGGACAACGCCCAACTCGCCACCGCCCACGCCGTAAACAGCCCCAGCGTCGCCACAATCACCAGCGCGAAATATCCCACCAGGTTCGGTTCACCTCCCGCCGCCAACGGACCCGGTCACCGTCCATTCGCCACCCGCTCCATGCACCAGAACCACACCGCAAAACTCCCCAGCAGCGCCACCACACGCAACGACTGCAGCACGATCAGCGTCCCCACCCTGCTGATGCAGTCGCCCATCCGCTCGTCGCAGCACTACCGTCCGCCCAACCGAAGACACCACGACCCATCCCACAACTAGCAGAGGCGCAAGCCACATCGCCACCTTCAAAACCGGCGGCAGCAACACATCCAGCGCCTTCGCCAGCGTCGTCGCCGCACCCATCGGATCGGACACCGACATACTTTGTAGCGCAGCAAAATCCACTGGCGTCTCGCGCAGAATCCGCAACCCCACATGCCACAACACCAACAGAGCCGGAATCCCATAGGCCCACCGCCAAAGCACCTCCAGCGCCGTCAGCGAAGGCCGCCGCCAGCACTCCGAAAGCGTATGGACAAACGACTGTGTCCCCCGCACCCTCCCAGCCGCAACCACTACGCCGTCCTGCGTCACCGGCCCTTTGGATAAGTGCCCCACTACTTCACCACAAGATTCACGAGCTTGCCCGGCACCACAATCACCTTCACTACCGTCTTGCCCTCAATCCGCGCCTTCACCTTCTCGTCCGCCATCGCCGCAGCCTTCACGGCGTCCTCATCACTGCCCGCCGGCACCTTCACCACGTTCGCCAGCTTCCCATTTACCTGCACCGGAATCTCAATCTCATTCTCCCGTGCCAGATCCGCGTTCGCCACAGGCCACGCGGTGCGAAACACCACTCCCTCACCACCCATCTGCTCCCACATCTCCGCTGCGACAAACGGCGCAAACGGGGCCAACAGCAACACTAATCCGCGAAAGACCTCCGCAATCACCGCAGGAGCAACCTCGCCCGCATCCATCGCGGCCTCCTGCGCGAGAATCTCGTTCACCAGAATCATGATCGAAGAGATCGAGGTATTGAAGTGCCAGCGTCCATCAAAATCCTGCGTGATCTTCGCAATCGTCTGGTGCAGCCTCCGCAGCAACGCCTGCTCTGCGGAGGTCATCGCCGAAGAACCGCTTCTCGTCGAGTCGGCGACAGCAGAGTACTTCGTCACCAGCCGATACACCTTGCTCAAAAACCGGCTGATCCCCGCAACTCCCTCCTCCTGCCACTCCAGATCCCGATCCGGGGGCGCAGCAAACAACGCATACATCCTCGTCGCATCCGCCCCATACCGCGCAATCATGTCGTCAGGCGAAACCACGTTGCCCTTCGACTTCGACATCTTTGCGCCGTCCTTAATCACCATTCCCTGCGTAAACAGCCGTTGCGCAGGCTCGTCATTCCTGACCATCCCCAGGTCGCGCATGACCTTCGTCCAGAACCGCGAGTAGATCAAATGCAGAATCGCATGCTCCACTCCGCCGATGTACTGGTCGATCGGAAACCAGTAGTTCGCCTTATCCGAATCAAAAGGCGCACGCGCATTCTTCGCATCCGTATACCGGTAGAAGTACCAGCTCGAATCGACGAACGTATCCATCGTGTCCGTCTCGCGCCGCGCCTTCCCGCCGCACTTCGGGCACTTCGCATTCACAAACTCCGCTACACGCCCAAGTGGCGACCCGTTCGTCTGCGTAATATCAATCTGCTCCGGCAAAACCACCGGCAGCTCGCTCTCCGGCACCGGCAGCGGCTCCTCCGGCGAGCACGCATCGCAATACACCATCGGAATCGGCGTCCCCCAATACCTCTGCCGGCTCACTCCCCAATCCTTCAACCGATATGTAACCGTATGTGTGCCAAATCCCTTCGCCTTGGCAAACGCCGCCATCTTCTCCTGAGCCACCACGCAACTCAGCCCGGACCACTCGCCAGACCCAATCAACACCGCATCCTCCTCCGCGGTATAGGGCAGTGCAAGCTCCTCAGAACCAGCAACAGCCGGAGCAATCACGCGACGCAGCGGTAACCCATACTTCTGCGCAAACTCGAAGTCCCGCTCGTCATGTGCCGGAACGCTCATAATCGCGCCCGTCCCATAGTCCGCCAGAATGTAATTCGCCACCCAGATCGGCACACGTTCGCCATTGAACGGATTTACCGCAAACCGCCCCGTGTTCACGCCATGCTTCTCGATCGCGCCCAGCGCGTCGGACTCCCGCGCCTTCTGCTGCTCCTCCAGCAAGCCCTCAATCTTCTCCCGGAGCGCATCGTCCTCAAGCGCAAACGCCTTCGCCACCGCATGCTCCGGAGCAAGTTGCACCGAAGTCGCCCCAAAGATCGTATCGACGCGTGTCGTAAACACGGTAATCTTCTCCGCCGAGCCATCGACAGCAAAATCGACATGCGCACCTTCGCTCCGTCCGATCCAGTTCCGCTGCATCGTCCGGACCTTCTCCGGCCAGCCCTCCAGTTTGTCGAGCCCATCCAGCAATTCATCCGCGTACTTTGTAATCCGCAAAAACCACTGCGTCAGATCCCGCTGCTCAACGACGGTATCCTCATGCCGCCAGCAGCGCCCGCCGATCACCTGCTCGTTCGCGAGCACCGTCTGGCACTCCGGACACCAGTTCACCTTGCTCTTCTTCCGGAACGCCAGCCCCTTCTCGAACATCTTCAAAAAGAACCACTGGTTCCACCGGTAATAATCCGGCAGACAGGTCGTCACCTCGGTCGACCAGTCGTAGCTCAACCCCATCCGCCGCATCTGCTTCCTCATCGCGACGATATTTCCCAGCGTCCACTCGCGCGGAGGCACCCCATTCTTCAGCGCAGCATTCTCGGCCGGCAGCCCAAACGCATCCCACCCCATCGGGTGCAGTACGTTGTACCCGCGCATCCACATGTGCCGCGCCAGCGCATCGCCAATCGAATAGTTCCGCACATGCCCCATATGCAACTGCCCGCTCGGATAGGGCAGCATCTCCAGGCAGTAATACTTCGGCTTGCCCGAATCATGCCCCTCCGCCGCATACAGCGACGCATCCGCGTCCCACCGCGCCTGCCACTTCGGTTCAATCTCCGCAGGGCTATAGCGTTCCTGCTTTTCGCTTTCACTCTTCACAATCTCTGGCATACGTATATTGATTGTAAAGAAAGAGCCTCCGCCGCGTCCTTGGCCCATTACTCGCCGGCGCACGGGATGCCCGCTTCCCCCGGAAAGAGCTACATGTCGTCAGAGTTCGGGGAATTTTCGTCCAGAATTTTGATCCCGAGAAATGGCTCATCCCGGATGATCGCCCTGATTGCAGGTAACAGGTGCTGACCAGCGTCCGCCTTCACGATTAGCCCCGCTCCTATCCCCAGGGCTTCTTGCATCAGCTCAAGACATTTAAATGTGGTCAGGAACAAGATCTTCGTGCCAGGAGAAATTTTGACGATCCGCTGCGCGGCGACAAACCCATTCACCCCTGGCAGCTGAATGTCCAGCAAGACCAGATCCGGCCGCAACTCTTCGCTCTTCCGAACCGCATCCAGCCCGTCCGAACTCTCCCCGATAACTTCCAAATCCGAATCGCCCGCCAAAATCGAACGAATACTCCGTCGCCAGGATTCAAAATCGTCAACAATCAAAATTCGAACGGGTCCCAATTACTCAGCCTCACGCGAAGATCCTAGGCCAGATAACCACAGCAGCGATACTGACCTACCTCTCTAAGGATGGTCTCTGATACTCGATCCTTCATTGCTCTAGCGCAACCTTCCCCGAAATCCGCGTTTTCGAGAGAACAGGATCTAGTTCGCGTCCGCCATAAACCCTTCTAGCGAACGAATCACCACTCTTCCCCGACTCTTCACAAGAAGACCCTTTCGCTCCCATTCACTCAATAGCCGGCTGACCGTAAATATTGTTACGCTCGCCTCGTTGGCCACCTCCTCATTGCTGACATTGACCTCGATTCCCCCGGCAACTCGACGCCCCATTCCTTTGGCCAGCTTGTCCAGTGTCCACGCGACTCGCCGGCGGGCGGTATGGAAGTTCGCTGCTACATACAAATCACGGTAGACGGTTAGATAATCCGACGCCAGCAGCAAAGCATTTTCCATTAACCTTGGGTATCGTTTCGAGAGAGCCAGGATCGCGCTGCGGTCCCACACCAGTAGAATGCTGTTCGTTACAGTCTCGGTGCTCACCAAATATTCCATCGGCCACTGAGGCAAAAACGCTCTTCCCCCCGAGGGATCCCCGGACGGAATCCAGAGGAGAAGCAGCTTCTCTCCCTTATGGGTCATGGTAAAGGTACGCGCTCGACCTTCGAGCACCAGAAATAGCTTGTCTGCGGGTTCTCCCTCTCTCGCAATCACTGTATTTGCCCGAAACCGCCGCAGTGTCGCCGCCCTAAGAACAGCCGCGAGTTCACCCGGCCTTAGCCCTTCGAAAAACTTCGGTGCGAGTTTGCCCACCCGGGCAGCAATCTCAGAGGCTGTCATCTCTCGTCTTGCGGCTGACGCCATCTTTATCTCCCTTGTCCTTATCTTTTCTTCAGCCCGCCCCAGCACCAAAAGGCACCCAATATTCCTCGCCCCCGGCGTCTCCGAAAAAACCCGAGCCCTACTCAACGCTGCACCACGGTATAACCTCCAGGAATCTCAAACAGGCTCTTATCCGGTTCACCCGCCTCAAAGTGATTCACCTGCTGCGTCAATTTACCCAGTTGAGCATCTTCCCTTACAGCCATCAACGGCATCTTGTACACCGTTGACAGCCAGAGATCGCGCGACATCGTTGTTGTATGTCCATCGGCATAGTGCCAAGTTTGGACAAGATGCTCACCCCACGCCTCCTGTCCCGCAATCTGTTGCATGCCAAGATACTCTCCGCCCTTCGGCGCATGTCCGGGAATCGTCGGATTTACCGAAAGGTCAATTTTGATCGGCCGGTCAACTCGATCCATGTGCCTCAGAATCGCAATCTTCTGTTGAGGGTCCAGTTGAATCGTTCTTTCCTGGGCAAAATCGTAAATATCAATTCGTCCTGGCTCTCCCGTAACAACCGTCTCCACCATCGCCGGAGATTCAATCCGTTCACGCCCCGCAGTATCTCGAACAACCTTTGTCCACTCTCTTCCAGGCCGAACCGTCGCACTGCCCTCCCATACGGACTCAATCATCGCCGTGAACGGTGCTCCCTGCACCGGATAAAGTGCTGGTGGAATCAATGGATTTCTGGAATAGACCGTCGCGGCGGTAGCAGCAACCCCCAACATCAAAACACAAGGACAGAATCCAAAGAACCTGATCTTCCTCATTATCAACTCCAAACCCGGCGCCTTCATCCTACTACCCGGTTCGCCTCAACGCCGCCACAACTTTCACCCAGCCGCCAGCGCCCGCAACACCCCAACATTCCGCGCCTCGTCCCCCGGAGCATCCACCGGCGTCTCCGCAATAAATGCCGCATGCGCAAACCGCTCATCATGCAGCAGCCGCCGAAACACCTCTGCCCCAATCGTCCCTTCGCCGATATGCTCATGCCGGTCCAGCTTCGACCCCATCGCCGCCTTCGCATCATTACAGTGCCACACCTTCACCGCATCGAACCCCACCGTATCCTTCACCACCATCATCGTCTCCAGATAACCATCCGGCGAAACCAGGTCATACCCCGAGACATGCACATGGCACGTATCCAGGCACACCCCCACCGGCGCGCAGGCCTTCAGCCGCTCCACCAGCTCCGCCACCTGCTCAAGCTTCCCACCCAGCGAAAACTCCGCCCCCGCCGTATTCTCAATCAAAATTCTGAAGTCCTTCCCAGTAAAATCAATCCCATCGATCGCCCTCTCAATCGACTCCGCCGCCAGCCGCAACCCCTCCTCGCGCGTCAGCCCCTTCCAACTCCCCGGATGCAGCACCAGAAACTCCGCCCCGAGCGCAAGCCCCCGCTCCACCTCGCCGCGAAACGCCGCCACCGAGTTCGCCCGCACGCTCTCCGTCTGGCTGCAAAGATTAATCAGATAGCTCGCATGAATCGCCACCGGTCCCACATCATGCTTCGCCCGCAGCTCCTTCATCTTCGCCGCATCCGCCGCCTTCACCGGCGCAGCCTTCCACATCCGCGGACTCGACGAAAAAATCTGAAACGTATTCGCCCCCGCCGCAACCGCCCGATCCACCGCCGTCCACACCCCGCCCGCCGTCCCCACATGCACGCCAATCCGCTTCTTAGCCTTAGTCACCATCTCTAAAGGCTATCGCACAAGATGGTATGCTTGGGCGCGTCGGCAAACTTATCGCGAAGAGGAAATCCCATGGCCGCTCCGCAGAACTTCCAGAACCACGCTCGCTTCGATCCGCCTTTTCACTTCTTCGTTCTGCCCATGCTCCTGCTTAACTTCATCTTTTCCATCTACGCCACCATTCATGCGTGGCCTCGCTACCAGCACACTCACCTCTGGTGGATCGCCATGTCTGTCGTCTTCTTCGTAATGGCTGGCATCGGTCGTGGCGCAGCCCTCAGGGCACAGGACCGCATCATCCGCCTCGAAGAGCGTCTCCGTCTTCACGCGCTCTTGCTCCAGGCCGAAGACCGAGCCCACATCGGCGAACTCTCTATCAAGCAGCTCATCGCCCTGCGCTTCGCCTCCGACGCCGAAATCCCCGCCCTCGTCCGCAAAACCCTCACCCAGGACCTCGAGCCCAAAGCCATCAAAGAAAGCATCACCAATTGGCGCGCCGACAACCACCGCGTCTAATCATCACCCAACGCCGAGCATCGCGAGGCCCCCAGACCTAACCCCCGCCACGACCGGTATACCCGCCACGAAGTGGCCGCGCGCCGCGCAGGCGTGCCCGTCCGGCAGGACATAATCTTCTCAATAAACATCCCGCTGGTAACGCTTCTGCTTCTTCATCGCAGCCAGATACTCCGCCGCATGATCCAGCGTTCCATGCGAACCCTTCGCGATCACATCCAGCAGCGCCGTCTCCACATCCTTCGCCATCCGCGTCACATCGCCGCAAACATAGAAGTAAGCCCCCCGCTCCAGCCACTCGAACAGCTCCGCCGCATGCTCCTGCATCCGGTCCTGCACATACACCTTCTGCGGCTGGTCCCGCGAAAACGCCGTATCCAGTCGCGTCAGCACGCCGTCCTTCTGCATCGCGTGGAATTGGTCCCGGTACAGAAAGTCCAGCTTCTCTCGCTGATCTCCGAAAAACAACCAGTTGTCCCCCGTCTGCCCCGTGGCCTGCCTCTCCTCCAGAAACGCGCGAAACGGTGCGACGCCCGTCCCCGGCCCGATCATGATTACCGGCGCTGACGTGTCCTCCGGCAGCCGGAAGTTCCCATTCGCATGCAGAAAGATCGGCATCGTCGTCCCTACCAGAGCACGTTCGCCAAGCTGTCCACTCGCAACACCCTGCCGGCTGCGCCCATGCGACTCATACCGGATCACCCGCACAGTGATCTGCACATTGTCCTTATGCACCCTCTGGCTCGACGCAATCGAATACATCCTGGGCACCAGCCGCTGCAGCACATGGAACAACTGCTGCGGCTCCGTCACCACCCCCGGATAGTCCGTCACCAGATCAATAAACTCGCGCCCCCAGCAGTACTCCTCGGCCAGCGCCTTGTTCTCCGGGTTCACCATCGCCTGCAGGCTTTCGAGCCCCGGCGCCAGCTTCGCATACTGCTTCAAGCTGCCCCGTGCCAGCTTGCCAATGCTCAACCGCGTCCGCAGCGCCTCCTCCAGGCTGATCTCGACCTTGTAGTGGTCCAGCACCCGCTCGTCGCCCTTGAATCCCAGCGCCGCCATTACCTCCGCCACCGCCGCGGCCCGGTTCTCCGGATCGATCCCCACCGCATCACCCGGCGTATAGGTCATCCCCTCATCAAGCGTCAACTCGATATGCCGCGTCTCTTTCTCCGACCCCGCGGCCGTCTGCAGCTCGTTCACTCGAACCGTCGATAAAAATGGATTATTTCGCGTGTACTTCGATGCATGTCCCGCCGCACTCTTTGCTTCCTGCTCCTGAACTCCTGTCATCCTTCTATGGTAAAGCAAACCGCTAAGTCTTCACCGCTCAAAGGATCCCGCAGAAAAGCCCCGCATATAGCAGCCGCAAACACAATTCACTCGCGCCCTGTTTACAGAATCACCCCTCCCACGCATACTGTTAGCCATCTCCCTTGATTGGCGAGGCTCTCATCGAAGACTTTGTCTCCTCTCCCGATAATCCCGACAACACCGTCCCTCCCGCAACGGACCACTCCATCTCCTCCGTCTCGCCAGCACCCGTCCTCACGGAAGAACCTGTCTTTACTTCCCCCGCACCCGCACCGCCTCCCAAACGCAACCCGCTCCCGGTTATCATCACCGCAGGCGTTCTGGTTATCGCCGCAATCCTCTTCCGCCAATCCCCTCATCTCACCGCGCCCTGGCCGCAAAGCTACGACCCGGCACACTTCTGGCTTCTCTCCGCGGCCCTCGCCGCGCTCCCGCTTGTCGTTCTTCTCGTAGCCATGGCTGGCCTCCGCATCAAAGGACACATCGCCGCCGTAGCCGGCCTCGCCACAGCACTAGCCATCGCACTCGTCATCTTCCACATGCCGCTCCGCCTGGCCTTTCTCGCAACCAGCTACGGCATCGGCTACGGACTCTTCCCGGTTTGCTGGATCGTCTTTCCTCTCCTCTTCCTCTACCAGCTCACCGTGCGCGCTGGAAGGTTCTCTCTCCTGCAAGAGTGTCTCGTCGGAGTCACCCCGGACAGCCGCCTGCAGCTTCTCCTCATCGCCTTCGCATTCGGCGCATTCTTTGAGGGCACCGGCGGCTTCGGAGCTCCCGTAGCCGTCTGCGGAAGCATTCTCATCGGCCTCGGCTTTCCCCCCCTCGAGGCCGCAGGGCCTTTCGCTCCTGGCCAACACCGCACCGGTAGCATTCGGTGCACTCGGCGTCCCCATCGTGGCTCTCCACGGAGTCACCGGGCTCGACACGCTACTCTCTCGCGCGTCATCGGCCGCCTGCTCGCTCCCTTCTGCGTGCTGATTCCCTTCTGGCTCATCTGGACCTTTGCCGGCTTCCGCGCGATGCTCGAGGTCTGGCCCGCCATCCTCGTTGCCGGAGCTACCTACGGAGCAACCCTGCTCATGGTCTCGACCCTCCACGGGCCTTGGCTGGCGGACATCGCTGCATCAACCGTCACCATCCTCGTACTCATTGCCTTCCTCCGCTGGTGGAAGCCAAAACGCATCCTCAACCCCGTTCGGCAAGAGGTCACAGCCACTTCGCGAAGCGTTGCGACCCCATCGGGCGCTGCCATCCGCAGTGCCGCACTCCCCTGGATGATCCTTGCCGTCTGCGTCGTGCTCTGGGGAGTGCCCCGCTTCAGCCAGACGATCGATGCCTTCAGCAGCATGCGCATCCCCATCGGCGGACTCCATCAGATGGTCCTGCGCATGCCACCCGCAGTTCCCACAGCCGCAGCCGAGCCCGCCATCTTCAATCTCAACTGGCTCTCAGCAACCGGAACCGGCATTCTCCTCGCAGCATCCTGGCCGGTCTCCTGATGCGCATGGGCATTCGCGCCATCGCCGATGTTTTTCTGCAAACGGCTAGTCGCAATGCGCTTCACCTTCATCACCATCTCTGCCCTCATGGCCATCGGCTTCATCACCCGCTACTGCGGCATGGACGCCACCCTCGGCCTCGCCTTCGCTCGCACGGGAGCCTTCTATCCCTTCTTCGGAACCCTCATCGGATGGATCGGCACCGCCTCCACCGGCTCCGACACCTCCTCCAATGTCCTCTTCGGCAGCCTGCAAAAGCTCACAGCCCAGCAACTCGGCATCTCGCCCTACCTCATGACCTCGGCCAACTCCACCGGAGGCGTGATGGGCAAGATGATCGCCCCGCAGAGCATCGTCGTTGCAACGACCGCCACCAATCAATACGGCAGAGAGGGCACCATCCTCCGCTTCGTCTTTCTAAACAGCGTCGCACTCGCCTGCCTGATGGGCCTCCTGGTCTCGCTCGTGGCTCGCTGGCCGCCACTTACAAAGTTGTTCCTTCACTAACCCCTAAGGCGCCAGCAAAATCCGCAGATCCCGCAGATTATTTCCCGTCGGCCCCGTCACAATTGCATCCCCCAGCAACGCCAGCAGATCATTCGAATCGAACCCCGCCAGCGCCGCGCCCACCGGATAGCCCGCCATCTTCGCCCTCGCCACCGTCGCACCATCCACCACCCCTCCTGCAGCAGAACTATGCCCATCCACCCCATCACTCCCCGCACTCAAAATCTCAATCTTCTTTCCCGCAATCAGCTCAGCGCACAACAAAGCAAAATGCTGATTCCGCCCACCATTCCCCTTCATCCCTTGTGGAACCTTGCACCGTCACCTCTCCTGCGGAAAGCAAACAGACCCGATCACCCACACCCCTCAACTCACTTACCCGCTCCACCAGATACTTCGCCGCGCGCTCCACGTCCCAGTCATCGCAGCGATTGTCGATCTCAACATTCCACCCAAGCTCCCTCGCCCGCGCCGCCGCAGCCTCCTCCAACGATCCGCTATCCAGTAACACGCTCCATCGCGACCGCGCAAAGATCTCATCCCCTACCTTGGGCGTCTCGACAAGCGAACGCGCAACAATCATCTCCGCAATCGCACCCGGAAGCCTCTCCGTTAACCCATACTCCTCGGCAATCCGGTAAACCTCCTCCACCGTGCTCCCATCCGGCATCGTTGGCCCCGACGAAAGCGCATCAAGCTGCCCCTCAGGCACATCCGAGACAAAAATAGTCAACTGCTCTGCCGGAGCCGCTGCCACCGCAAGCCGTCCACCCTTCACCGCCGAAAGATGCTTCCTCACCGCATTCATCGCCGCAATCGGAGCCCCGCTCTCCACCAGCGCCCTATGCGTAGCCGCCAAAGTCTCCACAGAAATCCCCGGCTCCAAAAATCGTTCCACCATCGCCGACCCGCCGCCGCTCACCAGAAAAACCACCAGATCCCTCTCCGTCAGCCCCTCCAGCGTCCCCAAAATATCCCCCGCCGCCTCGACTGACGCCGCATTCGGCAAGGGATGCCCACCGTGCCACACATGAAACCGCGACTTCTCCAGTTCCACCAACTCCGGCGTAACCACAACCCCCTCAAATCGTCCTCGCAAACTCGCCAGCCGCATGAAAAAAGCCCGCGTCATTGTCCCCGCGGCCTTCCCCATCGCAATCAACACAATCGCCCGTACTGCTCCAACGAATATTCATAGCTCGTCCACCGCGAGCACACCACCCGCAAACCGCACCCGCCGACTCATCGCCACATCAACCCGCGAAGCACTTAGCGCATGCCTGAAGATATCCAGCGCATCTCTCCGCTCATGGCTCATGGCAACACCTCAACCAACCTAACCCGCCGCATCGACAGTCATCACGCGCAACTCCGGAGAAACAATCAACCGCGCCTCCGTCCGCGCCTGGACCTCGGCCGCATCCATCCCCTCTGCAACTTCAGTCAACACCAGCCCCTCCGGCGTCACATGAATCCAGCAAAGCTCCGTCACAATGTCATGCACAACGCTCTGTCCCGTCAACGGCAGAGTACATTCCTTCAAAATCCGCGAAGCCCCATCCTTCGTCTGATGCTCCATCGCCACAATCACCCGCCGAGCCCCCGCCACCAGATCCATAGCCCCGCCCATTCCCTTCACCATCTTGCCCGGAATCGTCCAGTTCGCAAGATTCCCCTTCTCATCCACCTGCATCGCCCCCAGGATGCTCATATCCATATGGCCGCCGCGAATCATCGCAAACGACTCCTCGCTCCCAAAAAACGAGCACCCCGGAATCTCCGTCACCGTCTGCTTCCCCGCATTGATCAAATCCGGATCTTCCTGTTCCGGCGTCGGCGGCCCACCCACCCCCAGCATTCCATTCTCCGACTGAAACATCACATCAATCCCCGCTGGAATAAACCCCGCAATCATCGTCGGCAACCCAATCCCGAGATTCACATAAAACCCATCCTTGAACTCCCGGGCAATCCGCCGCGCAATCCTCTCCTTGCCCGTCACGCCGCACCTCCGCCTTTGAGAAACTTCGCCTCAATCGGCTTCACATACTTCTCCCCGACCAGAATCCGGTTCACATAAATCCCCGGCGTAACAATATGATCCGGATCAAGCTCTCCCGGCTCCACCAACTCCTCCACTTCAGCAATCGTCAGATCCGCCGCAGTCGCCATCGCCGGATTGAAATTCCGCGCCGTCTTGCGGTAAACAAGATTCCCCAACCGGTCGCCCTTCCACGCCTTCACCAGCGCCACATCGGCATGCAACGCCTGCTCCAGAACATAAGTCCTGCTCGCCAATCTTCCGCGTCTCCTTACCCTCCGCGACAACCGTGCCCAATCCCGTAGGCACATAGAACGCCGGAATCCCCGCTCCACCCGCGCGAATCCGCTCCGCCAGCGTCCCCTGCGGAATCAGCGTCAGATCCAGCTCGCCCTTCAGCACCAACTGCTCCAGCCGCCGGTTCTCGCCCACATAACTCCCAATATGCGAAGCGATCATCCCCGCCTCGAGCATCAACCCCATGCCGAACCCATCCACACCCATGTTGTTGCTGATCGTATGCAGCCCCGTAATCCCCCGCCGCACCAGCGCCGCAATCAAGTTCTCCGGAATGCCGCAGAGCCCGAAGCCCCCCAGCATAACCGTCGAACCCGAAGCAATATCCGCAACCGCCTCGTCCGCGGAAGAAACAACTTTGTTCATATCACAATCTCTCCGCAGCCAACCCAATCTCGCCGCGCCGGAAAATCCCTCACTTCGGCTGCGTCGAAAACGTAAACGTCGTCATGCTGTGACGCGTCTCTCCCGGCTTCAACTCAGTCGTCGGAAAACTCGGATGATTCGGCGAATCCGGAAAGTGCTGCGTCTCCAGGCACAGCCCGGCGTTCTTCTGATGCCCCTCCTGCGCCTTTCCATACTTGGTATCCATCCAGAAAATTTCCCGAATAAAACTGAACACCCGGCTCCGTCGTCGTCACCGTCAACACCCGTCCGCTCACCGGATCGTAAACCCGCGCCGCAGTCTTCACCTCGCCATTCTTCCCGCGCAGAACCCAGTTATGGTCGTACCCACCCGCAATCTTCAACTGCTGGTTATTGTCATTTATCCGCAGCTCCAATCACTGTCGCCTTACGAAAATCAAACGGCGTACCCTCCACAGGAGCCAGCACGCCCGTCGGAATCAACCCTGCATCGACCGGCGTGTACTTGATCCGCCGGAATCATCATCTCTTCATTGAGAATCGGCTTACCGTCAGCCGACAGGTTGAAATACGAGTGGTTCGTCAGGTTCACCACCGTAGCCTTATCAGTCGAAACGCTAGTAATCAATGCGCAGCGCATTGTGGTGCACCGTATATCGCACATGCGCCGTCAGCGTCCCGGGAAAGCCCATGTCCCCGTCCTTGCTCACCAGCGTCATCTCCACGCCATCGGCAACCGCGCGCGCCTGCCACACCAGTTGGTCAAACCCCACCGTGCCGCCATGCAGCGAGTTCCCATTGTTGTTCGTCGGCACCTGGTACTGCTTCCCATCGATCGAAAACTTCCCTCAGCGCAATCCGGTTCCCATACCGCCCCACTATTGCCCCAAAATAAGTCTTCTTGTCCGCAAGATAACCATCCAGAGCGCTATATCCCAGCACGACATTCTGCATCGTGCCAGCGCGATTCGGCATCTTGATCGAAACAACGCGAGCTCCGTACGTCATGATGCTCGCTTCAATCCCATCGCTCGTCAAAATGTATAGGTCTACAGCGCGTGCCATCCGGTGTCTTCCCAAGTGCGGTCTGCGTTACCAAGCCATGTGCTGTCATCCCAGTCGTCATGATAAGCAGCATAACCTTTAGCCATCTCATCGTCATTTTTCTCTGAACTCTCCTCGCTCGCCCGCAGCCAAATCACTGCCATGCGGCAGTCCCCGCCACTATACGTGACGCTCCCCCTGCAAGAAACAGCGGTAACATGAGAACCGTCAGGAATTCTGCAACGAAGGACATCAATGACAACAAAATTCGTAAGATTCTCCCTTCTGCTCCTCCTCTGCACACTCCCCACCCCCTTTGCCACCGCCGCCGATCACTGGGTCGGCACCTGGGCCGCATCCCCGATGGCCGCCAAGAATCCCACCGCAAAGTTCGGCGCAGAGGGTACCGATGGCACCACCCTCCGCGAGATCGTCCACATCTCCCTCGGTGGCCCCTCTGTCCGCGCCATCCTCACAAACGAGTTCGGCCTCGACCCCCTCACCATCGGCGCCGCCCAGATCGCCCTCAGCACCGAAGCCTCCGCCATCACCCCAGCTAGCGCTCTGCCACTCACCTTCAACGGAAAACCCTCCATCACCATCCCGCCAGGTGCCCTCGTCGTCAGCGATCCCGTAGCCCTCAAAGTCGCACCCGGCTCCAACCTCGCCGTCAGCCTCTTCCTCCCCGACCAGCCCGTCAACCAACTCACCTTCCATCCCTTCGCCGACCAGACCAACTACCTCGTCCCTGGCAACGTCATCGCCGCCGCCTCGCTCGACAGCCCCACAAACCTTCTTCACCTGGGACTTCCTCAAGGGCATCGACGTCGCCGCAGACGAAAAAGCCGCCTCCATCGTCACCTTCGGCGACAGCATCACCGACGGAGCCCACAGCACCCGCGACGCCAACGCCCGCTGGCCCGACGTCCTCGCACGCCGCCTCCAGGCCGACAAGAAGACCGCCAACCTCGGCGTCCTCAACGAAGGCATCGGAGGCAACCGCATCCTCCACGACACCACCGGCCCCTCCGCTCTGGCCCGCTTCGACCGCGACGTCCTCGCCCAGTCCGGCGTCAAGTACCTCGTCATCATGGAAAGCATCAACGACATCGGCCACGCCACCGACCCCGCCAAACCCTACGACGTCGTCACCGCCGACGACCTCATCGCCGGCCTGACCCAACTTGCCATCCGAGCCCACACCCACGGCATCAAGGTCTACGGAGCCACCCTCACACCCTTCGTCGGAGCGAAATACCAATCCCCAGCCGGCGAAGAGATGCGCCAGGCCGTCAACCAGTGGATCCGCACCACCAACCAGTTCGACGGCGTCATCGACTTCGACAAAGTCACCACCGACCCCACCCACCCCGGCATGTTCCTCCCGCTCGACGACTCCGGCGACCACCTCCACCCGGGCGACGCCGGCTACAAAGCCATGGGCGAATCCATCGACCTAAAACTCTTCACCAAATAACCTCGCTCACGCAAAGCTCCCCGGAAGCGTCATCTCGACCGAAGCGATGGACGGCATTATTGTCCATCGCGGAGTGGAGAAGCCTGCCCTGAGCGAAGTCGAATGGGACCCCCGCATTTCGTTTTTGCTGTTGCTTTTCTTGTTTGTTATCCCAGAGCGGGACAATTTTGGAGCACTCCAAATCAGGCCGAAACCTTCTTCCGCTCCCAGGGCTGCAACACCTTCACCGAAGCCATCCCCGCCGCCGTAGCCGCCTGAATCCCCATCTCCGTATCCTCAAACACCAAACAATCCTCCGGCTTCACTCCAAGCCTCTCCGCCGCCATCAAAAACGGCTCCGGATCGGGCTTGCTCTTCACATAATCCCCCGCACAAACCAGCGTCTCAAACCTGTCGAGAATCCCCAGCGTCTCCAGAGACTTCAGTCACTGAATCCCGTGTACTTCCCGAAACCACCGCAAACGGAATCTTCCCATGCGTCATGTGAATGTGCTCCAGCACCTCCGGCACCGCCTTCAGCTCCGGCAGCAGCTCGTAGTACATCGCCTCCTTGCGTTCGGCAATCTCCTCCGCCGGCATCGCCAACCCATCCCGAACATTCAGCGCAGCGATAATCTCCGCAACCGGCATCCCGCCCACGAATAAAAAACGTCCTCGTCAAACTTGCACCCGTACTTCCCCAGCGCCGTCTTCCAAGCCACATAATGCAGTGGCATCGAATCCACAATCGTCCCATCGCAATCAAACAAATAAGCCTTGAAAGGCCCCTCCGGCAGCTTCAAGTTCCATCTCTCCCTTTCCTCTCATCCTCAAAATTCACTTCATTGTTCGGCCACTCCATCCCGTACCTCCTCGCCCTCTGAGCCGGCACAGTCCCTTCGTCCATCAACATCCGCGCTGCGTGGTCAAATCCATTCCACGCCGCCGCCGCCAGTCCCCCACCCACACTCACCCGCCTCACACCCACTCCAGCCAGTTCATCCACCCGCATATCCGGCCCCAGCAACAGCGCATTTACGGGCTTAGGAGCCAGCGCCTTCACCACCGCCTCAATCTCCTCCAGATTCTTCATCCCCGGCGCATAAAGACAATCCGCTCCCGCCTCCGCATAAGCCACCAGCCGCTCAATCGTCGCATCCAGACCCGTTCGTCCAATCAGATACCCCTCCGAACGCCCCACCAGTAAGACATCCTCACCCGATCCGTCAATCCCCTCGCGCGCAGCCCGCATCCGCTCCACCGCCAGCACAAGATCGTACAACTCCCCACCAATCCGGTCCTCAATCGACAGCCCCGCCACGCCCGTCTTCACGGCCAGAGCAACATTTGCAGCAACACCCTCCCGGCCTATCCGCAAACCCAGCCTCAAAATCCGCATTCACCGGAAGCTCGGTCGCTCCACACAGCACTCGCAGATGCGCAAGCACCTCGTCCCGCGACACCTCACCATCCTCGCGCCCCATCGACCACGCCAACCCTGAGCTGGTCGAGGCCAACGCCTTGAAACCCATCCGCTCCAACCGCACCGCGCTTCCCACGTCCCACGGATTCGGCAGAACAAAGCACCCCTCCCGGTGCAACTCTCGAAACGCCGCCCGCCGCGCCGCCAGATCCTTCGCCATGCTTCACTCCCGCCACTCAATAAACTCGGGGCGGCCGCGAACCGAAGCATCCAAGCTTCCCCGCAAAACCGCCCCGCGCTCTATTCCCTGCGAAACCTACTTCAATTCAATCCCGGCAAAAAAGTACCCAATCTCAAACGCCGCCGTATCTTCGGCATCCGAACCATGAATCGCATTCTCCCCAATCGACGAAGCAAACTTCTTGCGAATCGTCCCCGCATCCGCCTTCGCTGGATCGGTCGCACCCATCAGGGTCCGCAGATCGGCAATCGCATTCTCTTTCTCAAGAACCATCGGGAAGATAGGCCCGCTCGACATGAACTCCGTCAGTTCGCCAAAGAACGGCCGCGCCGCATGGACGTGATAAAACCCTTCGGCCTGAGCCTTCGAGATCGACATCCGCTTGATCGAAATAATCTTAAACCCCGCCTTTTCAATCTCGGCAAGGATGGCCGCCGCATAGCCCTTCTTTACCGCGTCCGGCTTAATGATGCTGAATGTGCGCTGTGACAACGTATTTCTCCTGTATGAGTCTCTCTATCTAGTGTAGAACAAGGCCAGCAAACCGCGCCTGCTACGCCACGGCGGCAACCCAACTCTGGAGAGCGTGACGATGTTGCGAAAAACAGCGTGGATCTGGTTCGTAGGCTTCGCAGCATGGCTCGCCGACGCCCTGATCAGCCTCCGCTACCACAACCTGCTCCACGCCCGCATTGCCCTCGTCGTCGCCGTCGTCTTCTTCACCGCCGGCCTCTTCTACCGCCGCCAGACCTGAAATCGCAGAAAATCTGCAGAACCTAAGTTTTCGCCGCGAACTCCCAAAGACGTGTCATCTCAACGTCCCAAAAACGCGTCATCTCGACCGGAGCGATGGACAGCATCATCGTCTATCGCGGAGTGGAGAGACCCCCGCATTTCGCCTTTACCTTCACGGTTCACTCCTTCGCCGAGGGATCGCAGCAGCCTGCGGCTCGCTGCCACCAAGAGCAGCTAATCGTCGAGCCGCCCCTCGCTGAATGACTGCCGTCAATGCCTCCCGGATCAACAACGAAATATCGTTGATGCCTGTGAGGGACATCGCTTCCGCAACCAGCGCATCGTCCAACTCCAACATAGCCCGCATGTCTCAACCCTCACTAGTACCTCCAACTCATATCCGCCCCAGCCGGAGCCGTCTTCTCAATCCGCTCCATAATCTTCGGCAGATACATCGTGTTGTAGTGCAGCCGCGAATAAGCATTCGGAAGCGTCGGGTCCCCATTCCAGCAATGCTCCGCACGAGGCCCATACTTCACCTCGCCTTCATACGGAACCCCATGCCCCGGCGTCCCCGTTGTTTTCAGAAAATCCTCCATCAGGTAAACCGCATCATTCAAAAAGTAAGTATCCGCATCCCCCACATACAAATGAATCTTCCCCTGCAGTTTCGGACCAAGCGTCTCCCAATTCTTCTGCAGAATCGCATCCAGGTCGTAGTGCTCCTTCCAGTACTCCGCAACCTTATGGTCGATCGCACCAGTCTCCTTATCAAAAATCTGCGCCGGATAACCATCCTTCCCTTGAGGCCCATAAACCGCCTGCCAGATATCCAGCTGATCGCCCGACCGCCCGGTATCCCCCAGCGCTGCCTCATAAGCCGCATTGTCCCGAACTGAAATCAGCGTCTGCCCCAGATAATTCCGCATCGCCGGCTGCTCCATTCGCTTATTCGCCCCCTGGGTATAGAACATATTGTCGTCCTTATAAAGATCCCGCGACATATAAGCATGGAAGTCCACCGGGTCCGGACAAGCCACAAATGCCCCGTTGTAATGATCGGGATAAAAAATCTGCACCGCCAGTGACTCCCACCCGCCAGTCGACCCGCCATACATAAACCGAGCCCAGCCCTGTCCAATCGCGCGGAACTGCTTCTCCACCGCAGGAATCAGTTCCGTCTCAATCGCATCCCCATAAGGCCCGAGGTTCGCCGAATTCACCGCATAAGAATCGTCATAGTAAGGATTCGCATGCTGAATCTTCATCACCAGCACCCGCGGAAACCCCGGGCTTATCCATTTCTGATACTCCTTATAAGCCTCATCCTGCTGAATCCGGTTGTACCCCTCAAGATGAAACCGCTCCGAATAGTTCGGCTTCAGATTCGGATCCGGCGGAGTCGTTCGAAAATCATCAATGCCCGTCACAAAATGATCGTGAAAAATCATCAGCGGAAACCGAGCATTCGGATGCTCATCAAAACCCTCCGGCACCAGCAGTACCGCACTCAAGAAAACCGGCCGCCCCCAGAACTTCGTCAACAGATCGCTCTGTATCCGGATGTGTCGCACATATTTTGTATCTGGTTCAGGCACAATTGGCGGAATCACCTCCGTCAGCGAAACCACAATCGGCGCGCCGCCCGGCCCCACATGCACCTTCACCGGCTTGCTATACAAATTCCCCGGCGCAAGATTCCAATGCTTCCCCTCCCCACGATCCGGCGACAACTTGATCGTCTTCCCGTCCGCGCGATGAAATGTCTCATATACATCCAGCACCGCCTGCACCGTATAGTCCCCCGGAGGCACCTGGCTCAGCTTCCTCACCGGATACCCCGCCGCCGAATCACCCACCTTCACACTCTGCCCCGGCTTCCACCCATCCACCGTCACCCCAAACACCATCTGGCTCTTCGGAGTATCGTCAATCTGCATCCGCGGCTCTTCCGACGGATCGTTCGACAAGAGAAAAAGCAACCGCCCATCCAACGCCTTCGCCGACCGCGCCTCAAGAAACGAAACCGACACAGCCTGAACACCCGTCTGAGCGCTCAACGAAACACAGGCCACCAGCCAACACGAACAACAACAAAAATTTACGCATGAGAAAAGTATACAAACCCGCTGCTACCCCGGTTGCGTCAAACCCTTGGTATCATCCTCCCATCACTTTTCTATCCGAGCATCCTTATCTTGCAAGCCTTCGCCAGTCTCCGTGGAGAAAAAATATGACACCAATGCATAGCCTGAAGATCGCCGCTCTTTTCACCAGCCTTCACCCTCGCCTCCATCGCAAACGCCGCCGACACCCTCCCGGCCGCAAAGCCCCTCAAGGTCCCCGAGCTCAAATACGAAAAGTTCACCCTGCCCAACGGTCTCGTCGTCCTCACCCACGAAGACCATCGGCTTCCGCTCGTCGCCGTCGACCTCTGGTACCACGTCGGCCCGCTCAACGAGCGCCCCGGCCGCACCGGCTTCGCCCACCTCTTCGAGCACATGATGTTTGAAGGCTCCGAACACGTCGGCGAAAAGGCCCACTTCAAATACCTCGAGGGCGCAGGCGCAACTGACATCAACGGCACCACCGACTTCGACCGCACCAACTACTTCGAGACCGTCCCCAGCAATCAACTCGAGCTTGCCCTCTGGCTCGAAAGCGACCGCATGGGCTTCCTCCTCGAAGGCCTCGACCGCGTCAAGCTCACCAACCAGCGCGACGTCGTCCGCAACGAGCGCCGCCAGGGCGAAGGCACCCCCTACGAGCTCGCCGACGAGCAGATTTACCACATGCTCTACCCCCACGAGCATCCCTACTACGCCTCCGTCATCGGCTCCCACGCTGACATCGAAGCCGCCCGCATCAACGACGTTCGCGACTTCCACCAGCAGTTCTACACTCCCAATAACGCCAGCATCGCGATCGCGGGCGACTTCAATCCCGCCCAGCTCAAAGCTCTTCTCACCAAATACTTCGCTCCCATCCCCAAAGGCCCGGCAGTCGAACCCGTCACCGTCAAAACCCCACCCATCACCACGCAAAAACGCGACACCGTCACCGACACCGTCCAGCTCCCGCGCCTCTCCGTCGCATGGCTCACCCCCGGCGCCTTCACCCCCGGCGATGCCGAAGCTGACCTCCTCGTCCACATCCTCGGAGACGGCAAAGCCAGCCGTCTCTACCGCAAACTCGTCTATGAGCAGCAGGTAGCCCAGTCCGTAAACTGCTCTCTCAATGACCTGAAGCTAGGCTCCGTCGCCCAATGCGACATCACTGCCAAACCCAACGTCACCCTCGAAACCCTCGAGGCCGCCCTCTGGAAAGAAGTAGCCAGCCTCCAATCCGACGGCCCCACGCAGGCCGAACTCGATCGCGCCCGCACTGTCGACGTCACCCATAAGATCATCGGCCTCCAGCGCCTCGGCGGCTTCGGCGGCGTAGCCGACACTCTCGACCGCTATAACCAGTTCCTCGACGACCCCGGCTACCTCCCCAAAGACATCGCCCGATACCAGACCGCGACCATCGCTTCCGTCAAAAAGGTCGCCAGCCAATACCTCGGCACGAATCAAAGCGTCGTCATCGACTGCGTCCCCGGCAAAAAAGTAGTCGACGACGTCCCCCGCAGCCCCGACAACACCGACGCCGACGCCAAGCTCACTCAACCCTACACCGCCGACTTCGAGCAGCAGCAAAACTGGCGCAAGACCGCCCCTGCCCCTGGCCCCGCAGTCGCCTTCAACCTTCCCGTACCCAAAACCTTCACGCTGAAGAACGGCCTTCAGATCCTCCTGCTTGAAGACCACGCTCTGCCCGTCTTCACCGCCGGTCTCGTCGTCCGCGGCGGCAGCGAAAACGACACCCCGGCCAAAGCCGGCCTCGCCGGCTTCACCGCACGCCTCCTCACCGAAGGCACCACACAGCGCTCCGCCACCGTCCTGGCCGACGACGCAGAACAGATCGGCACCAACCTCACCTCCACCGCTGCCGTCGATCTCGCCAGCGCCAGTCTCAGCGCCCTCAGCAACAACACCGACGCCGGCCTCGACCTTCTCTCCGACATCGTCGAGCACCCAGCCTTCTCCTCCGAAGAGGTCGAGCGCGTCCGCAAGCAACGCCTCGTCTCCATCCTCCAGGAAGGCGACCAGCCCGTCGCTTCCATGCTCCGCGTAGGCTTCCGCACCCTCTACGGTGACCACCCGTACGGATTCCGCCCCATCGGCACCACCGACGGCGTGAAATCCATCACGCGCGACGACATCGCCAGCTTCTGGAAGGATCACTATGGCCCCAAAGACTCCGCACTCGTCTTCGCTGGTGACATCAACGAAACCGAGGCCAAGCGCCTCGCCGAAAAATACTTCGACACCTGGTCCGGAACAGCCTCCACCGCTACATCCCTGCCTCCCGCACCCAGCGCACCGAGCCTCAAAATCGTCATCGTCGACAAACCCGGCGCGCCGCAGACCGCACTCTACGCCATCGGCTTTGGCGTTCCCCGGACCACGCCGGACTACCCCGCCATTCTCATCATGAACAACGTCCTCGGCGGCCTCTTCGCCAGCCGCATCAACATGAACCTCCGCGAAGAGCATGGCTACACCTACGGCGCATCCTCCGGCTACTTCTTCAATCGCACCGGTGGCCCCTTCTACGCAGGAGCCCAGGTCCGCACCGACGTCACTGCACCCGCCGCGAAACAACTGATGCTCGAACTCAACCGCATCCGCACCGACCCACCCTCACCCACCGAGCTGAAGCTGGCCAAAGACTCGCTGCTCCACTCTCTCCCTGGCGACTTCGAAACCACCCAGGCCTCCGTCGGCGGCCTGCAGCAGATCTTCATCTACGGCCTCCCACTGGACTATTACGCAAAACTACCCGGCCGTTTCGAAGCAGTCACACCGGCCGAAGTAGCTAAAGCAGCCCAATCGGACGTCCATCCAGACCAACTCATCCTCATGGCCGTAGGCGACCGCGCAAAAATCGAACCAGCCCTGAAAGAACTTAACCTCGGCCCCATCGAATACCGCGACACCTCCGGCAACCCCGCCAAATAATCACGCAACATCACTTAAGCACAAGGGCCGGAGAGCAAAACTCTCCGGCCTCGTTCTGTTGTCTCGGTTGACACCAACTTGCGTCATCTCGACCGAAGCGCTGGACAGTCTCATCGTCCAGCGCGCAGTGGAGAGACCCCCGCATTTTGCCTTGGCTTTTGGATTTGCGTTAAGTCTTCCCCAACACCTTCGCCATAGCCTCGCCAATCTCAGCAGGAGACTTCACCACATGAATCCCCGCCTCTGACATGGCCT
The DNA here is from genome assembly GCA_963774735.1 of uncultured Acidobacteriaceae bacterium. Lineage (GTDB taxonomy): Bacteria > Acidobacteriota > Terriglobia > Terriglobales > Acidobacteriaceae > Edaphobacter. The sequence continues at coordinate 22,956 of CAVZGJ010000012.1, read as the reverse complement.
TCATCTTCTCTGCAGCAGTCCCCTCGCCACCGGAGATAATCGCCCCAGCATGCCCCATCCGTCGTCCCGGAGGAGCCGTCTGCCCGGCAATAAACCCAACCACAGGCTTCTTCACATTCTCCTTGATGTACTTCGCCGCAGCCTCTTCCGCCGAGCCGCCGATCTCACCAATCATGATGATCGCCTCAGTCTGAGGATCCTCATTCAGCAGCTTCAGAGCATCAATATGCGTCGTCCCGATAATCGGATCCCCACCAATCCCAATAGCCGTCGACTGACCAATCCCACGCGTCGTCAGCTGATAAACCGCCTCATAAGTCAGCGTCCCCGACTTAGAAACAATCCCAACATTCCCTTCCTTATGAATCCGCCCCGGCATAATCCCAACCTTGGCCTTGCCCGGCGAGATCACCCCAGGACAATTCGGCCCAATCAACCGCGTCTTCGACCGCTTCACAAAATCCCACACCTTCACCATATCGAGCACCGGAATCCCCTCAGTAATACAAATCACCAAAGGAACCTCCGCCGCAGCAGCCTCCAGAATCCCATCCGCAGCAGCCGGAGGCGGCACAAAGATCACCGAAACATTCGCACCCGTCTCCTTCACCGCCTCTTCGACGGTATTGAACACAGGCCACCCCTCATGAATGGTCCCACCCTTACCCGGCGTAACGCCACCCACAACCTTCGTCCCATACTCCGCGCAGGCCTTCGCATGAAAAGTCCCCTCACGCCCTGTAATCCCCTGCACAATCAACCGAGTATTCTTATCAACCAAAACCGCCATTACTTACCACCTTTCGCAGCAGCAACGGCCAGATCCGCCGCCTCTTTCATCGTCGCGCCCACTTCAAACTTCAAACCAGAATCCTTCAAAATCTTCCGGCCCTCTTCCACGTTCGTGCCTTCCAACCGCAAAATGATCGGCAGCGTCACATTCAACTTCTTCGCCGCCGCAACAACCGCAGTGGCCAGCACATCCACGCGCAGAATCCCGCCAAAGATATTAATGAAGATCGCCTTCACATGCGGATCGCTCAACAAAATCCCAAACGCGTTCTCGATCTGCTCCTGATTCGCTCCACCACCCACATCCAGAAAGTTCGCCGCCGACCCACCCGCATACTGGATGATGTCCATCGTCGCCATCGCCAACCCGGCGCCATTCACCATGCAAGCAATAGTGCCATCCAGCTTGATGTAATTAAGCGCAAACTTCGAAGCCTCAACCTCCAGCGGATCTTCCTCGCTCAAATCGCGAAGCTCCTTCAAATCCTTATGCCGGAACATCGCATTGTCATCAAAATTGATCTTGCAATCGAGCGCGAGCAGCTTCTCATCCTTCGTCGTAATAAACGGATTGATCTCCATCAACGTCGCATCCGTCTCGATGAACGCCTTGTATAAGCCCGTCATGAACTTCACCGCATCATTAATCTGAGTAGGCTTCAGCCCCAGCTTGAACGCCAGCTTCCGCGCCTGATACGGCGCAAACCCCACCGCCGGATCGATGTACTCCTTGTAAATCTTCTCCGGAGTAGCATGCGCCACCTCCTCGATTTCCATCCCGCCGGCCTGCGAAGCCATAAACACGACCTTCGCGGAAGCCCGGTCCAGCACCAGTCCGAGATAAAGCTCGCGGTCAATCGCCGACCCTTCCTCAATCAGCAGCCGCTGCACCTTCTGCCCGGCAGGCCCCGTCTGATGCGTCACCAGTTGCATGCCAAGAATCGCCTTCGCCGCAGCATCCGACTCATCGAGCGTCTTCGCCAGCTTCACGCCACCGCCCTTACCGCGTCCACCCGCATGAATCTGCGCCTTCACCACGACAACCTTGTTTCCCGCGCCAAACAAGCTCTTTGCCGCGACATCCGCCTGCTCCAGCGTCGTCGCCATCTCGCCCGCCGGAACCGGCACGCCATACTTCCGCAGAATCTCTTTTGCCTGATACTCGTGAATTTTCATAGGTGTGTTCGCAGAACTCCCGCTCAAAAAGTGTAGAGCACACCCCCCACCCCCGCAAACCGAAACACGCACAATCGTGCGCTTATCGCCCAACCCCAGAAAATGACCGGCCAATCTCGACCGAAGCGACAGACAGCCTTATCGTCCGTCGCGTAGTGGAGAAGCCTGCCCTGAGCGAAGTCGAACGGGACCCCCGCATTTCGCAGTTGCCTTTGCGGTTGCGGTTGCGGTTGCAGTTGCAGTTGCAGTTGCAGTTGCATGCCCAACCCACTAAACAATGCGTCATCTCGACCGGAGCGACGGACAGCCTTATCGTCCGTCGCGTAGTGGAGAGACCCCCGCATTTCGCTCTTGCGGTTGCTGTTGCTTTTGCAGTTGCTGTTGCTGTTGCTTGTTGCTTTTGCTTTCGCTTTTGCTTTTGCTTTTGCTTTTGCTTTTTAGTTGTCATCCTTCGCCGTAGGCGGAGGGCCCGCTTTTGTCGTTCTCTACAAAACCACATTCGTAATCCAACCAATGTTCTAAGATTTCCTCGATGCCCAACCTCACCCTGACCCGACGCGAAATGCTGCAGCTCTCCGCCACAGCAGCAACCGCCCTTACCTTCCCCGCATTCGCACAACCCCAACCCACCTCACAAAACAACCTCTACGCCGACCTCCTCCAAACCTGGTGCGACGGCCTCCTCGCCCATCAATCCACCAACCCCGACCCCGCACTCCGCGGAGCACTCCTCTGCCCCGCCTGCGCCATCATCCACGGCCGCTGCGGCGACGCCGTCTACCCACTCCTCCGTCAGGCCCACACCACCGGCCAATCCAAATACCTCGAAGCCGCCCTTCTCGTCCACGAGTGGTCCGAGCAGCAAGTCTCCCGCGCCGACGGCAGTTGGATCAACGATGTAACCCTAAGCTCCTGGCAAGGCATCACCGTCTTCCACGCCATCGCACTAGCCGAAGCCCTCCATCACCACGGCACTGTCCTCGACACCGCCACTCGCCGGCGCTGGACCGATCGCCTCGCCCGCGCCGCAAAGTTCCTCGACACCTTCATCACCATGGAGACCGGCAACATCAACTACCCCGTCACCTCTTCACACTGCTTCGCCATCTGCGCCCAGGTCCTCAACGAACCCCACTACCTCGACCGCGCGCGCCAGCTAGCCCACGCCTCCATGGATTACTTCACCGAAAATAATCTCCTCTTCGGCGAAGGCCACCCCCAAACCGCCATCACCCCAAAACACTGCCGCCCGGTCGACCTCGGCTACAACGTGGAAGAATCTCTCCCATCCCTCGCGCAATACGCGCTCCTCGCCGACGATAAGCCTGTCCTCGAAAAAACCACCGCCGCCCTCCGAGCACACCTCGAATTCATGCTCCCCGACGGCTCCTGGGACAACTCCTGGGGCTCTCGCAACTACAAGTGGACCTGGTGGGGCTCCCGCACCAGCGACGGCTGCCACCCCGCCTTCGTCCTCCTCGCCGACCGCGACCCGCGTTTCCGCGAAGCCGCTTATCGCAACGTCGAGCTCATGTCCGCCTGCACCCACAACAACGTCCTCTATGGAGGCCCCCACTACTTCCAGCACGGCGACCGTCCCTGCATCCACCACACCTTCACCCACGCCAAATCTCTCGCCACCGTCCTCGACAGCAACCCCACTAGAAACGCTGTCATTTCGACCGGAGGCGGCGCAGCCGCCGCAGTGGAGAAACCCGCTTCTCTACCCATCACCCTCCCCCGCGACCAGCCCTACAAAATCAAATCCTTCCCCGAGATCGCCACCCACCTTGCCTCCATCGGTCCCTGGCGAGCCACCGTCACCGGCTATGACTTCGAATACATCGAGCGAGTCCAATCCGGCGGCGGCGGAGCCGGTGGCGGAGGCCACGCCTCAGGCGGAGCCCTATCCCTCCTCTACCATCAGCAACTCGGGCCCATCCTCACCGCCAGCATGACCGAGTACCAGCTCATCGAAATCTCAAACCAGCAAGTCCACCTCGACAAACCCCACATGTGCCTCACCCCACGCATCGAACTCGCCGGCAAACAAACCTGCACCAGCCTCAGCGACTTCGAAGCCACCATCATGCCGCATTACGAACAAGTCGGTGCCGCGCAGTTGGTTCACTTCGACATAAAAGGCCGGCTCCTCACTGCCTCCCACCACCCACCCACCACAGGCGAAGCCCGCTACCACCTTACCTACAGCCTCACCCAATCCGCAGTCGAAATCCGAGCCACCGCGGAAGCCCCACCCGAAACCCCACTCCATTTCATCCTCCCCGTCATCTCAAGCTCCACAGAAGCAATCACCCAACCCGACCCAAAAACCATCCGCATCACGAAACCCAACGGCACCCTAACCATCCGCATCACCGCCCAACAAACCCTCGAGCCCATTCCAGCAGAGCGCACCTTCAACCTGGTCCCCGGCTTCGAAGCCATCCCCCTCACCATCCCCATGCAGCACAACCAGGAAATCCAAATCCGTCTCGAAACGTCCTGACGACGCATCGCATCAATCAGATATCCCCAAAACCGGACCCGTTGCCAATGACCTCTCTCTGACACAACCCGTCGCTGCTGAAAGCGATGGGTGTTATCAGAGAGAGATCTCGGCCGATGCTCGTGTTGGCGGTTTCACGGGCAGGAGTGAGGCCCGTGGCCGGGTTTGCAGGTAACGGGGGCGGGGTGATTGGCCCAGGGCATCATCGTTTTGAGGCCACCATAATACGTGTCGTAGGTACCAGCATTGAGATAGGGGTCTGTTGTCAGCTGCGTTTGCACGGCTGGCGCCATCGGCGTGCCGAACAGGACGAAGTTGGCGAAGTTGACGATGTGTTGTGCCTGCGCCGCAGTGAGTCCGTGACCTGTGTTGCCCATGTCGAGGTCGAGCGCGATATTCTGCGGAGCGCCAAGGAATGCATAAATTGGCTTGGCCCCTTCGTAACCGATGGCGTCGCCCTCGGCGTTGTCGGCGTAGTCGTTGTTGGTGGCATCGATGAGGACGGCGCGCGGAGCAATGACCTCGATCTCCTCGTGGTGGTCGTAGGGCAGGCGCTCGCCGTAACCCCATGTGAAAGTTTGATACATGCGGGGTTCCACGGCGGCCGGGACGATGTCGTTGAGGAACCGGCGAATCATCTCGTTGGAGTTGTGCGTTTGATGGCGAACGTGATCGCCCATGGTTTCTGCACCGGTCGAGCGTCCCCATGGATAGAGGTTTCCGAAGGGTGCACAGCGGAACGGCACGTTGCCGAAGGAGTCGTAGCGATAGGGAGTTGCGCCGCCGCTGCCTGATCCTCCAGGGGCGGTGAGTTGAAAGCGCTCATCCATTGCTCCTGCGAGCAGCGCCGCCTTGCCGTAGCGGGAGTATCCGGTGACGACCAGCTTGCTAAGGTCGAGCAGGCCGGCGTAGCTTGGGTCATTTGCTGCGAGGTATTGGAGTGCGTCGACACCGCGGCTTGCTCCCCATGCCCATGCGAGGAGGACGCCGTGGTCATCACCGGTGTTGTCGAGCTTGTAGGGGTAGAGCTTGAAGAAGGTGCCGGTGTGATTGCCGTCATCGCTGGCGACTCCGGGGAGGCCGAAGGCGGGGAAATCCGACGTGGGTATGCTGAGCACCGCGTATCCGCCAGTAGTGAAGGCTGAATTAGGAGGCGCGAAGAAGATATTCGCAGCGAAATCCTCTTCGACGATAACCGGATAGGGCGGTGTCCCGGTCGTTGGGAGATAGAGCAGGGGTGTGAAGGATGCGGTGTTGCCGTTGTCCTGAATGGTGACGGCGATGGATTTGTATTTGAGGACTCCGCTGGTGGCGGAAGTAGAGACGGCTGTTAGAGATTGCGGTGGCGAGGGCATGTAGCCGAACTCGTAGTACTGGAAGAGGTCTTTGATCTCCTCACGGCGTGCGGCCCAGTCGTCGAGGGTTCGAACCTTTTTGCCGTCGAAAAACGTGAACGGGTCGGGCAAGTTGTTGACGGTGCGCAACTCATACGGATCGGGGTATTTGCCTTTTCGGCGGAGCCCCCGAAGGGCGCGATCGAGATTGAGATCAGCAAAGTCCACTTCTGCCTGGGTGTGCGCGTTTGCAAGGGTGGAGTTTGCGAGTTTGAGCGAGAAGTCGAGGTCGGTTTCGTCGACCCAGATGCCACGCACGAGGCCGGAGGTTGAATCGGGCGCTGGGGTGGCCTTGTTGATGTTGGTCTTCAGCATGAAGGTGTTGAGCTGCATGGGCTGCCAGAAGTTGTGCCCGGTCAGTTCGACGTCGCCCCACATAGTGTTGCTGTTAAGACCCTGATTGTTGCCGCTGTTCCAGTAGAGCTGGTACTGATTGGTGTTAGTGGCGCTGGAGGAGGCGTTGATGACAAATTCCATGCCGAATTTCGTTCCGTTAGTGAGTGGACGGTCGCCGATATACCATGCAACTTCAACGTTGTAGCCGATCTTGTTGTTGCTCGAGTCGGTGCGGTAAGCGGCTGCATACGACTGGAGATGGTAGAACCAGGTTGTGGGATAGTACTTCAGTCCGGCATTGGTATTGTTGCCGGTCTGCTGTCCTGCGGCGCTGACGATGATGTCTCCGTCATCTTCTTCAAACTTCGGGAACTTGTCGTTGTATTGGTCGACGTATACCTGGACGCTGGAGCGATTGGTGTCGGTGGTGGAGGCCGTGGTTATGTCGGGATCGGTGACGGTGAAGAAGAGGTAAAGGAGCGGGCCGTTCCACAGGGCTTGCACGGTACCGGAGACCTTGCAGCCTGTAAGTTGCTGCGTCAGCGTGGGATTCATGCAGATGGAGATGTTCTGCGCTGGGGCATTTTTCCACGCGGGATCAGCAAGCCCGTCGACTGAGATAGGAGTTGGGGTAAAGACGGCGTTAAGGACGTTCTGGGCGAACGCCGGGGCGTTGCCCATGGCAGCTGCGAACCCTAGACCGATCGTAAAGACTATGCGGGCGATCGTGTTTTTCATCTCTGACCTCCTGGCCATGAATCGCTGAAGTGGATCGAACTGAAGGATGTATCCGAAGATGCGGGGGAGAACTTCGTAGAGGCCTATCGATTGCCAACTCCCTACCCTTTCGTGGCGCGAGTAGAGGGGTCGATCATTTCCGCGCGCATTTGTATAGAGGACAGGAAACAGAAGACAGACAGATATCGTCCCTGACGGTCAGGAGGCTCGACAAAGGATTATTTTTGAATGGCTTGTAAGAGGCGGTTACCCGGTAGTTGCGAGCGATATCCAGAGATCTTCGATTTCACCCTGATGCACAATTCCGTTTTACTGCGGCGTGTTGAGAGGGTGTGTGCTCTTTTCATAGAATTCGTTTTGCAATTTGAGGCTCACGTCGTCAGCCTTGATGGCAGCGATGACTTTGCTCACCGAATCAACCCACCATTTCATTTGATATTCGCCCAACTCCTGGCTTGCGGCCGAACCGTCACCGGCATAGTGATCGGGAAAGCGTGCGTACCACCAGATGCCCGTGTAAACACCTTCCGGCAGGTTCTGGCGATGCTGGTCGCCGCCTGATTCGCTTGCGGCACGATCCTCGCGTAGAAGATCAGGGCGAACGATCATCATCTTGGAGGTTTCGCTCTCTCCTGCGTGCATATCGGTGGTTGTCTTCTTTTTAGGGCCGCCGGACGCCGGTGTGCGCTCGCCGTACAGATAGACCACGTAGTCGTGCGGTTTATCCAGTTGCGACTGTGCAAAGTAAGGCAAAAGACTATCGTTCCCGCCATGGCCGTTCAGGATCAGGATCTTCTTGCATCCATTGCGAGCCATCTCGTCTGTCGTCGCCTGAAGCAAGGCCAACTGCAGATCGCGACTGTAGGCGATGGTACCTGGCTCGTGCCGCGCCTCTGAGATTTGACCAAAGTAATACTCCGGGAAGACGACAGTGTATTGCTGCTCCGCGGCGTGCAGCGCCGTGTAGCGCACATTGAGAAGGTCGGTGCCAATCGGCATATGGGGCCCATGCTTCTCAAGAATGCCAAACGGCAAAAGGCACGTACCCTGCGAACGTTTGATAGCCTCGACGAAGTCCGGCCCAGTCAGTTCTTCCCAATGAACCGACAGTTTAGCCGGTGGGGAGCCAGTCTGCGCTTGCGTGAGCTGTGAGTAGTAAAAACCGCAAACAGAAGAAAGAAAGCCGCTACATTCCTGCGCCTCATGCGATCCATAGGTCACTCAACAGGTCCCTTTCAGCGCGGATTCTAGCACCCTGCTTCTTAGCCCGGAAACAGAAGGGCCCGGCTTGAGTCGGGTGAAAAAGCAACCCAGATAAGCCTGGAGTGCTCGACGAGTGACTCGGCGAGTCAGCGCCCATCGGGGCCCGATCGACCTGCCTACGGCACATTTCCGATAAACCCCGCGGGACTATGGGCGACCCGCTCTTTCAGGAATTGGTGGAAATTGCATTCAGAGGTGGGTTACGATGGCTGGAAAGACTGCTGCGGGACAGCCGGTGGAGGACCGCAATGTCATTCCTTCGTGATTTGAAGATTGCAGTGCGATCGTTGTGGCGCGTCCGTCCGTTGTGGATCACCGTCGCCTTGACGTTAGCTCTGGGGATTGGCGCCAACGCCGCCATCTTCAGCGTGGTGCGAGCTGTGCTGCTCCGGCCCCTCGCGAACCGGGACGAAGATCGCCTGCTCTATGTGCGACAGAGCGCTCCGGGGATCGGTGTCGAGAACGCGGCGTTCTCTATCCCGGAGATCGATGACCTGGGCAAAGGGCTGAAGACAATCACGGAGTTGGGGACATTTTCGGCGATCGACTTCACGGTCGTCGGGCTCGGCACGCCCCGCGAGATTCCCGCAGGTGTGGTGGACGGCCATTATTTCGAGGTGATTGGGCTGCGCCCGGTGCTGGGGCGCCTGATAACTCCGGAGGACGATGGGCCCAACGCGGCCGGCGTAGTTGTGCTGACGTATAAATTCTGGAGCGCGTCGCTGCACTCAGATCCGAGCGTGATTGGAAAGACAGTGCGGCTGGAGGGCCAATCGGGGGCGCGTTCGGCGACGATCGTGGGGGTTCTGGAACCATCAGTGCCATATCCTGTGGCAACAGAGATCATCGCCAATGTGGTGACAAGCCCGCACCATTTGTCGGCGACAATGGTGACCGGCCGTGAGCACCGCATGACGGAAGTCTTTGCGCGGCTTGCCCCGGCGGCAACTCTCGATGGAGCACGATCAGAGCTGAGCACGCGGTATGGAGCGATCGTCGGCGCACATCCGGAGGTCTACAAGACCGCGGACCATTACAGGATCCGTGTGACGCGGATCCACGACCAGATCAACTCGCGCGCCAATACGGTTTTGTGGGTACTGTTTGCGGCCTCAGGGCTGCTTTTTGTGATTGCGTGCTCGAATGTCGCCAATTTGGTGCTGGCGCGAACGGTTCGCCGCGAATCGGAGTTGGCTGTACGTTCAGCGCTGGGAGCTAACGCTGCGGCGCTGCGCCGTTCCCTGCTGGCCGAAAGCCTCGTCATGTGCGGAAGCGGAGTGCTGGCGTCGCTGGTCCTCGCGTGGCCGATGGTGGCGGTGCTTGGACGGTATGCAGCGCGGTTCTCAGTGCGTGCCGATGGGCTGAGGCTCGACCTGAACATGGTGTGGTTCGGCATTGCACTGGCGCTGACGGCGGCAGTGTTTCTGGCGCTCATTCCGCGATTACCCTCGGGAAACGCGCCGCTGGGCGCGGTGCTCACAAGTGGCGGAACGAGGGTGACCGGTGGCGGCCGAAGGCTGCGCATCTTCGCCATCATGCAGATCACGGCATCGTTCCTGTTGCTGACCGGAGCAGCTGTACTGATGCGGACGCTGTATGTGCTCGAGAAAGCACAGCCGCCATTCGACACGGCGCACGTCCTGGCGGTGAATTTACCGGTGATGTCCTATGGGCGAACACCGGAGCAGGTCCAGGAGTTTTACCACGAAGTGCAGCGCCGGGTAACCACACTGCCTGGAGTGACCCACGTATCGACGGGCTTCAGCGTCCCCTGGCGCGACGATCAGGCACTGAATATCAGCTTCGCGTTTGCGGCACAGGGAGCGGTGCGCAAGAGCGAACTGGACGACTGGCGTGCGAAATTCCGGTCGGTGTCGCCTGGGTACTTCCAAACGCTGGGCTTACCGATTTTGCAGGGGCGCGATTTCAGGGACAGCGACAAAAATGGTTCGGAACGCGTAGTCATCGTGAGTCAGAGCCTGGCACAATCGCTGTTTCCCGGACAGGAAGCGCTGAACCGCGATATGCGCTGGACGGACGGGGTAATGAAGTTTGCCGGCATCAGCATGGAGCCGCGGCGGATCGTTGGCGTGGTGCCTGACCTGGATGACGAGAACATCATCCCGGCGCCGGCCATGATGGTGTATCAGCCGACCGATCAAGAGGGATGGCAAGGCCGCCTCTTTGTGCGCTCCGAGCAGGATCCATACGCGCTGGCTCCAGCCATTACGCGCACGATTCACGAGATTTCAGCGGAACAGCCGGTCGAGCGGCCCAGCACGCTTAAGGACATTCGCGCGGAGGTACTGACACCGGACCGCCTGAACGCAGTTGTCTTCGGTGGATTCGCGGCCGTGGCTCTCCTGATTTCAGTGGTGGGTGTAGCGGGTGTGCTTGCGTTTTCGGTGAGCGGGCGCACGCGGGAGTTCGGCATTCGAATGGCACTCGGCGCGCAGCCGAGGAACATTCTGACTGACGTGCTGTTGCAGGGCCTGACGATTGCCGGGATTGGCGTAGGTGCGGGCGTGGTGTTCGGCATTGCCTTCGCGCGCGGCATTGGCAGGTATGTGACGGAGGTGCATCTCCCCGGAGTACTCTCTTTTGCTGCTGCAGCCTTCGTCATTCTGGCCGCTGCGGTGATCGCGTCAGCTGTGCCCGCGGCGCGCGCGGCACGGGTGAACGCGGTGGAGGCACTCCGCTCCGAATAAAATAATTCGTTGGAAACGTATATTTCCGTCTGGGCACCGACAGGCGACGCACTCCCCACGGGACGCCACTTGTTTGTATGGATAAGTCGTTGGGCTGAGGAGCACTTGGTGTACAAGGGCTGAACTCAGCAGAAGCGGCTGATTCAGAGACATCCAAGGAGGCTCCTCGTGACCAGTATGAACTTCATCGGGTTGGACATCCACAAGAAGACGATCAGTTATTGCGTGAAGGACATCAGTGGCAAGGTGCAGTCGGAGGGCAAGATTCCGGCGACGCGGCAGGGCCTGCGGGAGTGGGTTGGGACGCTGGCGAAGCCCTGGACGGTGGCGATGGAAGCGACCATGTTTACGGGCTGGATCTACGACTACCTTCGACCGCACGCGGCAGCGGTGAAGGTGGCTCATCCGCTGATGCTGCGTGCCATTGCGGTGGCGAAGAAGAAGAACGATCGCATCGATGCAGGCAGGATCGCCGACTGCCTGCGCTGTGACTTCCTGCCGGAGTGCTACATGGCACCGATGGAGATCCGGCAGCGCCGACGCACTCTGCGCTACCGGAAGCTGCTGGTCCGGCAGAACGTGCAGTTGAAGAACAAGATCGCGCAGCTGCTGATGGAGGCCGGCGTCAGCTACAACAAGGAGAAGCTGCATCAGCAAGGATATTTCCACCAGGTTCTACCCGCGAACCCGGAGATCGACCCCTCGCTGTGGCCACTGCTGAAGCTCACGCGCGAGATGATCGAGCGCACCCAGAAGACGGAACGAGCTCTGCTGCGTTCGCTCGAAGCCGACCCACTGCTCGCAGCGCGAGTCGAGCGGTTGATGACGATCCCTGCCATCGGTCACGTCACGGCGCTGACCTGGGTGCTCGAAGTCGGCGAGGTCGAGCGGTTCCACTCCGTCAAGCAGGTCATCAGCTACTGCGGCCTGTGCAGCGGAGAGAAGACCTCGGCCGACAGTTCCAGGCGCATGCCCATCTCCAAACAGCGCAATCGACACTTGCAGACCGTGCTGTTGGAGGCCGCGCATCTGGCCCCGAGACTCAACCCGGAGCTGGCCGTTCTCTACGAGCGCGAAGCCGCGCACAGCAATCGCAACCAGGCTGCGATCGCCGTCGCCCGCAAGCTGGCAGCTTACCTTCTGGCCATTGATCGAGGAGAACGTGCCTTCGTAACTCACCAGGTTCACAGCAGCGTCGCAGCATAACTGCTGCTGCCATATTCAGGGCTTTTCAAGCGCACTCTGCCAGGTCTCACAACTTTTCGGCTGAGCGACGGAGCATCCGCTCCCAAGGCTCCAACCCACTTGTTTCGAGACTGGCAGAGAACCTCAACTCAAACATCTGTGACGGCTACGGCCCGAGACAGCAAATGGATGTCTGGTTCTGCGTTCCACCGCAGGAACCAATAACAAAAGCGCTATGAAAGGACTGCAAAAACATACATCCCCCCGCGCCCTCCGAGCGCGGCACGAAGATTCTCGCTTTTCCCTTGACTTTACTTATCATGGATGTCCGATAAGCCAACTACACGTCCATGTGAAATGCGCGCCGTCAACGAGTGACTTGGCGATTTATCACCAACTGGCAATACCTGCTCACATTCTGGTTAGCCAACAGTACACTCAGCACCACCTAAATTAGCTAGGGTGCTCATAGGAAGCATCTTGGCTCAGGGTATAATCCAGCCCACTATGCTACTGGTAGCAGGTTCTCGCCTGAATTCCTATGAGATTGTCGAGCCGTTGGGCGCCGGTGGAATGGGCGAAGTGTATCGCGCACACGACACTTCGCTGAAACGAGACGTGGCGGTCAAGGTTGTCCGCGACTCCTGGTCGCGGGACCCTGATCGTCTTCGTCGCTTTGAACTGGAGGCGCAGGCCACTGCCGCTCTAAACCATCCCAATATTGTTTCGATCTTCCATGTGGGCGAGTACAAAGGATCGCCATACATCGTTACGGAGCTGCTGCAGGGCGAAACGTTGCGTGATCGCCTTCGCCGTGGCCCCATGCGTCTGCGGGAGACCTGCGATTTCGCAATGGATATGGCGGGTGGGTTGGCTGCCGCTCACGACGCCGGAGTTGTTCATCGTGACCTGAAACCGGAAAACCTATTCCTTACGAAGGACGGACGTCTCAAGATCCTGGACTTCGGATTAGCCAAACTGACGCAGGCCCAAGGCGCAAACTATGACGCCACGACCGCCACGATCCAGCATCAGACCGACCCCGGGCATGTGGTAGGAACAGTTGGATACATGGCGCCAGAGCAGATCCGGGGAGGCGCTGTCGACTCGCGCTGCGACATCTTTGCCTTCGGTGTAGTTCTCTACGAAATGCTCACCGGAAAGCGTGCCTTCCAAAAGGCCACCACGGCCGAAACCATGAGCGCGATCCTCAACGAAGACCCACCACCGGTTTCCCCGGCTGCGGAAACCTTTCCTCCACCGCTGCAAAGAATCGTCGGCCGTTGTCTGGAGAAGAATCCGGAGAAACGCTTTCAGCATGCGTCCGACCTGGGATTCGCGCTCGAAACCCTCTCCGATTCAGGCAGCACAGCGATCCCTGCCCTCAGCCGCCCTGTTTCAGGCAAGAAACGAATCTGGATCGCAGCCGCCGCACTCGCTTTTTCAATCTGCGCGCTCTTCATCTGGCGGAGCCGACCACCGTCAATTCCCATCGTCGAAGCCGTAACCCAACTTACCGAGGATGGCGAGATCAAAGCGAACTCGGGCAGGCTGGTAACCGACGGCTCGCGAATTTATTTCGGCGAAGGCACGGTGGGGAGTTACAGAATTATGCAGGTCGCGGCTACCGGCGGCCCCACAGCCATCATCCCCACTCGATTGCCCAACTTCCAATTCACCGCAGTGAGTCAGGACGGGTCCTATCTGCTGGGCGCGGCGGGCAACGACTTCGTGCTTCCTTTGTGGACGATACCATTGCCTGCCGGAGAACCGCGCCGCCTCGGATCGCTCGAGGCTTATGACGCAGATCTTTTCCCGGATGGACGCATTCTCTTCTGCACAGGAAACGACCTCTACATCGCCGAGAAGGACGGCTCCAACCCGCGCAAGCTTCTGACCGTCAGCGGTCTTACCGGCGGGGAGATTGGAGACCCCAGCGTTTCCCCAGACGGAGAGAGGCTGGTCTTCACCATCTATTCACAAACAAAACGCTCGATTTCGATCGACGAGGCCAAGGCGGACGGATCAGGTCTCCACCCCATCGTCAGCACCAGCGATACGGGAGAAGTGTGCTGTGCTCGATGGACATCCGATGGCCGATACCTTGTGTATCGCAATCGCTTCGAAGGGCGGCGGGACATTTGGGTGGTGCCGATGAAAGCCGGATTTCTGCGGCGCGGGCAGCCGCCTATTCAGTTGACCAACGGCCCGTTGTCCTACAACGCTCCGGCTCCGGGTCGCGATGGGAAACACATCTTTGCTATCGGCATCAAGGCGCGGGGTGAACTTGTCCGCTACGACGTAAACTCGAAGCAATTCCTTCCTATGCTTCCCGGCGTTGCGGCTTTCGATCCAACCTATTCGAGAGACGGCAAGTGGGTCGCCTACACCGTCTACCCGGATCACACCTTGTGGCGCAGTCGTAGCGACGGAACGGAAACGTTACAGCTCACCTATCCTCCCGGACAGATCTTTGCCGCATCCATCTCGCCGGATGGGAAGCAGGTGATGTATCGGACAACGGCGGGTGCGATTCGTCTGATCAGTATGGACGGAGGGACGCCGCAGACCATCGCGGAGAGAGACTCGTCCGGCCCAAGTTGGTCTCCTGACGGGAACACTTTGATCTTCAACGATCGAAGCAATCCACCTCTTACCGGAATCCAGTTCTTCGATCTCCGCACCGGAAAGCGTTCCCATGTCCCAGGAACCGAAAGCCTGATCGGTGTGATGTGGGCAGCTGAAGATGCCTTGGTCGCAGCTACGCAAGACCACAAAAAGCTGGTGGTCTTCGACTTCAAGACGCATAGATGGTCCGATCTGGTCTCGTCAACGGTGCCGGGCTATGTCGTCAACTGGACCCACTCGCCGGATTACAAGTCCGTGTACTACGCCACTGGTGGCGCAGAACCGATGGCCATGCGCGTTCGACTGGCCGATCACAAGGTAGAGACGATCACCAGCCTGAAGGACCTGTCTCGTGCGGTCGGCCCGGGCGGGGGGCCCGCACTCAGCGTCGCCCCGGACGGCTCAGCGGTATTCACCCGCAACACCGGCACGCAGGAAATTTACGCGCTCACCGTGAAGTGGCCGTGAGTAGCCGAGCCGCGGGCAATCCGGAGCTCGAGTGTCGGTTGACGATAACAGGCCGATGCACTCATTCGCCCGGCCGGATCGGCTATGCCTCTGGCAAGTTGCCGTATAGCCGGCTATTCGGACAGGTGCCAGAAAAGTCGCATTATCGGAAAACTCGGTTCAAGTTGCCGATAACCCCGTTTTGCGGGAATGACGTTATCACTGACGAGAAGCCGGCTTTCTATGAGCAGGTCACTTTATGTCAAGCGGTTTTGCTTTTGTCTTTTTCCTTGATAGCGTCTTTGCCTTTGCGGTTGTTGGTTCAGGTTGTTGTTGCCTCTCCACCTTGTTTCTATTCGCACTTTGAATGAGCCGTTCGTAGCTCTGTGACGGGTTGGGGTCAGACGGAGAAGTCGATGCTGCCAGTTATCGGACGGCCTTGTGAAGGCCCAAGCCGACACGCAGTCATCGGGACGCGGGGTGGCGACAGTTGAACATGGGAGAGACCTTAAGCTGCTTCTGCGTAGAACGGCACATACGGTTGCTGCGTGACCCAGATGCGGTGGAGCAGGACGGCAAGCTTGCGTGCGACAGCAACGATGGCTCGATTACGCGACTGCTTGCCTCCTCGCGAAGCCAGGTGCAAGCCCCACCGTCGCAACGTGGAGTCTTTTCCTCGCGGACCCAGGACATGGTTCCCGCACTCGACCAGCAGTGATCGCAGGTAGACGTTGCCCGCCTTGGTGATGCCCAGTTGCGGGTCGCGATCTCCGGACTGACTGCGCCTCGGCCGCAGTCCGAGATAGCAGCCCACGTCCCGACTTCGCTTAAAGCGCTGCTTGTTCCCTAGCGTCAGCACATAGGTCAGAGCAGTAAGCTCGCCCACGCCGTAGACCTTGATCAGTGCCTGGGTCTCGACGTACTCGGTCTCGGTGAGTTGCTTGACGAGACGATCATAGTGCTTGATCTTCACCGTCAACGAGGCGATCTGTTCGAGCACCGGGCCAAGTGCCTGCACGAGTCCAGGCGGCAGTACCTCCACGCACCGCTTCGCAAAACACAGCGTAGAGGAAGCGGGCAGGCGATAGCCGCAGGGCTTCGCGAGACCCCGCACCGCGTTCACCGCAGCTGTCCGAAGACGGACCAGGAGGTTGCGGGCGCGGATCAGCGTAAGTGCTTCTTGTTGAGCGACCGTCCGGTGTGAGATCGGCCGAAGGATCTTCGGGTCAAGTCGCGCATATCGCGCCAGCTTCTCCGCATCCACCTGGTCGCTCTTGCGATCACTATGCGAGATCGCTCGCAGCTCGCGCACGTTGGCCACGAGTACTTCGTGACCAAGCTCTTGCAGTTGTTCGCTGATCCAGATCGAATGCGTCCCCGCCTCCATCGCGACCCGGATCCGTGGTAGATCGGTAAACCACTTGTCGACTCCTGCGGGTGTCGTTCGGAACCGCCCTCGGCCGACTACTTCGCCGTCTTGGTTGAGCGTGCAGTAATGGCTCCAGACATCTCCAAGGTCAATCCCGATCGTCATCTCGACCTTCGAGCTGCTGTGTGGTACTTCAGCAATGAGGTGATGCGCCGTCTTTTTCATGGGAACAGTCTCTCCGATCTCAAGACCTGCTCATCCCATTTATCGGTACTAATCCGCGTCGATGAGCGCATTGGCGATTTACCACTCGCCATTAGAAATCAAGAAACAGAAATCAGGGGTCGCAAAATTGATCCTTGACATATTTGGAAAATCCACTACCATATGGTTGTGGATAGATTGGGTACAACATTTGCGGCTTTGTCCGATCCCACCCGGCGAGCGATGATCGAACGCCTCTCCTATGGGCCTGCCTCGGTGCATCGATTGACGGAACCGTTTGCACTCTCGCAGCAGATGATTTCAAAACATATCGCCTACCTTGTGAGGGCGCGGATTGTGATCAAGACGAAGCGTGGACGAGAGAGTGTGTGCACGCTTAGGCCAGAGGCGATTAAGACAGTCAGCGACTGGGCGATCAGCTATCGCCGATTCTGGGAAGAGAGCTTCGACAAACTGGATGTAGTTGTAAATCAAATGAAGAAAGAGGAGGTCAGAGATGGCAGAAAACACGGTTAGCGAAATTGAGCGGATGGTCGTTACAAGAGTTTTTGATGCCCCACGCGAGTTGGTTTGGAAGGCGTGGACAGACCCGAAGTACGTGATGCAGTGGTGGGGACCGAAGGGCTTTACCGCGCCTGTCTGCAAGATGGATTTTCGCGTGGGAGGGAAACTTCTCTGCTGCATGAAGGCGCCGGATGGGCAGGAGTGCTGGAATGCGGTTGAATACCACGAGATTGTTCTGCACGAGAAGATCGTTTCCCTCATGTACTTTTCCGACGCGGAGGGAAACAAGGTTGACCCTGCGCAATTGGGAATAGAACATGAGGCCATCGAGGGTGCTTACGACGTGACTCTTTTTGAGGATATTGGAAACGGCCAGACGAAACTAACCTTCATTGGAAATGAACCCATGGAGAGCGCAAAAAATAGCGGTCAAATGGAAGGCTGGAATCAGATACTCGATAAGATTGCTGCGGTGGTCGCGGGGATGGCGCAGGAGAAATAGGAAGCTGAAGTTTTGACGATCGTCATGCGCGAGATATAGCTAAGGCAGACGGCGGAGGCTTGGTTAGAACGAGCCTCTCGCCGCCTGGCCGCTTTCCGGCTAAGCGGCCCCTGGTCAACTGTTGACTTCAGGCCAGTGCGCTCATTGAGCGAGTTTAGGAACATTAGTTCCGAGAAACGCGCTTGTATTAACCAATTTTCTGCCCTTCCCAAAATCGCATTTCTATTAGTAGGTCACTAGCGCCAAATGGTTTTTCTTTTTTCTTTCATAGCGTCTTTTTACCTTTGCTGTTGTTTGTTGTGGTTGTTCCGCGTTGTTGCCTCTCCACCTTGTTTCTATTCGCACTTTGAGTGAGCCGTTCGTGGCTCTGTGTCGGGTTGGGGTCAGAAGGAGAAGTCGATGCTGCCAGTTTTCGGCCGGCCTTGTGAAGGCCCAACGCGACACGCAGTCATCGGGACGCGGGGTTGAGCAACGGTGAGCATGATTTGGATCCTCAGGCAGCTACTGCATAGAACGGGATGTATGGCTCTTGCGTGATCCAGATGCGATGAAGCAGTACTGCCAACTTGCGGGCGACGGCGACGATGGCACGATTACGGGACTGTTTGCCTCCGCGCGAAGCCAGATGCAGGCCCCACTGACGTAAGGTCGAGTCTCTTCCATGCGGTCCGAGAACATGGTTGGCGCACTCGACCAGCAGAGACCTGAGGTAGATATTGCCAGCCTTGGTGATGCCGAGTTGCGGGTTGTGGTTCCCGGACTGGCTGCGTCTCGGCCGCAGGCCGAGATAACAGCCCACATCGCGACTTCGCTCGAAGCGTTCCTTGCTGCCCAGTGTCAGGACATACGTCAGTGCCCTGAGTTGGCCGACGCCATAGACTTTGATCAGCGCCTGCGTCTCCGGGTACTCCCTCTCCGTCAGCTGCTGGATCAGACGGTCATAGTGCTTGATCTTTACCGTCATGGTGGCGATCTGTTCGAGCACTGGGCCGAGTGCGAGAGCCAGACCTGGCGGCAGCACGGCCATACACCGCTTGGCGAAGCACAGTGTCGATGAGGTCGGAAGCCGGTAGCCGCAGGGCTTGGCAAGTCCGCGCACCGAGTTCACCGCCGCCGTCCGCAGACGAACGATCAGATTGCGGGCACGGATCAACGTCAGGGTTTCCTGTTGAGCAACCGTGCGATGAGAGATCGGTCGCAGGATCTTCGGATCGAGCCGAGCGTAGCGAGCGATCCCTTGGTGATGCTGCGTGGAACTTCGGCGATGATGTGCTGCGCTGGTTTTTTCATGGGCATAGTCTCTCCGATTCGAAGGACCTGCTCATCCCATTTTTCGGCGAGTTCGGTTGAAGTTTCCGATAACCCCGTTTCCCGGGAAGTTCGGCGATAGATATAGTTATTCGGCGAAGGATTACTTCCGAGTTGCCGGAGTCGACCCGTCCCAGCATCTAGATTGACCATTTTTCCGTTTCCCGTTCGGGGATGGACTGGGTATAGTGCGAGCAGCAGTTCCATTGCAAGAGGTCGACATTGGCACGACGGTTCCGCATGCACTACTTGTTGGCGGCGTTTTTCGCATGCGCCATCCTCTCCCAAGGCCAGTCAGCATCGTCCCCAAAGACATCGCCCGCCAATGCAGACAGTACTGCGCCCATCACCTTCGGTCAGGCTGTCGTTCCACTCAACGGCCCGTGGCGGTTTCAGATCGGAGACTCGCCCATCAATCCGCAGACAGGCACAACCCTGTGGGCCGACCCGGAGTTTGACGACTCACACTGGGAGACCATCGAACTCAAACCGCAGGCTGGCGTCGCGGAACCCGTTCAACCTTGATCCGCGCTACGTCCGGGGCTGGACGACCAAGGGTCATCCGGGATATTGGGGATATGCCTGGTACCGCATCCGCGTGCCAGTCACCTTCATGCCCGGTGAAAAACTGGCACTCCTTACTTACGGATGGGTCGATGATGGCTATCAACTCTTCGACAACGGAGAGCTACTGGGCAGTTGGGTAGGTTCCGAAGCCCTGGAAACCCGCCCATTGTCTACTTCACCCAGCCGGCGACCTTTGCGCCGACGCAACGATCGGCAAGCGGCATCTTGAATCCAAACCAGGCCACGCACACGCTGGCGCTCCGTGTATGGATGGGTCCCGTTAAGCTCTCGCACCAGCCATTTACCGGTGGACTGCACTACGCGCCGCTCTTAGGTGAGGCCGGCGCGATTGCCGCTCAAGCACATCTGGAATGGATGGGACTGATCCGCAACGACGCAACATCGCCAATTTATGATTGCATCTTTCTGTTTCTAGCGATTGTGGCCGCCAGCCTTGTCCTGTTCGATCGTTCCGATCCGGTGTACCTATGGGTGGCCGGCGCCCTGTTGTTGATGGCAATCGATGAAGTCTTCTGGACCTTGGCTGCCTGGACGCAGTTGGTGAGCATCAGGACGTTTTCCTGGATCTCCAGGTCATTCTCTTTCCGCTCATGTTGGGCGCGTGGGCAATGGTGTGGTGGATATGGTTCAAACTGCGCCACCCCAACTGGGTCCCGAAGGCCATTGCTGCCCTGACATTGCTGGACATGATCTCCAAACTGCTGGGTCAAGACCTGCTGTACGACATGATTCCGCATCCGATTGGCGTAATCTCCCATGGAACATCACTCCTGGCCCGGCTGGCTTCTTCTCACAATCATCGTATTCATCGTTGGCAAGGGCATTCGTGAGCAAGGCTGGGAGGGCTGGCTTGTACTCCCGGCCGTGGCACTTCTGGCGTTCGCGCATCCGGAGAGCGAACTGATCAGCTTGCATTGGCATGGCACCCTCTCCGCCTTCGGCATTGTCTTCTTCTACTCTGAGATCGCCAATCTGCTTTTGTCTGCGGTCGTCGCCTTGCTGTTGTTGCGCCGTTTGATGCTGTCGCTGCGCCGCCAGCGGCAGATGGCGCTCGACGTGAAGCATGCGCAGGAGACGCAGCAAGTCATCCTTCCGGAAGCAGCACCACGCTGCCCGGCCTGCTCATCGAAAGCGAATACCGGGCCGCCCGCGAGGTAGGCGGCGACTTCTTCCAGATCACTCCCAACAGGGCAGACGGCAGCCTCCTGATCGTGGCAGGGGACGTGACGGGCAAGGGGCTGAAAAGCAGGAATGCTCGTGGCCCTCCTGGTCGGGGCTATCCGCACAGCCGTTGCAGTTGAATCCTCGATCCGTTGACCATCCTGCAAACGCCTGAACCGGCGGCTCATTGGCCGGAGCGAGGCTCACGCCACCTGCCTGGTGCTGCGCATCGCTGCCGGATGGCGAAATCACGCTCGCCAATGCCGGGCATGTGCCCCCTATCTCAACGGCGAACCGGTGGCAATGGAGGGCGCGTTGCCGCTGGGTATGATGGAAGGCGCTGAGTTCTCCGTCATGCGTTTCCATCTCGCGGAAGGCGACCGTCTGGTCCTGCTGTCGGACGGGGTTGTCGAAGCGACGGACGCGGATGGACACACTGTTCGGCTTTGAGCGGCTTCACGAACTGGTGCGGACCAGGGAACCTGTCTCCGTCTGAATTGGCCGGCGCCGCGCAGATCTTCGGTCAGGAAGACGATATCAGCGTGATTGCCGTGACTCGAACTCCGGTATTGGAGCCTGCTCTGGCATGATCGGGCGCGAGTAAGGGGAGGGTAACGCCCTGGATGACGTGCAAAACCCGAGGTAACCCCTAGTGCCCGCAAAGTCCGATTCTCGGCAAGTTCGGTGAAGTTTCCACTATAACCCCGTTTTCCGTGAGCTACCGTTCTAGCAACCGCTGCCGTTCCTCATTCTCGAGAAGGGCGAGCTTGCCGGGAACACATGACAGAACGCTGCCAACACCTTGGCCCCACACTGCCGACAGAGCCTCCTCAAGGGTCAGTTCTTGGCCGTCGATGCTGGACTGCTCCGAGTATCACACAGACCTTTAGTCCGGCCCCCTTGCTTCGGAGCAGTTGGCTTATCTCCTTGACTGTGTGCGCGGTTTTCGCTGGGATTGAATGAGCATAACGTTCATCAAGCCACTTGAAATGTGCGAGCTCGCCAGTGAGTTTGAGGCGGTGTTTGGTACTCCCGAGAAATGAGAGGCAGCGATCTTGCTTGCTTCTCTCTACGAACCCTTTCGAACAAATCCTTCCTCGTGGCTGCGTTGCAGGTCAGTCATTGAAAAGCATGATACGTGCTGCTTCCCGAAGTCGCGTTATCGGCAAGTTCACTCTATAGGGTCCGTAGTTTCCCAAAACTCCGTTTCAGGGGAAGTTCGATTCGGCTAACAGACGACTCTAGTGAAGACTGGCGGGCTCCGCCGGCTAACTTCTCGCCGGTGTGGGCGCGAACTTGGAGCGCTTTTAGTATTTTCCCATGCGACCCGCTCGTGTTTTACTTGTAGTGATAGCTGTGTTGAACCTCGGGATGGGCCTCAAGAGAAATGTCACAAAGCGGCAGCGGAGATATAAGGCTAGCTTTTAGAACAGCAGTCAGGCCTCGGCTCTCATTACCTTTTGCGTGGTTGTCTGTGGACAGGTCGTGAAGGCCCTTGTCAATGATCTGTTCGACGGGAAGTGGCGGGCTGATTGGAGTTTTATCCTCGTCATTTCTGGTTTTGCCGCCGTGGTGGTACTACATCTGGACATTTGTCTCTGATGATTTCTCGCTGCGCACGGCTGCCCCGGCCGCTGCCATCCTGGACCGAGACCCATCTATGTCGACAAATCCGAAGGAAGCTATGTTGGGATTTGTGGGGATGGAATACTCACGGACTGATTCTCAATCGGACCTACCTCGTATTCGCTACACCGGATGGTCTCTCTGGTTGGAAGTTTGAAGGCCCGGTAAGTGCCGCACGCCCGCTGTTCTATGAACCGTTCCAGAAGATGCTCGACGACCCAGAACTCATGCGGGACCGTGGTGCGGTCGAGGACCTTGCAAAGCTGAAAGGCGGTTTCTTCATCCCCGGTTCGGAAATCGCCTACGTAGAGGCAACCGATAAGAGCAAATGGGGCATGGCGGATACCGCACTCGGGACGGATCCGTATCGGGCTGACGACTGGAAAGTGGCGAGAGTTCATACTGCTGGGATCCGTCAGCCCGGAAGTGATCCGAGACAGAATCCTGTCGTCGACACCATCAGTCCGCGTGTAGCTTCTGCTTATTGTCTTGGCGGT
>CAVZGJ010000011.1:0-189210 GCA_963774735.1 uncultured Acidobacteriaceae bacterium | reverse complement strand
ACCGAGTAGGTGAAGGCTCCGGTGGAGTTCGAAGTGGCGCTCACCGCGAAGGGAGCGGCGCCATAGGTCTGGTTCCCGACGGTGAAGCTGATGGTGGGGGCGCCGCAGTCCGACGGTGAAGGTGGCGTTCTTGGTGGCGGCGGCGTAGTTGCTGTCGGCTGCTTCTGAGGCCAGGAGGATGACGGTGCCTGCGCCGGTGAGGGTGACGGTCGAGCCCGAGATGGTGGCGGGTCCCGAGACCACCGAGTAGGTGAAGGCTCCGGTGGAGTTCGAAGTGGCGCTCACCGCGAAGGGAGCGGCGCCATAGGTCTGGTTCCCCACGGTGAAGCTGATGGTGGGGGCGCCGGCACCGACGGTGAAGGTGGCGTTCTTGGTGGCGGCGGCGTAGTTGCTGTCAGCTGCTTCTGAGGCCTGGAGGACGACGGTGCCGGCACCGGTGAGGGTGACGGTCGAGCCCGTGATGGTGGCGGGTCCCGAGACCACCGAGTAGGTGAAGGCTCCGGTGGAGTTCGAGGTGCGCTCACCGCGAAGGGAGCGGCGCCATAGGTCTGGTTCCCCACGGTGAAGCTGATGGTCGGGGCGCCGGCGCCGACGGTGAAGGTGGCGTTCCTGGTGGCGGCGGCGTAGTTGCTGTCGGCTGCTTCTGAGGCCTGCAGGACGACGGTGCCGGCACCGGTGAGGGTGACGGTCGAGCCCGTGATGGTGGCGGGTCCCGAGACCACCGAGTAGGTGAAGGCTCCGGTGGAGTTCGAAGTGGCGCGACCGCGAAGGGAGCGGCGCCGTAGGTCTGGTTCCCGACGGTGAAGCTGATGGTCGGGGCGCCTGCACCGACGGTGAAGGTGGCGTTCTTGGTGGCGGCGGCGTAGTTGCTGTCGGCTGCTTCTGAGGCCTGAGGACGACGGTGCCGGCACCGGTGAGGGTGACGGTCGAGCCCGAGATGGTGGCGGGTCCCGAGACCACCGAGTAGGTGAAGGCTCCGGTGGAGTTCGAGGTGGCTGCGACGGCGAAGGGAGCGGCGCCGTAGGTCTGGTTCCCGACGGTGAAGCTGATGGTGGGGGCGCCTGCACCGACGGTGAAGGTGGCGTTCTTGGTGGCGGCGGCGTAGTTGCTGTCAGCTGCTTCTGAGGCCTGCAGGACGACGGTGCCGGCGCCGGTGAGGGTGACGGTCGAGCCCGTGATGGTGGCGGGGCCCGAGACCACCGAGTAGGTGAAGGCTCCGGTGGAGTTCGAGGTGGCGCTCACCGCGAAGGGAGCGGCGCCGTAGGTCTGGTTCCCCACGGTGAAGCTGATGGTGGGGGCGCCGCACCGACGGTGAAGGTGGCGTTCCTGGTGGCGGCGGCGTAGTTGCTGTCAGCTGCTTCTGAGGCCTGGAGGACGACGGTGCCTGCGCCGGTGAGGGTGACGGTCGAGCCCGTGATGGTGGCGGGGCCCGAGACCACCGAGTAGGTGAAGGCTCCGGTGGAGTTCGAGGTGGCGCCACCGCGAAGGGAGCGGCGCCATAGGTCTGGTTCCCGACGGTGAAGCTGATGGTGGGGGCGCCCAGCGCCGACGGTGAAGGTGGCGTTCCTGGTGGCGGCGGCGTAGTTGCTGTCGGCTGCTTCTGAGGCCTGGAGGACGACGGTGCCGGCGCCGGTGAGGGTGACGGTCGAGCCCGTGATGGTGGCGGGGCCCGAGACCACCGAGTAGGTGAAGGCTCCGGTGGAGTTCGAAGTGGCGCTGACCGCGAAGGGAGCGGCGCCGTAGGTCTGGTTCCCGACGGTGAAGCTGATGGTGGGGGCTGCCGGCACCGACGGTGAAGGTGGCGTTCCTGGTGGCGGCGGCGTAGTTGCTGTCAGCTGCTTCTGAGGCCTGCAGGACGACGGTGCCGGCGCCGGTGAGGGTGACGGTCGAGCCCGTGATGGTGGCGGGGCCCGAGACCACCGAGTAGGTGAAGGCTCCGGTGGAGTTCGAGGTGGCTGCGACCGCGAAGGGAGCGGCGCCATAGGTCTGGTTCCCGACGGTGAAGCTGATGGTCGGGGCGCCGCACCGACGGTGAAGGTGGCGTTCTTGGTGGCGGCGGCGTAGTTGCTGTCAGCTGCTTCTGAGGCCTGGAGGACGACGGTGCCGGCACCGGTGAGGGTGACGGTCGAGCCCGTGATGGTGGCGGGGCCCGAGACCACCGAGTAGGTGAAGGCTCCGGTGGAGTTCGAGGTGCGCTCACCGCGAAGGGAGCGGCGCCATAGGTCTGGTTCCCCACGGTGAAGCTGATGGTGGGGGTGCCGGCACCGACGGTGAAGGTGGCGTTCCTGGTGGCGGCGGCGTAGTTGCTGTCGGCTGCTTCTGAGGCCTGCAGGACGACGGTGCCGGCGCCGGTGAGGGTGACGGTCGAGCCCGTGATGGTGGCGGGGCCCGAGACCACCGAGTAGGTGAAGGCTCCGGTGGAGTTCGAAGTGGCGCTGACCGCGAAGGGAGCGGCGCCATAGGTCTGGTTCGCCGACGGTGAAGCTGATGGTCGGGGTGCCTGGACCGACGGTGAAGGTGGCGTTCCTGGTGGCGGCGGCGTAGTTGCTGTCAGCTGCTTCTGAGGCCTGGAGGACGACGGTGCCGGCGCCGGTGAGGGTGACGGTCGAGCCCGTGATGGTGGCGGGGCCCGAGATCACCGAGTAGGTGAAGGCTCCGGTGGAGTTCGAGGTGGCGCTCACGGCGAAGGGAGCGGCGCCGTAGGTCTGGTTCCCGCACGGTGAAGCTGATGGTGGGGGCGCCGGCACCGACGGTGAAGGTGGCGTTCCTGGTGGCGGCGGCGTAGTTGCTGTCAGCTGCTTCTGAGGCCTGGAGGACGACGGTGCCGGCGCCGGTGAGGGTGACGGTCGAGCCCGTGATGGTGGCGGGGCCCGAGACCACCGAGTAGGTGAAGGCTCCGGTGGAGTTCGAAGTGGCGCTGACCGCGAAGGGAGCGGCGCCGTAGGTCTGGTTCCCCACGGTGAAGCTGATGGTGGGGGTGCCTGCACCGACGGTGAAGGTGGCGTTCTTGGTGGCGGCGGCGTAGTTGCTGTCAGCTGCTTCTGAGGCCTGCAGGACGACGGTGCCGGCGCCGGTGAGGGTGACGGTCGAGCCCGTGATGGTGGCGGGTCCCGAGACCACCGAGTAGGTGAAGGCTCCGGTGGAGTTCGAGGTGGCTGCGACCGCGAAGGGAGCGGCGCCATAGGTCTGGTTCCCCACGGTGAAGCTGATGGTCGGGGTGCCGGCACCGACGGTGAAGGTGGCGTTCTTGGTGGCGGCGGCGTAGTTGCTGTCGGCTGCTTCTGAGGCCTGGAGGACGACGGTGCCTGCACCGGTGAGGGTGACGGTCGAGCCCGAGATGGTGGCGGGGCCCGAGACCACCGAGTAGGTGAAGGCTCCGGTGGAGTTCGAGGTGCGCTGCGACCGCGAAGGGAGCGGCGCCTAGGTCTGGTTCCCCACGGTGAAGCTGATGGTCGGGGTGCCTGCACCGACGGTGAAGGTGGCGTTCTTGGTGGCGGCGGCGTAGTTGCTGTCGGCTGCTTCTGAGGCCTGGAGGACGACGGTGCCGGCGCCGGTGAGGGTGACGGTCGAGCCCGTGATGGTGGCGGGGCCCGAGACCACCGAGTAGGTGAAGGCTCCGGTGGAGTTCGAAGTGCGCTGCGACCGCGAAGGGAGCGGCGCCGTAGGTCTGGTTCCCGCACGGTGAAGCTGATGGTCGGGGCGCCTGCACCGACGGTGAAGGTGGCGTTCTTGGTGGCGGCGGCGTAGTTGCTGTCGGCTGCTTCTGAGGCCTGGAGGACGACGGTGCCGGCGCCGGTGAGGGTGACGGTCGAGCCCGAGATGGTGGCGGGTCCCGAGACCACCGAGTAGGTGAAGGCTCCGGTGGAGTTCGAAGTGGCGCTGACCGCGAAGGGAGCGGCGCCGTAGGTCTGGTTCCCGCACGGTGAAGCTGATGGTGGGGGTGCCAGCACCGACGGTGAAGGTGGCGTTCCTGGTGGCGGCGGCGTAGTTGCTGTCAGCTGCTTCTGAGGCCTGCAGGACGACGGTGCCGGCGCCGGTGAGGGTGACGGTCGAGCCCGAGATGGTGGCGGGGCCCGAGACCACCGAGTAGGTGAAGGCTCCGGTGGAGTTCGAAGTGGCGCTGACCGCGAAGGGAGCGGCGCCGTAGGTCTGGTTCCCGACGGTGAAGCTGATGGTGGGGGTGCCTGCACCGACGGTGAAGGTGGCGTTCCTGGTGGCGGCGGCGTAGTTGCTGTCAGCTGCTTCTGAGGCCTGGAGGACGACGGTGCCGGCGCCGGTGAGGGTGACGGTCGAGCCCGAGATGGTGGCGGGGCCCGAGACCACCGAGTAGGTGAAGGCTCCGGTGGAGTTCGAGGTGGCGCGACCGCGAAGGGAGCGGCGCCGTAGGTCTGGTTCCCCACGGTGAAGCTGATGGTCGGGGTGCCTAGCGCCGACGGTGAAGGTGGCGTTCCTGGTGGCGGCGGCGTAGTTGCTGTCGGCTGCTTCTGAGGCCTGCAGGACGACGGTGCCGGCACCGGTGAGGGTGACGGTCGAGCCCGTGATGGTGGCGGGGCCCGAGACCACCGAGTAGGTGAAGGCTCCGGTGGAGTTCGAGGTGGCTGCGACCGCGAAGGGAGCGGCGCCATAGGTCTGGTTCCCGACGGTGAAGCTGATGGTCGGGGTGCCTGCACCGACGGTGAAGGTGGCGTTCTTGGTGGCGGCGGCGTAGTTGCTGTCAGCTGCTTCTGAGGCCTGGAGGACGACGGTGCCGGCGCCGGTGAGGGTGACGGTCGAGCCCGAGATGGTGGCGGGGCCCGAGACCACCGAGTAGGTGAAGGCTCCGGTGGAGTTCGAGGTGGCGCTCACCGCGAAGGGAGCGGCGCCGTAGGTCTGGTTCCCCACGGTGAAGCTGTGGTGGGGGTGCCGCACCGACGGTGAAGGTGGCGTTCCTGGTGGCGGCGGCGTAGTTGCTGTCAGCTGCTTCTGAGGCCTGGAGGACGACGGTGCCGGCACCGGTGAGGGTGACGGTCGAGCCCGTGATGGTGGCCGGGCCCGAGACCACCGAGTAGGTGAAGGCTCCGGTGGAGTTCGAAGTGGCTGCGACCGCGAAGGGAGCGGCGCCATAGGTCTGGTTCCCGACGGTGAAGCTGATGGTCGGGGCGCCTGCACCGACGGTGAAGGTGGCGTTCTTGGTGGCGGCGGCGTAGTTGCTGTCAGCTGCTTCTGAGGCCTGCAGGACGACGGTGCCCGCACCGGTGAGGGTGACGGTCGAGCCCGTGATGGTGGCGGGGCCCGAGACCACCGAGTAGGTGAAGGCTCCGGTGGAGTTCGAGGTTGCGCTCACCGCGAAGGGAGCGGCGCCGTAGGTCTGGTTCCCCACGGTGAAGCTGATGGTCGGGGCGCCGGCACCGACGGTGAAGGTGGCGTTCCTGGTGGCGGCGGCGTAGTTGCTGTCGGCTGCTTCTGAGGCCTGCAGGACGACGGTGCCGGCGCCGGTGAGGGTGACGGTCGAGCCCGCGATGGTGGCGGGGCCCGAGACCACCGAGTAGGTGAAGGCTCCGGTGGAGTTCGAAGTGGCGCTCACCGCGAAGGGAGCGGCGCCGTAGGTCTGGTTCCCCACGGTGAAGCTGATGGTCGGGGTGCCCAGGCCGACGGTGAAGGTGGCGTTCTTGGTGGCGGCGGCGTAGTTGCTGTCGGCTGCTTCTGAGGCCTGGAGGACGACGGTGCCCGCGCCGGTGAGGGTGACGGTCGAGCCCGTGATGGTGGCGGGTCCCGAGACCACCGAGTAGGTGAAGGCTCCGGTGGAGTTCGAGGTGCGCTGCACCGCGAAGGGAGCGGCGCCGTAGGTCTGGTTCCCCACGGTGAAGCTGATGGTCGGGGTGCCTGCACCGACGGTGAAGGTGGCGTTCTTGGTGGCGGCGGCGTAGTTGCTGTCAGCTGCTTCTGAGGCCTGGAGGACGACGGTGCCGGCGCCGGTGAGGGTGACGGTCGAGCCCGTGATGGTGGCGGGGCCCGAGACCACCGAGTAGGTGAAGGCTCCGGTGGAGTTCGAGGTGGCTGCGACCGCGAAGGGAGCGGCGCCGTAGGTCTGGTTCCCCACGGTGAAGCTGATGGTCGGGGCGCCTGCACCGACGGTGAAGGTGGCGTTCCTGGTGGCGGCGGCGTAGTTGCTGTCGGCTGCTTCTGAGGCCGGAGGATGACGGTGCCCGCACCGGTGAGGGTGACGGTCGAGCCCGAGATGGTGGCGGGGCCCGAGACCACCGAGTAGGTGAAGGCTCCGGTGGAGTTCGAAGTGGCTGCGACCGCGAAGGGAGCGGCGCCGTAGGTCTGGTTCCCGACGGTGAAGCTGATGGTCGGGGTGCCTGCACCGACGGTGAAGGTGGCGTTCTTGGTGGCGGCGGCGTAGTTGCTGTCAGCTGCTTCTGAGGCCTGCAGGACGACGGTGCCTGCACCGGTGAGGGTGACGGTCGAGCCCGAGATGGTGGCGGGGCCCGAGACCACCGAGTAGGTGAAGGCTCCGGTGGAGTTCGAAGTGGCGCTCACCGCGAAGGGAGCCGCGCCGTAGGTCTGGTTCCCCACGGTGAAGCTGATGGTCGGGGTGCCTGCACCGACGGTGAAGGTGGCGTTCTTGGTGGCGGCGGCGTAGTTGCTGTCGGCTGCTTCCGAGGCTTGCAGGACGACGGTGCCCGCGCCGGTGAGGGTGACGGTCGAGCCCGGATGGTCGCCGGTCCCGAGACCACCGAGTAGGTGAAGGCTCCGGTGGAGTTCGAAGTGGCTGCGACCGCGAAGGGAGCGGCGCCATAGGTCTGGTTCGCGACCGTGAAGCTGATCGTCGGGGTGCCCGCACCCACCGTGAAGGTCGCGTTCTTCGTGGCGGCGGCATAGTTGCTGCCAGCTGCCTCTGAGGCCTGCAGGACGACGGTGCCCGCACCGGTGAGGGTGACGGTCGAGCCCGAGATGGTGGCGGGGCCCGAGACCACCGAGTAGGTGAAGGCTCCGGTGGAGTTCGAGGTCGCACTCACCGCGAAGGGAGCGGCGCCGTAGGTCTGGTTCGCCACCGTGAACGTAATCGTCGGCGCCGCTTGCGTAATTGTCAAAGTGCCGTTGACGAAGGTGAAACTATAGTTGCTCGATGCAAGAGTTCCGATGGCAGCGGTAATCGTATAGGGGCCTGCATTCACCGGGGTCGCTGGGGTTGTCGTTAGCGATGGAGCGCCAGTGGTCGCTGAGGCCTGGGTGTCGCCGTTGACGAAACCCGTGATCGTGTAGGTATAAGGAGGATTTGCGGATCCGTAGACCGCCGTCTCGCTATTTGCGGTAACGACCAACGGCTGTTTGTTGACGACAAGGGAAACTGTCGCGGTTGCGGTGCTGTAGTGGGTGGTGTCAGTTGGGGTGAAGGTAACCGAAAGGGTGTGAGTGCCCGGGGTCAGAATCGTCCCGCTTGCAGGGGTGTAAACGTAAGTACCTGGAATCGGGTTTGTCGCAGACGATGATGTGCTGAGAGCCATCCCCAGAATAACGACATTGAGATTGTTTGGAAGCGTGATGCTGCTAACCGTTTTGGCGCTATTAAGAGCGATCTGGTAACCGTAGAGGTTATAAGTTCCAGCTACCTGAGTTCCATTGGAGATATCTCGTTCCGTCGTCGTTGAGACAATCGTCTCGCCAGTGAAGCCGCTCGAAGCTGTCCAGTTGCTAAGACTTTGTTGCGCAACCGTGGTTGTGCCGTCGGTATAGTTGACCGTGAAGGTCTGGTTTGTTTGCGCGGCGTTCGCAGCCGCTCCGATGAAGGATAGCGTTGTGAAGTTTCCTTGAGGAAGCGAAACGGTCGTACTCGTGACCGCGTCGGGAACGCTCGGCGGTCCAAGTAAGAAGTTAATGCCGTTATAGGCGATCGTCGTTCCGAGTTGATTGGCGGAAAACGAGTTGCCATTATTGTCAAAACCACCAACCTGGTAGCTGACTCCGTCGGTGAAAAACGCACTCGTACGGTAATACGCCGAGATGGGAACCGGGACTACTCCCGTAGCCGTTAGGGCGCTGGCATCGAGTTGCGTCGAACTCAGCGGTGTTCCGTAGTTGATGGGAGCGGGCGTGGGCCAATTGATATAGGCAACAGCTGGATTCACAACCAGCTGGACTGAAGCGGACGCGCTCGAATAGTCGACCGTATTGGTTGGAGTAAATGTAACCGATAAGGTATCAGTGCCGACGCTGGGTACTGTACCGGCAGCCGGACTGTAAAGCATAGTGCCGGCAATAGGAGGGGAGGTGAGACCCATCGCCAGCATTACGACGTTGTTCGAGTTAGGAAGCGTAACGCTCTGTACGACCTTTGAGCTGTTGAGCGTGAACTGGTATCCGTAGACGCAGGTCGAGTGAGTGTCCTGCACTCCGCCAGATTCATCGCGTGAGATATTGCACTTCAAATTCGATTCGCCCGAGTAGTTCTGCGGGTAGACCCAGTCGCTCAGATTCTGCGAGAAAGTCGTCTGGCTTCCATCGGTGTAAGTCACGACGAAGTTGTAGGGCCCCGCCGCATTGTTAACCATCGCCCCGAGCATATTGAGACTGGCGAACTGGCCCTGGGGAAGATTGATCGTTATGTTATGGACTGCATCGGCAGCGTTCACTGGCCCCATCGGGTAAGTTACGCCGTTCCAGCTAATTGACGCCCCGAGTTCATTACCCGAGTAAGAATTGCCGCCGCCGTCAAGTCCTCCGTTCTGGACCGTCGAGCCGTCGGTAATGATCCCCCACACGTTGTAGTAGGTGGACAAAGGAACAAGCGTGGTGCTGGTGACGGTTGCGTTTAGTTGAACTCCAGCTGAGCGGAGTCCCGTAAGCGATCGGCGCTGGTGTAGCCCACGAGATGATTGGCGTCGCCTGATTTACCGTGATCGATGCACTTGCGGTAGCGATCGTGTAATCAGTCGAGTCAGTCGGGGTAAAGGTGACATTAAGGGTATTGTGGTCCCGATCGCAAGCAAACTACCTGCCGCCGGGCTGTAAGCGAAAGTACCCGCGATGGCAGAGCCATTTACCGACTCCGTTGCGTTCAACTGAGTGCTCGACAACAAGGTGCCGTAGGTGATTGGACTTGGGTTGGCCCAGGTAATGACGGGCGTCGCCTTGCTGACAATCACGCCAAATGCGGGCGTCGTGGGGCTGGCCGAGAAGTTGGTATCTCCGTTGTACTTGGCCGTGATGCTGTGATTGCCTGTAGAGAGCGTTGTGGTATTGAATGTGGCAGATCCACCAGAGACGGTCGCTGTCCCGATTGAGGCGCCAAAGTCATAAAATGTGACGGTGCCAGTTGGCGTCAGGCTGCCAACCGCCGTAGGCGTCGTTACGAGCGATGCCGTAAGACTGACCTGCTGTCCGTAAGACGGTGTAGTCGTATTCGCGCTCAGGAGGGAAGTGGTTGCTACCTTCGTTGCCGCGAGCGATATCAAACTTGAGGTACTTGCGTTGAAGTTGATGTCGCCTGGTATGCTGTCGCCCTGATAGGCGGCATCCACATTGTGGTTGCCGCTGCCTGGGATCGAGACGCCGGTCAGTAAGGCGCTCGCGGTGTCCGTCACCTGATTCAGCAGGATGCTTATGTTGTTGTCCGTGAAATTGGCGACGGCGAGGTCTGCGACGCCGTCTCCATTGAAATCTCCTGCAGCTACCGCAGAGGGACTTGCCCCAACATTCGACGTTGCCTGGGGTTGAAAGGTGAAAGTGCCGTTCCCGATCAGGATGCTCGCGTTCGCTGAATTCGAGTTGGCTACTGCAAGATCAATGAACCCGTCGGCATTGAAATCTCCAGCTGCTATGGCCACAGGTGCGTTGCCGGTGGAAGAGTTGCCCTGCAAGGTGAATGTGCCATCGCCAATTCCCTTATAGATGTCGACCCGGCTCTTGTTGCCTTCAGCAACGACCAGGTCAGGATGCCCGTCTCCATTGAGATCAACTGAGAGGATCGCGTTGGGGGTTGACCCATTGGTGAGACCGAATGTGGATGTACTAAAGGTAGTGCCGCTACCATCTCCAAGTAGCACGCTAACCGATTTACCGCCATTATTGGCAACCGCAAAATCCAGATTTCCGTCTCCATCAAAATCCGCAACGGTGATGGACGACGGGCTATTCCCGACAGTCAATCCGCTTGCCGTGATATTTGAAAGACCTCCCGCGCCGTCGCCCTTCATGATCACAACGGCGCCATTAGAGGCAGTACTACCCGCTACGGCAATATCAAGAATTCCGTCTCCGTTGAAATCGCCTGTGCGATAGCGGTAATCGAAGTGAGTGGAGAGACAGAGCCAACAGTTTGCGCTGTAAACCCGTAGCTGCCGTTCCCTAGAAAGATGTCCACATTCGGGTTGCCGGAATTGGCGACGGCTAAATCCAGCTTGCCGTCTCCATCGAAGTCTCCGACGACAATGGCAACGGGGATTGTGGCAGGGGGAATCGGCGTTGTGCCAGTGGGAATCGGCGTCCCAACTGCCGTGAATTTTCCCGTACCGTCACCCTTAAGAATGCTTATGGTCTTATCGGTAACGTTCAGCACCGCAAGATCTATGAAGCCGTCGCCGTTGAAGTCTCCCGCCGCGACACTTTGGGGCCCGTTGCCGACGTTGATCGGGGAATTGCTGCCTACAACAGTCTGTCGGCCGGGAGTACCGGTGCCCAGCCCAGCAATACCCAGCAACAGACTGGAATTGGTCGTGTCGACAAACCATACATTTCCAGTCGGTGTCTGAATCGAACTGCCAGTCCCAACGACCGTTGCCGTCAGGGAATAATTACCTGCCACTCCCGAACTGGCGATACTGGATGTAGTGGGGTAGGAGCCGGTGAGAGTTACCCCGACTGCCGGGGAAGAAGAACTGCTTTTATAAGCCTTCGGCGCATTGAAAGTCGCCACGATTGAGTGTGTGCCGAGCCCGCCAAGCTGCTGCAGTAGAACTGCGTTTCCCTGTACGCCATGGGACGACTGTACCTGGATGGTGCCGAGCACTTCCGTACTACCGTTGTAAGTGTCGCGGAAGGTGACTGTGCCACCTGCCAGGTTTGACGCGCCGGCGGTTACCGTCGCCGTCATGGTGAATGCGGAGCCGTTCGCTGCGCTCGAAGGATTGATTGTAAGAGTGGTTGACGTGGCTATCTGGGCGCCTGCCAGAGAACAGGACAGGACAAGAAATAACGTAGCGCACAAGGCAGAGAGAGAGTTTTTCCGGAATGACGCTCTTTCGTGCCTCCCCGCACGGTTAAGAAAACCTAATGATTTGGCGGCTTCGCCAAAGATTTGTGGCGATCCAATTGCTTCAGCACGTAGTGACGGCCTGAGATCAGGTCGCGAAAGCAAATAATTGGCAGCGGTCGAAAGGCAACGACGCAAGGTTGATTGAGTTGCTCCAGCAAGAATCGATTGGCAGCAGCGGAGCACAGAGGGCCTCCGCGAGGCATCCATAAAAGCAGACATTTCTAACCTTTCAGTTATTGCCGCAACTGAGATTCGACTTCCGATTGATCACTTGTCGTTGATCCCAGAGGCCATTGGCTGGCCTCCGCGATTTTTGCCCCAGGGCAAATCTCATCTGGCTAGAGCTGGGGTTCAATGCGCGGAGAACTTTCACCCGCCAAAACATCATGACTCGGCGGAAAAAAATGGAGTATGGCACGAGATGTGCAGGGGGGACTCGAAAGTTGTAGGCGCTGTTACAAATTGCGACTAACGATCCCGAAGGAGATTCGCTGCACCGGCTCTTACACTAACCGCTCTTCGAAAGGCTCACGGTGAGAGGCTCGCCAGGCATGATGAGCGGCGTCTAAGAGCAGCGCAGGAAGGAGAGAGCTTGAGAGTGACCGATGACGGGCCAGAACGTCAGGGGGGCGCCGCCTAAAGGGAACTCAGTGGCCAGGGATAAAGATTCAGAAGACCAAGTACCGATCCATCGGTAAAATTCGACAATGCCTTTGCGACAAACCAAGGCGGAGCCAAAATCCCCTCCGCTCCTTCATTCGACGCTGCCGGTGGTGTGCCTGGTCACAGCGGACGACGAGTTCCTCAATATTCTGGTTCGTGAACTGATCCCCTGGTTTCAGGTCGTCGTTCGAGAAGATTATGTCGATCTTGCCCGATGGACACGGGAAGAGGACGTTGTGGCGGTCCTGATTGATATTGATACTGAGGGCGAAGATCAGCATGGTGGGCTGAAGGTTCTCCACGAGCTGCGAAAGCTGAACGAACGCTTTGCGCTTATTTCGCTGAGCCGGTCTCGAATGCGGCTGGTGGAGAAGGAGGCGCTCGCGGCGGGGGCGGATGCACATTTCCGCAGTCCGGTCGACCTTTCTGAGCTTCGGGTGACTCTGGCCGAGACGATACGGCGCCGAACGGATGAGGCAACGCGTGAAGACATGTTGCGTCAGGCGCTTGAGACCAGCCGTTTTCAGGACTTTGTTGGTGCAAGCGGGCCGATGCGATTTGTCTACGATGCGATTCAGCAGGTTGCCGATAGCAATATTAAACGTGCTGATCCGGGGCGAGAGCGGGACGGGCAAGGAGCTGGCGGCGCGGGCGATTGTCGCGCTGAGCAGGAGAGCGAATAAGCCCTACATTCGACTTAATTGCGCCGCGCTGCCAGAGAATTTGATTGAGTCGGAGTTGTTCGGCAGCGAGCGCGGTGCCTTTACCGGGGCGACGGAGGCGAGGCCGGGGCAGATTGAGCTGGCCGATGGAGGCACGCTCTTTCTGGACGAGATTGCGACGCTTACTCTGCCGCTACAGACCAAGCTCCTGCGGGTGCTGGAGGATCATCATGTGCAGCGGCTTGGCGGACGGACGCAGCGGAAGATTGATTTCCGGCTGATCTGCGCGACGAACGAACCGTTGGAGGAGATGGCTCGCACGGGGCGGTTCCGCGAGGATCTCTATTACCGGATTCATGTGGTGCCGATCCATCTGCCTCCGCTGCGCGAGCGGGCGGGGGACATTCCGCTGCTTTGCGAGTACTTTTTGCAGATGCACTGCGTCGCAA
Source organism: uncultured Acidobacteriaceae bacterium (assembly GCA_963774735.1). Classification (GTDB taxonomy): domain Bacteria; phylum Acidobacteriota; class Terriglobia; order Terriglobales; family Acidobacteriaceae; genus Edaphobacter. The sequence goes on along the minus strand of CAVZGJ010000011.1, from coordinate 176,200 downwards.
ATGGTCTGCCGGTGAAGCGACTTGCTGCGGACGCTCTGTCGGTGCTTGAAGAACACTCATGGCCGGGGAATGTTCGCGAGTTGGAAAACCTTATTCAGCGACTGGTGATCACGGTTCGCGGAGAGGAGATTCGCTGCCCAGAACCTGCCGCCTCGACTGGTTGCCAGTAGTCTTGCTGCGCAGGAGGCGGTGATGCTGCCGCAGGAGGGAACGGACTTTGACGCCGAGATTGAGCGTGTCGAGAAGGCGCTGCTGACGGCTGCGCTTCGCCGGACAGAGGGGAGCAAAGCGGCGGCGGCTCGGCTTTTGCGGCTGGATGGTCAACGGATCAAATATCTTTGCCGGAAGTATTCGTTGTGAGAGTGCATGGGTTAATTTTTAACCCATTGTGGTTAACTTTTTCACCTATTTGGATTTAGCCGGGAATAGGGTGCAAAGAGGGTGTTTCCGGGAGGACCTTTAGAAATCAAAGGTTTGCGGGAATCCTAGAATTTGTTATCCTTTGGCACGCGAAATGCATTAGGTAGGGACGTAGAACGGAAAGTCAAAAAACTAGAAGATTCAGGGAGAGTCACAATGGCAATCACGAAGAAATCGCTCATCGGCAAAACCTCCACAAACAATTCTGCGAAGAATAAGACTGCCCCTGTAGCGGCGACTGGCCCTGTGACGCCGGGCAAGATGGTTCCTGCGATGCGGCTGGCGAAGGCGGAGCTGCAGACCGCTAAGACTGGTCTGCTAACCGGACGGATATATTTCTAGAGGCTGGCGAGCTCTGGATCCCCAATGGATATCTAGGTTCGGGTTCCGAATTCAAATCGAATTCTGAAGTCTAAATTCAAAATCAAGGGAGAGGCACAATGGCAATCGCGAAGAAATCAATCGTTGGCAAAGCATCTACGAAGAATTCCTCCAAGAAGAAGACTGCGACGGGGAAGGCGGCCAGTCCGGTGACACCTGGCAAGATGGTTCCTGCGGTTCGGCTTGGGAAAGCAAATCCGACCGCGCTGCTAACGGGAGTCGCGCGTGTTCTAATATTGCTGGGTTCTCCTGGTAACAAAGACGGCTACCGTGTATGCGGTAGCCGTTTTTGTTTACCAGACGTGAGCGCGGACGAGATTGAGGGTGATGGTGACGAGCCGTCCGAAGAGGCTGCGGCGGGCGCCGAAGATTCTTGCTGTGCCGGCGGTTCCTAAGGGCAGATTGTCGGCAGGCGGCAGTTGCATGCGCGTGGAATAAAAGGCGGGTAGTTCGATGCCCTTGTAGTCCTGCCTGGCTACGAGGCCCGGCGGTAGATTGACTGCTTCGCCTTCGAGAGGCGCGAGCTTCATGCGAATAGGGGAAAAGTGGCCGGGGGGAATGATGGCCACCTCCGCGCCGGCGGGGACGCGGTCGAGTGCGGAGACCGGAACGAAGATTCGAACCATTGGTGGGCCGGCCTCGGCGATACGCAGCAAGCTCTGACCGGAGCCGGCATCCTGATCGAGAAGTGCGCCCGGGTTCTCGGTGAGGACGATTCCGTTGATAGGCGCGATGAGGATGAGGGAGTTTTGCGCTTCGTCTGCGAGGCGGCCGGAGTGGATGGCGGCGGTTTGTCTTGCGGCTCCGACGCCGATGCTGGCGCCCCCCAGCTCAGCCGAGAAGCTTTGAAATTTTGCGCTGCTGGTTTGGCTATCGGAGGCAGACCGCATGGAGGCGGCGGCGGTGCTGCTCATCGCGAGGAGTGGCTGGCCTACTACAACCTGATCGCCTTCTTTTACGAAGACGGCTGTAACGCGTCCGATGATGGCGGCGTGGAGGGTGGCGGAGTGTGACGGTTCGACCAGGAATACTGCGTCTTCGCGGTCGCGCCAGAGGGGCAGGAAGAAGAGGGCAAGAATCGTAGTGGCGATTGCGATGTTTGCGGGCCGCCAAATGCGTCCTGCCACGTCATTTTTCCAGGTGCGCACGGTCACTTCGCGCAGGGAGCGGAGACGAGAGCGGAACAGGACGAAGGCGAGTAGGCCTGCGGGGATGAGAGCAAACTCGGCGATCCAGTGCGACGCGATGTTGTATGAGAGACGGACGACGACAAGAAGCAGCAGGTAGCTGTAGGCGCCGGAAACGAGGGCGTAGAGGACAAAGAGCGGAATGCGTTTTTTGTGCACAACAGGAATTTCGATGGGCAATCGCAGAATGCGGTTTTGAAACCATCCGGAGACGAAGGCGGTCGACCGCTCTTTCAGGTCGGGGATGCCGATAAATTCCGTGAAGAAATAGTAACCATCGAGCTTGATGAGTGGGTTGAGATTCATGACGATCACCGCGACTCCGGTGATGAGAATAATTTTGTAGGTGAAATCGTGCACCCAGGGACCGGGCTGGGTGTTGGTCCAGACGATCATCGCGATGCCGCAGACAACCATTTCAACCCAGATGCCCGCGATGATCGTGGCGAGACGCTGGACCTTGGTGGCGGAGATCCAGGTTTCGGTTACGTCGACATAGAAAGCGGGAGTGAGATAGAGAAACATGAGGCCCATGCTGTGGACCTCTCCGCCATAGTGCTTACAGGTTAGTCCGTGGGCGGACTCGTGAATGAAGCCCAGAGCGAGAAGGAGAACCCAGAACTCGACGATGTCGAGAACGGTCTTGTGAGTGAAGGTGTAATAGAGGCGGATGTCGGGTCCGAGGAGTTTCCACTTGCCGATGAAGACGGCGGCTTCAAACAGGAAGAGCAGAACGGCGGCAATGACGCTCCAACGGCTGTAGATGAATCGCCCGGTGCAGCGGTCGAGCCAGGTGAGATAACGGTCTGGGTCCCACGCGGAGAAGGTAATGTGCGCGATATTGATTTTGGATTTTCGGTGGGCGCGACGGCCGCGCTGGGCCATGAGTTTCTCGCTGAGGGCAAGGTTCTTCTCTTGCGGGGTTCGGTACCAGAAGTCGTTTTCTTCCATGTTTTCAGCGAAGAACCGGACGTCTTCCGGAGCGACGAATGTTCCAGTTTCTGAGGTGTAGAGGGCGGAGATTTCGTCGAACGAGCGCACTCCGTCGAAGAGCTGCGCGAGTTTCCATTGGGCGGGCTGAAAACGAAAATAATTGGCACGGCCGCGCTGCAGAACGCCAAAGACGGTTTCGCCATCAAGCAAATCTTCGCGGACGATAAGATCAGGGTCGAGGCGCGGACAGACGTTGCGCGCGAAACGCGCCTGGGGAATCTCTGGCAATGCCGCGTCTAGAGCTTCGCTGAGATTCATGGCTGAAGCCGCACCTGCATGGACATGCCGGGCTTTAGGAGTGGCGAAGCGTGGTCGACTAAACCGATGACCTGGACGCTGCCGCTGGCCGGATCGACCACTGGGCTGACGCGAAGGATTCGAGCATGCTGACGCAGGCCGGGGTAGTCGGCGGTAGTGAGCTCAAGTGGGGCGCCGACGCGAAAGCCAATCATCGCGGACTCCGGGACCGTGAACAGAATATGCAATGGAGCTACGGCAGTAATCCAGAAGAGAACGTCTCCTTTTTTTACCTCCTGTGCAGAACGGACGGAGCTGCGGCCAACCACCCCAGCGAAGGGAGCCACGATGCGGGACTGTTCCAGCTGGAGCTTGGCCATCTCGAGGTCGGCCTGAGCAGCACTTTCTTCGGCGCGGTAGCGGGCTACTTCGGCGATGGTCTCGTCGAGTTTGGACTTCACGTGTTCCCAGTCTTCTTCGCTGCGGATTTTTTCCGCGCGCATAATGTCGGCGCGACGCAGATCGGATTCGACGCTTCTTTGTTCTGCTTCCCACTCGGCGACCTGCGCGTGGAGAGATGCAACGCGAGCCTTTTGCGAGTCGCAGGCGGCGCGCGGGGTGCGGTCGTCCAATAAGGCCATCAACTGACCCTTGCGGACGTGGTCGCCGATTTCGACGGCGATTTGGACGACGCGGCCATCGCGCTCGGCGGCGACGTCGGCTTGCTGTTCGGCAACCAAAGGGCCGCTAGTGGTGAAATGCCTGGCGTCGGCGGCATCAGATAAAGGAGCGGAGGCTGCAGATGAGCGTGGAGTGGCTGGCGCCGCTGCTATAGGCGGAGGGACGCCGGCGGCCTCGGCCTGAGGATGGGAGTCGCACCCGGTACCCAGCAGAGAACATCAGGATTGCAATTGCCGAAAACCTGACCGAGATGCGAAGAGGGCGATCCATGTATTTCACCAGCCAATCCAATTCCACAAAATTTGCCATATCCAGAGCGCGGGGCGTCTCAGCAGGACGTACCCGGCAGGTCGAAAACCAATGAAGATTTTTGCGCGACCCGTCATGCCGGAACGAAGAATGCCATCGGCGTTAGATAGAGGAACACGAGCTGCAAACGTTCCTTCTCCGTCAGCCTGTTGTGCTTGAGGGCTAACGACGGCGATTGTGTTATGCCAGGACCGTTGCGGATAGCTGTCGAGTTTGATCGCAGCAGACTGACCGGGACGAACGAGGGCGGCATCGCGCTGCGGAAAAGCGATATTCACGACGGCAGAAGAGAGATCGAGCACCTGGGCAAAGGACGCGCCCGCATCCAGGTGGCCTCCCGCGGCATTTTCCAGGGCAGGCGTAATGACGATACCAGTGATAGGAGACCTCAGCTGCGCACTTTCAAGGCGGGAACGAGCCCGGGCGACTTCGGAGCGAAGATACTCTGTTTGTGAGCGGTCTGCCCCAGCCTGGGGAGCGCCATGTGCGAGGTCAGTCTGCATAACTAACATCGCTTCCTGATATTTTGCTTCAGACGATGCGAGATCCATTCGCCATTGCCAGTCGTTCATCTCTCCCAGGGCATCTCCGGCAACAACTCGCTGGCCCTCATGCGCAAACACCTGAGCTACATTGCCGTCAACCGGGGCAGCGACGGTAACGATATGCTGAGGCGCGACCATTGCCTCTCCTGTCACGCGCATTGGCAGCGGACAGAAGACAAAAAAGATTACGGCAGAGGCGATTCCGGCGATCAGACCCAGTCGCCGGCTGCGGCTGGTGCGAAGCAGCGCCCGCTTTCTCTGCACGAGCGGCTCGAGCAGATTGATGAGCGGAACCTCCCGGTATAGCAAGGCGTTTCGTATGGCAACTGTGGCCTGTCCGGCGACGATCTTGATCATTTCGGTTTGCGGCAGATCAAGAAAATTCGGGTCACTGCTTTCGTAGAGCAAAAGACCGACACGACCCTGGTCGTCGATCAAAGGCAGAGAGTAGAGGGCGCGATAGCCCGTTGCTTCGAAGTGGCTATATGACCTCCGCCGGAAGCTCCTCCAGCGCATCGACGCCTGATTCATCTTGTTGCCGGAAGTGTTGGGCATCGTCGTGAGACGACATCCAGCGAATGAGATCGTGGAGTCGTTCAACACGCGCGTCGCCGAAGGGCAGACTCGACATCCCTGATACGGCCTTGAGTTGGAGACGTCCGCGATTGTCGAGCGCAATAGCGCAGACTTCGAAGGGAAGGACTTTCTGTGGGCTATTGACAATAATTTGCAACAGACGGTCGAGACGCAGCGTAGACGTGATCTCCGAACTGACGCGAACGAGCGCCTCAAGGATCTCAAGCTTGCGCTCCGCAAACATCAAGCTTGCATTCTTGAGGGCGCTGCTGACAGTTTGTGCGATGGTCGACAGAAAGAACAGGTCGTCCTCGTCAAATGAACCGCCATCTTTGTTGATTGCTTCGAGCACGCCAACTTCGGATTCGTCCTGAAGAAGAGGCGCCAACAACGCATTTTTGACCGGCGAGTTGTTTTCTCCGTCCCCATTTCGCTGCTGCAACCGATGGTCGTCAGGATCTGCGATGAGGAGCGGCTCCCCTTCCTCTGCCATGTCTGCAACGTATCCCTCACCTGGAGCTTGCATCATGCCGGCGTGGACTGTGGGGTCGGTGCCACGGCTGGAGACAAGACGAAGCGTTCCTCCATCGAAGAGCCAGAGATGGAGTGCCTGGCACGCGATCATTGCTTTAACCTTCACCGGAATGAGAGCGATAACCGCATCGAGATCGAGAGTGGCGTTCAGGGACTTCTCGAGATCGTAGAGTTGCGTCATCCGATGAACGGAGTCGAGCAGGTTTTGACGTTGCTCCTCGAAATTCTCAGCGGCCAGGAGAGCTGGCGACGCCAGAACGAGAATCGGCGTTAACGTTTCGAGGCGCTGAAGTTGAAGCTCGACCGAGAACGTGAAGATCTCGATGATCCCGACGATCCCGTTCTTATTGCGTAGGGGAAGATAGGCGATGGAGGCAATGGAACGGCTGACATTGACGTGAGCATAGTCCTCCCGCCGAATGTCGGATGCTGAGTAAATTTGGCCCCGCGATTCCGGAGAGAGCAGTGTCGCAGTGAGGTGGCTGGGGGCTGACTGCGATATCTGTCTGACGGAGATTTCTCCCGCTTTACCGATCGCGATCCAGGGAGACGGCGGTCGGTCAAACATTATTCGATGCACGATACAGGCGGAGTCTGGAATCGCTTGAACAACAGCAGAGGCAATCAGTGTCGCGCGTGTTGGCGAATCCGGGCGCTGCCAGAAGCGAAGCAGCAAGGTCAGCGATAGGGTTATTTGGTGACAATGTCATCTAGCAACAAGGCATCTTACGTCAAGCATTTCCTTGACGAAGACCACTTCTGGGTGGATTCTGAAGTAGATGGAGCGTAACAAGCGCTATCTACGATGTAAAGTATTTTCTGCAGACCGGAATTGGAGAACACGTGGATCTCGACATTAGGCAAGAAGGGAAGACCTGCACGCTGAAAGTGAAAGGTCAGCTCAAGAGCGGAGAACCCGTCATTCAATTTGACACCGCCGTGCAGTCCGCTCTTTCGACCGGCCATATTTTCCTGATACTGGATCTCGAGGCGATGCCCTATGTCGATTCGAGCGGTATTGGAGCCATCGTAGACGCGCTTCGAAATTCGACGAAAGCTGGGCGGAGATGTTAAACTCGTCAATCCATCGCCTTTCGCATCGAAGACATTCAAGATGGTTGGAATCCTTGAACTTGTTCACTGTACACACAAGTCAGGCCGATGCTGCAGTCGCCTGCGGGAGTGCAAGAGGCGAGCATAGCGAAGGGTGAAGGGCACTGCGGGTGCTTGTCTGGTGACGGTCTCTAAGAGCTGTTCTATCGGTCTAATTACCCCAGTACTTTGCCACTCAAAACGTGGTGGCCAGTGTATCTGCGAATCATGCTGGGCAAGTTTACCGCCGACGCTTTGTGTCGACGCGCTTGGCGGCCACCTTGCTCGCCGATGGGGCGCCTTGCTTCGCCATCTGCGCCTGCCCCGCCTTGGTCATCAAGCGCGATTGTTCGTACATCTCGATCCACTTCTCGCTCGAAATCGCCGAGATCAGCTTGCCAATCGCTTCGAGCGGCAAATCGTCCGGCGACTCGAAATGAACGCAACACTTCCCCATGTCGAGCTTCTTCTCCGCCGCCTTGAACGCCGCCTTCAGCTGCTCGAGCTGACTCGCACTCCAAAACGCGCCCATCAGGTAGAGCGAGCAGTAGTTCTTCTGCGACGAGAGCGCGACGTAGCAGATCGGCTGCTTGTTGTAAGTGTCTGGATATCGAGACAGGGGGATCGTCCAGCCGATCGTGCCCCAGACGAGGCACTCATCGTAGCCGCGCGGAATGTGCTTGTTCACGAGTGCGCGCACCGTCGCGATCGTCTTCGCACGATCGGCGGGGAGTGAGGCGATGTATTGCGCTGGCGTCTTGACGTTCGATGGTGGTTTCATGGATTCGTCGTCTTTCCGAACGAAGTGTATCACCGAACGTTTGAAAACCAGCCAGCGGCAGGGGGCTGTGAGTGTCGCGTAAGTCCTAGCGGTGCGCAATCACGGCGTCTTTTCAATATCGAACTGCGCAAGGCCATGAGGGAGTGCAGGAAAGCGCAGCGCCCGCTACGTTTTCCGCTACAGTGCCGATTCCACTGCATGGACTTGACGGTGTAAGTTATTGAAAATTTAAAGAGGCGCGGGTCGGGATCAAACCGACGCATAAAGGTTTTGCAGTTGTTTGTTCTGACCCGACGCCGCATTAATTTCAGTGATCGCTCTCCGACTCAGGCGCTCCCTTTCACCTTACGAAACGACGACGCAATGCTCCTGCGCCAAGCACTCCCGTAGCTAGAAGGACCAGCGTACTCGGTTCCGGAGTAACATCAGTCGAAAGGTCAACCGCCTCATAGATCTCCTCATTTAAGCTATCCGAAAACGCAATATCTCCGCTTGCATTCATGAAGATCGTGTCGGCTAAAGGCCCATGTAGAAAGTCTGTGACAGCCGGCCCAGTGTACAACCCTGGCGGGGCACTACCACCTGTTCCCGATTCAAACGCCTCCCGCCCGTTGTTGCACACTCCGTGGGAGAACGCAAAGACGCCAGCAGGCAGGCTGGGAACGCACGGAGTTCCGTCGTCGTAAGCAAGGGAAGGGATCGTGGCTGACAGGGAAGAGAGGACGCCACCAACAAAGGTCTCGTAACAAAAGTCAACTAAAGGCCCTAAAGCGTGGCATTCAAGTGAACCAGTGGAGATGACTACGTCACCTGCGGTGTCTATTCCGAAAAGGTTGTGATTGTTGTCAGTTTGAAGAGCCAATATCTGGTAAGTATCGGCATGTGCCGATACTTGAAGAGTAAACAGTACAACTGCGATAGCAAGGATCGCAGCCCGCGAGATCAGCTTGGAGGATGCCATTGGTCGTCCTTTCTAAAGCGGGAAACACATTTAGAAAAGCCGCATCGACCCCGAAACGGCTTTCCCCTTCGAGCCCGTCATAGTTAGGTCTTTATGCTATTGGTGAATGGATACTAGCAAGGTATGTTTCCACAGACAAGCGAATTGATAGTCAAATTGCCCAAAAGAGAGATATCGACTCCGGAAATTAACGGGAAATTGACGGTAATTTGCCAAGCCGAAATAGGTCGGGACTACATCAAGGAACTGGGCTCTCGACTCTCAGCCAATGCGCCCGATCTTAGGTCTGCATAAAGGTTCTTGATGTAAGTAACTGAGGAATTTGGAGGCGCGGGTCGGGATCGAACCGACGCATAAAGGTTTTGCAGACCTCTCCCTTACCACTTGGGTACCGCGCCTTGGGTGGGCTACCTTCGCCCATTTGATTTCGAGGAGAAGTGTACCGCAGGCAGGAGCTATTTGGAGCGGGAGACCGGGGTCGAACCGGCGACATCTTCCTTGGCAAGGAAGCACTCTACCACTGAGCTACTCCCGCTCTTACAAGTTCAAGTATAACGGCACGATTGTGTATGGTCAACGCGAGAGCGGTGCATTGCGAGGCTCGATTGAGGTGTTGCTGACGAGCGAAGGCAGCAACACCTGTGCACGCTAACTTGGCGGCTTGGGCAGATTGACGGGAATGAGCGGGCCAGCCGAAAGGTTCGGAGCGGCGGCGAGTGACGTGCGGCGTGATGAGCAGAAGAAGTTCGCTGGAGTTGGTGTCGGTCGTCTTAACTCCAGTGGCAGTTTGAAATCCTGGCAATTCGCTGATGCCGGGCAGGCCGTTGAGAGTGGCTGCTTCGTTGCGGGTCACGGTGCTGACCAGAAATGCGGTGTCTCCGTCGTTGACCGTCACATCGGAGCCGAACTGCTCGCTATTGAGGACGGGAATGTTGTTGACAGCCCCGCCCGTGAGGGCTTCGATCTTGAGTTCGATCTTCATCTTGATGGCGCCGGACTTCTGCACGGTAGGAGTCGCCTTCAAGGTGAGACCGAGATCCTCGTACTGGATCTGCGGAATCGTGATCGGACTGCCAACCGCGGCGTTGAGCAGGCTGGCCGCACTGACTCCATTGATAGTGATTCCATTGAGCGCGGATGTTTGAGCGGGCGACGCGGTGGAGTACGTGGCGGTGGTGATGGGGTAGCGTTCGCCGATGCGAAAGACGGCAGGGCTTACCGTCCATGACGCGGATCTGCATGTCGTTAAGGGCGAGGGTGTCGCTCGCAGTGAGTTGCAGATTGAACGCGGCATTCTGGTTGGTAGTGATGGCGGTTTGGGTGATGCCCCCACCGAAGGCCCCGACGGTGTTAGAGACTTGCGCGTTTTGAACAAGACCGGAGGCGATGAGCGCGAGGGCGATGGTGATATTGTTTGAGCCGGCCGGAATGAGGCCCTGAGCGATTGCCTGATTGACCAGGCTTTGATTAGCGTTGACAATGTTCCGGGCTGTGGACTCGACGTTGTACAAGCCAATCTGCTGCGGGAGCTGCGTGCCGATGTTGCGCTGGTTGGTGCGGTCGACGGAGTAGAGCTTCAGTTCGATCATGACCTCGCTGCCGCCATCGATGAGATCGGCCAGCGTGAGGTTGATGTAGGAAAGCGTCTCCTCGGGAGCTCGGATGGCGAGGATGCCCGAGCTCTTGTCCACACTGACCTGTTTGACGTCGAAGACTCTTTGGACAACCTGGCTGAGCTCATCCATCTGCTCGTTCGTCATGCCGGGGACGTAGATGGTCTCCTGGAGGAGATGCTCGAATTTTGTACGGTTCTCGGGATTGTCCTTAACGATCAACACGCTCTTCGTATCCAGCGGGACGGCGAAGACGTGCGTGATATTGAGCAACATGGGCACAGCTTGCTGGTAGGGCGAGTCTTCGAGATCAAAGCGAAGATTCTGCCGTGGAACGGACTCGTCGAAGGTGGCGCGAATGCCGTAGCCGGCATAGACCTGACGAAGGATGTCCTGCTGATCGGAGCGAAGATGAAAGCTCTTGATGCCGGAGGTGGGCTGCAGGGTGATCGAGCCGGCCAGGGAGGGGGCGTCGTGGATCCACGGCTCTATCTCAGGATGAAATACCTTGGGGATTGCGCCGGTGTCGACCCCCTGGCCGATGAGGGGGCTTTCGGGATCGAGAAGGCGCGCTTCGGCGAGAAGGGTCTCCGCCTTTTCGTTTTGGCCAAGAAGACGAGCCTTCCCGGCTTGCTGCACCAGGTCAGTGATGTGGTGCTGATGGGTGACTGCAAGCGCCTTGGCGTAGTCCGCATTTCCTGGGTTCAGTTGCAGAGCCTTGCCGAACTGGGCTTCCGCGCCCGCAAGATTGTTGTGTTCGAGAAGGCGCGCTCCTGCCAGATAGGCGTCTTCGGCGGCCTGAATCTGACGTTTATCAGGGGCGGCGACTACGGCCGAAATGGGCGACTGCGCCAAAGACGATGCGCAGAGAGCGAGAGCAGCCGTGCCAATGGCGATTCTGGAAGCGCGGGAGTGGAGGCTTACTCGCATCGGCTGCTGGTTAGACGAAGCGGCGGGCTAACGGGCGCTTGCAATGCTTTGGACGCGTGGCCGCTCGCTGACGGGAGGACGGCGCATGCCGTTGCGGATCTGTGCGGTGTTCATGTCGAGTTCGGCGAGGGTACGGCTCAGGGTATTGCGGTGCATGCCGAGCTCTTCGGCAGCCTTGCACTGGTTGCCCTTGTGCTGAGCAAGCACTTCAAGGATGTAGCGCTTCTTGAATTGACGAACGGCCTCCGTGTAGGGGATGCCGGCACTGTGCATTTGTGTGATGAGTCCGTCGAGTTCGCGCTTCAAGGTGTATTCCTCGCTGGCGGTTCCTTGGTGGAACCACTCTCTTATTTTGCCTCTACGAGTTCGGCTTGATCCAATCGGCCGCGTTGTGTTTGATCTGCTCGACGCCATTCAGGATCAGTTGTTGAAGATCGTGAGGTACAACGAAGGATACCGCATGAGCCCCTGCAAGGAAATAGGGAGATAAGCGGGAATTTTCAATCCAGGACGAATGCGGCTGAAACGCCGCGAGCGCCACCAGGATGACGACCACGATGAGACACCCGCGGCCAAAACCGAAGATGGCGCCGAGAATACGGTCGAAGAAACCCAGCCCAATCGCATGTGCTGTGCGGTTTAGAGCCCTTCCGAGGAGGGTGCTGACGATCATGATTCCGATGGCGAGTGTCAGAAAAGCCACGATCCGGGCGGTAGCGGGCGTGGTGATAAAGCGCGCCAGAAGCACGGCTACATGGTCGTAGTTCCAGCTGGCGATGAGGATTCCGGCGATAAGGCCGCCCAGAGAGAAGAGTTCGATGAGGATGCCTCGCAGGAAGGCGATAACCGTGGACCAGAGAAGGATGGCGACGAGAATCCAGTCGAAGAGATTCATGGGCGTTTAGTGTTAGCGAGATTGGTGCGCCCTGTGATCAGGCGGAAGGCTTCAAGATACTTTTCGCGCGTCTGTGAGACGACTTCATCGGGTAGCGAGGGCGCCGGTGCCTGCTTGTTCCAACGGATGGATTCGAGGTAGTCACGGACGTACTGCTTGTCGAAGGAGGGCTGCGGACCGCCCGGGTTGTAAGTTGCCGCAGGCCAGTAGCGGGAGGAATCGGGGGTCAGGACTTCGTCAGCGAGAATGATGGTGTCGCCCAGCAGACCGAACTCGAATTTGGTGTCGGCGAGGATGAGGCCTTTACCGGCTGCATGGCGAGAAGCCTTCTCGTAAATCCTCATGGTGAGGTCTTTGAGGGCTTTTGCGTGGGCTGCTCCGATGGTTCGGACGACGGTCTCGTAGGAGATGTTTTCGTCGTGGCCGCCGGTGTTGATCTTGGCTGCAGGAGTGAAGATGGGCTCGGGCAGGCGATCGGATTCGCGGAGACCGGCGGGAAGTTTGATGCCGCAGATGGCGCCCGTTTGCTGGTAGTCCTTCCATCCGGAGCCGGAGATATAGCCGCGAACGACGCACTCGACCGGGAACATCTGGGCCCGCTTGACGAGCATGCTGCGGCCCTCCAGCTGGCTGAGAAACGGCAGCAATTGGGCGGGAAATTGTGGCGTGTCTGCGGTGATGAGATGGTTGGGAACGATGTCTTTGAGGAAGTCGAACCAGAAGAGGGAGAGCTGGGTAAGAATCTTGCCTTTGTCGGGGATTCCGCTGCCAAGCACGTGGTCGAAGGCGGAGATGCGGTCGGAGGCAACGAAGAGCAGTTGGTCACCTGGCAGGGAATAGATGTCGCGGACTTTGCCCCGCGCAGTAAGGGGCAGGGAGCCGAGGTTGGTTTGTAGAAGAGCGGAAGACATCGTTGACGGTACCACCTTGAAGTATAGAGAACTTGGCATTTGATTCAGCGCAGCCGGACGATCTTGTCATCACTTCCGGGCGGCTGAGAGGGCGTGTGCGGGCAGTGGGCTAGAACGGTTTCAGAGTCTGGACCGGGCAGAATGATGGCGGAGAAAGCGTCGCATTGGTCCGAATTGAAAGACTGAGTTTGAAGTTTGCGGCTGAGAAAGGGAAGGAGCGGCGGACGATAGTAGACGTCGAGATCGACGCCAGGAATGGCGCCTCTGTCGTCCCATGCAACTCTCCGGTAATACAAATTGTGGCCGATGGGAACCTTCTTGATGGTGCCGCGCTGGAAGAGGAGTGCCAAAGGCATCACGATGCTCGAGGCAAAGAGGGGAACGATAAGAATGGCAGCGCTGAGCGAAGTGAGCCCTCTGGGTGAGAGGCGTGAGAAGAGAACCAGAAGCAGTTCGTAACCCGCAACGGCAAGCCAGTTAATAAGGACGTTTAGCCGATCCGACGCCGTGCCCCACTTCGTGGCAACGAAGAAGCCCTGGACCAGGATCAAGACGATCGCGGCGCGGGGGAGGAAGATCTTTAGCCAATGAGGCACGCGCAACCAGAATGCGCCGAGGAGAATCATCGCAACCGTCATCAGGGCGAGGGTAGCGAACGTGAGGGGAATCGCCATGCCTCCCAGGGTCGAAGCTCTTCAAGCGGTGGCCAGCGCGTGTCTTGCTGGTTCGGCGAAAAACGCTGGAGCGAGTGAGGATCGCTCCAGCTGCGCAAACTGGGCGCGCCCGTTAGGCGACGGCGCGACGGTTGTCGTTGGAGTCGCGGCGGTTGAGATTGACGCTGACGATCTTCGAGACGCCCGGTTCCTGCATTGTCACTCCGTAGATAACGTCGGCTTGGGCCATCGTGCGCTTGCTGTGGGTGATGACGACGAACTGCGTGTTGGCGCTCATGTCGTGGATGAGCTTGGCGAAGCGACCCGACATTGGTCTCGTCCAGCGGTGCATCGACTTCGTCGAGGATACAGAACGGCGCGGGCTGGAACTGGAAGATTCCGACGAGGAGGGAGAGCGCCGTGAGGGCCTTTTCTCCTCCGGAGAGCAGGAGAATGTTCTGCAGCTTCTTGCCCGGGGGCGAGGCGACGATGTCGATGCCGCTCTCGTTCGTGTTTTCGGTGTCGGTGAGCTTCATGAAGGCCTGCCCGCCACCGAAGAGCTTGGTGAAGGTGACGGAGAAGTTCTCGTTGATGACCTTGAAGGCCTCGTCAAATTTCATGCGAGAGACGTCGTCGATCTCCTTGATAGAAGCCTGGGTGTTCTCGATGGAGTCGAGAAGATCCTTGCGCTGGCCTTCGAGGAAGCTGTGACGGGTGACGGTCTCGTTGTACTCCTCGAGGGCCATCATATTGACCGGTCCCATCGCTTCGAGGCGCTGCTTGAGAGCGCGGGACTCCTCTTCCTCGGTGTGCAGGGCATCGCCTTCGATGCGGACGATGGTCTGGTCTTCGCGCAGGGACACGGCTTCGACGGCTAGATCATTGAGGCACGTAGCCTCGATATGCTCGATGTCGGAGGCTAGCTTAGCGGCGCGTGCGGTTAGTGTGGCGCGTTGCTCCCGGAGAGCTTCGGTCTCGTGGCGGAGGGTGCGCAGACGCTGGTCGAGCTCGTCCATGGCGGCGCGCAAGGTAGCGGCCTCTGTGGTGAGGCGAGCCCCTTCGGCCACGGCGGTCGCGCGGAGCTCGGAGAGCTCGGTGTGCTGAACCGCAAGGGCTGCAGTCTCTTCTTCGCGGCGGAGTTTTTCGGCTGCGGAGGCTGCGAGCTGCTGGTCGAGCTGCTGGATACGCTGATTCTGGCCGTTGTAGATACGGTTGGTCTGCTCGAAGTTTGACGCTGCGTTGCGGCGGCGTTCTTCCAGGCCCGCGAGTGCGGCAGAGGCTGCTGCCGCAGTCTGCTGGAGCTCTTCGCGGCGGCTGCGAAGCTGGTTGAGCTGCTCCTGCAGATCCCCGAGGCTGGTTTCAAGCGTAGCGCGTTCGTTCTCGAAGGCCTGGGCCTCCTGCTGGCGGCGGGCGATGAGATCGGCCTTCTGGTTGCGGGCGTCGCGATTGCGCTCGCTGGTGAGAGCCCAGTCCTGAAGGCGGCGTTCGATGCGGACGACCTCGGACTCCATCTGGCGAAGCGCTGCGCCGGAGTTCGCAGACTCCCGCTCGGCATCGCGGCGCTCCAGAGTCTTGCCTTCGATCGTGGCGTTGAGTGCGGCGATCTGGTGCTGCAAGCTCGGCGGTGCGCAGATCGGTCTGGGCCAGCTCTTGTTCAGCCTTTTCTACCTTCTGCTGTACCTCGGCAAGCTCGCGTTTGAGAGCCAGTGGACCCTGGGCGCGAGGCCGTCCGCCCGTCACAGTGACGTTGTGGAAGGTCTCCCCGGAGGGAGCGAGGAAGAATGCCTGCGGATTAGAGAGCGCAAGCGAGCGCGCGGTGTAGGAGTCCGGCGCGACAAAGCCCTCGCGGAGCTTGGGCAGGATGACTTCGAGCGACTTGCCGAAACCATCGAGAACGCGGACGCACTCCTTGAGTGGCACGACGCCTTCGATGCCCTCGATGTTGGTTTGGGCCGCGCTCTGCATGCCTTCGGCGAAGGTGAAGTTGGCCTGGGCGTCGTTGGGATGAACCAGGAAGGTGGCGCGCCCGCTGACATCCGTCTGGAGCAGATGCATCCCGGCGTCGGCGGCGTCCCAGCTCTTCACCACGATGTAGTTCAGCTCGTCGCGGAGGAACTCGTCGACGACGCTCTCGTACTTGCCGTCGACCTCCAGGAAGTCGGCAAGCGTGCCTACGGCAGCCATGCCATTTGTGTTCTGCTTATAGGTATCCGTCTTGAAGATGTTGCGGACCGTATCAGTGGAATAGCTGTGCTCCTTAATGAGCCCTTCGAGCGAATTGCGGCGACCATTGAGAGTCGCGACCTCGCCACGTAGCTGATCGCCACGGCGCTTGGACTGCGATTCTTCGGCGCGCGCCGCGTCAATCTCCAGACGGAGCTCTGCGATCTCAGCTTCGAGACGCTTCAGCCGCTCCGTCACGGACTCGAAGGACAGCGCAACCTGGCCACGCTGCAATCCGAGTGTTTCCAGCTCCTGCCGGGCGATGTCCGACTCCGAGACCAGCCGCTCGGCTTCGCGTTCCAACCCTGCCAGGGCAGCGGCGGCCTGCGCCTCTTCGTTCCGAGTCTGACCAATGCGTTGCATCAGTTGCATGGAGGCGCGGCGGTTCTGCTCGGCCTGCTGCTCAGCCGTTGCAACCGCCCGAATCGCCTCCTGCGCCTGGGCCTGATGGCTCTGCGCAGCGTTGCGCGAGGTGTCCGACTCGGCCGTGGCATTCTCCAGGAAACTGCGATGTTGTTCGAGCTCTCCGGCGAGACTGGCAAGCTGTTCACGAGCCTGCGCGAGGTCATCGGCTCCCGTTGCAAGTCGGTTCGTGAGCTCCGCGATGCGGTCTGCATTGGAGGCAGTTCGCGCCGTAATTCGTTCCAACTCCACTGCTGATTGATTCGCCTGGGCCGCAGTCTCCCGAATCTGCTGGTCGAGCGTGTAGCCGTTGCGAATTCCTTCGGAGTGTTCCGCATCCATGGCCTCGACAGTGGCTGCCTGCGCGTCGATCTGCGTCACCAGCAACGCGATTTTTTCAGTGGTGGCGGCCTGTTCAGCGTCGAGCTGCGACATGCGGCTGGCAAGCACAACGCGGAGGCGCGTTCGCAACTCATCGCGGAGCGCGCTGTAACGCTCAGCCTTGGCGGCCTGACGTTTCAGGGTGTTCATCTGACGGGTCACTTCGTCGAAGATGTCGTTGACGCGGGCGAGATTCTGCTTGGCGGCTTCGAGACGCAATTCGGCCAGCCGCTTCTTCGTCTTGAAGCGAGTGATGCCGGCAGCTTCTTCGATGATCGAGCGGCGGTCGTGGGGCTTGGCCGAGAGAAGCTGGCCGATGCGCTCCTGGCCAATGATGGCGTAGGATTCGCCGCCCAGGCCAGTACCCATGAAGATGTCCTGAATGTCGCGGAGCCGGCAGATCTTTCCGTTGAGCAGGTACTCCGAGTCACCCGAGCGGAACAGGCGCCGCGTGATCGTAAGTTCGCCCGCGCGGATGGGAGTGCGGCCAAACTTGCGGCGCCGAATTTTCAGGACGACATTATTAGGGTTGGCTTAGGTTTGCCATCTCTGCTTCTGCCGCCTCAGCGACGACCTGGGGACCCTTCGCTTCTCCTTCGATGACGGTGCCGGGCTGGGCTTCGGCGACGGCCTCCTCGGTCTCGGCCGCGCTCTGCTCGCGAAGGCTGGTTTCGTCCCAGTCGGTCGGGATGGACTCGTCAATGACGATCTCCGGTCCGGCATCGAGACCCACGCCGTCGTAGACCTCGGGATCGACCAGTGTGAGGGAGACCTCGGCCATTCCGGTAGGCTTGCGGTCGCGCGTGCCCGCAAAGATGACGTCTTCCATCTTCACGCCGCGGAGGGACTTGGCGGATTGCTCGCCCAGAACCCACGTGATGGCATCGGAGATATTCGACTTGCCGCATCCGTTGGGACCGACTACTGCGGCGATACCCTCGCCGGCGAGCTGGACCTCGGTGCGATCACAGAAGGACTTGAAACCGAGTATCTGAACCTTCTTGAGCTTGAGCAATTGCGACCTCTTTGGCGAAGGATGGGGGAGACCCCTGCCTGTTGGTAGGACTGGAATAACTTTAGTCGCGATTTGGGGCGGAATCAACGGGCACAACACCATAGATTGTGGATAAGAAGTCCCAAACGCTATCTATAGACCATCACTGCAAAAACAGGCGGTTCGGAGGTGAATCTCCCCAATCAGTTTAGCGCTCGGCGATGTGATTAAGAAGCTTGGTCGCCATGCAGCCCTACGGAGCGATCGGCCGTCCGGTTCCCCTGGTCCCGAGTGCGATTCTAAGGACTGAGCGTATCCAGTGAGAGCTTGACGCCTGTCCACCAGGGTCGCACTTCAGGAACGTGGAAAGCTAAGATTTCAAATCGCCGACGGCAGTAGATTCGTCGGTTTTTGCTACATAGGATCAATTGTCGTCTTTCTCTTGTCAAAAATAACGATCACGCTTGCCTTTGAGCAACAGCGTTTCTATAATCCGCATCATCATCCCGAGATGCCACGAACACTTCAAATCGCTCGACCTCCGGGCCGGGTATGGTGAGGACTACACCCGATACACTATGATCGGGCTGTGCCTCCTCTCCAGCACAAGTGACTTTGGAAATATCGGTGACCTATTTTGAAAAGAAAGTTTATTGAGGAGTGTGGAATGAAGAAGGCAGTCGTCGCGTCTCTCCTGGTTGTTGCCGGCATGGCAAGCGCTGCAGGTGTTGCCACAGCGCAAACCCAGGTCAATCTTGGTTCCAACGCGCAGTCCAACAGCGGCGGCGTGCAGATGTCGGCGGCGGAATATAACGCTTACAACAGCGCGATTGGTCAGACTTCGCCGCAGGCCAAGGCGGCAGCTCTCGAGGCGTATCTGGTTGCTTATCCGCAGTCGGCGGTGAAGGGGTCGGTGCTCGAACAATTGATGGGAGCGTACAGCTCCATTCCGGACCCCGCGAAGACATTGGATGCTGCCGACCGGCTTCTTCAGGTGGATGCCAACAACCTGCGCGGTTACGTGCTCGAAGTGTACTTCCGTAGGTCGGCGGCGGAGCAGACTGCCGACGCTGCCGCTAAGCAGGCTGGGCTGGACAAGGCAGCAGACTACGCTCGGAAGGGTCTTGCGGCGACCAAGCCGGCGGATATGAGCGACGCAGACTTCACGAAGCTGAAGGCCGGCGCCTATCCTCTCTTCTACAGCGCGATCGCTATCGATGCGCTCAACAAGAAGGATGCTGCAACAGCAATCGACAACTACAAGAAGGAACTCGCCGCCGTTCCGCCCGAGCAGACCCAGACCCCGGGTCTGGTTCTCCAGGATATCTATTACCTTGCCATCGCCTACCTGCAGTCAACTCCTCCCGACCTTCCCAACTGCGCCTTCTATGCAGCGCGTGTTGCGGCATACGCTCCTGACAATCTGAAGGCACAGTACGAGCCGACCGCGAAGTATTGCTACAAGAAGTACCACGGTGCAGACGACGGATACGATGCTGTGTTGGCTGCGGCAAAGGCCAACATGAACCCTCCCGCGGACTTCAAGATCAAGCCCGCTCCGTCGCCCGCCGACATTGTGGCCAACGTCATTGCGACGACTCCCGATCTGTCGACATTGGCAGTCAGCGACAAGGAGTTCATCCTGGCCAATGGCAAACCCGAAGATGCTGCTAAAGTCTGGGACACGGTGAAGGGCAAGTCGTCGCAGTTTCCTGACGTGCTTGTGATCGAGTCTTCGCCGACCGTGCTCAAGGTTGCCGTCTCCGACGACGCAGTGCAGTCGAAGACAGCTGACTTTACCTTCAACATGGCTCCTCTTGATGAAGGCAAGACTCCTGCCCAGCAGGCAGCTGCCAAGAAACTGGCGGCTGATGTTGCTGCGGCGACTGCCGTCGGGTCGAAGGTAACGTTGACCGGGACCTACGCTTCGTACACCCCCAACCCCATCATGATTACGATGAGCGATGGTGCGGTGGTTCTGGCGAAGAAAGCCGCTCCGAAGCCGACCGCGACACATCATCCTGCGCCACACAAGTAAGCTGAGATCAGAAACGCAGAAGAGGCAGCCTTTGGGCTGCCTCTTCTTCGTTTTGTGGCGAGAAGCGCTACCAAAAGGCGAAACTCTAGCAATCCCCTCAACCATTTACAGCTTTTTTCTCGAGAAACAGCCCAAAAACCGCTTGTCAAGTCAAAAATCCCACAACTCACACAAAACAAAGCCAATAAAAATGAAATTTAGTTTCACTCAAACCCATATAATTAACTTATAGATGTAGAGAAAAGTAAAGCCCCGGACACCCTGCCGGGGCTAACTTATTGATACAGGCTAATTTGGACGCAACCCATTTATTATGAATATTTTGCAGATCAATCCGATGCGTAACTACCCTACCTGTGGCAATGACCATATCAGCAAGATCACTCGCAAGACTGTACGAAGAACAAGCGTGCTCATATTTACCAGTGCTTAGAGCCGACATGCAAGGGTCAATTCTCCGCTACTAATGGCTCTTATCTTCCATGACTCCCACCTTCCTCTACACAAGTGGTTCATGGCCATTGCGCTCATCGTAGATGCCAAGAAAGGTATCTCTGCCAAGCAGCTACAGGCTCACCTTGGCATCGGTTCTTATAAAACCGCGTGGTACATCTGTCATCGTGTTCGTAAGGCTATGGTGTATTCAGACCCAAAACCTTTGACCCTCGTAGTTGAGATCTACGAGACCTATCTCTGTTTACACCACCTTTCTTCTCTTTCAGAAAAACCCTAAACCAAAACCACCAAAACAGATATTGCTAGCTATGCGCGAGCTTATCAGCAATAATACTACATATCTCTTCCTCTACTTCCACATCCCCTATGTTATCACTCTCATCTCATCCTGCCCCTCCATGAATACAGGAGACTTGCGCGCAGGCAATAGGGAGGGGGCACCCCTCGAAGATAAAGTAAGCTCCCGAGCCTATGCCGTCAGCCACTGAAGGGCGTTGGCGAGAAGGCGTTGCTGCAGGACAGGGTGGAGTTCGGGAACGCGGTGGTAGAGGACTTTGGCATTCCCGAGTTTGGTGGTGAAGGTTCCCGCCCCGATCTTGCGGTCGTGGTCGCGGGAGTAGGCGGCGATGATTTCTACGTTCGGTCCGTCGACTAAGAGACCGTTCGCCTCGCGGCCTTTGGTCTGGTAGTGGATCCCCATGGCCTGGTTGACGGGGAGTCCGGCGTAGATGGGGTGCTCGCGGACGAAGTACCAGTTGCCCATCCAGGGGGCGCGGTAGTCGCCGACGGTTCCGTTGTAGGTGAAGGCTCCGGCGGCGGCAAGTTGTTTCGCGACGCCTTCGGAGAGGGTGTCGGCCTGAGGGATGGCGAGGAGGGGTGTGCCGGCGCGTACGGCTTCGAGGACTGCGGGGTCGATGTGGCCGACCTCCGTTATCGTTTGGACGGCTCCGGTCTCGTGGCCGGGTTGATTCTCGAGGCCGGTGGTGTCGCCTGAGTTTTGCGTCGCTGAGGTGTGAGCAGTGAGGCCGGAGGCGATGATGACGTCGTATTTTTTGCCTGCGGTGAAGTCGCTGACTTCGAGACCGAGGCGCGGTGAGAGGTCGGTGAGTTGTTTGTGGAGTGCGGGTGTGATTCCGGAGACGGCGACGCTGAGGGAGCGGGCGCGTTTGTAAGATGGCGGCTCAGTGACCCAGATCTCTTTCGTCTGCGTGGAGAGCGGTGCGGAGGAGAGAGCGAATTTGAAGCGGTAGAGGCCTTCTTCGGTAAGTGGTGGGGTTCTAAAGGACTCTTGGACGAGATAGCTGAACTGATCGGTGACGTGTTGCGGTGCGGGGAATTCGGCTAGCTTGAGGAGTTTGTTCGAGGGCGTGACGGCAGTGAAGGTTAGTGTGCCTGTTGCCGGTTGTGGCGTGTCGTTGAGGAGGTAGAGATCGAAGGTTGCGGATTCGCCGCGTGCCGTTGCTGGCGCTGCGTTGTTTGGCTAAGGGGCGGATGGGTGTGAGGGTGCCGCTGATTGGTGCGGGGTCGGATTTGAAGTTGCGGAGGTTGTCGACGATGCCGGAGTGGTTCTCGATGGCGGTGGACTCCCAGCCGGAGATGACGGCGAAGTCGAGCTCGTCGGAGATGCGGGCGTTTTCGAGGTAGTTCTGCCAGGTGTCGTAGCACTTTTTGCCGAGGGCGTTGAAGAGATGCTCGGCGGTGGGGAAGGCGCTGCGGAACTTCCATTTGTCGAGGAAGTTGTCATAGGCGGCGAGGATCTCTTTGTGGTCGGTGAGGTCGTAGCTTTTGCCGCTGTACTCGAGGTAGGTCTGGGTGATCTGGTGGACCATGAGGGCGTGGTTGTCGGGCGTGGCGCAGCCTTCCATCTCGCCGAACTCGGTGAGGACGTTTTTGAAGGGAGCTTTGTAGGTGAAGTCGGTCGGCGACTTGTAGAACTCGTCGTACCATTGGTCGCCCGCGCCCTGGTGTTGATTCCACCAGTCGCCCCACTCTTGGGCGTCAGAGCGATGGATCTTGTCGTTCCATGGCTCGAACCATGCCTGCGCGGCTTTGCGAGGAGGTGCTACGAAGCCGTCGTTGAGGACGATGCAGCGGGAGGGGTCTTCGGCGCGCATGGCTTCGAGGATGGCGATGGTGTCGGGGTTTTTGAGGTCGGCGCCGATCTCGTTTTGCAGGCAGTAGATGATGACGCTGGGATGCGAGCGGTAGGCCTTCACCATCTCGACGCATTTGACGATGCATGAAACGCTGGGCGAACTTGTCGGCGTCGTCGGTGGGCTTCTCCATGACGATGGAGTTGGCGCTGGCTGCGGTGTTGGCGGGGAGTTTGCCGATGGCCATCTTGCCTGCGCCGGGTTCCATGTAGCGGAGGAGGCCGAGGCGGTCGTGGGCGCGGAGAACCTCTTCCTTGGCGAGGTTGCGGTGGAAGTTGAGGCAGTTGAGATTTAGCTTTTTGGCTTGGGTGACTTCTTTTTCGGCTAGCTCGGGAGTGGGGAAGAGGCCGTTGAGTCCCCAGAAGCCCCAGGAGATAGAGCTGTAGAGTTTGATGCGACGGTTGTTGAGGCGGAAGACGGCGTTGGTGCCGATGCCGGTGGGGGCGAAGGAGCGGAAGCCGAAGGCGATGGTGCGGGTGTCGGTTGCGATCGCCGATGGTAAGCAGTAATGCTCAAGTGGTAGAGTTTCGGGCTGAGGTCGAAGCTGATCCCCAGTTTGAGCTCCTGCGAAAGGGCAGTGTCATGGAACTCGTGACGTTTGGCTCATCGTTGAGGCTTACTGCTGCGACTCTTGCTTCGCGACGGTACCTTAGCTGGTTGGCTGGATCGATTATGTCGAATCAATGCGAAGCTATATGCTGAGCGTTCACTGTCTCAGTCTCCAGTCAGCACATCTGCGGAGTATGGAGCTTAATTCACGTTGATTGTTTTCGGATTGAGGTATTCAAGCATCACGCATTCGTTATCCGGACATTTCGTCATGCGCGCTGAGGGTCATGCCGCGGTCGAGGCCGGCGAAGCCGTGGGAGCGGTAGAGTTTGACGGCTCCCCACTGGGCGTTGAGGCCGTCGACCCAGTCGTAGCGGCCGAAGGGGTTGGTGAGGCGGATGGCGATGAGGTTCAGTCCGCCGGGGTCTGCGGCGTTGGTTAGATCGCACTCGAACGGCAGCTCCTCCATGATGGAGTAGCCGACGAGTTTTCTGTTGAGGAAGACCTCGGCGCGGAGGCGGGCTCCGCGGATGTGGAGGAAGATGCGCTTGCCCTTCCATTCGGCGGGGATCTGGATGGCGCGCCCCACCAGGAGACGCCGAGGTAGGCGCCGTTTTGCGGGATGGGGTCGTCGGCGGCGTAGCGGTACTCTTCGGGCGTGTAGGGGCGGGTGCCGAATTTTCCCCAGTAGTGCTGCTCGACGGTAGTGGGGAGGGTGACGTTGATGCCGGTGAGGTGGTCGAGGAGACCCCAGCCGCCGGTGGGTTCGTTGACCGGGAGGGGTTTCGATTTGCCGCAGAGGACGCCGTTCTGCCAGGAGATGTCTTCGGGCAGGAAGAGTTCGTCGTTCTTCCACTCGGCCTTTTCATCGATCCAGAGACGCCAGTCGTCGTCGGGGATGAGGGTTCCGTTTTCGGGGTAGGGAATCGGGGTTTGCGTGGGGTCTTGCGGCGCGGCGGTTTTGACGTGCGCGGCAACGCCGGCGACGGCGGCAGTCTGCAGAAAAGTACGGCGGGAGAGTCGGCGCATAATGGTTCGGCCAGTTTAGCGCAGATAGAAAACGGCTTGTCTTTCCGGGATTCGAGCCCTCGGGCATCACCCGTTTGGGGGAGTGTACACGCTGGTTCCCGAGCGCATGATTCTGGGATGGACAAGACGCAGGAGTTCTGGCTTCGGCTCGCAGTGATTGGGAGTGCGTTAGTTCTGGTGAGCTCTGCACTCGCGGCATTTTTCGGCTAAACGCCCAGCCATCACATAGGGCGCGAAAAAATTCGGCAGCCTATTCGCCCAGCATGATGCGCTGAATGCTGTTTGCCCGCCCCGTCGCTCCATCGCATGAAATCAGAGTGGCGCACATCTTGGGATTGCCCTTGGCGGCTTCGAACTTCCCGGGCATTCCGGTGAGGAACCGCGCAAGCACCAGCTCCTTTTCCACTCCAATGACAGAGTCGTACGGGCCGGACATGCCAACGTCCGTCTGGTAGGCAGTGCCATGCGGGAGCACCCGCTCATCCGCAGTCGGAATGTGAGTGTGGGTGCCCAGCACGGCAGTAACGCGGCCGTCGAGATACCATCCCAGCGCGACCTTTTCGCTCGTCGCCTCCCCATGCACGTCAAGCAGGATGACCTTCGCCCTCGACTCGCGCTCAATCTGCGCCAGCAACTCATCCGCCTTGCGGAACGGGTCGTCGCAGGACGACATAAAGACTCGACCCTGCAGATTCATCACGGCATAGGGCTGTCCGGTGGGAAGTTCCCCCTGGTAGAGCCCAAAGCCCGGAGTGCCCACAGCATAGTTTGCGGGACGAAGCACACGGCGGCCGCGAGCGTGCGAGTCAACCGGGACCGTCATGTACTCGAAGATCTCTTTTTTGTCCCAGATGTGGTTACCGGTCGTGATAACGTGCGCGCCGAGATCGAAGAGCTCATCGGCGAGCGACGGTGTCAGGCCGAAGCCACCGGCGGCATTTTCCCCATTGATGACAAGAAGATCGACTGCATTGGTTTCAAGGACGTGCGGGAGGTGCTCGCGGACGATGTGGCGACCGGCGGAGCCGAAGACATCGCCGACAAAGAGGATATTCACTGGAAGAGTTTACATCGTGGGACGATCGCGGATTTGAACGGGATAACGCCGAGAAATACACGGTGGAATGTAGCGCGATTGGGGTTCCGGGTGTGGTAGTTTTTTGAGCATGGCACAGAGTGGGCGGTTTCAACTAAGCGTGCGCGTTTTGGCGGTGCTGGCGAGCGAGCCGGAGGCAATGCATACCTCATCGGCGATTGCCGAAACTTTGAAGGAGAGCGCGGTGATGGTGCGCAGAACTTTTCTCCTGCTGCACCATGCGGGGCTGATTGAGCAGCGCAAGGGGCCGCATGGGGGAGCTAGGCTGAAGAAGCCGGCGAAGCAGATTGGGTTGGGCGATGTGTTTGAAGCGACGGCGGGGGACTGGCTCAGTCTGGAAGAAAAAGCCGTCAGCGGGTGGATGAAAAAGGTTCGGGAGGACGCGGTCAGTGCGATGAATCAGCACTCCCTGGCTGGGGTGGTCAAGAGGATGAGAAAGGGCAAGTAGCTGATTGCAGTGCGAGATGAGATGAAAGAGCCCTGGTTGGAGCCAGGGCTTTTTTGCGTTGCGGCAGATGTCGAAAGTTATTTGCTGGAGCGGCGGCGGGCCTTGATGCGGGCGCGGGCGGAGACGAAAAAGGCTCCGGCCGAGCCCACGATGGCGAGGATGGCGGTCGGATTCTCGGGCGAGTCGGTGCAGCCTATCTGTGCGTGGAGGGGCAGGGTGAGAGCCAGGATGGCAGCCAGAGCTAAAAACGAGTGCAGGGATTTCTTCATTGATGGTCTCCAACAGGCAAGGTACTGACAGAAAAGTTGGTTTGTCAACGAAGAAGATTAATTTCGGTCGTACCAATCAAGATGACCTTCTTCAATGAGAAGGTTTTGGTTGGGTGGAAAAATCCTTGCTTGGGGAGCGGCGATAGGCCAGCTGGAACTTGTATGGAATGCGATGTTTACTGCGGAAAAAATACTTCACAAAAAAATCCTTCCAAACGTTGGTTGCGAGACGTAGAATGTCCCGCGAATTAGAGGTCTAACCACGAACGTTACGATTCGTGGTGGACTTTTGCTCGCAGGAAGCAGTAAACGTAGCGAATTTTCAACCCCATCTGGATCGGAGTCGCAAAAAGTATGATTATCCCTCGTTTGGCTTGGAAGGCCAGTCTGCCTGGTGTCTCTGGCGGTTGCCGTATCTTCTGCCGTGGTATTTACCTCTGGTTGCTCGATGACGAACTTTACTTCTGTGGATCACACGCCGTTGAGCGGCGCGGCGATCCAGGGCAAGGTGCATGGCGGGCAATTTCCTATCAGTGGCGCAACGATTGGGCTCTACCTGGCGGGGTCGAGTGGGTACGGCTCGTCTGGCGGCAATCTTGCTCACGACTACCGTGACCACGGCGGCCGATGGGAGCTTCAACATCACGGGCGATTACACCTGCCCGACGGCGAGTTCGCTGGTTTACCTCACGGCTACGGGGGGAAATCCGGGAGTGGGGTCGAACAATAGTGCGATCCAGATGGTGGCTCCGCTCGGTGCATGCGGAAATCTGAACTCGAGCACATTCATCAACGTCAACGAAGTGACAACGGCGGCGGCGGCGGTGGCGTTGGGTCAGTTCTTCAACCCGGCCTTTGGCAGTTCGAGCACCGACACCTTTGGAACGTCCGCCACGAACATCATCTGGATTGACGAACGCATTTGCAACGGTGAACAACCTGGTCAACGTTGGCACAGGGCAGGCGGTGACGACGGCTACGCTCGCAAACGGCGGTCTCAGCATTACTGCGACTCCAGAGTCCGCAAAACTGAACACGATCGCGAATATTCTGGCGGCTTGCGTGAACTCGGATGGCTCGGGTTCTTCGCCTTGCCCAACATTGTTCGCGGCAGTGGAGCCGACGGGAGGCGCTGCGCCAACTGACACGCTTCAGGCCGCAGTCGACATGAGTCTGAATCCGACGAGCAATAATGCGACTACGTCTTCGGCGAACATGACTGCTCTGTTTGGATTGCAGACGGGTACGCGCGCCGTTTGTTGGTCTGGCTTGACTGCACAGCCTACGGACTGGACGATTGGAATTCAATACTCCGGAGCTTCGCCTCTGCTCACTGAGCGCACAAAACATTGCTGCTGATGCCCAGGGGAATATCTGGATCGCCAATAATCCGGCAAGCGTGAATAACGGCCTGACCGAGTTGAGTCCGACCGGCACGCCGATGGTGAACACTCTGACGGGAGCTGGAACCGGAGCTGGAACAACCTTCGGTTCGCTGACTCCGCGCAACCTGGCGATCGATACCAACGGGAATGTGTGGGTCACGACAAGTTCGAGTGCAGGACTTCTCTTCGAATACACTCCGTCCAGCCAAGCCGTGACTTTTTCGACGATCGGCCATTCGCCTTACGGTCTCGCAATCGACGGGAATAACAATGTCTTTTTTGGAGAGCAGAGTTCCAGCGTCGCTACGATCTACGAGATGGTTGGCGGCGTGAATAACGCGACCACGAATCTCGTCGAGTACCCGGTGCTCGGCGCGGTTCAGAATCCGGAGTATCTGGCGGTTGATGCGTCGGGCAATGTCTGGGCTGCCAGTGCCACGGCGGCGATCAATTACGTTGTCCAGCTGTCGAACATCAATATAAGTTCGTGCGGAGCTCCTCCATTTACCGCGGCTTGCAACAGCGTGACCACAACGCCGAGTCAGAATACATTCACCCAGATCTCGCAGGGGAGCATCGACGATCCTTTTGGCTTGGCGGCAGATGCGACGGGGATGTGGGTTGTGAACGCGAAAGACACCCCAATAACGGCAGCTTAACCAAGCTGGCGCTTAGCGGAGCGACCGTCAGCGGCGGCACAAACTCTGGCCTTGGCGCGGTGAATCAGCCGCGTTTTCCTGCTGTGGATGGGGCGGGAAATGTCTGGGTAAGCAATCGCGGCACTTCTGCGGTGGCGGAGTTCACGGGCAGCGGAGTCGCGTTGTCTCCAGGGACTGGATTTGTCACACTCCGGCCTGGCGAGCGGCAACGGCATTACGGTTGATCCCTCAGGCAATGTGTGGGTCGCGAATGCTTCGAGCACTGCGACCTCGGTGTTTGAGATCGTGGGGTCCGCTGCGCCAACTGTTACACCGATTGCTCTGGCGCTTGAAAAACAATAAGGTTGGACAAAAGCCCTAGTCGTTTGTCTAAAACTGACGGGGTCCGGCGTTTGATTGCCGGACTCCGTTTCTCTTCCTCTCACTGTCTTCCCCCCAGCTTGGCTCTGGGAATTCGGCTTCGCCTTTAGATTGGTTCTGTGAATCGTAAATTTCTTTCTCGTGTTGGATCTTCCCTGGCTTGTAGCTTGTTAGCGGGGGGGCTATTGTTTTCTGCGGCTGGGTGCGGGACCGGTACCGTGTCCGGCGGCGATACAGGTGGGACGGGCAGCGGAGGCGGTGGTGCAACTGGAGCAGGCCTTAGCTTCAACGGCAAGGTCATGGCCGGTTCGCAACCCGTAAGCGGTGCCACAGTGCAGTTATACGCAGCGGGAAGCAGTGGCTACGGCTCCGCAGGCACGGCTCTGCTGACGAGTTCCGTTATGACAAACAGCTCCGGCGGCTTCAATATTCCCGCGGGATACTCGTGCGCCAGTTCCACGACCCAGGTCTATCTGGTCGCACGAGGCGGCAACCCGGGGCCGAGCGGCTCCGTGAACAACTCCGCGCTGGCGATGATGTCAACTTTGGGGAGTTGTGGCAGCATCACCTCAAGCACGACCGCGATCGTAAACGAAGTGACCACCGTAGCCTCGGTCGCAGCGTTGGCAGCGTTTTATTCAAGCGGTGGAAACGTCGGCGCAAGCGCGACCAACGCGAGCCGGACTCACAAACGCCTTCGGAACCGCCGCTCAGTTGGCGAATATGACGACCGGGGTTTCGCCCGGCCCATCCCTGCCCACGGGACTGACCATCCCTTCCGCGAAGATCAACACCCTCGCGAGTATCTTGAACAGCTGCACCGCAACCAGCGGAGCCTCCTCCTGCACCGCCTTGATGACCGCAGCCACCTTAAGCGGCAGCACAGCTCCCGCAAATACTCTCGATGCCGTCTTCAACATCCTCCGCAATCCCGCCAACAACGTCGCCGCACTCGACGCCTTACTGCCCGCAACGCCGGCATTTACGCCGGCAAACGCAACGAGCGCCCCCGACTGGACTCTGGCAGTGACCTGGAGCGGTGGAGGCATGAATCTGCCCACCGCTCTGGCCTTCGACTCGAGCGGCAACGCCTGGGTGGCAAGTTACTTCAGCGCACTCACCGAACTTCCCGCTCTGGGCACGAGCGGCGCCGTGCAGCAGATTGCAGCCGCCTCCACCGCGCTGAACGAAAGCTACGGCCTCACGGTCGACGGCAGTAACAACATCTGGGTCGCAAACGAACAGACCTCTCACTCCATTAACGGTGGCTCTGGAAATATCGCGAAATTTAGCAGCACCGGCCAGCTCCTCTCCGGCGCAAGCGGATATGTCGCCGGTGGCGTCTACTTTCCGCAGGGCCTCGCCGCGGACACCACTGGCAACGTCTGGGTAGTCGACTACGGCGATTCGCTTATCACTCTCCTCGCCAGCTCCGGCTTAGCCGTGAATGGCGCAACCGCCTGGGGGACCGGCCAGCTTGCCCTGCCGGTGTCCGTAGCGGTCGACGCCAGCCACAACGCCTGGGTCGCCAACCAAAGCTCCAACACCATCACGCGCATCTCAGCCGATGGCTCGAAGATCACCCCCATCACCTGCTGCGACGGCGCCAGCGGAGTGGCCCTCGACCAGGCCGGCAATGCCTGGGTAGCCAATTATTTCGGCAACAGCATCAGCGAGGTTTCGAGCGCAGGCACAGTGCTCCTCACCGGACAAACCGGCGGAGGTGTTGACCATCCCCAGGGAATCGCCATCGACGGTGCCGGCAAAATCTGGACCGGCAATCTGCACAAAGCCACCATCAGCGAGTTCTCCGGCTCAGCCTCACCCATACCCGGCACGCCGCTCTCGCCCGCTGCAGGCTTAGGCACCGACGCGCAACTCGGCTCACCCTTCGCTGTCGCTATCGATGCCAGCGGTAACATCTGGGTCACCAATTCGAACGGAGCCAACACCGTGACGACGTTCATCGGCCTCGCAACGCCCGTCAAGACTCCGCTCCTCGGCCCCGCGCAGTTGCCCTGAGCTACAAACCGCTAAGGTTTCGGCCGCAGTTGTTTTAAGAACAGGTCCGCGGTCGGCTGAGTGTTCAACACATCCTCAGCACTCATCCACGCCCGCCGAAGCTGAGTAATCCCATACCGCATCTGGTCAAGCTCCTCCGTCGAATGCGCGTCGGTATTCACCACGATCTTGCAACCGAACTGTTTCGCAATCCGCAGATGGAGATCGCTCAGGTCCGAGCGCGCCGGGCTTGCATTGTGTTCCACTGCCACGCCCAGCTCGGCAGCTCGTTTCAGGATCAGATCGATATCGATGGCATAGGCCTCGCGGTTCAGAACTTTCCGCCCGGTCGGATGCCCGAGGATGCGCACATGCGGATTCTCAAGCGCGCGCAGCACCCTCTCAGTCATCTCCTGCGATTGGCTGATTGAAGTGCGAGTGCACGCTCGCCACCACAACATCCATCTCAGCCAGCGTCGAGTCCTCAAGATCCAACTTGCCATCCGCCAGAATGTCGACCTCGATCCCCGGCAGCACGCGGATCCTGCCTTCATACTCCCGCTGAAGCTCCGCATCCACCTCGCGAATCTTCTTCACATGAGCCAGCGCCCGCGCGTCATCCAGCCCATTCGTCATCGCAAGATTCTTCGAGTGGTCGGTAATCGCAATGTAATTCAGGCCGCGCGCCATGGCGGCTTCAGCCATCTGCCGAATCGTGTCGCGACCATCTGTCGCGTCTGTATGCATATGCAGATCGCCGCGAATGTCGGCCAGCGTGATCAACTGCGGCAGCGTGTGCGCGGCGGCAGCTTCAATCTCGCCGGAGTTCTCCCGCAACTCTGCGCGGAATGTACTCGAGGTCCAGCGCGTTATAAATCTCCGCCTCGGTCGCAGCAGCAACAATGGTGTTGTCTTCGACGCGCAGCAGGGCGTACTCGTTCAGCGTATAGCCGCGCTTGATGGCGCGTTGCCGCAGCGTCACGTTGTGCATCTTCGACCCCGTGAAGTACTGCAGCGCCGCTCCATATCCGCTGCGTGGAAGCAGCCGGACGTCCACCTGCAGATTATTTCGCAGCGTGAAGCTCACCTTGTTCTGCCCCTTGGCCAGAAGCTTGTCGATCAGTGGAAGCGCCGCCACATGTTCCACCGCCGCGGACACGACGCCCGGCTCGCACGCAGGTCCCGTTACCAGCAGATCGAGATCGCCCACCGTCTCGCGCCCCCGGCGCAGGCTCCCAGCCGGAGTAATCTCGTCGATCCCCGGAAACTCGCGAATGAGGTTGCTGATTATGTCCGCGTGGTACTGTGCCTTGTCGATGCGAAACCGGCTCGAGTTTTTGCGATGGTCCTCGATGCCTTTCAGCAGCTTGGTGACGAATTTCTCGCCCATGCGCGGAAGCTTCGTCAGGTGCCCGGCCTTCGCCGCCGCTTCGAGCGAGTCGATATCGCACACTTGGCACGAGGACCAAACCAGGGCGACCGTCTTTGGCCCCATGCCCGGCAACCGGAGCAGATCGAGCATCGACGGTTTGTACTTTTGCAGCAGTTCTTCACGCAGAGGCAGAGTTCCGGTCGAGAGAAGCGCCTGGATATTGGCAAGCATTCCCTTGCCGATACCCGGAATGGCGAGAAGTTGTTTGGGGTCATCCGCCAGCGTCGATAGCTGCGTAGTCTGCTGCTCTACGGCTTCGGCGGCGCGACGGTAAGAGCG
This sequence comes from uncultured Acidobacteriaceae bacterium, assembly GCA_963774735.1. Classification (GTDB taxonomy): domain Bacteria; phylum Acidobacteriota; class Terriglobia; order Terriglobales; family Acidobacteriaceae; genus Edaphobacter. The sequence continues at coordinate 144,347 of CAVZGJ010000011.1, read as the reverse complement.
GACACGAAAAGGGTCGGCTGCGTCGATCTCGAGAAGGGAAGCGGTTTCGTCGAGAAGGCGGGCGATCGAGATGTTATCCATGAAGGGTGGTCGGCAGCCGCCGGATAGCGGTCACCGCCCAGTATGCAACAGACCAGAGAGAGACTCAAGGCGGGAGCACTGCATAAGATGCGGACCTGTGAGTCCGCTTACTTCAACAAAAACTACGCATTTGCTTCGTGGTTGACTTCCTTCAGACGGAAAACCTGATCGGCCTGAGGGCCCTTTGTTCCCTGAATGATGTCGAACTCGACCTCATCCCCTTCTTTAAGACTCTTGTAACCCTCGCGCTGAATGGAGCTGTAATGGACAAAGACGTCCGCTCCCCCTTCGCGGCCCAGGAATCCATAACCCTTCGCGTTGTTGAACCACTTTACGGTACCTTTGTATTGTGCCAATGGAGCAACTCCCTTTCGTCTCAATCTGAACAGGGTCGATCACCGCGAAGTGCCAGCACTGCAACGGTAAACGACACCTCAAGTGTGACGCAAAACCCCCAAGGGAAGTTTTCTGGAGAAGTCACGTTGCTCTGATTTTTTCTGGGTAAATGATTTTTCGGTTATTTGGGACGTAAAAGTACCGTCGGAACGCCTCGGAGCCCGTTATAAGCAGACGGCCCGAGCGCCGCGCGGCGTCGTACAGCAACAGGCCGATAAGGGTCTTTCCATCGTGGATCTTCTGGTTAGCGACCAGTGCCAGGGCCTCGGACAGGGTGAGCCGGAAGACCTCGATCGTCTCGTCAGGTTCGGGAGCTGCAACGCCATCCCGAATGTCACGGGCAAGTAGATCTGCATCCACTCCCCGAGGAAGCCGGGACTGGCGAAGTATTTGGTCAGCAGCGTCCAGCGCTTGGCCCGATAGCCGGTCTCTTCAATCAGCTCGCGCTTGGCGGCAGCAAGCGGAGCCTCATGGGGTTCGCATCGGCCCGCCGGAAGCTCAATCAGGGTGCGCCCTGCCGCGTGCCGGTACTGGCGCTCGAAGACAATCTCAGGATCGTGCGGGTTCTTCGACTCATCCACAGCGAGGATGACGACCGACCCGTTGTGCCGGATAACGTCCCGAGTGTGAACATGCCCGTTAGCCTCTCCACCTTGTCGGTGACGACCGAAAACACCTTTCCCTTGTAGGCGAGCTTCGAGGAGATAAGGCGTGGCTTCGCAAGCGGACTTCTTCTTGTCGGCAGAGGGCAAGGACGGAGCGCTGGGAGTCTTTATTTGAGCAGCCATAGGGCTAAAGTATCATCCTGCATCTAGACTTGGGGGAAGGCATCCAATGAGATGCATGGAAAATGTGTGTGACGCCCCGGCGCTGCCGCTGACTGAGATTGAGGACAGGTCTTCGATGAGTTCTGAGTGTTTCCCTATTACGGTTCTGCCGCATATGTCGAAGATTTATCGCGACTATCTGGCGATGGCCGATAGCCCGAAAGATGCCCCGGTTCGCCGCTGGTACGGGTCAGAGCCGTTTGCGGGAAAATGGATGCTGGACAGACAGGGGCTGGGGAGCGCGACACGATTGGGCAGCGCTCGGCCGATTTGTTGGAGCAGCAGGCCATAGAGTTTGGCGCAGGCGATGCCACGCAAGGTGAATATCGCAAAGCTGCGCGCAGGAGCACAGGCAGTCGTCACCGGCCAGCAAGTGGTCCTGTTTGGCGGCCCGCTGCTGACGATTTTGAAAGCGGCGACAGCCGTGGCGCGGGCCCGCGAAGCAACGAAGGCAACCGGCATAGAGCATGTTCCCGTCTTCTGGATGGCAACCGAAGACCACGATCTGGCCGAGGTCGATCAGGTGTCCTTCCTCACGAAGACCTCGGTGGAGACGCTGCGCCTGGGATTGAAGCTCCCCCACGCCGTTCCCGTTGGCGATGTGGTGCCCGGGACCCGGAGTTGGAAGCGGTGCTGGAGCGCGCGAGCGAATTCTTGGAGTTTGCTCCGGTCAGCGACTGGCTGCGCGAGTGTTATCGCACCGGCCGATGGCAAAAAGCCAACGCTGGCCCTGGCCTTCGGACGCCTGATCGCGCGCTCTTCGCGGAGCAGGGACTGATCGTCATGGATGCCTCGACCCGCGGATTTCATGCCCTCGGCGCGAGCACGCTTCGGTATGCGATCGAACACGCGGCGGAGCTGCAGAGCGCCCTGATCGCCCGCGGCAAAGAGTTGGAGAAGTCCGGCTACCACGCGCAGGTTCTCGTCGCTGAAGGCGGCTCGATGCTCTTCCTCATCGAAGAAACCTCACGGAGAGCGGGTTGCCCTGCGCAGGAACTCCGACGGCCAGTGGAAGGCCGGCGGAAAGACATATTCAACCGCCGACCTGCTGCAAATTCTGGAAACAGCGCCAGAGCGCCTCAGCCCAAATGCGCTGCTCCGGCCAGTGTTTCAAGACACAGTCCTTCCCACCGCCGCATACATCGGCGGCCCGGCTGAGATCGCCTACTTTGCTCAGAGCGCAGTGCTCTACGACGCAATCCTGGGACGCATCACCCCCGTGCTGCCTCGGCTTAGCGCAACGCTCCTCGAGCCCGCAATCGCAACAGTCATGGACAAGGACGAGGTCCAGCTTCCGGAAGCGATGACAACCCCCGAAAATCTGGCGCAGCGGCTTGGCGCCCGCGCCATGCCCATCGAGGGCAAGCGCAAGCTCGCCGCCGCCGGCAACGCTCTCGACTCAGAACTGAGTGCACTGACGGAATACCTCGCGCGGCATGGACGCCTCGCTCGGACGCGCTGCCGAAGTCTCCGGATCAAAGATGCGCTACCAGATGAACCGCCTCCGCAGGATGGCCGCTACCTTCGAACTCCAGAAAGAAGCCAGCCTCAAGAAACACGCTCAGGCGATCACGCTCAACGTCTTTCCCGACGGCCATCCCGCAGGAACGCGTCGTTGCCGGCGTCTGGTTCATGGCGCGCTACGGGGACGGATTAATCGAGAAGCTGGTGGGGGTGGCGGGAAACCAGTGCCCGGGGCATGTGGTCGTTCGGCTCTGAGATCGACAGTTCGTCCTCATTGACGGGACGTTTTAGAATAGTGCGAGAGGTGTGTTCCATGGGATTGAGCGATCAGCCGTTTGAGGTGATGTGTCCGGACTGTGGGGCCATGTTGAAGGTAGATCCGGTAACGCGAGCGATCATCTCGCACAAGTCGGCCCCGAAGAAGAAGATGTTTGAGGACTTCGGCGAGGCCGCAAAGGCTCTCCGCGAAGCAGACGCGCGCCGCGACTCTATCTTCCAGCAAAGCGTCGACGCCCAGAAGAACAAGGACGACGTGATGGCGAAGAAGTTTGCCGAAGCCGTGAAGAAGGCCAAGGAGACTCCTCTGACCGAGAAACCTCTGCGCGACTTCGATCTGGACTAGATCCACAACCAGCCCAAAAATAAATTGAAAAAAGTGCAAATTTTTCCGGTCCGGAAAGACGACCGTCAATTTGCCACGTTGTTACCAGCAAATCACCACAACTTCACCACAAAAAACCATCCACTTCCTCGTCATTTTCTCAAAAACCCCCTGCAAAAACGCCCCTCCACCACGCCCCAAAAAAATAGGCAAAACATCGCGGTAAACTTAAAAGATGCCTCCGATCCTAAACGCGCAGGGGTTGACCAAGGCCTTTGGCGCGACCACTTTGTTTCGTGAAATCAGCTTTACCGTTTCCGATGGCGACCGCATTGGGCTGATTGGGCCAAATGGCGCGGGAAAAAGCACCCTGCTGAAAGTTCTTGCCGGCGAAGAAGACGCAGACGCTGGCGATGTAGCCGTACGCAAGCGGGCGCGGGTGGGATATGTGGCGCAGGAATCAACCTTTGCCCCAGGAGTGACGGTACGGGCGGTGCTGGAGGCCTGCGCTGCAGCGCGCCGGAGTTGCCGAGGGCGAACGTGAAGGCAGGCTTCGGGAGACGGGTGGGCGGATTGGCTTTCCAGACCTAACTGCAGAGGCTGCGCGCCTGAGCGGAGGGTGGCGGAAGCGGCTGGCCATCGCGGAGGCCATCGTCGCGCATCCCGACGTGCTGCTGCTCGACGAACCTACAAACCACTTGGATTTAGCCGGGATTGTGTGGCTGGAGGAGCTCCTGAATGAGGGTGATTTTGCTTGTGTGCTTGTCAGCCATGATCGTTATTTTCTTGAGAATGTTGCGACAGAGATAGTGGAGCTGAACCGTGTGTATGCCGACGGGCTGCTGCGGGTGAAGGGAAGCTACTCGAAGTTTTTGGAGGGGCGCGAGGCATACCTGGAAGCGCAGTCGAAGCTGCAGGATGCGTTGAAGAACCGCGTAAAGGTCGAGGTGGAGTGGTTGCGGCGTGGGCCAAAGGCGCGGGCCACGAAGGCAAAGGCGCGGATCGACAATGCGAATGAGTTGATTGGCCAGTTGAAGGAGGTCAACGCGCGTGTGCAGACGGCGAGTGCGGGAATTGAGTTTTCGGCGACGGAACGACAGACAAAGCGGCTTGTAGAGTTTGAGAATGTTTCGGTTGAGCTGGGTGGGCGAAGGATCGTTGAGGGATTGAATTTTCTCATCACGGCAGGAATGCGTGTGGGGCTGGTGGGGCCGAATGGAAGCGGGAAGACGACGCTGTTGCGGTTGTTGACGGGCGAGTTGCAGCCTGCGAGTGGCGTGTTGAAGAAGGCTGCGGGACTGAAGATTGTCTACTTCAGCCAAATGCGCGAGTTGGAGGAGGGCGTGACGCTGCGGCGTGCGCTGGCCCCTGATGCGGACTCGGTGGTGTACCAGGGACGGGTGGTGCATGTGGCGAGTTATGCGGCGAAGTTTTTGTTTACGGGAGAGCAGCTGAACCAGCCGGTGGAGAGGCTGAGCGGAGGCGAGCGGGCGAGAGTATTGATTGCGCGGCTGATGCTGGAGCCTGCGGATTTATTGCTGCTCGATGAGCCGACGAACGATCTGGATATTGCGACGCTGGAGATTCTGGAGGAGAGTCTGCTTGAGTACAGCGGAGCGTTGGTGCTGGTGACACACGACCGCTACATGCTGGATAGGGTTTCGACGATTGTGCTGGGGCTCGATGGGAAGGGTGGGGCAGAGACATTTGCGGATTATTCGCAGTGGGAGCAGTGGCGCGGTGTGAAGATCGAGGATGCGATTGCTCCTGGTGCAGCGGGAAGGCGGTGGCTTCCGTTCCCGCTCCGGCTGCGGCAAATGTCGGGGGTAAGAAGAAGCTTTCGTATCTCGAGGCGCGGGAGTTTGCGGGGATCGAAGCCGCGGTGGAAGCAGCGGAGGAGCGGTTGCAGAAGGCGCGGGAGACGATGGAGGATCCGGCGGTGGCAGTTGACGCGGTGAGGCTGACTGCGGCGTTGAGGGAGATGGAAGCGGCGCAGGATGCGGTAGATGTGCTCTATGCGCGATGGGCGGAGTTAACCGAGAAAGTGGGATAATCAACTCGTTTTGTGCACCTGTTTAGGTGGTGTGAGGTTTCTTGCCGAGATCATGCCAACTGCTTTCGGTCATCTCGACCCCGTAGTGTTTGGCAGCGGCCTTGATATTGGCGAAGGCCTGTTCCCGCTCTTGGTCGGTGACGTCCTTGACCTGATCGAATCGGGCAATGGCATTGCGGACATGAGAGGCGTTGCTTAGCGGTTCTTTGCGCTTGGCGGGGAAGGCAAACGTGGAGGCGGGCAGTTCGTTGCGCTCATTCGCGTCGAGGGCCTTATTATCTTCGTGATGTTTCCAGGTTGCTTTCATGACGAGCTCCGATTGCGCGATCTGCCGATCTCTTTCCAGGCCGGTTGTCTCATTGGATGTGATCGGCGGCGCAGGTGTTGTCAGGGGCGCATCGATCGCGTTTCGCGGTATGCTGCTGGAACTATGAAAAATCTTGTTTGTCGGATTTGTTGTGGGTTGTCGCGGGCGTGTCGTGTTTGGCGCAGGGAACGGGGCAGTCGAACATCCTGTGGTGTTGCATGCGGCGCGGATGTTGGATGTGGCGAGCGGAAGCCGTTGTGACGCCGGGTGAGGTGCTTGTCGCAGGGTGAGCGAATTGTCGCGGTGGGACGCATGTGGATCGGCCGGCGGGGGTTGAGGTGATCGACCTGGGCGACAGAACTCTGATGCCGGGAATGATCGACGCGCATGTTCATCTGTTTCTGCATGTAGGGGCAGAGGATCTGCAGACCATTCAGGAGAGCGTTCCGGAGAGAACGCTGATTGCTGCGGGCGCGGCAAAGGCGGATCTGATGGCCGGTTTTACCGCTGAGCGGGATATGGGAACTGAGGGTGCGGGATGCGCGGATGTTGCGGTGCGCAATGCGATCAATAAGGGTTTGATTCCGGGGCCACGGATGCGCGTGAGTTGCAATGCGATCGATCTGACGGGCGGGCATGAGGATGCGATTGGGTATAACCCTGCGCAGAAGGTGCTCTCGAATGCCGACTATGCGGATTCTGCCGAAGAGATTGTGAAAGTGATGCGGGAGCAGAGGAAAGGCGGCGCGGACTTTACGAAGATCTACGAGACGGGACGGGATTCGTTTCACGAAGGGGTTTTCAAGACGCCGTATCAGTACACGCAAGCGGAGCTGGCAGCGGCGGTGAAGGAGGCGGAACGGCTTGGTGGTGGTGTTGGTTCGGGACGCGGCGTGGCGGTGCATGCTACGGGGGAGCCGGGGACAGGGTTTGCGGTGGCGGCGGGTGTGGCTTCGGTGGATCATGCGGATCAGCTGAGCGAGGCTACGATGCAGGCGATGAAGGAGAAGCAGATTTATGCTGTGCCTACGTTTGCGATCGTGGAGTACTTTGCCGATCATGCGGCGACTCCGGCGAGAGCGGCGGCTGAGCGCGCGCAACAGGCTTACCATGCGGCGGAGTTCAAGAAGCAGTTGGCGGCAGGGGTTCCGATGGCGGTGGGGAGCGATGTTGGGCCGTTTCCGCATGGAACTCAGGCGCGTGAATTGGAGTTGATGGTGGAGTATGGGATGAAGCCGGCGGCAGTGCTGCAGGCGGATATGTTGAATGGCGCGAAGCTGCTGGGTTGGGCTGGCCAGATTGGGGAGTTGAAGGCCGGGTACTTCGCGGATGTGATCGCGGTGCCGGGGAATCCGCTGGAGGATATTTCAGTGACGAAGAAGGTTTCGTTTGTGATGAAGGGTGGAGTGGTTTACCGGCGGGATTAGAGGAGAAATGGCAAAGCCCGCGAATCGGATAATGGATTGTCCGATTCGCGGGCGTTTGTATTTTGTGAAGCGACTAGTAGTAGTTGCCGAGATAGGTCTTGTCGGCCTGCTGAACGGCGTAGCGGCGGTTCTGGTCGAAGAGAATGCGGGCGAGCCGTCGCGGTAGTTGATGTCGATGATGAATCGCACGGAGGACATCAAAGCCGAGAAGGCCGGAGACCTCGATGCCGGTGGCGTGGCTCTTGGGAGTGAGGTCGAAGGAGACGGCGCTGCGGTTGGGAACCTCGCTGCCGGCGAATCGGTAGAGCGGGAACTTTACCGGACGCGAGACCCTGAGGAGTGTTCCGGTGGCGGAGTAAATATCGGCTCGGTTGAGATCGCCGCCTCCTTCCTTGGGGATAAATTTGACGACAGCGCCCGAGGTTCCCTGGATAGGCAATGTCGCGTCACTGCTCTTGTCGAGGGTGCGGCTGGTGACGTCCGGAGAGAGAACGGTGTGCGGCGCGCCCGTGTCAAGCACGAAGAGGAAGGGACCCTGTTTGTTGATGAGCGTAGGAACGAGGATATTGCTGCCGTCAACGTAGATCTGTGACCAGGTCTTATCTGTCGGTGTGACGATAGCCCTCTCAGTTGTCGGTTCGGCGAGCCGAGTCGCAGGCAGTGGGCTGAGGGTTACGGACTGGTCGGGATAGTCGAGGTGGATGAGATGGTCGCGGAAGAGGTCGAGCCCGATGAGGCCGTTGGCTTTGGCGAGTGTGGAAGAGGCGACGACCCGCGACAGGACAGTCGTGATATTCGACCGAGCCGATCTTGATGTGGTCGACAAAACCGGTGTAGGGCACGGTGGTTGCACCGGGGGTTAGGGGTTGAACCCCTGCTTTGGCCGCCTGCTTTTCATCGAGGAGGATGCCGGAGACGCTGGAGTCAAGCTCAAGCAATTGAGTATCGGCATTGTTGAATTTCGTCGAGAAACCCCATGAGCGGATGATCGTCCCGTTGAGCATGACGGGCGTGAGGGTGAGTTTGGCGGTTTGGAAGGGTTCGGTGGGAGTGCAAAGCTTATGTGCCTGGAGAATCGCGAGTTCGCGGGTGAGCGCCTCAATGCGGTCCGGCGGGAGCTGCGGCTTGGTGGCAAGGAAGGCGTTCAAGGGAGCGACGCGGCTCGGCTTCGGGGAGTGACGTCAGGTAGGTGGCGATGATCTCGGGGTCGCCGGGCGAGAGTTTGCGGGCGAGATCGAGCTCGCGGTCAGCCGCGGCGTGGCGCGCAAGGAGCTGGTTGACGAGGCCCATTCCGTAGTGACCGCGTGCGGAGCAGCCGTCGATTGCGAGGGCGCGGGTGTATGCAGTCCCGGCCTCGGGAATCTGTCCGGAGCGAAGAAGGACGTCGCCGGTGAGGGCTTGCACCTCGGCGGAGGTAGGTGTTGCGGCGAGAGCTGCCTTTGCGGTGGAAAGGGCCTGGGAGAGTTTGTTCGCGGCGAGTTGGGCGCGTGCGAGGCCAGCGTAGGCTGCGGGGGAGGGTGAGGATGCGACCTGGGCGGCGTAGAGGGTTTCGGCGCGGTCGGTGTTGCCGGCAACGAGCGCATTGAGGGCCTCGCCGGGAGCGGGCGGCGCCTGGATGGTGCAGTGGACCTTGCCGTCGGCTGCGGGATGAGGTGTGGTTGGCGTTTGGGCTGCGGTTTGGGTGAAGGCTGCGGCTGGCAGAGAGAGAACTGCTAGAGAGGATCAAAAAGCGCATTAGGGTCCCGGACAAAAGAATTACGTACGCGCGCAATCTTAACAGACTGCGCGCAATCGCGGCAGGGATTAAAGTTATCGGCGACGCTTACATCTTGATCTGTTCGTCGGCGGAGGGGCCGTAGAGAGCGGGTACGGGGATGTCATTGAGGCGGAGATAGACGCCGAGCTGTGCGGTGTGGTGGATGAGGTGGTTGAAGCACATCTGGCGGAAGGTGAGCGAGCGCGGATTGTTTGAGATGACCTGCTCGCCGAAGCTGAAGCGCCAGGGGGCGGAGAGATGCTCGTCGGAGGCTGCGGCGATGGCGTCGCGGCAGGCTTTGGCGCTCTCGTCGAGTGTGCGGAGGCATTCTTCGCGAGATTGAAAGACGAGAGGGACGTGGGGGCGGGTGGAGTTGGCCATGTCCATGCCGTCGTCGAGCATGATGTAGGAGCCGAAGCGTGTGATGGAGGCGCAGTGCATGGCTAGTTTGCCGAGAGGCATGGATTTGTCGTGACACTTCCAGTCGTTCTTGCCTTCGGGGACGCGCTCTAGTGTGCGGCGCGTGTTCGAGATTTCGATGTCGTAGTCCTGCAGGAGGATTTCAGCGATGGTCATGAGGCTCCTTTTCTTGATCACAGTGCGAAGATGAGGGGGCCAACTGCTCCATTAACGATGAACCAGGGTTGCGGAAGGGCGATATTTCTTTTAGAGGCCGGTGACGTTGAATCCGGCGTCGACGTAGGTGACTTCGCCGGTGATGCCGCTGGCGAGGTCGCTTGAGAGGAAGAGGGCGGCGTTGCCTACTTCGAGTTGGTCGACGTTGCGGTGGAGGGGGGCGCGTTGTTCGACGGCTTCGAGGATCTTGGTGAAGTCGCCGATGCCGCGGGCGGCCAGGGTTTTGATGGGGCCGGCGGAGATGGCGTTGACGCGGATGTTCTTTGCAGCCGAGGGAGGCGGCGAGGTAGCGGACGGCGGCTTCGAGGGCGGCTTTGGCGACGCCCATCACGTTGTAATTCGGGAAGACTTTGGTGGAGCCGTAGTAGGTGAGGGTGAGGATGGAGCCGCCTTCGGTCATCAGAGGGACAGCGGCGCGGCTGACGGCGATCAGCGAGTAGACGCTGACGTCGTGGGCGATGCGGAAGTCGTCGCGGGTGGTGAGGAGGAAATCGTTTTTGATTGCGTCGGACGGGGCGAAGGCGACGGCGTGGACGATGATGTGGAGGGTGCCGTAGGTCTCTTTGAGGGTGGCGAAGAGGGAGTCGATCTCGGCGTCGACGGAGACGTCGCACTGGTAAGCTTTGGCGTCTTTGAGCTCGGGGATGAGCGCGTCGGCTTCCTTCTTGAGGCGTTCGTTCTGGTAGCAGATGGCTAGGGTGGCGCCGGCTTCGGATAGCTTCTGGGCGATGCCCCAGGCGATGCTGCGCTTGTTGGCGAGGCCGAAGACGACGGCGACTTTGCCTTTGAGGTCGATCATGTGTTGAGTGTCTCCTGTTCCAAATGACGCAGGTTTGAGGATACCAGCGCGAGGAAAAATTCGCGCGAGTGGTCGCCTGCATATGCCGGTGTCACGATTGGAAGAGGCTTGGTTCGGTCGGGGGGAGCAGGAGGGGCTGCGATTCGGGTGAGGTGGGGGGATGGGGATTGTGCAGGACTGTTCGGACGCAGTTTCTACCTGCGTGCTTTGCCTGATAGAGGGCCTTGTCGGCGCGGGCAAGCAGCGAGGTGGAGTAGTCTCCCACGACCGCCTCAGTCACGCCGATACTGACGGTCAATGATGGGCCGCTATGGCCCGAGGGGAATGCACGGAGGGCGTCGCCGATGCGTTCGGCTACTACGTTAGCGCCAGCAGAAGAGGTCTGGGGTAGGACGAGAAGGAACTCATCTCCGCCGAAGCGACCGAGGAGGTCGTAGGCGCGCAGCCGTTCGGAGATGGCGGTGACGAGATCGCGGATAGCTTTGTCGCCTGCGGCGTGTCCTGCGGTGTCGTTGATGGTCTTGAAGTAGTCGATGTCGATGAGCGCGATGGCGAGCGGCTGGTCGCTGCGTTCGATTCGTTTGAGCTCAATCTCTAGTTTTTGCTCGATGCCGCGGCGGTTGAGGGTGCCGGAGAGGAGGTCGAACTCAGACTCGGCGCGAATGCGGGTCAGGGCCTGTTCGTGACAGATAGAGAGAGTAAAGAGACCGGTTACGGAAGAGGCGAGGATGGTGGTGACGAGGGTAAATGTTTGGACGTGGTGATGCTGCATGACGTCCGGGGAGACTCCGCGAAAGAGGGCGAGAAGGCCCCACGCAAGACTGACCAGCGCGAAGGCGAACTTCGAGTAGGCGAAGAGGCGGAGGACGCGGCGGTTCGCGGATACGCGGAAGATCTCAAGGGCGAGGAAGCCGCGGATGAGCGCGACGTTGAAAGAGATGACGATGAGCCGGGGGAGGATGGAATCGTGGAGAAGGGTGAAGTAGAAGACCAGGGAGATGGACAGGGCGCTGAAGATCCAGAGAGGCAGGAGTGAACGGTCGCTGCCTACCAGATCGAGAACGCCTTGCGAGAAGAGCATCAGCGAGACGACGATGAGCAGATTGGCGAAGACTACGGAGAGGAGCGGATCGACGAATCCCTGGGAGAGAAGCAGCGCGATGCTGGGGATTCCGAGGAGAAAGCTGAGGGCGATGGAGCCGATGCCTTTGAGGTCCGGGTGGGTCTGGCGCATCCCTAGAAAGGCGACGCAGAATGAGGCCGCCAGGAAGAGTTGGCAGGTGAGAAGCGTCTGGTTGTCGAATGAAACGAACCACGACATGGGAATCCGCCTCGCTCCGATTTTATCGAGCACAGGCGCTTCACTAAAAACCACTTAAGTTGTAGAAAGTGCTATGGATCTGCGCTCTACGCGACGAGCCAGTCGTATTGTGCTTCGGTCAGGGGGACTACCGAGAGGCGGAACTGGCGGAAGAGGATGGAGTCTTTGAAGACGGAGGCGTCGCGCATCTGGGCGAGAGTCTTTTCCGTCTTGAGTCGCTTGACGGCCTGGATGACGACCTTGGGGTTTTTGGGGTCGGTGGGTCGACGGAGAGGACTTTGGCGGTGCCGATGGCGGCCTTGCCGGTTCCGGAGTGGTAGATGACGAGTTTTTCGCCGGGCTTCATGCTGCGGAGATTGAGGAGGGCCTGGGGGTTGGAGATGCCGTCCCAAGTGGTCTTGCCGTCGCGCTCGAGGTCGTCGAAGGAGTAGGTGGTGGGTTCGGATTTGAGGAGGTAGGGCATTGGTGTTGGGCTCCGTTCTGGAGGGTACCCCCTCCCTGGTGAAAAGTGTGCAAAGTATTCGAACGATGTCGGTTAGATCTGGACTTCGTTGTTGGAATCATGGAAAAGTCTTATTTTTCGGACTTGATTGTTGCAAAGTATTCGAAAGTAATGGGTTGCGGTTGTCTTATTCTGAGCTGCGGCCTCGACCTCAAGCTTTCTTTGGATGAATAGTATAGCCAGCTGTTGGGTGTCTTCTGTCAAGTGTGAGCGTCCGCGTCGAGGGAGTTATCCCAACGATCGCCCTGCTCGCGTGAAGGTGGAGAGTCAGCCGCCGAGGTCGATGAGGTTGACTTCGGAGAGGGGCTGGCCGAGAAAAGCGGAGCCGAGACGCTGGAATTTTTCTATGGAGTCGGTGGCGTAGAAGGTGCAGGTGGATTTGCCGTTTGTTGGGAGCGTTCGGAAGCGCTGGGCCACGAGGGCGGCGGTGGCGTGGGCGGTGGACTCGGCGGAGTCGATGATGGTGAGGGGATGGTTGAGGGTGGCGAGGGTGCGGCGGATGGCGGGTTCGAGGAGCGGGTAGTGAGTGCAGCCGAGGAGGAGGGTTTGGGCTTTGGGGGCTTCGGCCAGAGCTTCTCTTAGGTAGATTTTCAGGACTTCGTCGGTGACCGGGTGGTTGATCCAGCCCTCTTCGACTAGCGGGACGAGGAGGGGGCAGGCTTTTTCGTGGGCTTCGAGGTTGAGGGCTTGGAGGGCCCGGGTGTAGGCGTGGGACTGGACGGTGGCTTGGGTGGCGAGGACGAGGACTTGGGGTTCGGTTGAGATTTCTGGTGGTTCGGGCGAAATGCGGGGGTCCCTCGACTGCGCGCTGCGCGCTTCGCTCGGGATGACGCAATTTTTTCCGCCAGTATTGTTCTCTTTTCTGGAAGAGGCGAGAGCGGCTTGGGCGCCGGGTTCGACTACTCCGATGACGGGGATGGGGACGGCTTGCTGGATGTCTTCGAGGGCGAGGGCGGTGGCGGTGTTGCAGGCGATGACGAGGAGTTCGGCACCTTGTTCTTCGAGGAATTTGGCGCTGGAGACGGCATAACGGGCGATGGTTTCGTGCGACTTTGAGCCGTAGGGTAGGCGGGCGGTGTCGCCGAGGTAGATGTAGTTCGCGCCCGGGATGAGAGGTAGCAACGCGCGGAGGACGGTGAGGCCGCCGAAGCCGGAGTCGAAGACGCCTATGGTGGGTGGGGCTTGCGTTGTCAGTTGTCCGTTCTCCGTTCTTAGGCTAGCTAGTTAGCGAGTTGGCTGGTTTAGCTTGTTAGGTGTCGCTAACGGCTTAGGGTTTCAGTGGGGGGCATGGGTTTGGCTGCGGTGTCAGTGGCAGGGTAGGTGTGGAGCAGGTCGGCGTGGCCGGCGAGGGTGTCGTGGGGCTGGCCGTCTACGAGGAAGCGGATGCCGGTGACTTGCGGGAGTGCGGCGTGGAGGGTTCCGATGATGGATTGTATGGTGAGGGCTTCGATCTGAATGCCCGAGGGGTGGTTGTCGACAAACGCGCCTCGCAGGTTGATGACGGCTAGCTGGCCGGGTTGTTCGCCTGGAGCGGGATTGGGATCGGGGAGGAGAAAGACGTCGTCTACGGCGGGGCCGGCCTGGAGGGGATGGCCTGAGCCGGGCAGGGCGTAGGCGGCGAGGAGGTGGTCGAGCAGGGCGCGGGCGCGGATGGAGGGGTCCTGGGGGAGCGAGAGGGATTCGGTGGAGGGGGTGATGGAGGCGTCGGCGTCGTTGGCGAGGTAGAGGGTGATGTCCTCGGTGCTGGCGGAGGTGGGTGCGGCGAGGGGGGTGTCGGCTGGGGGCGTGCGCCAGGCGCTTGTGCGCTTGCTGGTATCCGCGGAGGAGGAAGGCGACCATGAGAAGGATGGCTCCGACGAGGCTCCAGAAGAGGATGCGCTGGTAGCGTGGGATCATCGCGAAACTCCGGCGGCGGCGAGGGTGTGGGTGCGCCATGAGCTGAGGGCTGCGACGATGGCCTTTGCGATGGTCTGCTGATAGTTGGCGTTGGTGACGGGGGTGGCGTCGGCGTCGGACGGGGTGAGTGGGGCGATCTCGATAGCTACGGCGGGGCAGAGGAGGTTGTCGAGGGGGCGGAGGGAGGCCCGGCTGAGGATGACGGGAAGTTTGGCGCGCTCGAGGGCGAGGCCGATCTCGTTGGCGAGGGCGAGGCTTTGCGGGATGGAGGAGGATTGGGCTGTGTTCCACGGGATGGTGGCGTGTGGGTCGTCGAGTTCGTTGGGGGCGAGGGATGAGGTGATGACGTGGACGCCGGATCCGCTGGAGGTTGCGTGGAGGATTAGGCAGGCGAAGGGATGGGCGTGGTTGGCGATCTCGGCTCGCTGGTCGGTGGGGAAGGGGACGGCGGGGTCGGCGTCGCGGGTGGAGAGGAGGGTGAAGCCTGCGGCGGCGAGTTGGGCTCGGAGGCGGGTGGCGAAGGCGAGGTTGAGGTCTTTCTCGAGGAGATTGTTGGGGAGGTGGGCTCCGGGGTCGGGGCCTCCGTGGGCGGGGTCGAGGAAGATGACGGTGCGGGGGGTGGGTTGCTGGGCCTGGGCGGCGGTCAGCAGGGTGAAGAGAAGCGCGGCGATGGGTTTGAACGGGGGTTTCAAGGCGGTCTGGATGATTGTAAACGGCAATAGCAAAGGCAACCGCAACTGCAACTGCAACTGCAAAAGCAAAAGCAAAAGCAAAAGCAGGTCCTCCGCCTTCGGCGAAGGATGACAACTAAAAAGCAAAAGCAAAAGCAAAGCAAAGGCAAAACAACGGCAACGGCAAAGCAACAGCAAGGCAACCCACCCTTTTCGATGAGACTGAAAAGGATGGGCCACCCGGTTTGGTTGAGAGTCGCGGTAGAGAAGCAGGTTTCTCCACTGCGCAGTCCACGATGAGGCTGTGGACCGCTTCGGCGAAATGACAGCTTCGGCCTTATTTGAGTGACAGCTTCGGGTTATGTTTGTTGACTTGGGTGCGGGTTAGTCGAGGGCGTAGATGGCTAAGCCGCTTAGGAGTTTGGGGTAGAAGTCGGTGGATTTTTGGGGCATGACTTCGCCTGAGAGGGAGACGTCTTTTAGCTGGTCGAGGGTGACGGGTTTGATGAGGAAGGCGATGTTGGCCTGGCCGGAGTCGACGAGGGAGACAGCTTCGTCGGCCTCGCGGAGGTACTGGATGTTTCCGGTGGCGCGGATCTTGTCTTCGGTGAGGCCGAGGAGGTTGTCGAAAACAACGGTGTGGAGTTGCGCTACGCCTAACTGGCTTTGTTTTGTGGGCAAGCCCTTCATCAGGGGTGCGATGGCTTCGGGTTTCGGGGTGAGGACGTAGTTGCCGTCTCCGGTGACGGCCAGGAAGGAGTCGCCGGGGGACTGGTTGAGCTCGGCGATGAGGTCGGCGGCGGAGGCGGGAGAGGCGATTTCGGTGATGGTGTAGAAGGCGCTGGCTTTGGTGATGAAGTCGGGCGAGGAGAAGTTCTCGATGCCGGTGACGACGCGGTGGGTGGGCAGGATGGTGATGCCGGGGGCGTCCATGTTGACGAAGGTCATCATCATTGCGGCTTCGGGGAACGGTGGGATGGGGAGGTGGTTGGAGTTGAGGCAGCTCGTCCTCGTCGAGGAAGCCGTTGGGCTGGTTGAGGGGGAGTTTGAGCTGGGCGGAGCGCTCCTTGGCGTAGGCGACGGAGGTCTCGTAGCGGTGGTGGCCGTCGGCGATGATGAGCTTTTTGTCGCGCATGGCGGTGAGGAGGAGATTGATGAGGTTGGGGTCGGTGAGCTTCCAGAGCTTGTGGACTACGTCGTACTCGTCGGTTATGGCGAGGTCGGCTGGGTTGTCGTCGAAGCCGTTCGGAAATGCGCCCTGGAAGATGAGTTTTTCGGCGGTGAAGGCGGGGTCGGAGTAGAGCATGTAGATCTGCTCGCAGTAGGTGCGGGTGGCCTTGAAGAGGGCCATGCGGTCGGATTTGTGCTTGGGGAAGGTCTGCTCGTGGCGGTAGACGACCTTGTCGGCGTAGTCGTAGAGGTGGCCGAGGGCGATGAAGCCGCGGCGTTCGCGGGTTTCGGAGGTGCCGGGGACGGTGTAGGTCTGGGAGTAGCCGTAGACGGCTAGTTCATGTTCTTCGGCGAGGATGCCCTCTTTTCGCCAGTCGCGGAGGTACTGGGCGGCTCGGGTGTAGACGTTGTGGGCCTTTTCGCCTGACGGGAGGAACTCCTGGGGTTCGGTGTCGCCCGGTTCGTGCTTGCCGAGGATGACGCGGACGAGGTTGTAGGGGCTGGCCTCGTAGTAGCGCTGCTGCATGGCGGGGGTGATCTTGTCGTAGGGCTGGGTGACGACTGCCTCCATATGGACGCGGGCGGGGTCGTAACGGAGGGCGTGGAAGGGGTAAAGGCGGGCCATGCTGTTTTCTGTCTCCAGACGTCTTAGAGTTATAGCGATTGTACGGGGTGGGGTGGTGGAAGGAGGGGTCGGTCGCAGGAGTCGGCTGGTGCGACGAGAGACTGGGGAAAGTACCAGTATCGGGAAACACGTCGTAAAGATAAAACAGTGACAACAAAGGATTGACGGGGGGTCTATTATTTCTTGAACCAGCATCTGATGAACTGCCGCCATTTAGGTCGACAGAGCGAGTACTGGCGGACGCTGGTTTGGGGTTTTGAATTTGTGGATGCTTCGGAGGCCGAAGCGGCCCACTGGGCGCGGAACAGGCGTAGGTGCCAGTTATGACTATCGATATGGGGAGCAAAGACGGTAAGACGGGATGGAAGATGTGGGGCAAGGCGGCCCTGGTAGTTGCGGTTCTGGCGCTTTGGGTGGGTGCTGGGACAAAGGCGGGTTTCGCGCAGGAGAATCCGCTGGGTGAGGTGCACACACCTGCGCCTCCTCCTCCGCCGAAGACGCCTGAGGATTCCAAGCCGGTGATTGAGGGCGCGGACAACGCTGCGAAACTGGCGACGTCGAGAAGGGATGCGCGGATTCGGGTGGACGTCAATCTTGTGCTGGTGCCGGCGACCGTGACCGATCCGATGAACCGATTGGTGACGGGGCTGGAGAAGGAGAACTTCGAGGTCTACGACAACAACATAGGACAGGTGATCAAGAGCTTCTCGACGGAAGATGCGCCGGTGACGATTGGGATCATCTTCGACCTGAGCGGGAGTATGACGTCGAAGTTTCAGCGGGCGCGGAAGGCGCTGAGTGAGTTTATGCGCACGTCGAATCCGCAGGATGAGTTCTTCGTGGTGGGGTTCAACGACCGGCCGGCTGTGATTGTGGACTACACGTCGGATGTGGATGACGTTGAGGCGCGGATGGTGATGCTGAAGCCGGAGAACCGGACGGCGCTGATTGATGCGATTTATCTGGGCGTCGACAAGCTGAAGCAGGCGAAGTATGACCGCAAGGCGCTGCTGATTATCTCTGATGGTGGAGACAATCGCAGCCGGTACACCGAGGGCGAACTGCGCCGGGTGGTGCGGGAGAGTGATGTGCAGATTTATTCGATCGGTATATTTGATCAGTATGCGCCGACGACCGAAGAACAAATGGGGCCGATCCTTCTGAACGATATTTGCGATATGACGGGCGGGCGGATGTTCCGGGTGATGGATATGGGCGACCTGAGCGATATCGCGTCGAGGATCAGCGCGGAGTTGCGGAACGAGTATGTGATCGGGTACAGGCCTTCGGATGTCAAGCAGGACGGGAACTGGCGTAAATTGAAGATACGGCTGGTGCCGCCGCCGGGGCTTCCCTCGCTGACGGTGCACAATCGCCAGGGGTACTATGCACCTTCGCAGTAAAAGTTTGTGGCCGCGGATGACTGCGGCAGGATGGTTGATGGCGGTGGCGGGTGGGATGAGCGGATGGGCTCAGCAGCCGTCGTCGGCGCAGACGCAGGTAAAGCAGGCGCCTGCGCGTCAAACAACCTTCGATGACGGTAGATCGGGATCCTGTGCCTTCGCCGGATCCGGATTCGCCGGCGGCGAGCCAGCCGGGGTCGTCGTCGCAGGGTGTGGGGCTCAGCAAGATCGAGCGCGAAAATGGGAAGTACACGCTGCGAGAGGACGCGTATGAGGTCCGGCTGAATGCAACAGTGCTGGACGGAAGCGGCAAGTCGATTCAGACGCTGGATAAGTCGGCGTTCACGGTGTATGAAGACGGGGTGCAGCAGACGATTGCTTCGTTCCGGCATGAAGACCTGCCTGTGTCGATTGGGTTGCTGATTGACAGTTCGGGTTCGATGTACGACAAGCGGCAGGCGGTGGATAAGGCGTCGCTGGATTTTGTGAAGCTTTCGAACCCTGATGATGAAGAGTTTCTGGTGGACTTCTCGTGGGAGGCGTTCATCGACCAGGATTTCACGAACAAGATCGAGAAGCTGCGGGAGGGTCTGGGATACATCAAATCGAGCGGGGGGACGGCGATCTATGATGCGCTGGTGGCGTCGGCGGATTATCTGGCGAAGAACGCGAAGCATCCGAAGCAGGTGCTGCTGGTTGTGACGGACGGCGAAGACAATGCTTCGAGCGCAACGCTGGAGCAGACGGTGCGGAGGATTCAGGACCTCGATGGGCCGGTGATTTACTGCGTTGGGCTGTTGTTTGGGGAGGATACGGACAAGCGGGAATCGCGACACGCGCGGCGGGTATTGGAGACTCTGGCGGAGCAGACGGGCGGGGTGGCTTACTTTCCGAAGTCGTTGAGGGACGTTGATGCGATTGCGGCGGAGGTGGCGCAGGACATTCGGACGCAGTACTCGATTGCGTACCACTCGACGAAGTCGCCGACGCTGGGTGGGTACCGGGAGATTCATGTGGATGCGAAGTCGAAGAGCTTTGGAAGGCTCTCGGTGCGGACGAGGAGCGGATATTATCCGCGGGTGATTGCGAAGGCTTCGAATGGCGATGGAGCCTCTGCTACCACGGGCTTCACCACTGGGAAGAAATAACCGTTAGCTGAGACGATAGGTGAAGTGCAATGTCGCGCTGGGTGAGTGGGGCCATGCCAGCGGCACGGTGTTTGATGTAAAAGAGCAGAGGCGTGTTGTGCGGCTCCTGAGACGGTTGGAGACGAAACGATTGGTGTGCGAGGATTCGGATTGATGCGGGTTGTAGAGAATGTGCTGGAACTGGTGGGGCAGACGCCGATGCTGCGGATGCGGCGGCTGGAGCAGGCTTGCGGCGGAGAAGCGTGCGCGGAGATATGGGCGAAGCTGGAGTTCCTGAATCCGGGCGGCAGCGTGAAGGACCGCGCGGCGCTGGGGTTGGTGCTCGATGCGGAACGGCGGGGCGTGTTGAAGCCGGGCGGCACGATCGTTGAAGCTACGGCGGGAAATACGGGCGTGGGTCTGGCGCTGATCGGCGTGAATCGCGGCTACAAGGTGATGCTGTATGTGCCGGAGCAGTTTGCGGAAGAGAAGGTGAAGTTGATGCGCGGGCTGGGCGCGACGGTGGTGCGGACGCCAGAGGCCGGGGGGATGGCGGGGGCGATCGAGCGTGCTCTCGAGTTTGAGATGGAGACGCCGGGAGCTTTTGCCGCGCTGCAATTTGAGAATCCGGCGAACCCGGACTTTCATGAGGCGACGACGGCGGTCGAGATCTGGGAGCAGATGCAGGGGCGGGTGGATGCGTGGGTTTCCGGAGTGGGTTCGGCGGGGACATTTACTGGAGTTGCGCGGTTTCTGAAGAAGAAGCGCGCGGAGATTTTGACGGTTGCGGTGGAGCCGCAGGGCAGCGTGTTGGAAGGTGGAGAGCCGGGGCCGCATAAGGTGGAGGGAATCGGCGTGTCGTTTATTCCTCCGACGTTCGACCGCAGAGTGTGTGATCGAACGATGATGGTGATGGACGAGCCTGCGCTTGCCATGGTGAAGCGCCTGGCTGTGGAGGAGGGCGTCTTTGCGGGATCGAGCGGCGGGGCTGTGGTTTGTGCTGCGGTGGATCTTGCGAAGGAGCTTGGGGCGGGGAAACGAGTCGTAACGGTAATTCCGGATTCGGCAGAGAGATATTTGTCGAAGGGATTGCTGGATTAAATGCAGGGGCTAGGGACTAGGGACTAGAAAAGCGGGGAGTCTTAGCGTGATGGCTGCAAAGACGGCGGAGACGCAGAGCGCGGAGAAGCAGCTTGATTGTTTTCTGGATGCGTATACGCCGGAGATTGCTGCGCTTGCGCGAAAGGCACTGGCCAAGCTTCGCAAACGGCTGCCGCATGCGATTGAGATGGTATACGACAACTACAACGCGCTCGCGTGTGGGTTTGGGCCGGACGAGCGAGTTTCGAATGTCATTTTTTCGATTGCCTTGTATCCGAAACACATCAATTTTTTCTTTCTGCAAGGGGCGAAGCTGCCTGATCCTGACGGCCTGCTGCAGGGGGAGGGTTCCACTGTTCGACATATTCGTCTGGAAGACGAGACGACGCTGGACCGGCCGGATGTGAAGGCGATGATGACCACGGCGATGGAGATGGCCAAGGTACCATTCGACAAGGATATGAAGTACAAGCTGGTGATTAAGTCGGTTTCGGCAAAGCAGAGACCGAGGCGGCCGGCTTCGTCGAAAGTAAAGAAGAAGTAGAGAGAGGGATTGGATGGAATCGAAGAAGAAATTGGGGTTTGCGACGCGGGCGATTCATGACGGGCAGGAGCCGGACGAGCTGACAGGCGCGGTGAACGTGCCGATTTACCTGACGTCGACGTATCAGCAGGAGGCGATTGGGAAGAACAAGGGGCATGAGTATGCCCGGCTGACAAATCCTACGCGGGATGCGCTGGAGGAGAACCTGTGCTCGCTTGAGGGCGGCACGAGCGCGCATTGCTTCGGCAGCGGGATGGCTGCGATTACGGCGATGTGCACGATGATGAAGTCGGGGGACCATGTTGTCTGCACGGACAACATGTATGGCGGGACGGGGCGGCTGTTCGACAAGGTGATGGCGAACTATGGCCTGACGTTCACGTATGTCGATACGAGCGTGGCGGAGAATGTGGCGGGCGCGATTACTCCGGCGACGAAGCTGGTGCACATTGAGACGCCGACGAATCCGATGATGTCGATTACGGATATCGCGGCGGTGGCGCGCATCTGCCATGCGAAGGGTGTGGAGCTGAGTGTTGACAATACGTTTCTATCGCCTTATCTGCAGCAGCCGATCGCGCTGGGTGCGGATATCGTGATGCACTCGACGACGAAGTTTCTGAATGGGCACTCGGATGGGCTTGGTGGCGTGCTGGTCTGCACGAAGCCTGAGCAGGCGGAGCGGTTCCGGTTTGTGCAGAAGTGCACCGGGGGAATTTTGTCGCCGTTTGAGAGCTACCTTCTGCTGCGCGGGGTAAAGACGCTCGCGGTGCGGATGAAGCAACACGATGCGAATGGCCGCGTGGTGGCGAATTTTCTGCATGGGCATGAGAAGGTGCAGCAGGTGTTCTATCCGGGGCTGGCTGAGCACCCGCAGCATGAACTGGCGAAACGGCAGCAGAACGGGTTTGGGTCGATGATCTCGATGGAGCTGGGGTCGCTTGAGAATGCGAACGCGTTTGCGAAACGGTTGAAGCTGGGATTTCTGGCCGAGTCGCTGGGCGGCGTGGAGACGCTGATCTGTCATCCTGCAACGATGACGCATGCGGCGGTGGGTGCTGAGGGGCGGGCGCGGCTTGGGATTACGGATGGGTTGATGCGGATCTCGGTTGGGATTGAGGACGTGGAGGACATTGTGGCGGATCTGGATCAGGCGCTGGCGGGAATCTAATTGCCGCGAGGCGCGAAGGCGGTTTGTTCATCGCTGAGCTCGGCCTTTGCTGTCGGGGGTTGTTCAGCTGAGTGTTTCGTTGATCTGCAGAGACTCGATCTTGTTCGCGAGGTCTAGTTGAGCAGCCTTCAATTCGGCGTCGCGCGCGGTGAAGTCTTTTTGTGCTGCAGCGATCTGGTCTTCGGATTGATTGAGCTCGTTGACGAACCGCTGCCTCGCTGATTTGTCCGAGTCTTTCAGGGCGACAATGTTCGCGCGCTGTCGTTCCTCCTCGCCGCGGAGGGTGGTGAGGCGCTGGTTGACGGCGTCGACTGCGGCCTGTGCCTCAGCGACCCCGCGGCGTGCGTCGAGGATCGGCTGGAGTGCCTGGACGAGCTGCGGGTTATGGTTGGTCTGACTGAGGATGAAGCTCAGCTGATTATCGTCGGAGCGAGTGAGCTGGTAGGTGAAGCTGAGGCCGCGCTGCTCTCCTACGTGCAAGTGGATTGTTTCGCCAGGTGCGGCGTTGACGCGGAAACGGTAGGCGACGGGCGTGGTCTCTTCGGGTTTGGGGTCGGAGTCGAGATGAAAGCCGTTGCGAACGGGATGCTCGAGGATGACGGCGCGACTGTCGGTGGCGGCATTGCGAACGACATAGGTGATCTCGGCGACCTCGGAGCGGTGCATCACGAGAACTCCTTTGGCGGCGGTTACGCTGATGACGCGATTGGTGTCGCGGCTGTTTTCGGTGGTGACGCGAACGGCCTGATCGGCGGCGTAGGAGAGCAGGCGGCGCTCGTTGGGGTGAATGGGGTCGAGCAGGCCTTCACCGCCGAAGTTGCCGTTCTCGACGATAGAGAAGCTGCCGCGGTCGAGTGTGAGATTACTGGTGTTTGTAATCCAGAGGGCGCGCAGAGCGATCGGCTGCTGTTGTGACCAGAGGGTGACGCGCTCGGCATCGACTTTCGTTTGCAGGATGGGCACGAGGGCGGACTCGTTTTTGCGGATGGTGACCGGCTCGGTGAGCTTGTACTCGAAGTAGTCATCGAAGGCTGAGGTAGTGGTTTGCGGGGCGAGGGAGTTGGCGGCTGCGGCTTCGTAAGCGATCATGGGCGGCGGAGGAGCTGCGTTGATATTGACGGATTCGGTGCTGCGGATTGGGCCACCGAAGGAGTTGCGGCCCGAGCTGACCATGGGAGCCGGTGCGGAGCCAATGCCTCCCATCACTCCACCGGCAACGCCACTGCCGGAACCCATGCCGGACATGCCTGCGATTCCTGCCACGTTGCTTTTGGCATCGACTTCTCCAGACTCATGAGTCTGTGGGGTGAGCTGGGCGTCCTGTGCGATGGGGATTTCGGGGCGGCGCGAGTAGATGGGCTGCGAGAGCGGCTGGATAAAGCTCTGCGGAGAACCGGCGATGAGGGAGAGTTGAACGTTGTTCCAGTCAGAGCCGGTGGTGTTGTCGACGACCGACCAGCCTTGCAGGGTTGCGGTTTGGGTCGTGCTCGCTTTGGCAGGGCCGCTGGTGAGGAGGATCCGGTAGGTGGATTTCCAGATGGGGACTTCGGAGATGTAGCTGACGCGAAGATCGCGGGCGCCGGAGCCGTTGTCCCGCAGGGTGAGGTGGCGGAGACCCTGGTTCCGGGTGCTCGCCGAGCAGTTCGAGGTAGCGGGTGAGATCGGTGTGGAGGCTGGTGTCGAGGAGGCGGACCTGTGTGGCAGGGGTGAGTTCGATGGAGCGAACGGCGCTGGAGTCGGAGATGACGGTCAGGAAGCGCTTTTCCCCTTTGGGAGCGTTCTCAGTGGAGCCCGGGATCGTACGCGTCTCCATGTTGAGGATGCGGCCGGTGAAGGATGTGCCGGAGCCGGTGACTTCGACGTGCGCGCCGCGGATTGCGGAGTAGAGATCGGCATCGGTGGGGTCTTCGCCTAGCGCGAGCGGGAGAGATTTCAGCTGCTCGTCGAGCGGCGTGGTGGAGTTGTAACCGGCGCCGGAGATGCGGCCTCCGTTGAGGTCGATGCGCGGTGAGGGTCTGGAGAACGTCGTTGAGCTGGGCGGTGGTGAAGTCGATGGTTACGGATTGGTTTCCACTGACCTGGCCAGAGTGCTCGAAGAAGCCTACGCCGTTTTTGTAGAGCGCGACGCGGGTGACTGGAAGCTGCGAGGTGGCCGGGGTATGGCCGGTGGAGATGACGAGAGGCAATTTTCGGACGGAGCTAGTTGCGTTCTGAGCGTTGAGGAGAGTTGGCAGAACGAGAAGCAGGGAAGAGCAGGAGAAGCAGATAGATCTCACTGGGAGCCCTTTCATGGCGAACAGAGTCGCTTTTGCTGGGAGGGTAGACTCCTCGAGATTCAAAAAGGTTCCCGGGTATGGGTGAAATTTGGCCCAGATTGATACGTGACCTGGCGCCAGAGTATGCGTGAATGTGATAGATGTATAAGTGTTGATTATGATGTGCAGGAGCAGTGAAATGTTTGGATTGACCGAGGAACAGAGGCAGTTGCAGAGCGCGGTGCGGGCATTTGCGGAGGGCGAGATTGCTCCGCATGTTTCCGAGTGGGACGAGAAGAGCGAGTTTCCGCATGCGGTAGTGAAGAAGCTTGGCGAGATGGGATTGCTGGGCGTGATCTTTCCTGAGGAGTTGGGCGGCGCCGGGATGGGTTACGTGGAATATGTGCTGGCGGTGGAGGAGTTGTCGCGCGTGGATGGGAGCGTGGGGATTATCGTGGCGGCGCATAATTCGCTGTGCACGAATCACATCATGCTTGCGGGAAATGATGAGCAGAGGAAGCGGTGGATTCCGAAGCTGGCGAGCGGGCAGTGGCTGGGGGCGTGGGGTTTGACGGAGCCGGGGTCGGGGTCGGATGCGGGCGGCGCGCGGACTTCCGCGGTGAGGAAGGGCGACAAGTGGGTGCTGAATGGATCGAAGACGTTCATCACAAATGGAGGCTATGCGGATTGTGCCGTGGTGCTCGCTGTGACGGATAAGGAGAAGGGAACGCGTGGAGGGATCTCGGGGTTTGTGGTGGAGAAGGGGACGCCAGGGTTTCGGCCGGGACGCAAGGAGAACAAGCTTGGCTTGCGGGCGAGCGATACGTCGGAGCTGATCTTTGAGGATTGCGAGATTCCTCTTGAGAATATGGTTGGCAAGGAGGGCGAGGGTTTCAAGGATGCGATGCGCGTGCTCGATGGGGGGCGCATCTCGATTGCCGCGCTGAGCCTGGGGATTGCGCGCGGCGCGCTGGATGCAGCGATGAAGTATGCGCAGGAGCGGCGGCAGTTCGGCAAGACGATCAGCGAGTTTCAGGCGATCCAGTTCAAGCTGGCTGATATGGCGACAGAGCTGGATGCAGCGTGGCTGTTGACGATGCGCGCGGCTCAGATGAAAGACGATGGCAAGAAAGTAACGCTGGAATCTGCGATGGCGAAGCTGTATGCGAGTGAGGCGGCTTGCAGGATTTGTGATGAGGGTTTGCAGATTCATGGCGGGTACGGGTTCATCAAGGATTATCCGGCGGAGAAGTTCTATCGCGATGTGCGGCTGTGCCCGATTGGCGAAGGAACGAGCGAGATTCAGCGGATGGTGATTGCGCGGGAGTTGCTGGGAAGCAAGCCTAGCCGTGGTTGAATAATGGAATGAGGAAGCCAGTCCCGAGGTTGGATTGTTTGAGGAGAGTCGACGGGAATTTGTTGCGGGCTCTTTGCGGCTGCTGCTTCGAGATTTTCTGCGAAGCTGTGGGGCCAGTCGCCGTCCGCAGGCCTTTCGATGGCGGATGGAGATACGCTTCGCACGAAGATTCGACAAACTCTTTTTATTCCTGAGCAACTGCCTCATCTTGATGCCCGCACGTATGGCGAGTTTGCGCCGATGGCGGGAGTGGTTGCGGAACGTGTCAGTTTCGCGACGACTTTCGGAATGCGGATTCCGGCGATTGTGTATCGTCCAACAACTGTGAGCGGCAAAGTGCCGGGGATGGTGGTCGTCAACGGCCATAGCGGAGATAAATCGACATGGTATGCCTTCTACGCGGGGATGTTGTATGCGAAGGCGGGTTGCGTCGTGTTGACGTTCGATCCGCTGGGAGAGTTTGAGCGCAACGAGGAGCGCAGATCGGACACGCGATTGCACGATACCGTGTTGCCTCAGCCTGAGATGAAGCTGCGCGTTGCGGGTCAGATGATTGGCGATATCGTGCAGGCGGTCGAGTATGTCAGGCACCGACGTGAGGTTGATTCGAATCGGATGGCTGTAGTGGCATACTCGATGGGTAGCTTTCAGTCGGCCATTGCAGGAGCGATTGACCGAAATTTTCACTCGCTGATTTTGAGTGGAGGCGGCAATCTGGATGGACCGGGCGGCTATTGGGATACTTCGAAGCCGATGTGCCAAGGCGGCGCGTATCAGGCGCTGAGTTTTCTTGGCGATCGGGGGGCCGTTCTTTATGCACTGAATGCACAACGTGGCACAACGCTCGTCATGAATGGCGACATGGATGGGTTAATCGTCAAACCGCAAACCGACGAGGCCTTTTTTGCTTCGTTGCGGGACCGGACCGCGGCGATCACAGGTAATCGGAAGAATCTTCCAGAGACCGTATGGTTCAAAGGGGCGGGGCATCGTCCTAACTTTGTGACGCGGCCGCTGCACTCTGGCTGGAGAAGCAGATTGATCTGCCGCTTTGGACCACCTCTGCGATTGAGGCGATGCCGGCGAGCCATGTGAGCGAGTGGGCGAAGACGACCGGCGCCGCATCGGGGCGAATTTCGCGAGTGAGTTGTCCGAAGGCGGAGTGGAAGCTCTCCGAACCGATATCCCGAATATTCAGCGCGAACAGTTGCAGGCGATTCCCGAGAAGGAATGGCAGACTGACCGTGATGCGTATACGTATGAGAGCTGGGTAAAGTGCGTTACAAGTGCTTCAGCCACCTAAGTTTTTGAGATCGACTTAACTCACACCAAAAGGCCAAACCTGCTGAACAGTCTTCGAGAGAATCTGTTCGCGGTCTTGCGGGCTGAGGAAGTTGAGGTGGTCGCGGTATAGCGCGACGATGTTGGCGTATGAAGACTGCTTGAGCGAGATGGGCCAGTCTGTTCCCCACATGAGGCGGGCGGCGGTGAAGGCTTCGACGAGGCTTTTGATCTGCGGGATGGTGTCGGCGTAGGGATAGGGCTCGGTGGAGAGTGACCAGAGGTGGGAGATTTTGACGAAGACCCTGGGGTAGCGTGCGAGGGCTAACAGGAGTTGGAGCTTGTCCGGCTGGTGGAGCGGGCAGTCCGCCATGTGGTCGATGACGACGGTGAGATCGGGGTTTTGCTGGATGAGGGGCGCGAGGTCGGGTAGACGCGTGACTGGTGAGGATGGTCATCGGGACTTTGAGTTGAGAGCAGCGGCGCCAGAGAGGCGGCATGAGCGGGCCGCGAATCCAGTCGTCTTGAGGTGAGGCGGAGGGGCTAAGACGCACGCCGTGGAAGCCGTCGACTTCGGTGAGGCGACTGAGTTGGTCGGGGGCGGCGGGGTCTTGCGGGTTGACTCGGCAGACACCCTGAAAGGTGCGTGGGTAGCGTTTGAGGACGCTGGCAAGGTAGCGGTTGTCCCATTTGTAGTGGATGACCTGGATGATGACGGTGCGGAAGACGTTGTTGGTGTGCATCAGCTCGAGGAGTTGTTCGACGGAGGCGTCTTCGGCGGGAGGATTGGCTCCGTTGGCGAAGGGGAAGGCGGCGTCGTGCTTCCACACATGGACGTGCGAGTCGATGAGAGGGGTGTTTCGTGTTGTTGATTGGAGTGGAGTGATAGCTGCGGCTGACGTGACGAGAAAGCGGCGGCGACTCCACATGGCGTGTACCTGGTTTTAGAAGCTAGGCTCCACGGTTGGTTGATGGGCCGGGGCTGTTGACAGCGTAATCGATGCGGGTGGAAGGCCTTCTGTGGTTGCTGTGATGGTGATGTTGCCAGTGGGCGACGTGGCTCGGAGGATGGCGATGGCGTGGCCTGCGTAGAGTTTGCGGTCATTTTCTGGTCGCCAGGAATGGATCGTGGTCGAGGAGGTTGCCGTTGTCGACGGCGATGATCTTTGCGGGGCCGGTAGCGGAGAAGTGGATGCGGGTTTCGCTGTCGGGGATGACGGTGTTGTTGGCGTCGACGAGTGTGGCCGTTGCATAGGCTACGTCGTTCCAGTCGGGTGTGAGCGCGGGAACGGTCTCGGGATGCGATGTGTCGGTGAGGTGCGCTGCGCTGAGGCCGGCGGAGAGAAGCAGTCGCGCGGGTTTGCCGGCGGTGCGGAGCTCGTCTTGCGCGACGATTTTGCCGTTGGTGCGGGCTACGGCTTTGAGGGTGCCGGGTTCGAATGGGACCTGGAAGGTGATGGGGCTGGCGTCAGGGTGGAGTTTTTGCGTGCCCAGTGATTTGTTGTTGAGGAGGAGTTCGACCTCGTCGGCGTTGGTGTAGATTTCGACGTTCTCGGAGTGGGTGGTCTGGTCTTTTGGCGTCCAGTCGAGCAGGAGTGGCTGGCCGAAGCGGGTGGTGGGGTCGAGCGGGGCGTTCGGCGCGGTGGTGGCGGCTTGATTGTTGGAGGTGGGTGAAGCGTAGCCGGGGTCGGTGGGGCCTCGGCGAGCGGCTTGGACGCGGCGGGCTATGCGGACCATGGGTTGAGTGGTTGGGTCTGCCCACCAGGATTGGCGCTCGAAGGCTCGGGCTCGGGGGAGCGAGGTGGTGAGGAGAAGTCCGCTGCCTGCGCCGATGGAGGGCCAGCGGCCGGCTTCACCGAGGTAATCGATTCCGGACCAGAGGAACTGGCCGGAGTACTCGGGGTGGTCGCGCATGGCGACCCACTGGTTGCGATCGTGCGTGTTTTCGGTGCCGATGATCTTGCGCGTGGGTTTGTCGGCGTGGGCCTTGAGGATCTCCTGTTCGCGGTAGTTCTGGCCTACTACGTCGAGGAGATCAGCGAGGCCGTTGTCGTAGTCGTGCGAGACGTTGGGGCGAAAGAGAGCCTGTGTGACGGGGCGGGTGGGGTCGTTGGCGTGGGCGGTTGTAACGAGTTGTCTGAGGATGGGGATGGCAATCTCGGGCTTGGGCGTGTCGTGGATCTCGTTGCCGACGGACCAGAGGATGATGCTGGGATGGTTGCGATCGCGCTGGATGGTAGAGGCTTCGTCACGCTCGGACCATTCTTTGAAGTAGAGGTGGTAGTCGTAGGGATTCTTCGCGACGGTCCAGCAGTCGAACATCTCGTCCATGACGAGGAAGCCCATGCGGTCGGCGAGGTCGAGGAACTCGGGTGCGGGTGGGTTGTGCGCAGTGCGGATGGCGTTGACGCCGAGGGCGCGAAGAGCGGTGAGGCGGCGCTCCCATGCGGCGAGCGGGACTGCGGTGCCGAGCGCTCCGGCGTCGGTGTGGAGAGCTGCGCCGTAGATCTTGTGATGTTTGCCGTTGAGGAAGAAGCCCTTGTTGGGATCGAAGTGGAACTCGCGGATGCCGAAGGAGACGGATTCGTCGTCGATGGGCTTGTTGTTGCGGAGCAGATCGACATGCGCGGTGTAGAGCACGGGATGATCGAGATCCCAGAGATCAGGGTTGGCGACATGAACTGACTCTTCGACGTCGGCGGTGCTGTGCGGAGCGATGACTTTGGCAATGTGGCCCGGGGAGGGAGGGAGGTGTCTGTTGCCGGGGGCGTCAAGGTTTATGGCAAGCGTGACTGCGGCGCTGTCGCTGGAGTCGTTGAGAACAGTGGCGCGGACCTTGACGGTGGCGTCAGAGGTGTCGATGTTGGGTGTGGTGACGAACGTGCCCCAGGGCGCGATGTGTATCGCGTTGGTAGTGATGAGGCGGACCTGACGGTTGATTCCGGCGCCGGGGTACCAGCGGGAGGCGGGTTGCTGGGAGTTGTCGACTCGGACGGCGATGATGTTTTTTCCCGCGTGGAGGTGTGGGGTGAGGTCGTAGTTGAAGCTGACGTAGCCGTAGGGGCGATGGCCGAGAAGTTCTCCGTTGCAGTAGACGTCGGAGTTGGCCATGATGCCGTCGAAGGCAATGAAGATGCGCTTAGTCGGATCGAGTTTTGGAAGTGTGAGCGTGCGGCGGTACCAGCCGATGCCGGTAGGGAAGAATCCCCCGGCCGCCCGGGAGGGAGCATCCTCGCTGACGGGGCCTGCGATGGCCCAGTCGTGAGGGAGGGTGACGGGTTTCCATGCGGAGTCATCGAAGGCTGGGGATTCGGCGCCAGTGGCGTCGGATTGGAGAAACCTCCAATCTGTGTTGAGCTGCTGAATCTGACGGGAGCGCGGCTGCGCTATTGCAAGGATTGGCGCGAAGAGGAGCGTAGCGAGGAGAATCGTGCGGCGCATGGAATCCCTTAGTTGGATGGCTGGCTTAGATTCTACTTTGCCCCTTCACTTCGGTGTCGTGGTGGGGGTCGGCTCGACTGGGTTGTACTTGCGGGCTAAGTCGGGAGTCGATTGAACGTCAGAGGCAGGTGGGTTCACGGTCCTGGCGACTTCTACGCCGAATATGTAACTCGGGCCGAACATATTGCTGGTGAAGAAGACGTATTTTTTATCGGGACTGAAGCGGACGTTGGGTTCTGCGCGGTAGTTGTGGTGGGACATGTTGACGAGGCGCTCGGATTTGAAGACGCCGGGCTGCCAGAAGTCCGGGCCGTTGAGCGCGCCCTCTCCCTGCGGGATCATATGCGGGTAAAAGAGCTCGATCCATTCGCCATCGGGAGCTTCGGCGACCTGGCCCGGGTCGCCACCGTCGCCGGTGAAGAGGTCGAGGTCTTTGGTGAGGTTGAAGTGAATCGACCACTCGTTGCGCTGCATGTGATATGCGGTGCGTCTGCCGGTTTCAAGGTTATAGCTGGCGAGGAAGAAGTCTTCGCCCTTGGGGTATTGCCAGTCGTACCAGATGGTTTTGCCGTCGAGTCCCCAGAACTCGTGGCCGGCGATCTCCATCGCCATGGTGCGTTTGTGGATGAGGGTGTTATGGGTGCCGTCGGTGTGGATCATCCAGATGCGGTCGACTTTCTGCCACATACCTTCGTGGCAGTACATGAGGAGGGTCGGATCTGTGGGGGAGAAGAGGAGGTGGTTGACCCAATCGGTGGAGTGGAGAAGGGGCTTGATGGTGCCGGGTTTTTCGCCGTTGGGACCGGGCTCCAGCTGGATGGTGAAGAGGACGAGCGGGATGCGCGCGGCGAGGCGGCGCTCCATCATCTGGCCCTTGTCGTCGGCCTGGACATGGGCTCCGCCGAGGTTTGCGGCTGCGTTCGCGTTGGCGGGGCGCGGCGGGGGAGGTGCGTTGGCGACAAATGCGTTGGGCGCGTTGGGATCGCCGCCGGGAACGTCGGACTCGTTGTAGGTGCCTGCGCCGAGCGTCTCGTCGGCGTTGATGCTTGAGACGCCGAGACGCGGAGGGAGGTCGATGAGCTTGCGGACTTCGCCGGTGTTGGTGTTCGCTTTGTAGAGCGCGTTCTTGTGGGTTTCGGGATCGATGCGGGTGAAGAAGACGCTGTTGGTCTTGTGGCCGACGACAATCGCGTGGGCTCCTCGGCCGAAGCGGGCCATCGGCGAGTTGTCGGCGTTAGCGGGAGAAGGCGGATTCGGCACGAGCATGCTCGTCTTCATCGTCGCGAGGTCGAGCACACGGATGCCGTCGGGCGAGTTGTAGACCATCTGCTTGAGATCTGGCGTATAGGCGTTGACGTTGAAGTAGTAGGCGCCGGAGTTGGGCTCGTCGGAGACGCGCCAGACGCGATGGCCGGTGTCTTTGTCGACCCAGGTCTTCGGAGGGAGCTGCTTCTGCGCGCCATCCTGGGCCTGAAGGGTGAGTGAGACTCCAACGACCAACAACGCCGCGATTGAGAAGCGAGAAAGCCGTAACATGCAAGACTCCTGCGGAAACTGAGAGAGCTTAGCTGCGAGGGACGACCGGACCTTTGCTGTTCGGCGGTTCCTTGGGGTTGTATTTGCGCGCGAGGTCCGGGGTGGAGACGACGTCGGCGGCCGTCGGGTTCTCCGCTTTCTTTACTTCAACCCCGAAGACGAAGCTGGGCCCGAACATGTTGCTGGTGAAGAGGACCATCGATTTATCCGGAGAGAAGCGTACGTTGGGCTCTTCGCGATAGTAGTGGTGTGACATGTTGACGAGGCGCTCGGATTTGAAGACGCCGGGCTGCCAGAAGTCGGGTTCGTTGAGGGCGCCTTCGCCGAGAGGGATCATGTGCGGGTAGAAGAGCTCGATCCATTCGCCGTCGGGAGCTTTCGCTACTTGACCGGGATCGCCGCCGTCTCCGGTGAAGAGGTCGAGGTCTTTGGTGAGGTTGAAGTGAATCGACCACTCGTTGCGCTGCATGTGGAAGGCGGTGCGCTTGCCGGTCTTC
Organism: uncultured Acidobacteriaceae bacterium; assembly: GCA_963774735.1. Taxonomy (GTDB): domain Bacteria; phylum Acidobacteriota; class Terriglobia; order Terriglobales; family Acidobacteriaceae; genus Edaphobacter. The sequence continues at coordinate 112,102 of CAVZGJ010000011.1, read as the reverse complement.
AGGTCGTAGCCGGCGAGGAAGAAGTCCTCGCCTTTGGGGTACTGCCAGTCGTACCAGATGGTCTCGCCGTCGAGCCCCCAGAACTCGTGGCCGGCGATCTCCATCGCCATCGTGCGCTTGTGGATGAGGGTGTTGTGGGTGCCGTCGGTGTGGATCATCCAGATGCGATCGACCTTCTGCCAGGGGCCTTCGTGGCAGTACATGAGGAGAGTCGGGTCGGTGGGGGAGAAGAGCAGATGATTTACCCAGTCGGTGGAGTGAAGCAGCGTCTTCATGTCGCCGGGCTTCTCGCCATTGGGGCCGGGCTCGAGGCGAATGGTGAAGAGGACGAGCGGGAGGCGCGCGGCCAGGCGGCGCTCCATCATCAGGCCCTTGTTTTCGGGCTGATAGTGCGGACCCTGGGCGGCGCTCGCAACGCGGTTGTCGGCTGACGGAGGGGCTGGGTTGGCGGGCGCGTTGGAGCCGTATTCTTTGCCGGTTGGCGTCGCCTTCGATATAGGTTCCGGCCGCGAGAGTTTCATCTGCGTTGACGGAGACGATGCTGATCTTCGGCGGGAGGTCCGTCAACTTGCGGATGGCCCCAGTGTAGACGTCGGCCTTGTAGACCGCAGCGGCGTGAGTAGCGGGATCCTGCTGGGTGAAGAAGACGCTGTTCGTCTTGCTGCCGGCGACGAGGGCGTGCGGATTGCGGCTGGCCCCGGCTCCGCGAACCGCGCTGGGGTCGGCGGCGGCTTCGTTTCCCGCGGGCGGATTCGGGACGAGCAGGCGCGTCTTGTGCGTCTCCATATCGAGCACATGGATGCCGTCCGGCGCGGTGTAGATCATCGACTTGTGGTCGGGCGTGTAGGCGTTGACGTTGAAGTAGAAGCCGCCGGAGTTCGGCTCATCGCTCAGCCGCCAGACGCGGTGGCCGGTATCTTTGTCGACCCAACTCTTTGGCGGCAACTGCGCCTGGGCGAAGGATGACATAACCGCGAAGACTGCCAACGGGGAAATGGCGGAACGAACAAGGTGGTCATGGCGGATTCTTTCCTCCAGTGCGGCCTTCAAAAACGGGCCGGATTGTCGCGCACCTGCGATGGGGCTCTCTCGCGACGGAGACGACACACATCGGGGGTGCGAAAGATTTATACACTGAGGACGGTGCGAATGGAAAATAGTTTCGTATGGGGAATAAGAAAGTCGTTCCACGCGTCAATTTTTACGGCACTACACTAAGAAGATGAGCCGAATCTGCCGCCTCGCTGGATATGTCGTTTGCCGGAATCGCGGCCATGGTCGCCCGCGGTGACCGCATTGGACGAGCCGAGGCACGCTGGCTCTGGGAGAATGCCTCGGACGAGGAGTTGCGCTCGCTTGCCCAGGCTGTGCGGCGAAGGTTTCATGCGCCTGCATCAGCGACCTACATGGTGATGCGCATCATCAACTACACCAACGTCTGCGTGGCGCAGTGCGACTACTGCGCGTTCTATCGGCTGCCCAGCCAGGACGGCGGCTATGTCCTGAGCCACGAGCAGGTCTTCGCCAAACTGGATGAACTGCTTGCGCTGGGAGGCGATCTGGCGGCGTTCAATGGAGGGTTCAATCCGCATCTGCCATTGAGTTATTACTGCGATCTGTTTGCCAGCATCCGCGAACGCTATGGAGACGCGCTGGAGTTCTACGCGCTGACGATCGCGGAGTTCATGTACCTCGCCGATCACGCAAAACTGAGCTATGCCGAAGCGGCTGAGCGTCTGAAGGCGTCCGGCGTGCGATGGATTACCGGCGGTGGCTCGGAGATTCTTACCGAAGAGTTTCGCGCGCGGCACTCGAAGTTCAAATACACCGTCGCCCAGTTCTTCGAGGCGCAGCGGGCGATCGTCGAGGCCGGGCTGAAGACGACGGCGACGATGGTGATCGGCTTCGACGAGACCCTGGACGAGCGCCTGGAACATCTGGAGCGCACGCGGCAGTTTCAGGACCAGCTTTTGTCTGTGAACGAACGAGACGTGGGAAGACGACGGGACCGCCGGACTGGCGAGTTTTCTTTGTTGGACCTTTAAGCCGTATTTCACGCAGATTGGCGGGATCGAGATCTCGACGGCGGAGTATCTGCGGCACCTCGCGCTCAGCCGCATCTACCTGGACAATATTCCGCGCATCCGCACGTCGGTCCTTACGCAGAACGAGCACGCGCTTGAGGGGTTAAACTACGGCGCGGACGACTTCGATCTGCCGATTGAAGATGAAGTGACCCAGAAGGCCGGGGCGACGATCAGCCTCGACTTCGAGCGGATACTGAATTACGCGCGCGAGCTCGGCTACCAGCCGAAGTACCGGCATGTAGCACGAGGGCTAACGGCTGTTCAGGAATAGACTCCGCGAAAGCGCGAGGAACGGTGCGCCGGTGCTGGCGCGCCTGGTGTAACGAATCAGCCAGTCTGCGCCGGAGCGCGTGAGGAAGAGATTTTCGGAGGTGTGCTGCTCGATCCCGTCGCTCACCTGGACCGGCTTCCTCTCAATAAACCCGCGGCGCTTGAGCGCATTCATGGCGTGGCTGGTGAGATGAGCGGAGTCGCGAGCCTTCATCTCGAAGCCCAGTTCGCGCGGGCTGAGGCCAGTCTCGGAGGCCCTTTGATTGATGATCGTCAGGGCTTCAATCTCATAGGAGACGAGCTCGTCGGAGGGTGGCGGAACGTGCGACAGCGGGCGTGATGGTCTCGACTCGTGCCGGAACCTGGCGGATTTGCAATTGTGATGCGCGGCATGATTGCGGAGAGCTGTGCCGTGACGTTTTGCTGGAGCTGAATGTAGTCGCTGGGGAAGGCGGTGGCGGGGTAGGGAATCAGCGGGAGGTATTGGATCCCGCTTGGCTGACGAGCTTCGGGTCGCGATGAGATCAGGCAGAGCGGTTTTCCGAGTGACACGGCACAGCCCACGGCCAACCAGATTTCAGAGGTGTTCTCCGAGATGTCCGCAAGGATCGCGCCGGCCTGCTCGATCTCATCGATGAAGATGTTGATCGGGGTGGGATACTCCGGGTTTTGCTGAATGCGGCACGGCACCAGGCCGGTTTCGATAACGGCCAGCTCCAGGACTTCGTCGAACAGACGTTCGAAGTTGGGGCTGGGTGGAAGCATGACGATGCAGTGGCGTTCGTTCACATTGTTCATAGGCTTACGTCCGTTGTTTTCAATATCGGTTTGTTCGCGGTGGAACTCAGGCTCCTGCCAAAGAGCCAAGTAGAGCGATCATGTCGCTCTCTGTGTTGCGGGGCTTTACGGTGCCGCAGTCTTTCCTGGTGGGATGCGAAAAATCGTGCATGTCCGCCATCTTCAGCGGCCGCGAGTAGAAATAGCCCTGTGCCTGGTCGCAGGACATCTGGCGCAGGATCTGGACTTGCTGTTCCGACTCGACGCCCTCGGCGATGACCTCGATCTGGAGACTATGAGCGAGGGCGATCACCGCTGCGGTGACGGCGCGGCTGTTCTCATCGACGTCGCAGCGGGAGATGAAAGACTGGTCAATTTTAATCCGGTCAACGGCAAAGCGCGTGATGTAGGCCATGTTGGAGAAGCCGGTACCGAAGTCGTCGATGGCAAAACGCACGCCGAGTTTGCGGACGCGCTGCATGATCTCAAGCGACTCCTCGGAGTCGACCATCAGGAGGTGTTCGGTGATCTCAAGTTCCAGTTGTTCCGGCTTCAGATCCGCTGGTCTGCAATGCGCGCTCAACGGTGGCAGGGAAGTCCTTTTGCTGGAACTGGCGCGGGGAGATGTTGACGGCTACGGAGCACTCGATTCCGAGACGCCGCTGCAGCGCCGCAACCTCCTTGCACGACTGGAGCAGAACCCACTCGCCGATGGGAACGATAAGACCTGTCTCTTCCGCGAGGGGAATGAAGGTGTTTGGGCCCACCACGCCAAACTCCCGGCTGTTCCACCGCAGAAGTGATTCCACGCCAACCATACGGCCGTCGGCAAACGATATCTGGGGCTGATAGAAGACCTCGAACTCGCCCGCGTCCATCGCATTGCGCAGTGCAGACTCCATCTGCAACTGCTGCAGCCCGTGCATACCGATGCCCGGAGCGTAGATCTGCGAGCCGTTGCGTCCGCTGTTCTTGACGTGATGCATCGCGAGATCCGCGTTCTTGAAGAGGCTTTCGACATCTTCGCAAGCGGGGAAGAGACTGATGCCGATACTCGCCGTGACAATAATCTCGTGTTTGCCAATGCGGATAGGTTGCGCGATTGCAGCCAGTATCTTCTGGCTCACCTCATCGGCGTCCTTGTCGGAGCGAAGATCGGGCAGCAGCACAACGAACTCGTCTCCGCTCATTCGACCGACAGTATCGGATTTGCGAATACAGGTTTTCAACCGCCGCGATATCTCGCAGAGCACAGTGTCTCCTGCCTGGTGGCCGAGAGAGTCGTTGACGCGCTTGAAGTTGTCGAGATCGATCATCATGACGGCGAGCTCGCCTGAGATCGCTGCGCACGCTCGATCAAAAGCTCCAGGCGGTCGCGGAGCAGAGTGCGTGTTGGGAGCCCGGTGAGGGAGTCGTGATTAGCGACGTGGTAGATATACTCGTCGGCGCGCTTGCGCTCCGTGAGGTCGTAGGAGATACCCACGAATCCGGCGATGCAGTCATCGCTGTCGCGCAGTGCGGTGACGACAAGCTGGACGGGAACGCGGGAGCCATCCCGGCGAATGTAGGTCCACTCGCGCTCGTCGATGAGGCCGTTCTCCGGGGAAATCTGAAAGACCTGATGATCCGCGGAGACCTCGGTGCTGAACTGCGACGAGAGCTCCATCGCGCGCACAGCCAGTTCCTCGGAGTCGTGCAGCTCCACAATGTTATTACCGAGCAGGTCGCACTCCTGATACCACAGCATCCTCTCGGCTGCAGGATTCAGCGATGTGATCAGGCCTGCTTTGTCCGTGACGATGATGCTGAACGGAGAGCTGGCGATGATTGATTTGTTGAAGTTCAGTGCGCGCTTCAGATCTTCCTTATGCTGAAAGCGCCGGGTGACATCGCTGATGGTGGTTGCAATGCCATCCTGCAGCTTCACCACCTGAATCTGGAAGCGGGCGGGCCGTCCATCGGAGCGAAAGGTGTTGCTCGTGACCTCAAGCAGTGCCGGCTCTCCGGTTTCAACGACCTGCCGGTGGCGATCTAAATGCTCTGTGTTCCCGATAGCGGGGATGATGTCGACGAGGTTCTTTCCGATGAGCTGTTGTCTGCTCTTGCCGATCAGTTGCTCCGCGTTGCCATTGAGAAAGGTGACTTTGAAATCGCAGATTTGGCCGGTGGCGTCGCGAACGCTGTCATAGAGAATCACGGAGTCCGTGCTCGACTCGGCCGCCGCGATAAGCCGCAATTCGTTATCGCGTGAGCGCGCTGCATCCCGCATCATTAGCGTCAGACGGCGAAAGAAGATCGGCAACCCGGCGACGAAGATGGCAGCGGCGAAGCTGCCCGCGCCTGCCATCACCTTCACCGCCCAGGGATGGGCGATCGGGAAGGCGCCGGAGGCCAGGTTGCGATTGAAGAGGTCAGTGATCAGGAAGACCAGAAAGGCTCCGGCGACCCACCGGATCAGGACATCCTCCCAGCACTCGTAGACGAGCAGAATCATGGAGACGGCAAGCGCGAGCCAGGCGACCCAGACGATGGTTTCGAATGTCGAGCCTGTCAGCGCCGGACCGGGATAATGCACCAGTCCGAGGCCGGTCTGAAGAAACAGTGCGACGCAACCAGCCAGAGTGAGGATGGTGGTTGAAGTCGCTACGATTCCGGGGCCCGTAGTTCTGTACCTTTCCATCAATTCGGACATATTTGCCTCATACCGCTCAGCAAGGCAGTGCGGCAGTAGCAGGGAGTAAACCCGATACATACCTCGCCATAGGCAACTCTAGGTTTCCCACCGGCGATGTACCAATACAACCAATGTGTTAGCGCATTCCAACACCTTCTTTCGATTCGCCTCTCGTGGATTCATTTTTAGCAGTCGTCGATCCGCGAAGGACAAATAGAATAGGCAACGCATGCCTAGATCGACCCTTTCTGTCGCCATCATCACACTCAACGAAGCAGAGAACCTCCCGCGAACCCTGGCCAGTGTCGCGTTCGCCGATGAGATCGTCATCGTCGACTCTGGCTCGACCGATGCGACCGTAGAGATAGCCCACTCGCGCCGGGGCGAAGGTCTTCACCGAGGACGTGGAAGGGATTTGCTCTGCAGAAGAACTCCGCAATCGACAAGTGCACCTCGACGTGGGTTCTGTCGCTTGACGCGGATGAAGAGCTCACCCCGGAGTTGCAGGCCGAGATTCGGCGAATGCTCGAGACCGACGGGCAGACCAGCCCTCCGGTCGATGGCTATCGGCTTCGACTGCGCCATGTCTTCCTTGGGCGCTGGATGCGCTATGGCGGCTACTACCCTGACCTGAAGCTTCGGTTGTTTCGCCGCATGACCAACTCAGGTCCCGCCCACTTCACCGACCGTCCCGTGCATGAGTCGGTGCAGGTGGCGGGCCGGGTCGAAACCATGCAGAATGATTTCCTGCATCATGGCTACCCGCAGCTCGATCTCTACCTCGAGCACATGAACCGCTATAGCTCGCTAGGCGCGCGGCTGCTGGCTGAAAAGGGAAGAACCAGTGGGTCGTGGCCCGCCTTCTTCTGGAACACCACGCTTGTCCCTCTGCTGACTTTTGTGTGGAACTACGTCTTCCGCCTCGGTTTTCTCGATGGGCGTGAGGGCCTGCTGCTGCACCTCTATCACTCCGGCTACATCAGTTGGAAGTATGCGAAGGCCTGGCAGATCGGAAAGACGATAAGCATCACGAAAACCACTTCAGCGCGCGAATAATCCCCATTGACGCGGGCTTGGAATGCGCCGATACATCGGTTCGCGAGTGGATCTCCCGGCGGTTCTCTGAGTAGTAGCGGTAAGCGCGAATCATCATCTCTTCGTTTGTTAATGTCGGCGCCCAACCCAACTCACTGCGGATGCGCGTGGTGTCGAAGACGAAGCTTTCGGCGATCATGCGGTAGTGATAAGGCCCTAGCGGCGACAGGTTCAGCTTGTGGGCGAAGCGCATTGCGGCAATTGTCGGCCCCTTCGGCAGCGAGGCCACGCGCGACTTGCTCCCCGCAGCCTCGATCACCGCTTCGTAGACGCGCCGCAAAGAGACGACGTTCTCCGAGCCGATGTGGAAGAGATTGGACCCTGCGTACCCCATCGCCTGCAGGCAGGCCGTCGCGAGGTCCTGCGCATAGATGAACTGGTAGCGATTGCCGCCGTCGCCAACCACCCAGACTTTTTTGCCGTCGTCGATGAACTCAAAGAGAATCGCGAGCAGGCCAAGCCGCCCGCTGTCGATGATCGTAGGACAACGAATCGTGACGATGTCCAGATCGCGCGCGTACTCGGTCAACACCTGTTCTCCGGCCAGTTTGGAGCGGCCGTAGAGCTCCACTGGGTTCGGTGGCTCATCTTCCCGAACTTCGCGGCCGAGGTTGCTCGCCCAGAGACAGTTGCTCGAGATGAAGACGAACTTCTTCACGCCAAACAGTTTCGCCACGTCGGCCAGGTTTCGCGTGCCGTCGACATTCGAAGTCCAGAGCAAGCTTGTCGTCCACGGCATCGTGCGCCAGTTGGGCTGCGCAATGCTGCACTGCCGCAAAGTTGCCGGTTGCGAATACCTGCCGCAGCAAATCAGGATCGCGAATGTCGCCCTGGATGCTTGTCAGGTTTGGGTGCGTGTCCGGGTCGGCGACCAGGTCGATGTTCGTGCAGGCGTAACCCTCCGCCAGCAGCCTGCGTTTAAGAACGCCGCCGAAGAAGCCGGAGCCGCCGGTGATGAGGACGTGGTTCACTTCAGGTCGATGGTACGTCTTTTTGCCGCGTCGTTGCTGACTGAAAGAGGTATACGGCGAGGATCAGCATGATGGGTTCGAGCGGATGCCGGAAGCGCGCCTGCACCGTGATGAGGTAGTACGTGAGGGGCACCAGCGCAAACGCCCACGCAAACAGGACCGCTCCGGGGATGCGTCTTTTCAGGGCGAGAGCGAGGCCAAGAAGGCTCGCCAGATTGAGAAAGAAGTAGTTTGCCTCGCGCACGGCTTCGAGCAGGACGCCCTTCTCGGGAGGCTTGGGGACGCTGACCCAAAAGAAGTAGACGCGCTTCAGGCCGTACTCAACAAACCGCAGTTTGTGTGACGCGATCTCCTGTTTGGCCAGCTCGCCCTCGCGGCGCACATAGGCGGCCTCGCCCATCTGCCGGTACTGCTGGAAGACGGGGCAGGCCTCGCAGACGGGAATCGTTGCGCCCCACGGAAAGCCGCCGTTCTCCGGAAGGATCGATTGGTGCAGCTCTGCGCCGAGGTTGCCGCGCATTGGGATGAAGGTATGAAAGACGCGATAGTTGCGTATTGTCCACGGCGCCAGGCACGCGAGCATCATCACGCAAGCGACTAAGCCACGCCCGAGCGTCGGCCCCACGGGAGCCTTTGTCTTGAGAACGCCAAGGAGCATCCAAAGGCCACACACAGGCAGAAACAGCAGCAAGGTGGAGTTCAGCAGCGCGACTGCTCCGGCGAGCAGACCAAACGCTGCCCATCGCATCGTCGTGCTGCCTTTGCCCGTAGCCGAGCCGTCCGGCAGCTCCTCTCCCACCTCACGCACCCGTAACGCCACAACGAAGATCTTGCTGAAGAGGAACGCCGTCAGGCACATGTCCCATATCCAGCGCACGGCAAACTGCATCGCCGCAGGATAGAGCGCCCATAGCCATCCGGACCACAGGGCGATCTTGCCGGCGCGTCCGGTCCGGTGAAAACATCGCGCTGCAATCTCGTAGATGACTGAAGAGGTTGCGGCGGAAAAAACGCTGTTGATCGTCAGCAAGACCCACGCCGAAGCCGCTGTGTACACGCCGAAGACCTTGAAGACCGCCGCGATCAACAGAGGATAGAGTGGCGGGGACCACGCCGTCGGGCCGGAGTGACCAGTGAAGGGATCGGCGTATCCATAGCCTGTTGCCAGCGCCCGCGCGATGCGTCCCATCTCCCAGCCGAACTGCAGGTGGTCTTCGTCGGGCCGAATCCGGTAGGTATGGACGATGGTGATATAGAGGACGCGAATGAGGAAGCCGGCCCAGAACATGGCCGATGGCGCCCGGAAGAGATTCGTTATCCTCAGAAGACGCCGATCGCGAGCCGCGCATTCCGAAGCTCCGCAACTAGCTTCGCCCCGCACGAGGTTGCGCAATCACCAGTCCGCGCGGCGTCGGCAGAAACACAACGGAGAGCAGGCCCTCGGCCTCCATCGAGCGAGCGGCATCGCGCACGACTTTATGGTGGGAGCTGGCGTCGTGCATCAGGATCAGGCCATTCGGATTGATCTGCGGTAGAAAGCGCTTCACCTCCTGCTCGCGGATCGGCATATCGGAGTCGGAGAAGAAGAGGTCGATGGTTCCGTCGACGGTCATCTCCAGGCTCGACTGGTTGCGCAGCTCAATGAACCTGCTGAGCGGCGATCCTGTCAGCCGCTCCTTCGCTCGCGCGTAGACCAGCGGATCGAACTCGCAGCTAATCACCTTACCGAAGCCATTGCGCTCCATGCCGCGAGCAATCCACTCCGTCGAGACGCCGAGAAAGGAGCCGGTCTCCACTACCAGCCGAGGTTTCACGGTCGTGACCAGCGTGGCAAGCAATTCCAGCACCTCGACTTCGGCCGTCATCGAGTCGATCATGCTCCAATGCAGCGGCTCCGGGCACTCCGGCGTCGGACGATGCGACTCCGGCATCAATGAACCGGCCGCGCGGTCATGCTGGAGCATCACCTTATGTTCCTGTTTGATCTTCTTGCGGAATAAACCCATAGATCGCCTTGAATACTCCCAATCTTCCATTATGCGGGATGGAAGGCCCGGCGTGGAGCGAGCAGCCCGCCAGGTATTGTTTGAGACAAATTCCTGAGGCTGTCGTATCGTTGGGTGTTCGCGAAAACGCAAGTCAGGAGAACGCGATTCATGACCAAGCTGTTCGCAGGCCAACTCATCTCCGAAGCAATGGCGATGTTCCTCATCATCGCGTTTGGCGACTCCGTCGCGGCGATGTATACGCTCTACTACACCCAGCCCCTATCAGCAGGCCTACTGGGGGGTCTGCATCGCGTGGGGCCTCGCCGTCACCATTGCGATCTACACGACGGCCTCGGTCAGCGGATGCCATGGCAACCCCGCCGTTACGCTATCGCTCGCCATCTATCGTGGATTCTCCTGGCGCAAAGTGGTGCCGTACTGGCTTGCGCAGATCGTCGGCGGATTCCTCGGCGCGGCCATCGTCTACACGCTATTCTCGCCGGTCATCGACCACTACAACACCGTCAACCAGCTCACGCGCGCGTCGGGCGGAGCGGCTGGTGTCTTCTTCACGCATCCCGGGCTCGCCATCACTCCCATGCACGCCTTCGGTGACGAGATCATTCTCACTGCCTTCCTGATCTTCGGCATCTTCGCCGTCACCGAGCAGTACAACGAGATGGCTCCCGGAGCGAATGGAGGGGCGCTCATCATTGGCTTGCTCGTCGCGCTCATCGGGGCGTCGATGGGCTATCTCGAGGCCTGGGCCCTGAACCCGGCGCGCGACTTCGGCCCGAGGCTCTTCTGCTTTTTTGCCGGGTGGGGATCCGCAGCATTTCCGTCGCCGGATAACTACTGGTGGATCCCCATCGTCGCTCCGCTCATCGGAGCAGTGGTCGGGGGTGGAGCGTATCAACTGCTCATCCACCCCTTCCTTCCGGCCAGAAATCGTGCACTCGCAGAGAAGCTCGGCACGGTCGACATCGTCGTGAAGCTCTAAGGGATCCGGCGGTTCGCTAAAGACACAAGGAGACCAGATGAAGTACGTTCTTTCGCTCGATCAGGGCACTACCAGCTCGCGGGCCATCCTCTTCGACCACGACGGCCGCATTGCCGGCATGGCAGCCCACGAGTTTCCGCAGATCTATCCCGACAGCGGCTGGGTCGAGCACGATCCCCTCGAGATCCTCACCTCGCAGCTCAGCTCCGCCGTCGAGGTCCTCGGCAAAACCGGCGTTCGGCCGCGCGATGTCGCCGCCCTCGGCATCACCAATCAGCGCGAGACCACAATCGTCTGGGACCGCGACACCGGCAAGCCCGTCTACAACGCCATCGTCTGGCAGGACAGCCGCACCGCGCCGCTCACGAAGAAGCTCTTCGACGAGGGAGCGGAGGAAGACGTTCGCCACAAAACCGGACTCCTGCTGAGCCCCTACTTCTCCGCCAGCAAAATCGCCTGGATTCTGGACAACGTAAGCGGAGCACGTGCCCGCGCCGAGGCCGGCAAGCTCGCCTTCGGCACCGTCGACAGCTGGCTCATCTGGAACCTCACCAGCGGCAAGCGCCACATCACCGACCGCACCAACGCTTCGCGTACTCTGCTCTACAACATCGTCGAAGACCGTTGGGACGACGACATGCTGAAGCTCTTCAACATCCCGAAGAGTCTTCTTCCTGAGGTCGTCTGGTCCAGCGAGAAGGTCGGACAGGTCACGACCTCTCTCGGCCTGGGTGAGATCGACATCGCCGGGATCGCAGGAGATCAGCAATCCGCGCTCTTCGGTCAGCTCTGCGTCTCGCCCGGCGACGCCAAGAATACCTACGGCACCGGCTGCTTCCTTTTGCAGAACATCGGCGGCACATTCACTCTTTCCACCGAACGCCTCATCACCACGCTCGCCTGCAGCCTCGACAAAAAGCCCGCATACGCTCTCGAAGGCAGCATCTTTGTCGGCGGCGCGGTCGTCCAATGGCTGCGCGACAAGATGAAGTTCATCCGCTCCTCCTCAGAGGTCGAAGCCATCGCCGACTCCGTTCCTGATTCTGGCGGTGTCGTCTTCGTCCCTGCCTTCACTGGCCTCGGCGCACCGTACTGGGACGCGCAGGCCCGCGGTCTCATCATTGGGCTTGAGCGGGGAACGCAGATCGGCCACATCGCACGAGCTGCCATTGAGAGCATCGCCTTTCAGGTCGCCGATGTCCTGCGTGTCATGGACAAAGACTCCTCCAGCCCCCTGAAAGAGCTTCGCGTCGACGGCGGCGCCGCCGCCAACGACGGACTAATGCAGTTCCAGGCCGACCTTCTCGGCGTCCCTGTCCATCGCCCTGCCGTCATCGAGACTACTGCCCTTGGTGCCGCTTACCTCGCCGGACTCGCTACCGGATTCTGGAGCGGCATTGAGGAACTTAAAAAGCATCGTGCCGCAGACGCTGTCTTCACGCCCAAAGCGAACACGAAGCAGATGCAGCGCCTGCAGGAAAACTGGAGAGAGGCGGTCGCCCGCTCGCTGCACTGGAACAAGGAGACCCGATGAACCGCGACGAGATGCTTGCCCGCGTCCGAGCGCGCAAAGAGCCCTGGGACATCGTCGTCATTGGCGGCGGGGCCACTGGGGCCGGAGTCGCCGTCGACGCGGCCACTCGCGGCTACGATGTTCTTCTTCTTGAGCGCGAAGACTTCGGCAAGGGAACCTCCAGCCGCGCCACCAAACTTGTTCACGGTGGGGTCCGCTACCTTGAGCAGGGCAATCTCTCGCTCGTCATGGAGGCCCTCAAGGAGCGCGGCTTACTCCTTCGCAATGCGCCGCACATCGTCCGCAATCTGCGTTTTGTCGTTCCTAACTACTCATGGTGGGAGGCCCCGTTCTACGGCATCGGCATGAAGGTCTACGATCTCCTTGCCGGCAAGTACAGCTTTGGCTCCTCCAAGACCCTCTCGCTCGAAGAGACCCTCAAACTGCTTCCCACGATCCGGCAGGACGGTCTCCGCGGCGGTGTGATGTATCACGATGGCCAGTTCGATGACACCCGCCTGCTCATCCATCTCATCGCCACCGCAGCCGAGCACGGCGCCACAGTCCTCAACTACTGCGGCGTTACCGAACTCACCAAAGATGAAGACGGTTTCGTCCGTGGAGTCATCGCCGTCGACGGCGAAACCAACGAGCGCTTCACCATCCCCGCGCGCTCCGTTGTCAATGCCACCGGAATCTTCACCGATGAAACCCGCCGACTCGCGGAGCCAAGCGCTGAACCTATGATGGTCCCCAGCCAGGGCATTCATCTCGTTTTCGAGCGCTCTTTTCTCACGGGAGATACCGCGCTGCTCGTTCCGCAGACCGACGACGGCCGCGTACTCTTCGCCGTCCCCTGGCACAACCGCACGCTGGTCGGGACGACGGATACACCCATTAACTCGATCTCCTACGAGCCTCTCCCATTCGAGGAGGAGATTGAGTTCGTTCTCGAAACCGCAGGCCGCTACCTTGCCCGCAAACCCACCCGCGACGACATCCTCAGCGTCTTCGTCGGCATTCGTCCCCTCGCCAAATCCCTTGGAGGCACCAGCGGCAAGACCTCCGGCATCTCCCGCGACTACACCATCCATATTGACCACACCGGCCTGCTCACCATTGCGGGCGGCAAATGGACTACCTATCGCCACATGGCCGAGGACTGTGTCGACCACGCTGTCACCCTGGGCGGTCTCGACGAGAAGCCCTGCGTGACAGCCACTACCCACATCCACGGCTACGATGCCAATCCCGACCAGTTCGGCAGCCTCGGAGTCTACGGTACCGACGCCATATCCATCCTCGCTCTCGCGCAAGTTGACCCTGATCTGGGTAAGCCTCTCCATCCCGATCTGCCCTGCATCAAGGCGGAGATCGTATGGTCCGCACGGAACGAGATGTCGCGCACCATCGACGACGCTCTCGCCCGCCGCACCCGATCGCTTCTGCTCAACGCGCGCGCAGCGGTTGAAGCTGCGCCGACTGTAGCCGCGCTTCTCGCCACAGAGCTCGGCAAAGACTCCATCATGGGCGGCAGCGCAGGTCAAAGACTTCCGCGCACTCGCTGCGCAATACATCGCGCAGAGCAGCCGTTATCCACCGATGCCGGCGTCCTAACCTGTTCTCTTCACTTCCCGGCGGCGCGATTCCCTGGACCGATAAACTCATGCCGCGCACGCCGCAAAAGGTCTGTCTTCATCGCCGACCCGACCGGTGATCGTGCATATAAGCCTTGATAATCAGTCATTTGCCGCGGCAGCTCATCCGGCAACCAACAGGATTTAGGTCGTTAGCAACCACCCGAATCCGGTCACCGTCATCGAGGGCACGACAAACACGACCGTGACATTGGGAGCGCCCTACTCGGCTGAGGCGGTGCTGAGCCTGCCTCGGATGCTGTCGAGGAGCAAGGGCTCCCAGGCTGTTCGCGGCTAGGGAAAGCCCCAGTAGCCGCGCCCATGCCCCACTCATAACATCAAGCTGAAGAGCTGGCTACATTGACTTCGCCTCTCCCATGGATGGTCACGATGGACATCCTTGAAATGGCGGAAGGTGCGAGGCCAACCCGTGCAATCAAGCATGTTTTCCTGCTGCCGCTTCGTTCTCGTTTGGCTTGGGATGCTCATCGTCTCCCTTGTTGCCTGCCCCTCGCTTTGCGCGCAGAGTCTGGTTCGTACAGGTTCCCAGCCATTTGCTGTGGCGGTGAATCCGGCAACCAACAAGATTTATGTCGTCAACAATGGCCCGAATTCGGTCACCGTCATCGATGGCGCGACAAACACGACGCAGACCGTCAACGTGGGACGTACCCCGGTAGCGATCGCAGTCAATACCGTCACCAATAAAGCTTATGTTGCCTGCCCCGGCGACGGTACCGTCTGGGTTATCACCGAAGATGAGGAAGGCAACTCTTTCGGAAGGCGCATCCCAGGAATAAGCCTGAATCCCCAGGCGATCATTGTCAATCCAGTAACGAACAAGATCTACGTTGCCGCTTCCAACGGCGGCATCCTCTCAGCCTTCAACTCGAATGGCGCGGTATTCGTCATCGACGGAACGACGGATACGGTGAGGACCACGATCCAAGGGGGGAAAAATCCTTTCGCCCTTGCTCTCAATCCGGTCACCAACCGCATTTATGTGGCGAACGACGCGAATGGCGCTAACGCCACAGTGGACGTGATTGATGGTTCCACAGATACGATCGTCGCCTCCATAAGACTTGGAAATACTCCTAGTGCCCTGGCTGTCAATCCGGTGACGAATAAAATTTATGTCGCTAACGGTTCCGTCCTAACCGTCATCGACGGAGCAAGCAATACGATCAGAACCACGACGCCACTGCCCGACAACGGGCTCACAGCAATCGCAATCAACCCGGTAACAAACTTTATCTACGTCACTGATACCTCAGGCGGCGGTGTAGTGATTGCGGTCGACGGTAAGACCGACGCTGTATCCGGGACCGTTCCTGTAGGAAACAGCCCTAAGGCGTTGGCGGTGAACTCCCTGACGAACCGGATCTACGTCACTGACAGTGCGACGCTTGGGCACGTGGTCGTGATTGATGGCAGTACCAATACCAACGTGGATTCCATTTTTACTGGCGTCAACCCCGACGCGGTGGCCGTCAACCCTGTAACGAATCGTGTTTATGTCGCCAACAATGGCATCCCCGGCAACCCTCTCCTTGGCGGTAACCTTGTCGTTGTCGATGGGGCAACAAGAACGACGAATACCATTAGTGCCGGAAGCAGCCCGGCCGCGGTGGCGGTGAACCAGGTCACGAACAAGGTGTACGTGCCCAATATGGCGGACAACACCGTTACCGTGATCGATGGTGCGAGTGGCATCCCAATACTCCCCGCCCTGAGTGCGGGAACCGGTCCTGTGGCAGTGGCAGTGAATCCGGCGACTAACAAGATCTATGTGCCAAACAGCGGCAGTGGCGATGTGACCGTGATTGATGGGCTTAACGGCAACGCGACGACGCAGGTAATCGCGGGGCAGGGACCTTTTGCCGTAGCTGTGAATACAGTAAGCAACAAGGCCTATGTCACCAACTCCACCGCGAATAGCGTCACCGTTATTGACGGGATCACTAACACGACCGCCAACATCATTGTTGGTACAGCGCCGAAGGGACTGGCAATCAATGAAGTGACCAACACGATTGTTGTCGCGAACCAAGGGTCGAACAACGTTACGGTCATCAACGGCATAACCAATTTAACTGATGCGGTGCCTGTTGGCGCCAGCCCTGTTGCCGTGGGAGTGAACTCCGCGGAGAATAACTTCTACGTTATCAATCAAGGGGATAACGACGTCACCGTCATCGACGGAGACACACTGCAACCGATCGACTTAATCCGCTTGGACGTGGGGGACAATCCGGGCGCTGTAGTTGTGAATTCACTTACGAACAGGATCTACGTCGCCAATCAGGGCGGCAACAGCGTGAGCGTAATCGATGGGGCATCAGGGAACATCATCGACACGGTCCCTACGGGGAGATCACCAAACGCGCTCGATCTGAACCTTCTCACCAACAAGATCTATGTGACGAATCAAACCGACGCCACCGTAACGGTGATTGACGCAAACGGTGACACAGTGAGTGCGACAGTGCCGACCGGGTCCGCCCCCTCCGGAGTCGCAGTGAATCCGGTCACGAATCAGGTTTACGTCTCAAATAGCGGCAGCGCGAACGTGACGGTAATCACTGTTGGGGCGCAACAGCCGGTTCCGTTGAACGTTGTGCTAACCCCTGTGGTCTCGGGTAGCGATACCTTTACGAGCGGTGGCGTCTTTTCGACCTTCAACGTGACGCCAAGCTTCGACGTCACCGTAACCAGTGCGTATACCAGCAGCTCTCCCTACGTAAACTTGACTGGCACCACCGATCCACCACCCACGCAAGTCTACTTTTCGGTGGACGGGGTAACTCCGTGGAGCCTGGCCACGCCGACCGGCGCCAGCGTCATCGGTCCGACGAATCCGGGGACCTTCACGATAACCCTGAGTCCACAGGACTCCGGACTGCACACGCTGTATGTCTTTGCCGCTTACGGGAATGGGGTGGGGCACAATACCAGTGCGACAGGCACTGGGAACTCTCCCGAGATCAGCAATCTTCAGAGATTGCCTCTGCTCGTTCTGCCGAACGCGACGACGACGGCTCTTGTCTCGGACGCTCCTCCCAACGGAGCACAGGAGGGTACGAGGATTGTGTTTACCGCGACCGTCACAGAGAGTGGCAGTCCGGTTACCGATGGTCTGGTTCAGTTCTCGGCAGACGGCAAAACCCAGGGCCTTCCCGTCCAGGTCAACTCGAATGGCGTGGCTACAGACACGAACAATACGCTCACCCCTGGCTCGCACACGATCCGGGCTGACTACCTCGGTACAGACAAGTTCCTGGAGAGCTCAGCCAGCCTGACCCAGACTATCTACGGTCTCCCGACTTCGATCACTGTTTCCAGCGGCAACAACCAGAGTGCAGCCGTAAACGCGATCTACGCGAATCCGTTGTTGGCTATTGTTAAGGACGCGGCTGGTGATCCTGTGCCTAACGTAACTGTGAATTGGGGCACCGATGGGACCGCAATCACGCCCGGCGGGACGCTTTCTGCCCTCACCAGCACCACCGATGCCAATGGGCTCGCGTCGGTCAACGTCACAGCGAACAGCAAGGCCGGTTCTTTCCATGTGACCGGGTCCGCCGTGGGGACTCCAGCGCAGTTTACTCTCACCAACACGGCCGGCGCTCCCACTTCGATTTCGATCCATAGCGGCAGTTCCCCGCAGACCACTGTGATCAGTACGCAGTTCACCCAACCGCTGACGGTTTTCGTCACCGACGCCGGCAGCAACCCTGTCCAGGGTGTGACTGTCACCTATGTAGCCAACGGTACGACAGCCAACGCCGCACTGAGTGCGCCGTCTGCTGTGACCGACAGCGGCGGGCTTGCAAGCGTCATCGCTACCGCCAACGGAACCACCGGAGCCTATACCGTCACAGCGGCTGCCGGATCTGTGGGATCGGTGAGCTTCGCTCTCAGGAACAGTGCGGCTGCAACGAGTACAACGTTGGTGCCGTCTGCACAGACCGGGATCTATGGCAATGCGATTATCCTCACTGCGGGCGTAAATCAGGCGTCCGCGACCGGTTCGGTGAACTTCTTCCTCGGCACTGAACTGCTTGGCAGTGCGGCGCTTAACGGCCTCGGATCCGCAACCCTGACGCTTAATCAGATACCGGGAACAGGTCAGTATCTTCCGGTGGGAACGTACAGCAACATCACGGCGACTTACACTGGGGATAGCAACTTCGCCGGCAGCTCTTCAGGGCCGGTGCAGGTCACTGTAACCAAGAGGACGGCGGCTGGTGGCGGTCCCGCGCTGACGGTGGTGGCCGACAGTGTGACCAGGCCCTTCGGCCAGCCGAATCCTGCTTTCAGCTATACGATTCTGGGAACCATAGTACCTGGAGACTCCCTTTCCACCGTCGTAACAGGTGCCCCTGTGTACACGACCAGCGCAGTGCCCAGCTCGCTTGTGGGCACCTACCCTCTGTCGGTCTCCGGCTTGGTATCGGCAAACTATGAGATCGCCTTCCAGGATGGCACCGTTACGGTCACGCAAGGGAACTCGACTACGACGATTGCGACAGCGTCGACGAACATCATGTATGGGGACCAGAACCTGCTGACAGCAGCCGTTACCCAGGGAGCTACCGGAACGGTGAGCTTCAACGAAGGGTCCACGCTGCTGGGAACCGCGTCGCTCGACAGCGCCACCCAGGCCGAGCTGCCGATCAGCAACCTGCCGGCGGGGGTTCATACGATCACTGCGACCTTCAATGGCGGCCCAAATCTGCTGCCCAGCACCAGTTCTCCAGCGACGGTGACCGTCACGCAGAGGACTACCGGTGTTGACCAGGCGCCGGCGTTAACCCTCGTCGTCAGAAACGCAACGCGCCCTGCGACTGGGCAGTTTGCAGTTTTCACCTATTACGTCACAGGTCAGTTATTCAACAACGACACATACGAAACAGCGATCACTGGAACGCCAAGATTAGCGTCGCCAGCAACTTCGGATCCGGGCACCTACCCGATCACCATATCGGGCCTGACCTCAAACAACTACACCTTAACAAGCATCCCCGGAACTCTGCTCGTAACGGATGATACAGTCGGCCAGCCCTCGACCACCACGCTTACGGTCAATCCAAGCTCGGGCCAGTACGGTGATCCTATTACCCTCACCGCAACGACGAGCCCCACAGTAGCGTCTGGAAGGGTGACCTTCTACGATGTGCTGCCATCCGGTGCCACGGTCTTCATTGGGGATGCGACGCTGTCCGGTGGCACGGCGTCGTTTGTGGTATCCACCCTTAGCGCCGGAACCCACTCAATTGAGGCGGCCTACTCCGGCGATGGGATCTACTCCACCAGCTTAAGCCAGCCGTCGACTGTGACTGTAGCTAAGAAACAAGGACCGGGCGGCGGCGCTGCCCTGACGATCACCGTGCAGAACGCCAGCCGTCAGTTCGGGACGGCTAATCCGCAGTTTGCTTTTATTGTCACTGGCACTCTTCTGCCCGGCGACACCTTTGAGTCCGCCGTGACCGGAGTAGCTACCTATACCACTACCGACACTTCGTCCTCGCCCGTCGGCACGACGTACCCGATTACTGTCAGCGGACTGGTCAGTCAGAACTACGAGATTGCAACGGTGCCCGGTACGCTGGCGATCGTGGCTGCTCCGTCCACGACCACTTTGAGCGCAGCTCAGACCCAGGGCTTCACGGCAGCTCAATATGGCGACACGGTAACACTGACTGCCAACGTATGCTCCCAACAAGGCAACGCCGCCGCCGACAGGGACCGTCGTCTTCCTCGAAGGGCAGAACGTGCTCGGCACAGCACAGGTCGGCTCCGGAACCGGCGTTGCGACTCTGGCGCTAACCACCCTCAATGCGGGTCGGCATACGATCACCGCCGACGTATCTCGGAGACAACAACCTCGGTGCGAGCACGAGCACGCCTGTCACCATCGTTGTTTCCCAGAAGACCGGCCCCAGCGGAGAACCGTACCTGATCGTGACAACAAATGACACTAGCCGTATATACGGTCAGGCAAACCCAGCCTTCACTTATACGGTGTCGGGCACGCTCCTGAATGGAGATACACCGGCCACCGCCGTCAAGGGGGTGCCCATTTACTCGACATCGGCGTCGCTGGGATCACCAGTTGGAACATATCCGGTGTCGATCGTCGGCGGTCTAAGCTCGCTCAACTACCTGACGGAGTTCCAGGACGGCACTTTCACCGTAACGCCGACGTCGCTCACGGTCACCCTGGCTTCATCGGCGAACCCCGTGACATACGGCAGCGTGGTGCTTTTCACGGCTACCCTCCCGGCCGATGCAACGGGCACGGTAACCTTCCACGACGGCACGGCGGTTTTCGGTACGGGAACCATCAGCGGTGGAGTCGCTACCCAGCTGACCAACTCGCTTACGGCAGGCACACATTCGATCACGGCGCAGTATGGAGGGGATGCCAACTATAACGCCGCTGTCTCAACGCCGTTATCCCAAGTCGTGAACTTGGCGACCCCGACCGTCGCTCTGACCTCCTCGCTCAACCCCTCGACCTTCGGGGCAAGTGTGAACTTTAGGGCCGCACTTCCGACCGATGCCACGGGCACTGTGACATTTCTCGATGGCGCGACAGTCTCTCGGCACCGGAACCATCGGCTTTGGCGTCGCCACGCTAGCGACCAGTTCGCTTGCAGGGGGCACCCACTCGATCACGGCGCAGTATGGGGGGGATTCCAACTACAACGCCGCTGTCTCAACCCCGGTATCCCAGGTCGTGAACTTGGCGTCCAGCACCGTCACCCTGGCCTCCTCGCCGAACCCGTCGACCTTCGGTGCCAGTGTGACCCTTACGGCGACGGTCACGCCCGGAGCAACCGGCACAGTCACCTTCCACGACGGCACGACGTCCCTTGGCACGGGAACGATCAGCAGTGGCGTCGCCACGCTGACGACCAGCTCGCTTGCAGTGGGCACGCATTCGATCACGGCGCAGTATGGGGGAGATACCAACTACAACGGCGCAGTCTCAACGGCGGTGTCCCAGGTGGTGAACAAGGCGTCCAGCACCGTTACTCTGGCTTCCTCGCCGAACCCCTCGACCTTCGGTGCCAGTGTGACTCTTACGGCGACGGTCACGTCCGGAGCAACCGGGACAGTCACCTTCGACGACGGCGCAACGTCCCTCGGCACGGGAAGATCAGCAGTGGCGTCGCCACGCTGACGACCAGTTCGCTTACAGCGGGCACGCACTCGATCACGGCGCAGTATGGAGGAGATACCAACTACAACGGCGCCGTCTCAACGGCGGTCTCCCAGGTTGTGAACAAGGCGACTTCGACCGTCACTCTCGCTTCCTCTGCCGAACCCCTCGACGTTCGGCGCCAGCGTGACTCTTACGGCGACTGTCACGTCCGGAGCAACCGGGACGGTGACCTTCGACGACGGCGCAACGTCCCTCGGCACGGGAACCATCAGCAACGGCATCGCCACCCTGACGACCAGTGCGCTTGCAGTGGGCACGCACTCGATCACCGCGCAGTATGGGGGGGATTCCAACTACAACGGCGCGGTGTCAACACCGATATCCCAGGTTGTGAATCAAGTCTCCAGCACTGTCACTCTGGCATCCTCGCTGAACCCCTCGACCTTCGGTGCCAGCGTGACCCTTACGGCGACTGTCACGTCTGGAGCAACCGGAACCGTCACCTTCCACGAGGGTGCAACGTCCCTTGGCACGGGAACGATTAGCGGTCGCGTCGCTACCCTGACGACCAGTTCGCTTACAGTGGGTACGCATTCGATCACAGCGCAGTATGGCGGCGACTCCAACTACAACGCCTCGGTCTCAACTGCGGTATCTCAGGTCGTGAACAAGGCGACCTCAGCCCGTCACTCTGACCTCTTCGCTCAATCCATCGACGTTTGGTGCCAGCGTGACGCTTACGGCGACGGTCACGTCCGGAGCAACCGGGACGGTAACCTTCCGCGACGGCGCAACGTCCGTTGGCACGGGAACAATCAGCGGTGGCGTTGCCACGTTAGCCATCAGTTCGCTCGCAGTAGGCACACACTCGATTACGGCGCACTATTCAGGGGATGCCAACTACGGCGACGCCACTTCATCGGCGGTCTCTCAGGTTGTGAGCAAGGCGACCTCGACCGTCACTCTCGCATCCTCACCGAACCCCTCGGCCTTCGGTGCCAGTGTGACTCTTACGGCGACGGTCACGTCCGGAGCGACCGGGACGGCGACTTTCCAGGACGGCGCAACGTCCCTCGGCACGGGAACGATCAGCGCTGGCATCGCCACTCTGACGATCAGCACACTTGCAGTGGGCACGCATTCGATTACGGCGCAGTATGGCGGAGATACCAACTACAACGCTGCGGTCTCAACAGCGGTATCTCAGGTTGTGAACAAGGCGACCTCGACCGTCACTCTCGCATCCTCGCCGAACCCCTCGGCCTTCGGTGCCAGCGTGACTCTTACGGCGACGGTCACGTCCGGAGCGACCGGGACGGTGACCTTCGAGGACGGCACAACGTCTCTCGGCACGGGGACGATCAGCGGTGGCATCGCCACTCTGACGACCAGCACACTTGCAGTGGGCACGCATTCGATTACGGCGCAGTATGGGGGAGATACCAACTACAACACTGCGATCTCAACGGCGGTATCTCAGGTTGTGAACAAGGCGACCACGACCGTCCTCTCGCATCCTCGCCGAACCCCTCGACCTTCGGTGCCAGCGTGACTCTTACGGCGACTGTCACGTCCGGAGCGACCGGAACAGTGACCTTCCAGGATGGCGCAACGTCCCTCGGCACGGGAACGATCAGCGGTGGCATCGCCACTCTGACGACCAGCACACTTGCAGTGGGCACGCATTCGATCACGGCGCAGTATGGCGGAGACTCCAACTACAGCGCCTCGAATTCGACGGCGGTGTCCCAGGTCGTGAACAAGGCGGCCAGCACCGTTACTCTGGCGTCCTCGCTCAATCCATCGACCTTCGGTGCCAGCGTGACCCTTACGGCGACGGTTACTTCCGGAGCAACCGGAACCGTATCCTTTCACGACGGCGCGACGGAAATCGGCACGGGAACGATCAGCAATGGCGTGGCCACGCTGACAATCGGTTCGCTTTCAGTGGGCACGCACTCGATCACGGCGCAATATGTGGGGATGAACAACTACAACACCGCCGTCTCAACGGCGGTATCCCAGGTGGTCAGTTTAGGCGACCCCGACGGTCAGCCTGGTCTCCTCGCCGAACCCCTCGACGTTCGGGGCGAGTGTGACCTTCACGGCTACGCTTACGACCGGAGCCACAGGCACGGTGACCTTCCACGATGGCACAACGTCCCTTGGCACGGGAACGATCAGCAATGGCATCGCCACCCTGACGATCAGTTCGCTTGCGGTGGGCACGCACTCGATCACCGCGCAGTATGGGGGAGATACCAACTTCAACGGCGCCACTTCAACCGCGGTATCTCAGGTTGTGAACATGGCGACCAGTACCGTCGCACTGGCTTCCTCGCCGAATCCCTCGACCTTCGGTGCGAGTGTGACGCTACGGCGACGGTCACGACCGGAGCAACCGGGACGGTGACCTTCCACGAAGGCGCAACGTCCCTCGGCACGGGAACCATTAGCAGTGGCGTTGCCACGCTAACGACCAGCTCGCTTGCAGGGGAACACATTCGATCACCGCGCAGTATGGAGGAGATACCAACTTCAGCGGCGCCACTTCAACGGCGGTATCCCAGGTCGTAAACATGGCGACCAGCACCGTCGCTCTGGCTTCCTCGCCGAACCCCTCGACCTTCGGTGCCAGCGTGACCCTTACGGCGACTGTCACGTCCGGAGCAACCGGGACAGTCACCTTCCATGATGGCGCGACGTCCCTTGGCACGGGAACCATCAGCAGTGGCATGGCCACCCTGACGACCAGTTCGCTTGCAGTAGGCACGCATTCGATCACCGCGCAGTATGGTGGAGATTCCAACTACAACGGCGCAGTTTCAACGCCAGTTTCCCAGACCGTGAATCAGGCAACCAGCATCGTTGCCCTGGCCTCCTCTCTGAACCCGTCGACGTTCGGTGCCAGCGTGACTCTTTCGGCGACGGTCACCTCCGGAGCAACCGGGACGGTGACCTTCCACGAAGGCGCAACGTCCCTCGGCACGGGAACCATCAGCAGTGGGGTCGCCACGCTGACGATCAGTTCGCTCGCCGTGGGGGCGCATTCGATCACCGCGCAGTATGGGGGGGATACCAACTTCAGCGGCGCCACTTCAACGGCGGTGTCTCAGGTCGTGAACATGGCGATCCAGTACCGTCGCTCTGGCCTCTTCGCCGAACCCATCGACCTTCGGTGCCACCGTGACTCTTACAGCGACGGTCACATCCGGAGCAACCGGGACAGTCACCTTCCACGACGGCACGACGGCTCTCGGAACGGTAACAGTCGCCAGTGGCGTCGCCACCCTGACGACCAGTTCGCTTGCAGTAGGCACGCATTCGATCACGGCGCAGTATGGGGGGGATTCCAACTACAACGGCGCCGTCTCATCGCCAGTCTCCCAGGTGGTTAGTTTGGCGACCCCGACCGTCACCCTCGCCTCCTCGCTGAACCCCTCGACCTTCGGTGCCAGCGTGACTCTTACAGCGACGGTCACATCCGGAGCAACCGGGACAGTCACCTTCCACGACGGCACAACGTCCCTTGGCACGGGAACGATTAGCAGCGGCGTCGCCACGCTGACGACCAGCTCGCTTGCAGGGGGAACGCATTCGATCACGGCGCAGTACGGCGGAGACGCCAACTACAACACCGCTGTCTCAACACCGGTATCCCAGGTCGTGAATCAGGTGTCCGGCAGCGTTGCCCTGGCGGCCTCGCCGAACCCATCGACCTTCGGTGCGAGTGTGACCTTCACAGCGACACTTCCGGCGGATGCCACTGGCACGGTGACCTTCCACGACGGCACGGCGACTCTCGGCATGGTAACCATCAGCAGTGGCATCGCTGCCCTGACAACCAGTTCGCTTGCAGCGGGCACGCATTCGATCACGGCGCAGTACGGAGGGGACTCCAACTACGGCGGCGCGGTCTCGACGCCGGTATCCCAGGTTGTAAACCTCGCAACCTCGGCTGTAGCCCTGGCCTCCTCGCTCAACCCCTCGACCTTCGGTGCCAGCGTGACTCTCACGGCGAATGTCACGTCCGGAGCAACCGGGACCGTTACCTTCCACGACGGCACGACGACACTCGGCACAGGAACGATTAGCAGTGGCGTGGCCATGCTGACGACCGGATCGCTTGCAGCGGGCACCCACTCGATCACAGCGCAGTATGGCGGGGATTCCAGCCACAACGCCGCTGTCTCAGCGCCGGTATCGCAGGTCGTTAGTTTAGCGACCCCGACCGTTGCCCTTGTCTCCTCGCTGAACCCATCAAGCTCGGGTGCCAGTGTGACTTTCACTGCCACCCTTCCGATCGATGCTACCGGTACTTTGACCTTCTACGATGGCACGACGGCTCTCGGTACTGGAACGATAAGCAGTGGCGCCGCCACCCTGACGACCAGTTCGCTTGCATCGGGCACGCACTCGATCACAGCAAAGTACGGAGGGGACTCGAACCATAACTCCTCTGTTTCATCGCCGGTATCGCAGGTCGTGAACCTGGGAGCCCCAGCGTCCCCCTGGTCTCCTCGCTGAATCCATCGACCTACAGTGCCAGCGTGACCTTCTCGATCACCTTCCCTGCCGGTGTCACGGGCACGGTGACCTTCTACGATGGCACGACGGCTCTAGGCACCGGAGGCATCAGCAACGGCGTCGCTGCCCTGACGACCAGTTCGCTTACGGCGGGCACTCACTCGATCACCGCGCAGTACGCTGGGGATCCCAAGCAGTCTCCGATCGTCTCAGCGCCGTTGTCTCAGGTCGTGAACCCATTGTCCGGTGCTGCTTCTCTCAATGTCTCGCCTAATCCAGCCACGCAGGGCAGTCCAGTGACTCTTACTATGACTGTCCCGGCCAGCGCAACCGGAACTGTGACGTTTTACGATGGCACGACAATTCTCGGCACAGGAACTGTTGTGAATGGCGCCGCAACGTTGACGGTCACCAACCTGGCGGCCGGCTCGCATTCCATCACTGCGGCCTATGGAGGCGACGCAAACCACACAGCAGCGACCTCGCCGGCCATGAGCCTGACGATCAACGCGGCGGTCACAGCCGACTTCAATGTCATCAACCAGACTCCCGCGCAGCTAATTCCTCCCGGCGCGTCGGCGAGCTACCAGATCTCGATCACCTCTGTGAATCTGCCGTTTACCAATGCGGTGACGCTCAGTGCGACCAACCTGCCCCCGGGCGCGACCTTTAACTTTGTTCCGTCCACGATCACCCCTGGAAATGCCGGGGCCACATCGACATTTACCGTTAGCGTTCCGAAACAGAGCGTCGCACTAGGCCGCGAGACGCGAGTACCGCTGGTCCTGGCTTTGGTTCTGCTGCCATTCGCCGCGCTCAAACGAGCACGAAATAAGTCACATCGGCTGTTGATGTGGTTGGTGGTTTCCTTCGCCTTCATGGGTAGTGCAATCGGCTGCGGAGGTGGAGGCTACTTCAACCAGCCACAGAAGACGTATGTGATCACGGTGACTGGCACGAGCGGAAATCTAGTACGCAGCACCACAGCAACTCTTACGGTGCAATAAGAAGGAGAGCGATACACAAGCTGACACGAAAGCTAATACCCTCGTCGCGTTGCTGTCCCGGACGGGTAGCAGCACTGACCTATGGCACTCCAATTTTTGATATAGATGGACTTGGAAGGAAATGGCGGAGAGTGAGGGATTCGAACCCCCGATAGACTTACGCCTATGTCTGATTTCGAGTCAGGTGCATTCAACCGGGCTCTGCCAACTCTCCGCGTTCCTTTATTTTATCTCACCTCAAGCAGTTGCTGCATCCCCATCGCGCTACGCCGCAAACCGGCGCATTTATCCTTAAATCAGGGCATACGTTATCGTGGACAACCAGTGGACCCCCGGATGGACTCCCAGCCTCGAACAGTGGCTGCGTGAGCAGGCCCTTGCGGCCGGCTTCGACACCGCGGGCATCGCCCCAGTCGACTCCACTCCCAGCGAACTCGACGCACAGCGCTTCGCCGACTGGATCGCCCAGGGCCGCGCCGGCGAGATGGATTACCTCAAGCGCCGCGACGACCACGGCACCCTCCTTCGCAGCGCCGTGCAGGTCGCCGTCCCGTGGGCCCGTTCCGTCGTTGTCTGCGCCCTCAACTACGACGCCCCCGCGCCGCTCTCCACCGACCCCGCGCCCGCCAACACCGGCTGGATCGCCCGCTACGCATGGAGTGGCCAATCCGACCCCGCCAACCCCACCGACCTCATCCCCACCGACTACCACAACCAACTCCTCACCCGCCTCCGCATCATTGAGTCCGCCATCCAGCAGCGCTTTGGCTCTGAAGAGATTGAGACCCGCTGCTATGTCGACACCGGCCCCCTCGTCGAGCGCACCGCTGCAGCCCGCGCCGGCGTCGGCTGGATCGGCAAGAACACCTGCGTCATTAACCAGCAGCTCGGCTCATGGCTCCTCCTCGGCGTCGTCATCACGTCCATCCCCATCGCGCGACGGCGCAGTACTTTGCCATCGCCGCCGACCGCTGCGGCTCCTGCACCCGCTGCATCGACGCCTGCCCCACCGACGCCCTCGTCGCCCCGCACCAGATGGACGCCTCGCGCTGCATCGCCTACCTCACCATCGAGAAGAAGGGAACCATCCCTGAAGATCTCCGCGCTCCCATCGGCCGCCAGGTCTTCGGCTGCGACATCTGCCAGGACGTCTGCCCCTGGAATCGAAAATCTTCCGTTAGCAATTCTCTGACGCAAAGAGCGGACGACATGTTCCCACGCCCGCAGCTCGTTAATCCCGCCCTGGACTGGCTTGCCGGCATGGACGCCGCCGAGTTCAAGCGATGGTTCAAGGGCTCGCCCATTGAGCGCACACGCCGCAAACGCCTCCATCGCAACGTAGCCATCGCCATGGGCAACACCGGCGACCCGCACTTCCTCCCGCAGCTCGAGTCCTGGGCCGCAGCCGAGGCCGAAGACCCCATACTCGCCGAAGCCGCCACCTGGGCCATCGATCAGATCATCAAATGAACACTTTTCGTTGCCTTCGAGTTCGTTCTAGAACTTCAACTGCAGATTCAGTTGAATCAGTCGTGGAGGCAGCGCCGCGACTGGCATCCCAAAGAAAGACGACGTAACCACCCCCACATAGCTAACGTAGTTCGGGTGATTCAGCACATTGAACGCATTCAGCGAAACCGTGGCAACTGGTCCAGCCTTCGCCCTCGTCAGAGGAAAGTCACGCGCCAAATTAACATCCAGATCCACATACCCGGGCCCATGCATCGAGTTGCGCCCCACGCCCGTCGGTCGGTCCAGGGACAATCCATCGTGGTTGTTATCGCTCCCTGTCGTAACATTCACCGGTTTTCCCGAGTACAGTGCCAGCGCGGTACCGATGTCGAATAACTTGCGCACCTCGAACGTCCCCAGCAAATCAAACCTATTTCGCTGATCATTGTCCGAGCGCGACCAATCCGCATTGGGAAAATAACTGTTAGCCGGAAAATAAGTAACTCCGCTTGTATTGTTGTACGTCTTTCCCAACGAATACCTCGCCTGTCCCGTGAAGTAGCTCACCGGCCTGCCGCGAAACCCAACCTCAAGCGAATTGCTTTTGAGATACCCTTCCGACTGAATCTCTCGCTCCTGCCCCAGGCTCGCATTCGGACGGGCAACGTAATTAGGTGGCGGTGGAGCATTCTCGTCGCGCGACCGGAACATATCGATCCCTCTCGATCCCACATAATTCGCAAACAACGAGCTCTTTGCATTCAGTTGCTGCTCCACGCCCACACCATACTGCACGACATACGGAATACGCTGTCGAGGATCGAGCACGACAACACTACTTGGAACCCCCTGCAATTGAGGCGAGGTGATCGGATAGGTCGGATTGTTCACAAGGAACCGCAGGAGATGCACTCCGTTGAAGAGAAGAAGGTCAGAGATTGGCGAAGGTCCCGACCGATCGAAGAACATGCCGCCACCACCACGAATCACTGTCCTGCTCTTCGCGCTCGGTGCATAGGCAAAGCTCAATCGCGGCCCGAAATTCCACGGTATGTCATGAAAGAAGTTCTGCCAGTAGTACCGCACGCCCACCGAGACCGAGAGATTTGGCTTCAGCCGCACCGTGTCTTCAAAAATTCCTGCAACCGTCTTTTCCAGAAACGCCACGTGCCCGTCACCCTGCTGAACGAGGTACGAGAAAGGTTGCGCAGTCATGTAGTGGTTCAGGTCCGCAAACGAGTACGTGCCCAGCCGGTTCGTAAAATTCTCATACCCGCGGCGGCTGATGTCAGGAACATCCACTCCAAACTTGATCTCCTGCTTGCCCTTCGTATACGTCACAATGTCGCTGCCATCAAAATGCGACTCCGTCCTGAAATAATCCGCCTGCGCGCTGCCGCCGGTGAAAGCCCCCGAAACATTCAGTTGAGGAGCCTCATTCACATCCTGCGTTCGGTTGTCAGCATGGCCCACAAGGAAGTGCAGCTGATTAAAGAGTCTCGGCGACACCAGATAGGTATGCCCCACATTGATCTCATGCTCCAGGAACATCCCGTTTGTCCCCGCCTCAGGAAGCACCGTGCCACCCACTCCCATGTTCTGCACCGACCGATGCTCGTAAGAGTACCCAACCCACAGCTGCGTACCCTCGCTGTAGTTATGAAAAACGCGCCCGGAAAAAAAGTAATGCCGCGTCGGATTCGGAACATTCTCATTGATCGGTCCATTCGGCCCCTCCGCCACAACAATCGCTGCCTGATCGTTGTTGTCATCATCCAGCGCCAGCAGAAACGTCGTCTTCTTGTTGTGGCTCAGCGGTCCGGTCAGCGAGCCCTCATAATACGTCCGCTGTTCCGACGGCTTCGTCTCAGCGAAGGCATTCTGAGCGTCAAACACCGAATCGCGAAAGAGAAAGTTCGCTGAACCATGCAGCTGCGGAGTTCCACCCTTCGTCGTCAGTTCTATCCGCGCTCTGCCCGGTCTCGAATAAAGCGCCGTATAAGGATTCTGATTGATCTTCACCGACTGGATTGCCGAAGCCGTAACTCCCGGCCCATTCGCCTCCACCCCATTCACCACCAGGGTTACGCCATTCGTCCCCGTCGCGTCGGCATCCAGAAACCGCGACATCGTCGTAATGTAGTCCTGATCAAAGAGCGGAATGCGATCCAGCGCATCGCGGTCAAGTGAATTCGCGCTCTGATTCAGTGCGATCTCTGTGCTCACCTCTGCCGATGTGTCTGACGTGTTCACCGTCGTCTCCTGCGCAACAGTCTCAAGCGGCAGCACAATTCGAATCGGCGTATGAACGTCCGCGCTGACCTTCGTTGCCTGCTTTGTTTCGCGGAACCCATCCTTCGCCGCGTCAAGAACATAGGACCCCGCAGGCAACACATTGAACGAAAAAGCCCCCCCGCTGTCCGTAGTGCTTTTCGCAACAACCTTTCCCTCACGATTTATCACCCTGATTACTGCGCCCTGAATCACTGCGCCGCTGGTGTCCAGCACAGTCCCGTGTAACTCGTGCACCGGAACAGTGCTTTGAGCTGTCCCTATCCGCGCCAGAGCGAAAATCAAAAAAGCAATCAAACAAAATGGAAACTTCATTGCACCTCAGGAAACCTTGGCAGTTCAATGCGTCTAATGCTGTGGCTGTTCTTGGATAACCGATAACCGAACTTTGCTATCGCCGGCGACCACTCTCCGAATGGCATAGGGCACACTTTTCAAGTATCCCTTCATAAGTAATTGTTTTTGCTAAAGGCTTCCTGAATGTTTTCTTAACTTCCTTTCAGAATCCAGCCAGGAATCGCCATGCAAACTCCGTCAAAATCCCACCACCTGCTAGCATCTCAATAAGCAAATCCGGTCCCTATGTCCTTAATCGCCCCCGAACGAACCGAAATCACCAAGCCCGATCTGCCGCCCAAGCCCATCGAGGAGGTCCGGCCCGTTTTTCCCGACCGGGGCTTCCTCTCCGAGGTCGGCGCCCTCGCGCGCTACATGACGCGCACCGAGGTTCATACCTACGCGTTCTCGGTTGCAGCCAACACCATCCTCTCGCTCTTTCCCTTTATCGTGCTTCTCCTCACCGTCAGCCGCAACGTCTTCCACTCCCGCGCCATGGAGGACGTCGTCAGCGACATGATGAAAAATCTCCTCCCCGTCGGGCAGGACTTCGTCATGCGCAACATGCAGCTCCTCACTCACCCGCACAAAAACACGCAGCTCTTCTCCCTCGTCATGCTCCTCATCACCTCAACAGGAGTCTTCCTTCCTCTCGAGGTCGCGCTCAACCAGGTCTGGGGAGTCCGGAAGAACCGCAGCTATCTGCACAACCAGGCTGTCTCTCTCGGCCTTGCGCTCGCCGTCGGCATTCTCGCGATGGTAGCCGTCGCTTCCTCCGCGAGCCAGCAGACCATCCTCTCCTGGGTCTTCGTCGGCCACACCGACAACGTCGTCTTCAACTTCATCTCCTTCATCTTCCTGCGTCTCTGCGCCGGACTCGCCAGCATCCTGCTCTTCTTCCTCATCTATTGGGTGCTGCCCTATCGCAGGATTCCTGCCCGCGCTGTTCTCCCCACCGCGATCATCGTCGGGCTCTTATGGCAACTCGCCAAGGTCCTCTATATTCATGCGTTACCTTGGTTGGACTTTCAGTCGGTTTACGGGCCGTTTTATATTTCGGTAGGCTTAATGATGTGGGCCTTCCTCTCCGGGCTTCTCCTGCTGGCCGGAGCTCATTTTTCGGCTACCCGGTACACCCTGAAGCTGGCCCGCGAGGCCGACCAAAAGGAGGAGGCGGCGCACGATGCAAAACCCGAATAGCCCCGACACGCCGCCATCAGGAATCCTCTCGCGGCTGCCGACTGGCCTCACGGGAGCCGTCTTCTGGCTCGGCCTCTGGTTCTGCGTCCTCTACATCGTTAGCCGCTGGATTACCGGTGGTTTCGGAACCTTCCTTGGCGTCGTCCAGATATTCGTCGGCATCGCGCTCGTCGCCGTCGGTATCCCGTTTCTCTGGCGGTTCGTGCGAAAGCGCATGCTTTGGAGCCTTCGCAACAAGCTCGTCCTCACCTACCTGCTTATCGGTCTCGCTCCGGTGGTTCTGTTCGTTACTCTTGCGGGCGTCCTGGCCTACGTTGCGGCCGGACAGTTCGCGATCCATCTCGTCGACTCCCGCATCCTCAACGAGCTGGGCCAGATGAGCGGAGAGAACGAGCACCGTGCCGGCCTCGTCTCCCAGGCTCTCCAGCGCAAGATCCCCGGCCTCACTGAGCTCTCGCTCGAACCTGCCTCCGAGACCGAGCGCGGTAACACACTCGACATACCGCGCCTCAGGCTTCCTCGCGAGCACGAGGCCTTCATCAACGGTGCTCCTGTTGCTATCGGTTCCAAATCCTCCTTGCCGCGAGCCAAATCCCCGTGGGGCCTCCCGCCCTGGGCCACGGAGCTTCCAGGCGGACACTTCGACTCGCTCGTCCTCGACGGCAACGAGCTCTATCTCGTCGCCATGCACCAGGAGCGCTGGAACGACGGACGTCAGTTCACCTACGTGACCAGCACCCCGGTGGACAATCGCGTTCTCAACCTCGTCGCCGAAGGCCTCGGCCTCACCCGCCTCTTGCCCGAAAGCACCTCGAGCGACGACCGCGTGCGTCAGCAGCCTGCGCGCGGGCAAACTCAACCAGCAAACGGACCCGCTCACTGGATTGTCGGCGGAATCGAACCGCCCGGCGTCAACCTCGTCGACCTTCCCGTGCGGTTTCCCTCCACCCAGTCCGTCACCACGTGGGAAGCGGCAAACCGGACAACATCCTCGTGACCATCGAGTCGCGTCCCTCGCTCCTGCTCAACCAGCTCTTCGGCTCCTCCATCAGCGGATTCGTTACCAGCGTCCTTCGTGTCTCACTCGTCATCCTGACGCTCCTCTTTGCCATCATCGAGCTTATCGCTCTGTGGGCTGCGCTACGCCTCTCACGCACCGTCACCAAATCGGTCGCCGACCTCTACAGCGCCACCCAGCATATCGATCAGGGCGACTTCAACTACCGCATCGGCGTCACCAGCAACGACCAGCTCGCGGAACTCAGCCGCTCCTTCAACACCATGACCGGCTCCCTCCAGCGCCTGCTCCAGGAGCAGAAGGAAAAAGAGCGCCTCCAGAACGAGATATCCATCGCCCAGGAGGTCCAGGCCAATCTCTTCCCTCTAAACGCCAAGGGAATCACCCAACTCGACCTCCACGGCATCTGCCGTCCCGCCCGCTCCGTCTCCGGCGACTACTACGACTTCCTCGTCTTTCACGAGAACGCCAACAACGGCACCGCCAGCCGCAAGGAAACCGGCGTCGGCATCGCCATCGGCGACATCAGCGGGAAGGGAATCAGCGCCGCTCTCCTCATGGCCACGCTCCACTCCGCGGTCCGCGCCTACCGCTTCGCCAGCGAGGAGCTCGTCTACAGCGAGTCCGCCGTCGCAGGCCTCCTCGCCAGCCGCGACGGCATAGGCGACTGCGACGAGCTCTTCCACTCGCCCGGCCGCATCCTCGCCCTGCTCAACCGCCACCTCTTCCGCAGCACTCAACCCGAGAAGTACGCCACCCTCTTCCTCGCCCACTACGACGCCGTCACCGCCAAACTCACTTACTCGAACGCCGGCCAGCTTCCCCCGCTGGTCCTCGCTCCTAACGGGAACATCCGCCGCCTCGACAAGGGCGGCACCGTCGTCGGCCTGATGGACGGCATGCACTACGAAGAGGACAGCTTCCACATGCAACCCGGCGAGATCCTCGTCGGCTACTCCGACGGCGTCACCGAACCCGAGAACGACTTCGGCGAGTTCGGCGAAGAGCGCCTGATGGAGGTCGTAGCCCGCTACCGCGACCAGCCTCTCCACATCATCTCCAACCAGGTCATGCTCGCCCTCGACGCCTGGATCGGCGCCGAAGAGCAACCCGACGACATCACCCTGGTTTTGGCCCGCCAGCCCTTCGCCCGATTCGGCAATGCGCTAGTTTGAACTTCGGGAACAACCAAGTTGCCGAAGTACGTGGCGTATTGATCGGGTAATCTTCGACTCAATTTTGGAGAGTCGAACGATGAACCGGACGACCCGGTTCTTGGCATGGCATTCGTCCGTGTCTTCGGTTCAGGCTGGACACAACTCCCCCCATGGCACCGCCAACTTGATCCGATTCGTCCGCAACGCCCTTGCGTATCAGAAGATCTTTGACCCACTCCGCTTGCCGTAATGAGAGATTCATGTTGTAGACTCCGGTGCCCGTCGAGGAGGCATAGCCTTCGATGTAAAAGCGAACATTTGCATGATCCTTCAACCACTGGACATCGGCATTTAGGGTGTCCTGATCCAAGGCATGGTCAAAGCCATCATGGGCAAACGTGATTTTGTGCACGTTTTGGTTGAAGGCTTCTTCCTCTGGACCATAGAGAACGACCCTTGGTTTTGCCCAGTAGTCAATCCAATAGGCGAGCAGTCAGTCAAATAACGGGATACTGGTCAAAAGGAACACTGTGACCGCAACGAAAACCGAGTCGGCTTTTCATGGTGTAACCTCCGTTCAGTGGATGTGGCAACCAGGCCTGGTGAAGGATTGTGGGCGCAATATTCGCGGCGCCGATTTCGAAATACGCTGGCTCATGTTCCGTTGGTGCAGGCTGGAGATACGTTGCTCTCTACGTCAGCAAGAAGGGACTTCGCATTCATGGCACCGGATCGAGTTCTGTAGATCCTTCGTCGAGCAATAGGCTAGTGACTCGGGCGCATCTCACGACAACTCAGAGAACTACTAGCGTTGCGACATCTTTTTTCGAGTTCGTGACCAGAGTTATGGGCAAGTCCGTAATCTGGCGTGCCATAAAAGGCGACTCATTCCAATATGCCGGCTTTAGCCGCTAGGTACGCTTTCCTATTCGAGCCTTTTTCAACGCCCTATCGGAACCAGCGGCCCGCGCGCTTTCGTATACCGCCAAGAAGCCCATGAGTCACGGACGGGATCGGAGGAACGAATGCTGGCGGATCTGCGCGACGCGCTTCGACAACTGCGGAAGGCACCCGGGCTTCGCAACCACAGCAATCGTTACGCTGGCATTAGGCATCGGAGCCACAACGGCGATCTTCACCCTCGTCCATCAGGTGATGTTGAAGTCGCTGCCGGTAACGAAACCGGACGAACTCTGGCGCATTGGCGACAAGATTCGCTGCTGCAACTGGGGCGGATACACCCAGGGAAATGATGGGAATTTTTCCTTGTTCTCCTGGGAAGCCTACAAGATGTTTCGCGACCACACCCCGGAGTTCACCGATCTGGCCGCGCTTCAGGCCGGAAATGCGCCGCTTGGCGTCCGCAGAGCGGGGTCACAGGCGCAGGTAGACACGCGAAACGGAGAATATGTCTCCGGAAACTTCTTCAGAACGATGGGGGTGCAGCCCTGGATCGGCCGCCTCATGACCGAAGCGGACGACAAGGAAGGCGCGCCATCCGTGGCTGTCATGAGCTATCGCATCTGGAAGGAGAAGTACGGCTCCGATCCTTCTGTAGTTGGGGCCACCTATCAGATCAATGGGCATGCGTTCACCGTAATCGGTGTGGCTCCGCCCGGATTCTACGGAGCCAAGCTGGCAGGATGGGGCATGCCCGACCTCTGGCTGCCGTTGACCACGGAGTTGCTGATCGATGGAGATACCTCGCGCCTCAAAAGGCCGAATGGGAACTTTCTTGATCTGATCGGAAGAGTGCGCCCGGGAGTCAATCCCAAATCGCTCGAAGCGAAGCTCAGGGTAGAGTTCCACGACTGGCTAGCCAGCCACGTGGCCGACATGCAGCCGGGCGAGAAACAGCTCTGGCAGCAGCAGACCCTCCATCTGACTCCCGGCGGCGCAGGTGTAGCCTCCATGAGGGATCAATACCAGGCCGGGCTGAAGCTCTTGCTGATCGCAGCAGGGTGTGTGTTGCTGGTGGCCTGCGGAAATCTCGCGAATCTGATGCTGGCGCGCGGATTGAAGGATCGCGGGCAGACCTCCGTTCGCGTGGCGCTCGGCGCTTCGCGGCAGCGGCTCGTGCGCAAGGCGCTGGTGGAGTCTCTGCTGCTGGCTGTGATCGGCGGAGTTTTGGGGATCGGCGTGGCCTACGCCGGGACAAGGCTGATTCTCCATCTCGCCTTTCAGATCGGCGGCTCGAATAACTTCGTACCCGTCAGTGCGTCGCCATCCTGGCCAGTCCTGCTCTTCACCTTGGCAATGTCGATGCTCACCGGAGTCATCTTCGGAATCGTACCGGCGTGGATGACCTCGCACGCAGACCCAATCGAAGCGCTGCGAGGCGCGAACCGTTCGGTGGGTGGCAATCGCTCGTGGATGCAGAGGTCGCTCGTGATCGCTCAGGTAGCAGTGTCGCTGGTTTGCTATCGGCAGCAGCGCTGCTCGGCAGGAGCCTGCGGAATCTCGAACATCAGAACTTTGGATTCGATACAGACGGCCGCTACATCGCCTGGATCAATCCGATGCTGACGCAACTACAAGCCCGAGCAACTCGAGCCAATGTTCGAAAAGATTGACGACCGCCTGACTCAGATTCCCGGTGTCCGGAATGGTTGCGCCGGCTCTCTATGCGCCTATGACGGGCGACAATTGGAACGACGGGATTCGCATAGCAGGCAGGCCCGAGCCCGGAGCCAAGGAAGACACCAGCGCGTCATGGTCGCGCGTGATGCCGGGATTCTTCGAAACCCTTGGCGCGAAGATGGCGCTCGGCCGGCCCATTACTGAGGATGACACCGCGACGACACGCAAGGTAGCCGTGATCAACGAGGCCTTCGCGAAGAGGTTCTTCAAAGACAAGAATCCGATCGGTGAGCACTTCGGAATGGACAAGATCCAATACTCGAATACATTCGAAATCATCGGAGTCGCGAAGGACATGCGGTATCTGACCTACGACTACAAGGATCCGATACGCCCGATGTTCTGGGTGCCCGAGGCCCAGACCGTCCAGTACGGCGACAAGGCCTTTGATAGCGGCGAGATCTGGTCGCATTACCTGTACAACATCGTGCTGTGGGCGCCGGGAAATCCGCCCGGCCTCGAAGAGCGCGTGCGCAAGGCTCTGGCCGAAGTCGATCCAAATCTCGTGCTCTACGGTGTTGACCCTTACACCGAGGTCTTGAGCGGGGATTTCCAGCAGCAGAATATGATTGCGACGCTGACGACGCTCTTCGGCGTACTCGGGCTGCTGCTGGCAGCAGTCGGACTCTACGGCGTGATGGCCTATATGGTCGAGCAGCGGACAGGCGAGATCGGCATTCGCATGGCGCTCGGGGCAGATCGCTGGAGTGTCGTCAGGATGGTACTTCGAGAGCGCTTCCTCGCAGGTAGGGATTGGACTGGCGCTAGGCATTCCAGCGGCGATCGGGGCCGGCTGGCTAATGAAGGATCAATTGTTCGGCGTAAAGCCGTGGGACCCAATCATGCTCGTCTTCGCTACGCTGCTGCTTGCGTTGGCAGCCGTCCTTGCATCAGTGATTCCGGCACGTCGCGCAGCCGGGGTTGAACCGATGGTGGCCCTCAGAAACGAATAGTCGCTGATACCTGATACCCGATATCTAATGCCCAAACAAAGCGAAGCTGATCCCAATGTCATTCTTTTCCACAGCCTGTGGAAAAATAAATCTCAAAAGTGTGAAATTTTTTAGCGGCCGAAAAACCACCATCCAACGCACCACAAAAGACCATCAACTCACCACAAATTCACCACAAAAAACCATCCAGAAAACGCACGTTTTCTCAGAACCCCCCTCAAAAACCCCGCTAAATCCGCAAAAAACCAGCTTTCCCGGCCGCCGTATTTTTTTCCCAAAATTCAGGGCTTTTTCTGAAGCGCCTTCACCGCAATCGAATTCGGAGAAATCCCCGCCGGCATGATCGTAAACAGCGCCGCCCCGCCACGCCCCGCCGTCCGAATCACCGCAACATCCCCGGAATGAGCGTCTGCAGCCAGAAGAAGGTGCTCGTCCTCCGAAAAAGCCAGCGTCTGCGGTGCCGAACCCGTCCTCACATTCGCCACAAGTTTCCCATCATCAATGCTATAGATCGCAATCGAATCCGCCCCATAGTTCGCGACCCAAAGCGTTCCATTATCCCCGCTGACAATTCCTCGAACCGGCTTGCTTCCAATCACATACGTCCCACCCACTTCATTGGTCCAGGTGGAAATCTCCGAGATGCTGTCCGAGTCGGAGTTGGAGACAAAGATCTCCCCGCCATCCGGCTTCATCGCGAGGTGAACCGGCGCTTTTCCCACATCCAGGAACGCCAGTAAGTGGTCTGTCATCAACGCGGAATTCTGCTTCGCCGCCCACGATCCCGGTGCCGCCGCCAACCCCACAGCCATCACCTGATTCCCACCTGTACAGGCCACAAAAACCTTTGAAGAATCCGGCAAGATCACCGCATCCCCAGCCCCGGGACATCCCGAAAACGCTGCCCGCAGCTTCGGTGCCGGTACGGAAGAAACCGCTGCATCATAAGGGGTTATCGCAAAGATCGAAACACTTCCACTACCCCGATTCGTCACCACCAGACTGCGCCCATCCGGCGAAACCCGCACCACCCCTGGCACCTCACCCGTACCAGCCACCGCAACCTCCCGGCGCCGGTCCACGTCAATCACGCTGACCGAATTTGACCCGGAATTCGTCACATACGCTCGATGTCCTGTCGGCTCAACTGCAACAAAAGAAGGCAGATGATGAACGGAGATCGTTGCTGCCACCCGGTTGGCCTCCGCATCGATGACGGACAGGGTCCCTGATTGCGAGTTGACGACATAAACCTCATTGCGGTTGGGGTTTGCGGCAACGTGGGTCGGGTTGACGCCAACCTGTAAAGTATGGTCCTGCCGCAGATAGACCAAATCCAGAACCGACACTGTGTTGGAGCCGCCATTGCTGACGTAAGCAAACTCCCGATAACCGTCTGGAACGTCGGGAAAGCTGCTCCGCCGACAGCCTGAGGCTACCTGTCAAAAGCGCACAGAGAGAGGCGGCAACAGATCGTCTAAGAGTCGTTCGAAGGGGCGTTAGCACTGTTCGGAGTCTATCGAGGCGGCAAGAGGGCGGCAAGCAAAAGGCTTATAGGAAGAAGTTTTTAGCGGGTCGCGAAACTTTTAACTGGCAGCTGGGTCTAGGGAGTCGATGCGGAACGTTGATTTCAACAATCTATCGCGTCATTTTGCACCTAATTCTCGGACAACGAAGCTGCGGTCCTTTGTAGCTTCGTTGATTTTTTTAATACCGCCGGTCTTTGGTGCGAAACCAGTTCCACGCAACCCACCCAAAGTACCCAGCCTGAACGGTCAGAACCGTGGCGTAGGCCGCGAGCAGATGACGATGTGCCATGGTGCTTGTGTCAAAGAACGAATTGCCAGGTCATTGAGGAATCTCCAGGGAGGCTTCGATAGCGTGAAGCGCGGCTTCCTGCTCGGCTAACTGACGCCGGCGCTCAAGTGCAAAACGGAACAAAAGAATCAATACGCCCCAGATGGCCCAGCCAGCGAGATTCCAGAAGAACGCTGGGAGCATGGACTTATCCATGCCAGAGTTGGCGCCGCCGCCGAAGACCGGTGCGGGATGTTGGGTACGCCACCAGCGGATGGACATGTAAACGATTGGAACATCGACGGCGGCGAAGATGCCGAGGACCGCAGCGAGAGTCTGGCTCTGGCCGGTGGAGGAGAACCGGCGCAACATCAGGTAACTGACGTAGAGAAGCCAGAGGATCAGCATGCTGGTGAGGCGGGCGTCCCAGGTCCACCAAATGTTCCAGGCGACGCGTCCCCAGATCATTCCGGTTACGAGGCAGATGCTCGAATAGACGACGGCGACCTCAGCCGAAGCGAGGGCCAGGGCATCGGCAGTGAGCGCCTTGAGTGGATCGCGCCTGCGCCAGAAGAGGTATGCGAGCGACGCTGCGAAGTTGACGTAGGGAAAGAGCAGGCTCAACATCGCGATTGGAACGTGGTAGTAGAAGATCTCTGCCGATATCGCCCTGGGCGGCATCTGCCGGGGTCAGGAAGATGGCCTGTCGGAAGCCGACGACGAGCACGGCGATGGCAATTCCGAACCAGAGCCAGGCGACATTGCGGAGAGTTGGGGTGCGCTGCTCCATAGCAGCTAGTTTATCGCGAATTGCGCTATTCGGCGTTGAGGACGGTTTCAAAGAGCAGGATACCGATGGTCGTGAAGATGATGTCGTAGCCTGCCAACTGCTTGATCCAGGTACCGATCTGGATGAAATCGAGCTCCGCCGTGAGAACTCCTGTTGTCGACTGCACCATCGCTAAAAGGGCGGGCAGCGAGATGGGAAGGAGCAGGAGGGGGAGCAACAACTCGCGATTGCGGGCGCGAAGGCCGAGAGCGGCGAAGAAGGTTCCGTTCACGACGAGAGCCCAGGTCCCAAGCGGGAGGATGAGCGCAAGAAGCCATATATTCCCGAGCACATGAAGATTGAAGAAGACGATGAAGACGGGGGCCAGCACTGCTTCGACCACGAGGACGAAGAGCATATTGGCGATCACTTTGCCAAGGAAAAGGGCCGAGGGGGGAGATGGGGCCATTCGCTGGGCTTCAAGGACCTGGTTGCGCAACTCGCGAGTCCACGTCTGATTGAGGGCGGTAATCGAGGCGAAGAGAAGTGCGACCCAGAGGATGCCGCCGGCGATCTGGCGGGTCGTGGTGGGGTAACTGGTGGGGTCGAAGGCGAGACCGAAGATAACGACGACGAGGAGCGCGAAGAAGAGCATTCCGTTGATGGAGTCGCGGGAGCGCCACTCGAGGCGGAGGTCTTTGCGGAGATGGTCGAGGATGTGGCGCAGATAGGTCATGCTGGATTTTTGGTGAGGTCTGCAAGGGTTGCGTCGGCAGCCCTAAGGTAATCCGCAGGCGCGAGGATGAGTTGAAGGCCGCGCTGTCCGGCTGACACAGAGATGACGTCGAAGAGTTCGATGGTCTCGTCTGCGTAGGCGGGAAAGGGCTTTTTTGCTCCCATGACGGTGACACCGCCGCGGATGTATCCGGTGAGGGGCTCTACTTCTTTGAGTGAAGCCAGCTCCGTCTTTTTTGCTCCAGCTGCATGGGCGAGTTTTTTTAGATCGAGTTCGGAGTCGCCCGGAATGACGGCGAAGAGGTGATCGCCTGCGTTCGTTTGGGCGAGGAGTGTCTTGAAGACCTGCTCGGGCGGGAGGCCGATCTTGCGGGCGACAGAGATGGCTGTGAGATCGTCGGGGTCAACCTCGTATGCGCGGAGTTCGTAGCGAATGTTGAGAGAGTCGAGCAGACGCGCGGCGTTGGTCTTGGCTGGGGGCGTGGTCTTCACCCGGTCAGCCTCGAGGATTTGGCCATTGCGCATGGTCAGGATGCTGTCGGCCAGAGGTTGGGCGAGGGCAGCCTGGTGGGTCGTGATCAGGATGGTGCGTCCGTTGGCGCCGCCTGGTACCGGCCAGGTGCGGAAGTCGGCGAGGAGCTCGATCATGTGCTTGGTGGAGGCGGCGTCGAGGTTTGAGAACGGCTCGTCGAGGAGGAGGAGTTCGGGATCGCTTTGGAGGACACGGGCAAGTGATGCGCGCTGCCGCATGCCTTGTGAATATTGGCCTACCGGGCGTTTCAACGCAGGATCGAGACCGACGGCGCGAAGAGCCATCTCAGGACTGCCGACGCAGGCGCAGCCGCCTTCCCGGTGAAGGCCGGCGAAGTATGAGAGGTTCTCCATGGCGGTGAGTTCGTCGTAGAGCATCGGCGAGTGGCTCATGTAGGCGATGCGGCGACGCTGTTGACGGGGCGATTCGGAGAAGACGGAGACCGTGCCGCGAGTGGGCGTAAGGAGGCCGGCGACGAGGCGCAGGAGGGTGGACTTGCCGGCGCCGTTTTCACCGAGGATCACGGTGCAGGTTCCAGCGAGAAAGGTCGTCGTGACGTTGCGGAGAGCGGCGAATGTGCCGTAGATTTTGGACACGGATTCGAGTTGCGCTGCGGCGGCGAGCGTTTCTGTGCGAATTGTGGCTGCGGTGGACATGTCTAATGTTTCGCCACTTCAAATTCTTCCTTCATGCGAGTATAGGGCTATTGGCTGCCTGATTGGCAGCGCGAGATATGTCTGGAGAACGAATACCTTGAAAATGATTGGCGCTCTTTTCTGTGCCGGGATTATGGCGACGACTCGTTACGCGCAACAGGCGCCCATCGCTCGACGCTGCTTCGCGACAGTTGTCCCACGACATCTTCAAACAGTTAATCGAAATCAATACGACGGACTCGGTGGGGAGTACGACGGTTGCGGCTGAGGCGATGAGGACGTCGCCTTCTCGATGCGGGTTTTGTGCCGGAGGACGTTGTCGTTCTGGGGCCGAATGAACGCAAAGGCAATATGGTGGCGCGGTATCGCGGGCGGGCGGGAAGCACGAAAAAGCCTGTGTTGATTATTGGGCATCTCGATGTTGTGGAGGCGAAACGGGAAGACTGGACGAGCGATCCGTTTGTGTTTACGGAGAAAGACGGGTACTTTTACGGGCGCGGTACGCAGGATATGAAGGAGTCGGATGCGGCTTCGGTGGCTACTTTCGTTCGGCTGAAGCGGGAGGGTTTTGTTCCGGATCGCGACATCATTCTTGCTCTGACGGCGGATGAGGAGGGTGGCAAGTCGAATGGGGTGGACTGGCTCGTGA
Source organism: uncultured Acidobacteriaceae bacterium (assembly GCA_963774735.1). Classification (GTDB taxonomy): domain Bacteria; phylum Acidobacteriota; class Terriglobia; order Terriglobales; family Acidobacteriaceae; genus Edaphobacter. Next base: position 69,196 of record CAVZGJ010000011.1, on the reverse strand, counting down.
AGAATCATCGGGAGCTGGTGGATGCGGGGTTTGTGTTGAATGCGGATGCCGGCGGTTTGAATACTGAGAAGGGCAAGCCTGTGAATCTTGGTGTTGAGGCGACCGAGAAGCTCTACGCGGATTATCAGTTGATGTCGACGAATCCGGGTGGGCATAGCTCGCTGCCGAAGAAGGACAATGCGATCTATCATCTGGCGGATGCGCTGGGGAGGCTGGAGGCCTACCAGTTTCCGTTTGAGTTGAATGCGGTGACGCGCGCTTATTTTGAGGCGATGGCGAAGATTGAGACGGGACAGGTGGCGGGGGATATGTTGGGCGTGCTGAAGACGCCTCCGGATGCGGCGGCGGTGGCCCGGCTGTCGGAGAGTCCGCTGTACAACTCCACGATGCGTACGACTTGTGTCGCCACGATGGTAGAGGCGGGACATGCGCATAATGCGCTGCCCCAGCGTGCGGTGGCGAACGTGAACTGCAGGATTCTGCCGGGGCATACTCCGGCAGAGGTGCGAGCGGAGCTGACGAAGGTGTTTGCCGATCCGAAGGTGGAGGTGAAGCTGGTGAATAATGCCGGGGCGCTGAGCGATCGGGATGAGAATGAGATGTCGGTTACGCCTCCGCCTTTGAATGAAGAGGTGTTTGGGGCGTTGCATTCTGTGGCGGGGAAGATGTGGCCGGGATTGCCGATTGTGCCGGATATGGAGACGGGGGCTTCGGACAGCAAGATTACGATGGCGGCGGGGATGCCTAGCTATGGGTTTTCAGGGATGGGGATTGATGGGGATGATGTTCGCGCCCATGGGAGGGATGAGCGGATTGGCGTGGAGTCGTTTTATACAGGCGTTGAGTTTCAATTATCTTTATCTGAAGGCGCTGACCGGCAAATAAGTTAGTGGGTGGCGGGGATTGCGGTGGCGGTTGTGGTGGGAGTGGCTGGCGCAGGGGCGTATTTGGAGGCGCACTTGGCCTGGAGCTCGGTGGCGTGGAAGACGCCGTCACGGCTGTAGGTGCCTACGGCGAGGGCCTGGGCGTCGTCTTTGAAGGTGTCGGGTGGGGGCTCGGAGCCCTGGTAGACGACGGAGAGCTTGCGGCCCTGCTCGAGCAGGTCGAAGGTGGCGTTGGTGCCGACGCGATGGATGCTGCCCGGGGCTACGTTTCCGGCTACGCGGAGGTGACGGACGTAGGCTTTGTCGCCCATACCCTGGAGCTCGCCGATGGTGACGTAGTAGCTCTTGTTGTCCCTGGCGCCGCTGAAGGCGAGGTAGGCGACGGTGGCGAGGATGACTACGGTGGCGATGATGATTTTGGTCGGGCTCTTCTGCGGATTTGCCATGTTCTCGGTTCCAGCTTTCCGTTGCTTCGGGGTGGGTACCCCCTCCCCCGTCAAAAGTGTGCAAAGTATTCAAAGGAGAGACTTTAAGTCTGGACTTCGGTTCTGTCTGCTTCGAAGGTCCTGTGCAGCTCGCCGTAAGGGCCGGGCATTCCAGGGTCAACTCTTGTCAAGTCATCCGGCACTCCTCTTCGGGAGTTCAAGTCTCATTTTATACCCCGGGGAGGGTGACCGAGAGTTGTCCGGCGACGGACACAAAAAGAGCGGAGACGCCAGTGCGGCGTCTCCGCTTTTGAGTTGTTGGGCTACAGTCTTAGCGAACCGTGGTGTAGACGGGTTCGGTGCCGGTTGCGGTGGTGTTGACGGTGTCGGAGATGGAGGTGAGGAGTTCGTCGGCCTTCTTCTCTTCTTCGAGGATGCTTTCGAGGGTGTCGGCGGCTTCGGTGTGGCCGAGGAGTTCGGCCCAGTTGCGGAGGGTTCCGTAGACGGCCATCTCGTGATGCTCGACCTGCTGGGCGGAGGCGATGAGGGTGATGTCGCGGATGCTGTCGTCGCCTGCGTCCTTGATGTTGTCTTCGGCCTCGGTGATGAGAGAGCCGATGGCTTTGCAGGTGGCGGTGTCGGCTTCGCCGGTAGCGTCGCGGAGGAGGGATTCGACTTTGGCGACGTGACCGCGGGTCTCTTCGAGGTGGTTGCTGAAGGCGGTGGCGAGCTGCTGGTCGGTGGATTTTTCGATCATTTTGGGCAGAGCCTTGGTGATCTTCTGCTCCATGTCGAGGGCTTTTTTGAGGTTGGTGATGTAAAGGGTACGGAGGTCTTCGATGTTTTCGGAAATGAGCTTCATGGTTCTCCTTTTTGAGAGACAAAGACGTCTCGTCAGCGCGGGGACGCTGTGTGGGGATTTTTGAATGTTGGTGAGAGCGGCGAACGTTCCAGCCGGGGTGCTCACGGTCGTTCTACGTTCTGGTGGATAGGATGCGAGGTTGACGGGAGGGTTGGCTGAGGACCGCGGCAATGGTTACGGCATCTGAGGGGAACTGGTACGGAGCATCTTTGCGGTCCATGGTGCGCCGGGGAGTTTGGAGGCGGCGAGGGCTCTCAGTTCCTTGTCGACGTCGTACTCGACGCGGCGGATGGTTGGGGTGGTTCCTTCGAGGAGCAGATAGGATGCGCGCGGGTCGCCGTCGTAGGGGAGTCCTACGCTTCCGGTGTTGATGAGGAGTTTTATGGGGCCGGGCATGTTGCGGATGGATGGGCGATGGGTGTGTCCGAAGACGACGATTGGACGATCCAGCTGAGCGTAGGTGGTTTCGAGTTCCGCGTCGGTTGCTTCGGGTGAGGGTGCTCGCCAGCAGCTTTGTGGCGTGGCGTGGACGAGGGCGAAGGTGTCTTGCTTGTGGACGCGCGGCAGGTTGCGAAGCCACGCTAACCTCGTTTCTCCGAGGATGGAGCGGGTTGCGGATGCTATCTGCCGGATTGCCTCCCAGAGGGTGGGCGGAGCGGAGGACTGGCTGGCGAAGTCTTCCAGGGACTCGGGCTGGACGAGCATTTCATCGGTGTTGCCCATGACTCCTTGCCAGCCGAGAGTGCGGATGTGGTCGATGATTTCGGTGGGGCTGGATCCGTTGTCGGCGAGATCGCCTCCGTGCAGGACCAGGTCTGGAGAAGCTTGTTGGATATCTGCCAGGACTGCTTCGAAGGCGGTGAGGTTTCCGTGTATGTCGGAGAGGATGGCGGTGCGCATCGAAGGAGTCTCCTTACAAGCATGCTTGCATGGGAAGTCTAGGTTAGAGCGCTGCTTTTTTTGCGCTGCTGCGAGGGGTTTTCAGGCCGGTTCTGAGTTTGTTGTTGACCTCTCTGGTGACGCGAGAGGCCAGAACATCTTTGTGTGCGGCGAGGAAGGCGGCGGCTTGATCCGGGTGTTTTTTGGCGACTTCGCGTAGAGCCCAGGAGAGAGCTTTCACGACCATGTCGTCGCGGTCTGCTTTGAGAAGCGCACAGATTCGGGTCACTTTGCGGAGATCGTCTGGATTGCCTCGGCGGCTGAGTGCGACGGTGCTGACGAGCGCAGTACGTCTCCACCAGCGGTCTGGGCTGCGCGCCCATGTCGCTATCGTTTTTTCGGAGAGTTTACCCTGAGCCCACATGGGGCCGGAGAGATAGGTTGCGAAACAATCGACCGAAGACCAGCTGTTGAGCCCTTTGCCGAGTTTCAGAAGGTCATCGGTCGAAAGGCCTTCTGCGGTGGGTCTGTGGTGACTGACTAGCTCGTATGTGAAAAAGCGAAGCAGGTCAGAGTTGTCATCGAGCAGGCGCAGAGCGAGTTGAGTGACGATCGCAGGTGTCTGCTTTGCGATTTGGCGGGAGAACTCCTTGCGGACCTCGCGAACGGCTGCGGTGTCTGGGCGGTTTGAGGAGATCTAATCGGGAGTGAATCTCTTCGGCGAGACGGATGATTTCGGCCGGTCGGTTCATTTTGCGTAAAGCCTCAGTGGAGACGCTTGCATCGTATACTTACTCGATAGAACGCATGAAGGTGGTGGACATTATGAGTGGAAACGGAAACGGGGCAACTTCGAACGGCAATGGGGGACATTCCCACGGCAACGACTATAAGGTGCCGACCGGTCGTGCGGAGTGGATTGTGAAGCGCAAGGCTGAGGCGGAGCGGACGGGCGACTGGAATATGTCGCAGATGCACTTTGCGCGCAAGGGAATGATTACTGAAGAGATGGCGTTCGTTGCGCAGCGCGAGAAGATTTCGGCGGAGCTGGTGCGGAGTGAGGTGGCGAAGGGGACGATGATTATCCCGGCCAACATCAACCATCCGGAGCTGGAGCCGATGGCGATAGGAGTGGAGTCGCTGTGCAAGATCAATGCGAATATCGGGAACTCGGCGCTGGTGTCGAATGTGGATGAGGAGTTGCGGAAGCTGCATACGGCGGTGCACTTTGGCGCGGATACGGTGATGGATCTGTCGACGGGTGGGGATATTCCGATGATTCGGGAGCAGATTCTGCGGCATTCGCCGGTGCCGATTGGGACGGTGCCGCTGTATGAGGCGCTCTCGCGGGTGAAGCGGGTGGAGGATCTGAATATCGATCTCTATCTTGAGGTGATTGAGGAGCAGGCGCAGCAGGGAGTCGATTACTTTACGATTCATGCGGGCGTGCTGATCCAGTATGTGCCGATGGTGGCGAAGCGGATTACGGGGATTGTGAGCCGCGGCGGCGCGATTATGGCGCAGTGGATGACGGCTCATCATAAACAGAACTTTTTGTATGAGAATTTTGACCGCATCACGAAGGTGATGGCGAAGTATGACGTGAGCTACTCGCTGGGCGATGGGTTGCGGCCGGGGTGCGTGGCGGATGCGAGCGATGAGGCTCAGTTTGCGGAGTTGAAGACGCTGGGCGAGTTGACTCGCGAGGCGTGGAAGAGCGATGTGCAGGTGATGATCGAGGGGCCGGGGCACGTGCCTATGGACAAGATCAAAGAGCAGGTGGATAAGGAAGTGGAGCTGTGCGACGGGGCTCCGTTCTATGTGCTGGGGCCGCTGGTGACGGATATCGCTCCGGGGTATGACCACATTACGTCGGCGATTGGCGCGGCGATGATTGGTTGGCATGGTGCTGCGATGCTTTGCTATGTGACTCCGAAGGAGCACCTGGGGCTGCCGAATGAGAAGGATGTGAAGGACGGCATTATTGCGTACAAGATTGCGGCGCATGCGGCGGATATTGCGCGGCACCGGCCGGGCGCGAGGGATCGGGATGATGCGATCTCGCATGCGCGGTACACGTTTGATTGGGATAAGCAGTTTGCGTTGTCGCTTGATCCGGATACGGCTCGGGGGATGCATGATGAGACGCTGCCGGATGATTACTACAAGGAAGCGGCGTTCTGTTCGATGTGCGGGCCGAAGTTCTGCAGCATGAACTGGTCGAGTAAGGTGGATGAGTTCAATGCACGGGAACATGGGCTGGTGAAGCCGGACCTGACGCAGATTGTTACGGAGCAGATGGCGCTTCGGGGATAGATCCTCTGTAAAGTCCGGAAGAAAATGCGGGTCGCGCTCGCTGCTCCCTTCAGAACTGACTTGCTCAACCTCTTTGAGGTGACCTTTCGGCAGTTATTAAAGACAGATGCCGCATCCGTGGACGGGTGCGGCATTTGGCTTTCCCAGCAGAGGCTTGGTTCTGCTGACTCGGAGTGGAGGCTACGAGTCTGGGTTTGCGGGACGAGGGTGGGGAGGAGGTCCTGTCCCGCAAAGATCGAACTTAGAGGATGTTGTCTTCTTCCTTTTCAGAGCGCATGGCGAGGATTGCAGGGGCGATGATCATAGCGAGAAATACCAATGCAAGAACAAGATCGTGAACCATTGGGGGAGCTCTCCTTTTGGGCGGCTCTGGCCGTCTTTGAGTAATCTTGCGGCAGGTAACGAAAAGGAGACATCCCACTTAGGGGCGATGGACTGCGACCAAAGTTGTAGGTTTGGTATTTTCTGTATGTTCTTGTGGGAAAGCGGGTTGGTGGTCGAGGCGCGGGATGATGGGTTGGGCTCTCAGCCCTTGGTTTCGTTGGGGTTGCGTACATGGTGCTTCGCCCCATCTGGTATGCGGGCACGCCTTTGGCACTCTTTTCGGGTGGTTATTTTTGGGCGGCTTCGAGGATGGCAGCGGAGCGGTTGAGGGCTTCGGTGAGCGCGGCTAGCTGGGATTGAGCGCGGGGGGCGTCGGCGGCTTCGATTGCTTCGTTGACGCCGGGGATGACTACGGCGGCGTAGCCGGTGAACTCGCCGGGGGCGTAGATGGTGTGGCGGTACCAAGTGCGGCGCGGGAGGCCTGCGGGGTTGAGGAGGGCTTCTTCGGCGGCGCGGAGGGCATGGTTAAGAGCGGTGGGGTCGGGTGGTGGGTTGGTCTCGGTGGCGCGGATGGCGGTGCCGGCGGCGGCGAAGCGTTGGGCGGCTGCGAGGGTTGGGGCGAAATCGAGGGTGAGTTTTTGTTCGGTGGCGCGCTTCTGGGCGGATTCGAGGTAGCCGACGATCTCTTTGCCGTAGAGCTGGTAGTCGTAGGGGAGGACGTCTGTGTCGGCCATGTGGAGGATTTCGAGGCCGAAGACGCGGGCCTGCTGCTGCTCGTAGACGAAGGTGGGGTCGGCGAATTTCGTGAACCAGGTGTAGTCGTCGAAGGTGGAGTGGTAGACGCCGTAGGGGCCGTCGGAGCCGATGTCGGTGGAGGGGACGCCGAGGTGCTGGATGAAGGGGGTGTAGTCGGAGCCGGAGCCGAGGGTTGCCGATACGGACTTCTGTGTCGGCGTGTTGGTGGGGCGCTGGCGGCGGTGGTTGGCACTGGCGGCTTGTTCGGCCTTCCACTGATCGTAGACGGTGCCGCCTTTGGGGCTGGGGACTTCTTTGGTGACCTCGCGGACGAACTGCTTGAGCGAGGGGACGGCGGAGGCGTTGAAGTTGGGGCCGGAGACGCCGACGTCGGTGTTGAAGTAGGCGACGGCGTGGGCGAGGATTTTTTCGTGCTGCTCGGCCCACTCGGTTGAGCCCATGAGGCCTTCCTCTTCGGCGTCCCAACTGCCGATGACGATGGTGCGCTGGGGATGCCAGCCCTGCTTGAGGAGTTCGCCGAGGCCGTGGACGGTTTCGAGCATGGCGGCGGTGCCGGAGTTGGGATCGACGGCGCCGTAGACCCAGGCGTCGCGATGGTTGCCGGCTACGACCCAGTCGTCTTTTTGGGTGGGGCTGGTGCCGGGGATGGTGCCGATGACGTCCCAGATGGTGCGGAGGGCGATGTCCTGCTCGAGATGCATGTGGACGGTGACGCGGGGGGCGGGCGTGTTTTTCGCGGAGACTCGCCGAGGTGGTAGGTGAAGGGGAGTGCGCCTTGCCATTCGCGGGGGGATTCGTCGCCGCCGAGGGCTTTGAGGATGGGGGCTGCGTCTTTGTAGGAGAGCGGGTTGGTGGGGATGCTGGGCTGGTTGGCCTGAAGCTTGTCGGCGGGGATGCGTTTGGAGGAAGGAAGGTCGGGAGTGGCGGCGATGCCGGGAGTGGTGGGGTCGCCGGGATAGATGGGGAGAAACTGGATGGAGCCGCGCTGGACGGCGGTGTCGGGGCGCCAGGGGCCCTTGGGGTAGACGTCGCCGCGGAAGTAGCCGTCGTCGGCGGGGTCGGAGTAGATGAGGACGCCGGCGGCTCCGTATTGCTGGGCGATGTAGGTTTTGATGCCGCGGAAGTTTTCGCCGTAGCGGACGATGACGATCTTGCCTTTGACGCTGATGCCGAGTTTGGCGAGCTGCTGGAAGTCGGCGAGGGTGCCGTAGTTGGCGTAGACGACTTCGGCGGTGACGTCGCCGGAGGGGGAGGAGCCGTTGAAGGCGGGGAGAATGCGCGGGTCGTCCTGGAAGGGGTCGCCGCCGTATTTGGTGGGGTCGACATGCTCGGGAGTGGGGCCGGACATGAGTTTGGCGCCAGTGGAGTCGAAGGCCTCGACCAAGATTTTGATGGGCTTGTTGAGGAGGACTTTGTAGGGGACGATCTCGGTTTGGAGGCCTGCGGCTTTGAATTTTTCGGCGACGTATTGGGCGGTGGCGTAGTCCTCGGGGGAGCTGGCCCAGTGGGGGGCGGAGGTGAGGGTTTTGAGGTGCTCGCCGGCTAGGACGGGGTCGGGGACGGCCATGAAGGCTTCGTCCCATTTGGCTTGCTGGGTGAAGTCGCGGTAGCCGAAGACCTGCGGGGTGGGGGATTGTGCCGAGGCTATGAGAGCGATGGAGAGAAGGCAGGAGACGGATTGGAATCGAGTCAAATCAAAGCCTCGGACTAAAAACTAGTGCTTTCAGCGTATCGCAGATTGTTCTTTATGAGTTTGCCCTCCGGTTGCGGTTTGTTGCTGACACTATTGATGAGTCAGCAAGGACAAGCAAAGGCAAATGCAGGTCCTTCGACTGCGCAATTCGCAAAGAACGCGAATCGCTTCGCTCAGGATGACACTTTTTTGGTTGACGGGGTACAGAAGACCAAAAGCCAACGCAGGTTCCTTCGGCGAACGAAGACGGGGTAGGCAACGGCGGCGCAAAAGGCAGCCGAGCGGGGATGAGCGACGGATCAGACGGGCTGGGTGCAGAACTTGCAGCGGGTGGCGGCTACGGGGATGTCGCTGAGGCATTGGGGGCAGGGCTTGGTAGCGGCGGGAGCGGGATGCGTATTTCTTGAGCAGATACTGCGATGGCAGGACGAGGAAAAAATAGACGACAGCAGCGATGAGGAGGAAGTTGACGATGGCGGTGAGGAAGTCACCGTAGCGGATCTCGCCTCCGTTGATGTGGCCGACGAGGTAGCCGAAGTTGGGTTTGCCGATGACGGCGCCAAGGAGAGGATTGATGATCTTTTCTGTGAGCGCGGTGACGATGGCGGTGAAGGCGGCGCCGATGATGACGGCGACGGCGAGGTCCATGACGTTGCCACGCAGAATGAAGTCGCGGAATCCCTTGAGCATGAGTGTCTCCTTGAATTTTTTGACTTACAGGGAACGTGGTGAGCGGTGCCCGTTCCGGTGCGGCGAGTATATCGCGGATGGCGTGCGCTATTGCGCGGTGACTTTGATGCGGCGCATAGGGGCTGGACGGACAGCCACTGAGGGCGTGCGGGTGCGTTGGCGATGGCGAGGGCGAGGGATTTGTAGAAGGCGTTGAACTTTGCGGCGGCGGCCCAGTCGATGGGAGTTTTGATGTCGTCCTGGGGCTTGTGATAGCGGCGGGCGTACCAGTCGCGGTAGGTGACCTCTTCGGGTGAGCCTTTGTCGTAGCCGAAGATGAAGGACGCGATGGGGACGCCGATGCGGACGAAGTTGTAGTTGTCGGCCCGGCTGAAGAGCCTGCGCTCGGGTTCGAGGTCGGGGCGGATTTCGATCTTGTACTCGAGCGGCGACGGTGCGGACGGTTTCGCCGAGGGTGGAGTCGGTGAGGCCTTCCATCGTGAGGATGTTGAGGGGGAAGATGGGACGGAGCTGGTCGAGATTGAGGTCGGCGACGATGCTTTCTTTGGGGACGGTGAGGTGTTGGGTGAAGTATGCCGAGCCGAGGAGGCCTTTTTCTTCGCCGGTGAAGATGCAGAAGAGGAGGGAGCGGGCGGGCGCGTGATTTTGGAGGTTTTTGGCTAGTTCGGTGAGGAGGGCGACGTAGGCTGCGTCGTCGAGGGTGCCGTTGTAGAGGTTGTCGCCGAGGACGGGGGTTCCGTAGCCGTAGCCGTCGAGGTGGGCGGAGAGAGCGACGTACTCGGGGGCTAGCTTTGGATCGGATCCGGGAAGGATGGCGAGGATGTTGGGGGAGGAGATGTCTTTGCTGGTGGAGGAGAGGCGGATGCGGGCGGAGAGGTTGAGCGGGAAGGTTGGGAGGGGCTCGCCTTTGCTTCCGGCGGTGACGATGTCGGATGGTTTGTGGCCGGATGCGGCGAAGAGGGCGTCGAGCGATGCGGAGCTGACGCGGATGACGATGGGGCCGCTGGCCGTGGCTGGGGTTGTTCCGGTGATGCTGACGCTGCGGGAGTAGGCTGCGGGCCAATGGAAGGGCTCGGTGCCGGTGGGGTTGTCGATGGAGAGGATGGCGGCGACTCCGGCCTGAGTGAGGGCGCGAAGGCGGCGAGCAGTGAAGGTGTTGTATTCGGCAGCGCGGGATAGCCGCCGGGGTGTTGCCGAAGAAGATAGCGATCTTTCCTTTGAGATCGAGGTCCGCGGAAGGCATGCCGTAGCCGATAAAAATGAGCGGGGCTTCGATCAGCGACGGCTGCTCGCGTGGGACCGTGGTGACTTCGGTGGTGAAGTGGAGGGTGGCTGTGACCTTGCCGTCGGCGGTGAGGATTTCGACGGAGGATTTGTCTTTGTCCAGGTCGATCTGGTGCATGGGGACGCGCTGGAAGAAGGTTCCGTTGTCGCCGGCGGGTTTGAGGCCTGCGGATTGGAACTGGTCGGCGACGTATTTTGCGGCGCGTTCGTAGGCTTCGGTGCCGGTGTCGCGGCCTTCCATTTTGTCGTTGGAGAGCGCTATGGTCTGGGCCCACCAGGCTGCGGTGGCCGCGTCGGGTTTTTGGGAGGACTGGGCTGGGGCGGCGAGGGGCAAAGAGAGCAGGAGTGCTGTGAGAAGGGAGCGGCGCATGGTTGTCGTTTTTGTCTCCGGAGGATGATGCGATTTTAGTGCGTTCGTCGCGGATGTCGATGGTTATTGCGTTATTGCGAGGAAACCATCCATTGGGCGTAGGGATAGAGGAGGAGGAAGAGGATCATGCAGAGGGCCATGAGGTCCATGTAGATGAGGAGGAGGACTCCGCCGTGGTAGAGGCTCCAGCGGTTGCATGCAGCGGACGGTGTCGGCGGTGCCGGCGATAGCGGCGAGCGCGGGGAGAACGAGGAACAGGGTGGGGTCGGTTGCGAGGGAAGCCAGAGATCAGGATCGCAGCGCCAAGGCTTAGCAGGACGAGGAGACAGCCGCGTAAGGAGGGATCGCTTGCGCGGATTGAGGGGTCGGGGGAGCACGCGAGCCGATGAAGTAATCCGGTCAACGACTACGGAAGCTCAGGATCGATTCATGCTTCTGACTTTGGGTGCAGTGGCGGCGGGTGCAGGCGTTGACGGCTGGGAGATGCAGGTGGGGCGGTGCAGGAGTCGGAGCGGGCGGAGATTTTTTACGGAGGATGTGGCGACTTCTACTGCTCCGAAGCGGTCGCGCGGTGATGTCGTGGACGACCGATGCGGAGGATAGTAGGTCGCCCTTTGACGGGGACGCTGATCTCCTGATGGCAGTGAATGCCGTTGGCGACGGCCTTTTTGATGTCGTCGAGCGCTGCGGTATCGATGTTGGATGGGTCTTGTCCTCTGCGATGTTGAGGAGGTCTCCGTCCGGGTTGAAGACGATAGGTGGCGAATTCGAAGCCGGCGCGAATTCTTGCCGTCGGAGCCGCGGAGAAATGCGGATGTCGGAGGGGCTGCGGCGTAGTCGACGCTGTAGCGACGGAAGGGCCCTTGGCCCTTGCCTCGGAGAACGTTGCGCGGGGCGATGGTTGTCTTCGGTCTGTCGGGTGGGCCGACGGGGCGGACGGAGACCTTGAGGAGTATCTGGGTTGGGGTCGGTGCCGCCGCGCGAGCATGGCAGCGCGCAGGGTGTGGAACGCGGTTGGTTCGCCGTTCACGGCGGAGTCGGTGATGCCAGCGGCCTTCGGGGGTTTGCCTTCTTGAGACGGAGGGTTCTTTTCGGGATCGTCGGCGTAGTAGCCGCGCCGGTAGGCGAGATTGTAGGCCCTTCTGGGCCGAGCTGGACTTGATCTTGCGGAATTTGCCGTTCGCGGACGGGTCGGACGGGGAGTAGGTGAGGGTGTAGAAGTTCGAACCCTCGCTGATTGCAGTGGCGACGGCCTGGGCGAGGCCGTTGGTGTTCATGAAGGCGCGGCCTCCGGTCGCGTCTGCCATCTCCAGCATGGTGGAGTGTTCGTCGGAGGCTTGTCGGAGGAGAACTTCTGCGAGGTCTTGGCGCAGGCGTGCGGATTGCCGGTGTATTTGCGCCGTGGTTGGCGGCGCTGAAGACCGTGCGAGTCGATAGAGCCGCGGGCGTCGATGGGATAGACGGCGACCTGGCTGCGGGCGAGCAGATTGATGGTGTCGCGAAACTCTTCTTCGGAGTCTGGCGACGCCGGCGAATGGGTTCGGGGAAGTGTCAGCGGCGTCGGGGAGGATGGTGATGGGAAAGGAGCCGGAGAACCAGATGAGATTCTTGCGGCCGGGAATGCCGGCGAGGTAACGGCCGAGCTGGTTCATGGCGTCGAGCGTGTAGCTTGGCGCGGAGTTGGAGCTGGAAGGACTGCGTCTGGCGTCGAATTGGCTGGAGATTGGCGACAGCGGTCGGCGTCCGGACTCCCGCGTCTTCTCATGTCATCGGCCACACTGTTCTGGATGCCACCTCCGCCGGTTGGGTCGTCGAGCAGAGCGGAGGCTGTGCCTTTTTTCGAGGATGCATTACGGCCTTGAGCATCGGCGGGATCGCTGGTGAATCCCTGCAGCATGATGAGTTTTGTGGTGAGGCCGAAGATTGCGATTCTGTTCCCGGGGGCACGGCGTTGAGAAAGGCTGAGAAGTTGCTGGTGGACGAACATCTGGTCCTTGAGCGGGGTGTTCAAGGCATCGAGCAGCAGGACGTTGACGCGCGCCGTTGACGGGCTCCGGGGTGAAGTTGGTGAAGACTGCCCGGCGGCATGGTTGGCATGGCGGGGAATTTGGTGGCGTCGGCGGCAGTGAGCGCTGTGTGCTCTTCAAAGTGCTTGACGAGCTGGGGAACGTTTTCTTCGGTGAGGGTGAAGTCGGATTGCTTGGAGGCCGTGAACCGGTTTGTGCTCTTTGTCGGTGACGACGACATCGACGATGACGAGCTGGGTTCGCGGCGTGGAGAGTGACGCCGGAGTTGGACGGTTGTTGCGATGGAGTGCTTCGACGGGCGTTTGCGCTGGCGGCTGGTTTTGCGCGGCGAGCAATGAAGTCAGGGAAATGAGAGTTAGGGCGAGGCCTGGGAGGTGCTTGAACGAAGCGCAGCATGGCGTCTCCGGTGAACGAGAACAGTCGAACACAAGAGGTGCGGAATGTCTTGTTATTTTTGCAGCGCGAGCTTGTTTCGGGAGACCGACGCTCAGGTGGTGGCGAGCTCGGGTTCGGGAGATGACTTGTGCGGCCATCTTGCTGATTGACTCCCGATAGGGGGCGCTGATGACACCGCGTTCTGTGATGATGGCGGTGATGTATCTGGCCGGGGTGACGTCGAAGGCGGGGTTTTCGATGCCGACGCCATTGGGGGTCATCTGCTTGCCGTTGGCGTGGGTGACTTCGCGAGCGTCGCGCTGTTCGATGGGGATGCCTTCGCCTGTTGCGGTTTGGAGGTCGAGAGTGGACCAGGGGGCAGCTACGTAGAAGGGGATGTTGTGCTCTTTGGCGAGGATGGCAACGCCGTAGGTGCCGATCTTGTTGGCGACGTCTCCGTTGGCGGCGATGCGGTCGGCGCCGACGATGACGGCCTGGATGCGGCCCTTGGACATGAGATGGGCGGCCATGTTGTCGCAGAGGACGGTGGTGGGGATGTTGTCCTTCATGAGCTCCCATGCGGTGAGGCGGGCGCCTTGCAGGAAGGGACGGGTCTCGTCGGCGAGGACGTCGATTTTGTGGCCGTGTTCGATTGCGGCGCGAATGACGCCGAGGGCGGTGCCGTAGCCACAGGTGGCGAGAGCGCCAGCGTTGCAGTGGGTGAGGACGGTGCCTTCCTGGGGAAGGAGTGCGGCGCCGTGGGCTCCCATTTGTTTGCAGGCGGCGATGTCTTCGTCGTACATCTGGCGGGCGCGGGCTACTACGGCGGACTTGATCTGAGGGATGGGGGTGTTTTTGGCGGCGAGGGAGTTGTAGAGGTTGCGGATCTCGTCGATGCCCCAGAAGAGGTTGACGGCGGTGGGGCGGGTTTCGGCGAGAGTCTTTGCGATGACGGCGACTTCTGCGGTTAGGGCGGGGATGGTCTTTGCGGTGCTGCGGTCGATGCCGATGGCCATGCCCATGGCGGCGGAGACTCCGATGGCGGGAGCGCCGCGGACGATCATGTCGCGGATGACTGTGGCGACTTGCTTGTAGTCGGTCGCGAGGACGTAGGTCTCTTCGAGAGGGAGCTTGGTTTGGTCGAGGAAGTTTACGCCTTCAGGGAGCCATTCTAGGGTGGGAATCATGTCTCTTCTATTTTAGATGACGCCGCGCCCTCGAAGGCGGTTTTTAGACCTTGACGAGAGCGTAAAAGCGCTGGTAGCAGCAGGAGCAGCGAACGGGGCGGCGACGGAAGATGTGGAAGATGAACCAGTCGCTGCCGCGGCGGTGAGAGAGGTAGAGGGAGTCGGTGTTGCAGTCGGGGCAGGTCATTCCGTTCGAAAACATGGTCACCTCAGAATCAATTGCTCAGTGAGCCAAGTTTAAGTTTGGGAGGGAATTTCTTTAGGAGTATTTTCAGATTTTGTGTTGGACGCGAGCCCAAAATGGGAATGGAGCAGTGTTTTGATCGAGGGGTTCATGAGTGGATCAGCGTCGCAGAAACAGGAATGTATCTTTGCGCGGATAGATTCCGTCAATGCGCGTGAAGTGCTACATGCACCCATCGATTCACGACTCAGGGCAGCGAAGCCTGTAAGCCAAGCGTGCTTTTTCAAGACTCCTCTTCAAAGCGACAGCTGTCTGCAGCTGACTTCTCAAATCGGGAAGTTATTGCGCTGATGTGGATGGTGGACGGTTGTTTCTGTGGCTTTGAGGTAGTTGCCGTAGCCTACGACGACGGTGGATCCGACGAGAAGGAAGAGGCCAGTGGCGACGAGTATTTTTGTGCGGCGGCTGGTGCCTCGCCACTCGTGGAGGAAGAGGCCCCAGAGGGTGGCGAAGATGATGATTGAGGCCATGTGGAGGGTCCAGGAGGAGAAGTCGTACTTGCCCATCTTGGTCTGACCCATGGAGTAGAAGAAGAACTGGAAGTACCAGACGACGCCGGCGAGTGCTGCGAAGAAGTAGTTGGCGACGAGGGTCTTTGGGCGCGATGCGGTCGTAAGTGGAGGGGTCGAGCGGGTCGAAGTCGACGAGTGTGTGGCCGGTGGCGTGGGTGGCGCGCATGGGGTTGAGGCCGGGTTCGCCTGCGAATTGCTTTACGGAGCTGGTTCTTGAAGATGAGGATGGCGGACCAGATGAAGTTGGTGAGGAATCCTCCCCAGAGAACGACGATGAGGACGGGGAGATTCTGCCAGAGGTCGAGGCGATTGTTGGCGAGGAGCTGAGTTTTGGCGAGGGCACCTATGGGTTTGCCTGCGTCGAGACCAAAGGCGAAGAAGCTGCTCATGATGCCGGCGAAGATGGCGACTGCGAGGCCCTTGCCGAAGTTGTAGTCGGTTTCGCCTGCTTCGGCTTTTTCTTCGGGGGTGACTTCGTGTTCCTTGGAGACGCCGGCGGCTCCGTTGACGGCTACGCCAGCGATGCAGACGAGGACTCCGAGGAGGATGATCTGGCCGGAGGTCTGGTGGAGGATGGTGAGGAATTGTCCGTGGAAGATGGGCGGAACGATGGTGCCGAAGGCGGCGCAGAGGCCGAGGGCGATGGCGTATCCGAGGGCGATGCCGAGATAGCGGATGGCGAGGCCGAAGGTGAGGCCGCCGGCTCCCCAGAGGATGCCCCAGAGGAGGGGGTAGTAGATGCTGCTGGGGTCCTGCGCGTAGGCGGTGTGGAGGATGGACGATGACGTGCGGCACGAAGATATGTGCGAGGACGATGGGCGCTACGATCCACGCGGCGAAGCCCTGGATGAGCCAGTAGATCTCCCATGACCAGCGCTTGATGCCGCGGAAGGGGATGAAGTTGGTGGCGGAGGCAAAGCCTCCAATCCAGTGGAAGATGACGCCAAGAAAAGGGTTTGGTCCCACGAGTCCTCGTTCGGTTGAAGGATAATGATTTCTATCGCCGTACTAATCGTACCTGACGCGATTGCGTTGGGGAAATATACTCTCTATTGAATTCGATTCTGCAATGTTTTCTTTGTGCGGAGGTTGGTCTGCGAGTCTCGCTGTTTATTACCTGCTATAACGACACGCTGTTTCCTGAGACGGGCAAAGCTGTGGTCCGGGTGCTGGAGCGGCTGGGGCATACGGTTGAGTTTCCGGCGGGGCAGACTTGCTGCGGGCAGATGCATTACAACACCGGGTATCAGAAGGAGGCGATGCCTCTGCTGGAGCGGTTTGTGGCGCAGTTCAAGGATGCGGAGGCGGTGGTGGTGCCTTCGTCCTCGTGTGTGGCGATGATGCGGGATCATTATCCGAAGATGGCTCGCGAGATTGGCGATGCGAAGTTGATTGAGGCGGTGGATGCGCTGCTGCCGAAGGTGTTTGAGTTTTCGGAGTTTTTGACGAAGCGGTTGGGGGTGGAGGATGTGGGGGCTTACTATCCGCATCGGGTTACTTATCATGCGAGTTGTCATGGACTGAGGAATCTGGGGCTTGGGGATGGGCCTGTTCGGTTGCTGAAGGCGGTGAAGGGGATTGAACTGGTGGAGATTGCAGGGGTTGGAGCAGTGCTGCGGGTTTGGTGGGACGTTTGCGGTGAAGAATCCGGATGTTTCGGGAGCGATGCTTGCGGATAAGATGGCCGCGGTTCTGGCTACGGGGGCGGAGGCTTGTACGGCTTGCGATAACTCTTGCCTGATGCATATTCAGGGGGCGCTGCACCGGCAGAAGACGGGAGTGAAGACGGTGCATCTGGCGGAGATTCTGGCTGGGGAAGAGGTTAGAGTGATGCGCGAGTGTAGAACAGGTGCAACGACAACAATGGCGAGATACAGGTCGAGCTTCGACTCGATAGCCGCACCCTTTGCAAAATACGCAAAGGATGGGCCACCGGATTCGTGGTTGAAGGGGGGCGTCGGTGAGCGGAGCTGTGTTGGATCCGAAGACCGCGCCGTTGTTTCCGATGGCTGCGAAGACTGCGATGGGCGATGCGCAGATGCGGAAGAATGTTCGTCATGCGACGGATGTGATTCAGGCGAAGCGGGCGCGTGTGGTGGGTGAGATGCCCGACTGGCAGGATCTGCGCGAGGCGGGGCGGCAGATTCGTCAGCACACGATGGAGAATCTGGATTTTTATCTGGAGGAGTTTGAGAGGAACTGCACGCGGGCTGGTGGGGTGGTGCATTGGGCTCGAGATGCCGAGGAGGCTCGGCGGATTGTGGTCGAGCTTGCGAAGGCCAGTGGTTCGGATGAGGTCATCAAGATCAAGTCGATGACGACGGAGGAGATTCAGCTGAACCGGGCGCTTGAGGCTGCGGGAGTTCATGCAGTTGAGACCGATTTGGCGGAGTTGATTATTCAGCTTGGCGAGGATCGGCCTTCGCATATTGTCGTTCCGGCGCTGCATAAGAACCGGCAGGAGATTCGGGAGATCTTTCAGCGGAAGATGAATCTGCCGGAGTTGGGAGATCGGCCGGAGGATTTGGCGGATGCGGCGCGGATGTTTTTGCGGGAGAAGTTTCTGCGGGTGAAGACGGGAGTGAGCGGCGCGAATTTTCTGATTGCGGAGACGGGCGGGGTTTGCATTGTTGAGAGCGAGGGCAATGGGAGGATGTGTCTGACGCTGCCGGAGACGCTGATTACGGTGGCGGGGATCGATAAGGTGGTGCCACGGTATCAGGACCTGGAGGTGCTGCTGCAGTTGTTGCCGCGGTCGGCGACCGGGGAGCGGATGAATCCTTATAACTCGATTTGGACGGGTGTCGATTCGACGGATGGGCCGCGAGTGTTTCATGTCGTGCTGATGGACAATGCGCGGACGGAGATTCTGGCGGATGAAGAGGCGCGGCAGACGCTGAACTGTATTCGGTGTGCGGCTTGCCAGAATGCTTGTCCGGTGTACCGGCAGACGGGCGGACATGCGTATGGGAGTGTGTATGCGGGGCCGATTGGGGCGATTCTGACTCCGCAGTTGCAGGAGATGCATTATGCACAGTCGCTGCCTTATGCTTCGTCGCTGTGCGGGGCTTGCTATGAGGTTTGTCCGGTGAAGATCAATATTCCGGAGGTGCTGATTCATCTGCGGAACAAGGTGGTGAAGCAGAATACGGCTGGGGTCGCTGGATTTTTTGACGTTGAGGCGACGGCGATGAAGGCGATGGCGGCGATTTTTCGGAGTGAGCGGAGGTTTCGCGCGGCGCAGCGTCTGGGGAGGGTGGCGGAGTCGCCGCTGGCGGGGAAGGATGGGTGGATTGGATGGCTGCCGGGGATGCTGGGCGGCTGGACGCAGGTGCGGGATCTGCAGGAGATGCCGAAGGAGACGTTTCGCGACTGGTGGGAGAAGCGAGGGAAGAATGGCAACTGATATGGTTACAAATTCGGCTCGGGCGGAGATTCTGCGAAGGATTCGGGCGGCGAAGGGCGGTGCTTCGAATGCGGAGGCTGCGCGGGCTGGGTGGGATGGGATTGAGCGGAGCTATCGGCGGAAGGGTACGCGGCCGGCCGAAGGGGTGCTGGAGCTTCTGGAGGACCGCCTGCGGGATTATGACGCGCAGGTGATGCGGGTTGATGAGGCTGAGGTGGCGGCGGCTGTGGCGAAGATGATGGGCGAACGCGGGGTGCGGCGTGTGGTGGTCCCGGGTGGTCTGGAGGCGACGTGGCTGCCGGATGGGTTTGAGTTTGTTCTTGATGATGGATTGACGGCGGCCGAGTTGGATGGGGTGGACGGGGTGATGACCGGCGCTACGCTGGCGATTGCTGAGACGGGGACGGTGGTGTTGCAGAACACGGCGGGGCAGGGAAGGCGGGTGGTCACGCTGGTTCCGGACTACCATCTGTGCGTGGTGCGGGTGAAGGACATTGTCGAGACGGTGCCGGAGGCGTTTGGACCGGCTTGAGGCTTCGCGTGAGTTGGCGACTACGTTTGTCTCCGGGCCCTCGGCGACGGCGGATATTGAGATGACGCGGATTAAGGGAGTGCATGGGCCGCGGTTTCTGGATGTGATTCTGGCTGAGTAAGGGTGGGAAAAATACCTTTGACAATCGCGCCGGAAAGGTACATTCTGCTGAATGTTTCAATAGAGAGTATATTTCTGTCTTGTAGAAATTGATCCAATGAAGGGATGGAACGCGATGGCGACCAACGGCAGAGGTGCGGCGGAGCGTGAGGCGCAGAAGATCTGGCGCGCTCTGGATGGCTTTCGGATCGAGATTCCGTCCTGGGGGTTTGCCAACACGGGTACGCGGTTTGGAAAGTTTGTGCAGGCGGGGGCGGCGACGACGATTGAGGAGAAGTTTTCCGATGCCGGGCAGGTGAATGCGCTGACGGGGGCGAGTCCTACGGTGGCGCTGCATGTTCTGTGGGATCTGCCGAGCGGAAAGGCAGATGTTCCGGCGATCCAGGGGCTGGAGAAGAAGTATGGAGTGAAGGCGGGGTCGATCAACCCGAACCTGTTCCAGGATGCGGAGTATAAGTACGGGTCGATTGCTAACCCGAGCGCGGAGGTTCGGGGAAATGCGCTGGCGCATCTGCTGGACTCGGTAGAGATCGGGCGCGAGCTGGGATCGAAGGATGTGTCGCTGTGGATTGCAGATGGGTCGAACTATCCGGGAACGCAGAGCATTCGCAAACGGATTGGATATATGGAAGAGGTATTGTCCGCGACCCATGCGGCGCTGGGCGATGGGCAGCGGATGCTGGTGGAGTACAAGCCGTTTGAGCCGGCTTTTTATCACACGGACATTGCGGACTGGGGGATGGCGCTGGAGCTTGCGCGGCGTGCGGGGCCGAAGGCTAAGGTGCTGGTGGATACGGGTCATCATTATCAAGGAACGAATATTGAGCAGATTGTGGCCTGGTTGCTGCGGCTTGGGGAGCTGGGTGGATTCCACTTCAACGATCGCAAGTATGCGGATGACGATCTGACGCTGGGCTCGATTGATCCGTACCAGGTGTTCCGGATATTTCATGAGATTTTGAGTGTGCCGGAGGGTGATCGTTCGGGAGTGGCGTTCATGATCGACCAGAGCCACAACCTGAAGGGCAAGATGGAAGCGATGGTACAGACGGTGCAGACGGCCCAGGAGATTTATGCGAAGGCTGCGCTTATCGATCAGGAACGGTTGGCGGAGCTACAGCAGGAGTGCCGGCTGGTTGAGGCGGAGGAGTGTTTCCGCGGGGCGTTCTGGCAGGATGTGCGACCGGTGGTGCGGGAGTGGAGGGTGGCACGGGGGCTGCCAGCTGAGCCCTTGAAGGCTTTGGCGGAGAGTGGGTATGTGGAGCGGATTTCGAAGGAGCGCGGGAGCAAGAACGCGCGGAGTGTTTCGAGTTATGCGTAAGGGTGATGTGCAGTGTCGCTTGCGGAGACCATTGCTAGCGGCGATGTTCAGTAGATCAACCGCAGATTGGGTCGCTGCAATGGGGAATGACAATTCTCTACTGGATGTGCATTTCATTAACGAAACATGGGGGATTTGCCTCATAATGGGAGCGGTTGAGTGAGGGCTCCTCGACGGGAGACTATGGCGGTTCGGAAGACGACGAAGAGACTTTACCTGATTCCGGTGCTGTCGAAGGCGCTGGATATTCTTGAGTTGCTGCAGGCGGAGAACCAGCCGTTGACGCTGGAGGCGATCCACCGGCAGACACGGATATCGAAGACAACGGTGTACCGGGTGCTGAAGACGTTTGTGCACCGCGGGTATCTGTCGCAGTCGCCGGATGGGCTGTACCGGCAAGTGACTCGGCCGAAGAAGCTGCGGTTCGGGTTTGGCGGGCAGAGCGCGGATATGCCGTTTTCTGTGGAGGTGACGGAGAGCCTGAAGGATGCGGCTGCGTCGGTCGGGGTGGACCTGCTGATTCTGGATAACCATTATGACGCGGCAACGGCGCTGAAGAACGCCGAGGAGTTTGTGCGGAGCAAAGTGGACCTGGTGATCGAGTTCCAGGTGGAGCAGGAGGTGGCTCCGATGATTGGGGACAAGATTGCGGGGGCGGGAATTCCGCTGATCGCGATCGACATTCCGCATCCTCATGCGACTTATTTTGGGGTGGATAACTATCGCGTGGGCATCGAGGCGGGAGAGGCTCTGGCGGCGCATGCTACGGTGAACTGGGGTGGAGATATCGAGTGGGTGATCGGGCTCGATCTGCCGGAGGCGGGGCAATTGGTGCAGAGCAGGATCACGGGTGCATTTGAGGGGGTGAGGGCGGCGTTTCCGGAGTTACCGGTGGAGGCGTTCGTACGGATTGATGGTCGCGGAATGAGGGATCGGAGCAAGAAGCTCATTTCGGATTTTCTGCAGCGGCATCCGAAGGACCGGCATATTTTGATTGCGGCGGCGACGGATTCGAGCGGGCTGGGCGCGGTGGATGCGGTTCGGGAGCAGAAGCGGGAGAGGCATGTGGCGATCGTGGGTCAGGACTGCATCGCGGAGGCGATCCAGGAGATGCGGCGGGACAAGTCGCCGCTGATTGGGTCGGTGTCGCATGAGACGAGTTCGTATGGGCCGAGCTTGATCCATCTGGGGCTTTCGCTGTTGAAGGGGCAAACTGTGCCGCCGTATAACTATGTGGCTCACAGGATGGTGACGCGGGAGTCGCTGCTGCGGTTGATTGCGGGTCGAATTTTCTCATTGGAAATAGTTGCCGTATTGGTGTTGCCTGTGGAATGATGGTCGGGGCCAGATTTGGACGACACGACAGGGGTAGACACAATGAGTGCACAGAAAGGTCTTCGGTTTCTTGAGGATCGTTGGGATGATGCGGTAGCTGCGAAGCTGGATGAGCCGGAGTTGCTAAGGTACCGGTCGAATCTGCTGGGTTCGGATCTGCGGATTACGAATTTCGGTGGTGGGAATACGAGTTCTAAGCTGGAGCAGGTTGACCCGCTGGATGGGCAGACGAAGAAGATTCTCTGGGTGAAGGGAAGCGGGGGCGACCTGGGCAGCATCAAGCGGGCTGGGTTCGCGACGCTCTATCTGGATAAGCTGCTGGCGCTGGAGAAGGTGTATCGCGGGGTGGATCTCGAAGACGAGATGGTGGAGATGTATCCGCTGTGCACGTTTGGGAATAATCCGGTGGCGGCTTCGATCGATACGCCGCTGCATGGGTTTCTGCCGTTTCCGCATGTGGACCATCTGCATCCGGACTGGGGGATCGCGCTGGCGGCCTCGGCGAACGGGAAGATCAAGATGGAGGAGTTCAACAAGGAGTTTGGACATAAGCTGGCGTGGCTGCCGTGGCAGCGGCCGGGGTTTGAGCTGGGGATGATGCTGAAGAAGATCGTCGCCGAGACTCCGGGGTGCGATGGCGTGGTGCTTGGTGGGCATGGGCTGTTTACGTGGGGGAACACGCAGCGTGAGAGCTATCTGAATACGATTACGATCATCGATCAGCTGGGGCAGTTTATTGAGCGGCATGCGGCAGATGGATATAAGGTATTTGGCGGCGGGAAGGTGAAGGCGCGGGAGGATCGCATGGCGATTGCGGCGGCGATCATGCCGTACCTGCGTGGTGCGGTGTCGCGGAAGCAACGGTGGATTGGGAGTTTTTCGGATTCGAAGGCGGTGCTGGAGTTTGTTGACTCGGCGCAGGCGGAGAAGCTGGCGCATCTTGGGACGAGCTGCCCGGATCACTTTATCCGGACGAAGATTCGCCCGATGTTTTTGCGAGTGGAATCCGGAGGGTGATCCTGCGGAGTTGAAAGAGCTGATTGAGACGGGTCTGGAGACTTATCGTGCGGAGTACGCGGAGTATTACAAGAAGCATGCGCTGAAGGATTCGCCTGCGTTGCGGGATGCGAGCCCTACTGTGGTGCTGGTGCCGGGTGTGGGGATGTTCAGCTTTCGGCAAGAATAAGACTGAGGCTCGGATCACCGGGGAGTTTTACATCAATGCGATTGGTGTGATGCAGGGTGCGGGGGCGTTGGGCGCGGGAGTTGAGTGTAAAGAGATTCCGCAGGCTGGTCCGGCGGCTTCGGCGGATCAGTTTACGACGCACGCGAACTATGTGGCGTTGCCGCCGAGCGAGGCCTTCCGGATTGAGTACTGGAAGCTGGAGGAGGCGAAGATTCGCAGGCAGCCTCCGGAGAAGGAGTTGAGCCGGCAGATTGCGCTGGTTGTCGGCGGGGGCAGCGGGATTGGGCGGGAGGTTGCGCTGCTTGCGGCGCAGCGTGGTGCGCATGTGATGGTGGCGGACCGCGATGTGAAGGGCGCCGAGGCGGTTGCGGAAGAGGTGAAGGCGATTGCCGGCAAAGAGGCGGTTGGCTGGACGGCGATTGATATTCGCGACCGCAAGACGATCAAGGCTGCATTGGAGGCTACGATCAAGCAATTCGGCGGGATTGATATTTTGATCAATACTGCCGCACTGTTTCCGTCTTCACCGGATGGCGTGATCAGCGATGCGCAGTGGGGATTGACCCTGGAGGTGAACGTTACGGCCAACTATCTGCTGGCAGATGAGGCTGCTCAGATCTTTGCTGAGCAGGGGATTGATGCGAGCGTCGTGCTGACGAGTTCGGCGAATGCTGTTGTGGCGAAGCGCGGGAGCGAGGCTTATGACGTGAGCAAGGCGGCGCTGAGCCATCTGGTGCGCGAACTGGCGGTGTCGATGTCGCCTAAGGTGCGGGTGAATGGGATTTCGCCGGCTACAGTGGTGAAGGGGTCGACGATGTTTCCGCGGGATCGCGTGATTGCTTCGCTGAAGAAGTACAAGCTGCCATTTGAGGAGACGATGACGGACGACGAGCTTCGCAATGAGCTGGCGAAGTTCTATGCGACGCGGACGTTGACGCATCAGCCAATCGATCCTAAGGACTGTGCGCAGGCGATCATGTTTTTGGCTGGGCCGCTGTCGCGATGCACGACGGGTCATCTGATCCCGGTGGATGGCGGATTGACCGAGGCGTATCTGCGATGAGGCGGAAGCCCGATATGTCGCTTGTGCCGGCGGATCGACGGGCTTTGATTGCTGTGGATCTTGGGGCGGAGAGCTGTCGGGTCTCTTTGCTGCGGTGGGTGGAGGGGAAGGCCGAGATTGTGCCGGTGCACCGGTTCGCGAATGCTCCACGAGAGGTCGATGGAGGGTTGCGCTGGGACCTGGCGATGATCGAAGCGGGGTTGGACCATGGGGTTCGGCTGTGCGCAGAGATTGCGACAGAGGGCGTGCGGTCGATTGCGGTAGATGGCTGGGCGGTGGATTATGTGTGGGTGAATGGTGATGGGCGGGCGCTGGGTGATCCGTATTGCTATCGGGATGAGCGGACGATTAAGGCGGAACGGGCGTTACATCGGAAGATTGGACCGGAGCGGTTGCGCGAGTTGACGGGAGTTCAGTTGATGCGGATCAATACGCTGTATCAGCTTTATGCGGATGAGTTGCAGGGGCTTCCCGAGGGACGGCAGTGGCTGAACCTGCCGGAGTATGTGTTGTCGCGCTGGGGCGGCGGGCGAGTTGCGGAGTATACGAATGCGACGCATACCGAGTTGGTGGAACTTTATCAGAGGCAGTGGTGCAGGGAGATCTTCAGCGCGGCGCATCTGGATCTGGCGAGTGCGCCGAAGATCGTGCCTCCGGGGACTGAGGTTGGAAGATTGAGCGGGCCTTTGGCCGAGTTGCCAGCGCTGCGCGACACGGTGTTGATTGCGCCAGCTTGTCATGACACGGCCTCGGCGATCGCGGGGATTCCGGCGACGGGGAATGACTGGGCTTACATCAGCTCCGGGACTTGGTCGCTGGTGGGGACGGTGCTGGAGCAGCCGAGGAATGGGGAGGCTGCCGCAGAGGAGAACTTTACGAATCTGGGTGCGGTCGGCGGACAAATCTGCTTCCACAAAAATGTGAATGGGATGTGGCTGGTTCGGCAGTGCATTGAAGCATGGGCGGCGGAGGGACGAACCTGGACTGTGCCGGAGCTGGTAGCGGAGGCTGAGAAGATTGCGAAGCCGCATGGAATATTGGATGTGGATGATCCGGACTTGTTGCTGGCGGGTCGAATGCCTCAGCGGATTAATGCGCAGCGTGTGCGCCGGGGGCTGGAGGCGTTGGATGAGAGTCCGGAGAATGCCCCGGTGTTTGCGAGCTTGATCTTTCATAGCCTGGCGTCAAGATATTCGAAGGTGCTGGATAGAGTTGCATTTCATAGCGGCAAGAAATTGAAAAGGCTGTTTGTAGTAGGTGGTGCGAGCCAGAATAAGTTTCTCAATCGGCTGACGCAGGAGGCGACCAAGCTGGAGCTGTTTTGTGGCGCGGCGGAGAGCTCGACAGTAGGGAATTTTGCGGTGCAGATGGCGGTGTTGGAGGGTGCTCGTGATGGAATTACGGGGGCTTATGCGGAACAGGTGTCGCGATGGGCGGGGTTGTTTGTTCCTGCGCTGGAGCGGGTTCACACGAACTAGTTTCGTTGCGTGATAGGCTTCCCTTGCATGTCTACGACTCCATTTGACCTGGTTGGTGCGGCCTCTGCGGAGATGGTTCGCGAGGGTTTCGATCCTGATTTTCCTGATGGAACTGATGCGCAGGTCGCGCAGATTCGAGCTTCGCTGAATGCGACGATCGACAAAGATGCGCAGGATTTGCGTGGGCTGCTTTGGTCTTCGATCGACAACGATACTTCGCGGGACCTGGATCAGATTGAAGTGGCGGAGCGCGTGGATGGCGGCATTCGCGTGAGGGTGGGGATTGCGGATGTGTCGGCCTCGGTGTTGAAGGGTACGGTGATTGACGGGCATGCGGCGTCGCAGACGCAGACCGTGTATACGGCAGTGCGGAATTTTTCGATGCTGCCGACGGAGCTGTCGACCGATATGACCTCGTTGAATGAAAACGAGGATCGCGCGGCGCATGTGCTGGAGTTTGTGGTGAGTGCTGAGGGGGTGGTGGGGGGGACGAGTATCTACAAGGCAATGGTGCGGAACAAGGCTCAGTTGGCGTATAGCAAGGTGGGGCCTTGGCTGGAGGGGACGGGTGGTGCGGATGCGAAGGTAGCAGCTTCGGCCGAGTTGCAGGAGCAGTTGCGACTGCAGGATGAGGCGGCGGTGGCTCTGCGGGCGCAACGGGTGCGGCAAGGAGCGCTGGAGTTCAGTCGGAGCGAGGCTGATCCGGTGGTGGTGGATGGGAAGGTGCAGTCGATTGGGACGGCGTTTCATAACCGGGCGAGCGACCTGATCGAGGAGCTGATGATCGCGGCGAATGAGACGATGGCGAAGACGCTGCGAGCGGCGAAGCGGTCGTGTATTCGCAGGGTGGTGAAGTCGCCGGAGCGTTGGGCGCGGATTGTGGAGTTGGTGGGAAGATATGGGACAGTGTTGCCTGCGGAGCCTGATTCGGGGGCGTTGAATGCTTTTTTGCAGAAGCAGAAGGTGGCGGATGCGGTCCACTATCCGGATTTGTCGTTCGCGATTATTAAGTTGATGGGGCCGGGGGAGTATGTGCTGGCCAAGGGCGACGATGAGGATGTGCCGGGGCACTTTGGGCTGGCGGCGCAGGACTATGCGCACTCGACGGCGCCGAATCGGCGGTTTGCGGACCTGGTGACGCAACGGGTGGTGAAGGCCTGGCTGAAGGGTGAGGCTGCGCCGTACTCGGATGACGAACTAGCGGCGATTGCGGCGCACTGCAATGACCGGGAGTCCGCAGCGCGCAAGGTCGAGCGGGCGATGCTGAAGCGGATTGCCGCGGTAGGGCTGGCGGGAAGCGTTGGGAAGACGTTCCATGGGGTGATTACTGGGGCGAATGACAAGGGGACGTATGTGCGGGTGTTCGATCCTCCGGTGGAGGGGAAGATTGTGCGCGGGGCGAATGGGCTGGATGTGGGCGATACGGTGGATGTGACGCTGGTGCACACCGATCCGCAGCATGCGTTTATTGATTTTGCGCATGGGGCTGGGCAGAGCGATGTTAAGGCCAACCACGGACTGACCGGATTACACAGATAAAAACGGCATAGCTATTTGGGTTCGCCGTAGGGGACGTCTTTGGGGTTGGCGTCTCCGGTGCCGCTGGTGAAGGTGACTTTGCTGCCGTCGGCGGTGGTGATCGTGTTGTCGATCATGGACCAGTTTTTTGCGTTGGCGATGGTGCCTGCGGTCTTGGCTTCGATGTTGAGGTGATCGATTTTGAAGTCGACCAAGGGGGCGTCGGGGTAGGCGCTGACGTTGAAGGCTTCTTTGGCGCCAGTGGCTTTGATGTTCCAGATGTGGACGTCGGAGAAGTGGGGGAGGCCCTTTTCGGGTGGGGTTACGGGTGTGGTTAGGGTGATGTAGTAGGGCGGAGGGTTTTTGAGATCGGGTGGGAGGGTGGCGTAGCTGTAGGAGGGGTTCCAGTTCATGGTGATGTGGATGGGGATGGCTACGCCTTCCAGAGTGAGGTCGTGGATGCGGATGTCTTTTGCGGTGCCTCCGCGGGTGTGGGCCGATTTGAAGAGGACTCCGGAGGGGACGCCGGAGAGCGCGGTGATGTTGTAGGCCTCGATGTTGCGGAAGCCGCCGGAGGTCTCGGAGCCTATCGTCACTGCCGCTGCTCCGTGACGAATGATGCTATCGCGGAGGACTACGTTTTCAGTGGGGCGGTTGACGCGGAGGCCGTCGTAGTCGCGGCCGGCTTTGAGGCAGAGGGCGTCGTCGTTGACGTCGATGTCGGCGTGGGCGACGAGGATGTCGTGGGAGGAGTCGATGTCGATGCCGTCGGTGGAGGGGCCTTTGCCGCCTTCGTTGTTGCGGATGACGACGCCGTCAATGGTGATGTTGTGCGAGTAGAGGACCTGGACGGTCCAGAAGCCGGAGCGCTTGAGGGTGATGCCTCCGCCGAGATGGATGTCAGAGGAGTCTTGGAAGAGGATGAGGCGGGGGCGGCGGGCGTCGTAGTCGGAGGCCCAGCGGAGGCCTTTGGGCTCGTAGGTGGCGCGGAGATCCCAGTAGGACTTCCACCAGATGGGGCCGTCGCCGTCGATGGTGCCTTTGCCGGTGATGGTGATGTTGTGCTGATCGCGGGCGTTGATGAGGGCGGCGGGCCATGTCATCTCGATGCCGGCGATGCGGGTGGGGAGTTCCGGGTAGTCTTCGAGTTTTTCGGAGCCGATGAGGGTGACGCCTTCGGGGATGTCCAGGGTGACGCCGGATTTGAGGAAGAGAGAGCCGGTGAGATAGGTGCCGGGTTTGAGGGAGACTGTGCCGTTTGAGGTGGCCGCGGCGTCGATGGCTTTCTGGATGGCGGCGGTGTTGAGAGTGGTCCCGTCGCCTTTCGCGCCGTAGTCGTTGGCGGAAAATATTTTTGTCTGGGCGTTCGCGGCGAAGGTGAGGGAGAGGAGTAAGGCGAGAGTGATGATGTGTTTGGTGACGACTTCCATGTGGCCTCCCCCTCCCCGGGGTAAATGTGTGCAAAGTATTCGAAGAAGAGACTTTAGGTCTGGACTTCGGTTGGTTTTAGCGGCGCGTTAAATGGCTCAGTCCGGCGCGTGCCGGACTGGAGTATTGCTGAGTTAATTATAGCCGGGGTGTCAAGGGTTAGGCGGGTCATGATGCCGGCTCGTCGCATGGCAGGAAGAGTTGGAAGACGGTTCCGGTGGCTGGTTGTTTCTGGCTGGATCGGACCCGCAGGACTCCGCGGTGGCGTTCTACGATCTCGTGGCTTATCCAAAGGCCGAGGCCGGTGCCCTGCATGCCTTTGGTGGTGAAGAAGGGCTCGAAGATCTTCTTTTGAAGGTCTGCGGGAATGCCTGAGCCGGTGTCGGCAACGGTGAGGATCATGCCCTTTCGTCCGGATTTCCAGTCGGTGCCTTCGCGGGAGCGTATGAGGAGACGGCCTCCGGCGGGGCTCATGGCGTCGATGGCGTTGGCGACGAGATTGCTGAGGACCTGACGGATCTCGCCATCGAAGCAGGTGACGGGAAGGGATGAGCGGTCGCGACGTTCGATGCGGACGTTTGCGTTGGTGAGACGGGCCTGGTAGATGGGGACGGTGTTGCCGATGAGCTCGGCGGCGGTGGTGGGTTTGGCGCTGGTGGTCTGACGGTGAAAGCGGAGCGTCTGGTTGGCGATGACGGAGACGCGCCGGAGTTCGAGCTCGGCGGTGGCCAGATACTCCTTGGCCATGGGATCGACGGCGGCCTGCTGGGCGAGATAGATGAGGTTGGTGACGGACTCGAGGGGGTTGTTGATCTCGTGGGCGATGGAGCTGGCGAGGCGGCCTACGGCGTTGAGCTTCTCGGATTGCAGGATGACCTGCTCGGCGCGCTTGGCTTCGGTGACGTCGACGCCGAGGACGATGATGCCGTTGATGTCTCCGTGGGAGTCGCGGCGGGGCTGGTAGACGAAGTCGAGATAGCGGAGTTCGAGGGCGAGCGCTGGTCCGCGGGCGAGGCGGAGTGGTGTTCCGCGGCCGACGAAGGGTTCGCCGGTCTGATAGACGCGATCGAGCAGGGCGATGAAGCCCTGTTCTTCGGCCTCCGGGACGGCTTCGCTTACCGTCTTGCCGATGATGCTCCGTGCTTCCAATCAGGTTCTGATAGTGCGGGTTGGTGAGCTCGAAGACATGGTCGGGGGCCGTTGAGGACGGCGAAGAAGGCCGGAGCCTGATTGAACAGATCGGCGAGCCGCTCTGTCTCCCGTTGGAGGAGCTGTCTGGCCATGACGGTTTCGGTGGTTTCGGTGCAGACGACCAGGACTCCGCAGATGTCGCGACCGCTGCGGACAGGACTGTAGCCGTAGGTCCAGTAGACGTCTTCGAGTTTGCCGTTGCGATAGATGGGGACGAGCTGGTCTTCGTGCCAGCTGGCCTCACCGCGGGTCATGACGGCTTCGATCTGAGGGCCGATGATGGGCCAAATCTCGGCCCAGCACTCTTTTCCACGCTGGCCGAGCGCACTGGGGTGCTTGTCCTCGCGGATGCTGGGACGGTAAGCATCGTTATAAAACTGGATGTGCTCTTCGCCCCACCAGAGGAACATGGGATGACGGGAGCCGAGGATGGTGTTGACGGTGGTGATGAGGGCCTCAGGCCACTGCACGACGGGACCGACCGAAGTCATGCTCCAGTCGTAGGCGCGGGTGAGGTCCGCCATCTCGCCTGTGCCGAAGATTTGGTGTGGTTCCGGATTCACTGCCGCATCAGGAAGCGTTTCCCTCTTCCCGGGCTGATGGACCGACATGAGATTCCTAGGATCGAAGTACTGGTTAGAGGCAATCTTATGCGAGTTCAACAACACGCGCTACAGGAGCCGTCGGGTAACGATTTTGACGGAGCCGAACCGGTTGTATGCGGCGATTGATCGGGCGGAGGCTGAGGTGAATGCCTCCCAGCCGAGGCCGCGGTAAGAACAAAAACCAAATGCGGGGGTCTCTCCACTACGCTTCGCTCCGGTCGAGATGACGCTTCTGTGAGCGGGGGTTGGGCCGAAGGAGGAAAGCATTATTGGGCTGCCTCGGTGAGTAGGCGGATCGTGCCGAGGATGCCGGAGGGGATGGGTTGGACTTTGTCGAGGTCCTGCATCTGGAAGCGGTCGCCGTATTTTTCGATGAGGGGTTTGTAGTCGTGGGGGGGGAGCGCGGACCAGGCGTTGAGGGCGGTGTTGTAGACGTGGATTTCGATGTGGTTCTGGCCGGGCTTTAGGAGTTTGGAGACGTTCGAGGCGGTAGGGTGGGTGCCAGAGAGAGCCGGCGCGCTGGCCGTTGATGAAGACGATGGCGGCTTCGTGGATGGGTGGGTCGTAGAAGGCGTGCATTCCGGGGCCGGTGCGGGTGATGCGCGGGTCGGGCAGGCCGTTGGGGCCGAGGGCGGGATGTTCGCGGTGGTGAGTTGGGGGCGCCGGGGAGAGCCTCGCCTCCGCCGACCTGAAGATAGATGGGGCTGCTCTGTGCGGCAAGGTTGAAGTCGCGGGTGTAGACGGCTTCGCCAGAGTATTAAGCCGTGGCGTGGTCGGCGGTCCAGTCGCTGAGAGTGGGTTCGGTTTCTGTCTCTTTGGTTGAGGTGAAGCTGACCTGCCAGTCGGCGCAGAGGTCGGCGAGGGGTGGCATGGAGACGCGAATCGCAGGGAGACCTGTGGGGTGGCTCTCATTCACCGCTATAGTGGGCGAAGATGAAGACGCGCGATTCGTAGGGGGAGAGATCCAGTGGCAGGTTGCTTGCGGTGACGGGGGTGGATCTTCCGGTTTCGGGATCCCACTGTTCGCCGTCGCGATGCGTGGAGTCGAAGATTGCGGTGGCGTGGACGGTTTGGTTGGAGGAGTTGACGACGAAGTAGATGTCGGCGGTGGGAAGTTTGCGGCGGATGAAACCGATGGACTTCTTTGGTGTGGCTCGTCGGCATCGGCTAGTTTGAGGTCCGGGTCGCCTTCGTTTTCGAGCGCCTTGGCCAGGTCGGCGGTGTCGGGAACGAGCATGATGGCTTTGGAGAGCTGGGTGATTTCGGGTGAGGGATTGCCTTCGGGGTCTTGTGGTGGGAAGATGGCCGAGGGCGATGATTTTGCGGTCGGGTCCGGACCACGAGACGATTTTCTTTAGGGTGGCGACGGGGATGCGATCGGTGGGTGGGATGACTATGATCTGGTGGGTGCCGAGGCCTACGGAGTTGATGGCGTCGGCGTCGATGAAGTCGACGTTGTAGCCCTCGGAGAGGATGGCGGACATCAGTTGCGGGGTGATGAGGCGCTGCATGGCTCCGGTGACGGTGACGTGGGCGGGAGAGAAGCTGGCCCATGCGTCGTCGGTGGGGAGGAGGATGGCGACCTGGTTGGCGGGTTGGCCCTGGCGGAGTAGCCAGCTGATGCGCTGGATGTAGCGGGCGACGTCGGGCATGACGGGATGCCAGGGGTTGTGGTCGTTGAAGACGGCGGCGGCGTAGAGGGACCAGCCGGGTTCGGGGACTTTGCCGGGGGGCGGAGAGTAGGGCCAGCCGTGGCCGATTATCTGGTTCTCGCCCATGATGAAGTCGATGTCGGCTTCGGTCTTCATGTCGAGTGGTGTGGCGCGGAAGACGGGGGAGTGGAGCCAGGTGAAGGTCTCGCCGGAGGTGATGTTGTGGTTGAAGACGTGGTTGGCGGAGGTGGCCCAGCGGAGTGTGGAAAACGCTCGCCACTGTGGACCTTCGCCTTCGGCGAGGCCGACCAGGTTTTGACTTGAAAATGTAACTGCTGGTTCTCCATATGTTTGAGAGCGAAACTTCGTGTGATGGGCGATGGCCCAGTTATTGATTTGGGTCATGTAGTTTTCGTTGACTAATTCGGTGAGGGTCTGGCCCCAGTCGTGCCTTACCTTGTCGGCGGCGGGGGTGCCTCCGGCTACTAGTTCGGGGAGGTGTGGGAGGAGATCGTAGCCTCGACGCTTCTGGAATTCGGCGGGGAGGGTGGGAGTCCAGTCGGCTCCGTAGGCTTCGAGGGAGTCGGAGAAGATGGCGTAGGGTGGGGTGTCGCCGAAGGCTTTGAGGAGAGGCTCGCCGACTTTTTGAAGGTGGGTGGCGACGGCCTGATGGCTGAACGGGTCGAGGACGTAGCCTTCGGCTCCTACGGCGGCTCGCTTGACTTGCTGTTTGGTGTGACTGGCGATGAAGAATAGCGCTACTCGAGATTTATCGGAGGGTGCGATGGTGATGGAGGAGCCGGTGAGAGTGAGCGGCTGAGCTGTGGCCGCGTCCCAGGTGACAGGCGGGGGGCCGGCATTTCGGGCGGGAGTGGGGGTTGGTGAAGCGCCACAGACGCTGCCGGTTTCAAAGCTGCAATGAGCGAGATTTTTGGCAACGATGGATGCCGAGATGAAGGATTCGCCCTCTTCGAGGGTGGGCGGGGTGACGGAGGTGGTCTTGGAGGGGACGGGGACTTCGGCGGTGCGGAGGCGGGTGGCGGCTTCGGCGAGGGTGGTGTTGGGGCCTCCGTAGGGCCAGCCGCTGCAGAGGGTGACGTCGATGCGCAGGCCGAGTTTGCGGCCTTCGGATTGGGCGTAGTGGACGGCGTCAAGCATGGCGGGGGAGAGGAAGGGGAGGTTCTTTAGGCCTGTGGCGGGGTCGTCGAGGACTTCTGGGTAGACGAAGGCTAGTTCGGCTCCGCCGATGCCGTCGGCCTTCATTTGCTGGAGCTCGCGGAGGATCTCGGGTTTTTCCACAGCTGCGCCGAACCACCACCAGCGCATCATGGGTTTGGTGTCGTCAGGGGGATTCTTGAAGTTGGACTTTAGGGTTTCTATTGATGATTGAGCAGATATGGGAGCTGCGGTGAGGCCGAGAGAGAGAGCGGCGAGTAGAGCAGCCTGTGGAAATCGTGAGGGAAAGTGGGTCATGTGTGGATTACTCCGGTGGGATTGAGCGGGGCGGTTTCGGCTACGGGGGCGTCCAGGATAGGGGAGGCGAGGCCAGCGACGGTGAGGTTGGTTGAGCCGGGTTGGAGGTCGAAGATGATGATCTCGTTTTCGCCGACGCGGAGCCAGGGGCCGGGGACGTAGAGGGTTTGCTGAGGGCCGACGTTCCAGAAGCGGCCGATGGGGTGGCCGTTGATCCAGAGAGCTCCCTTGGTGAGGTTGCGGACGTCGAGGAAGGTGTCGCCGGGGGTGGTTAGGGTGAAGTGGCCTCGGTAGAAGGTGGGGGTTCCTGGGGGATTCGTGGCGGTTCTAGAAAAATGCGGCGGGTCTCTCCACTCCGCTCCGCTCCGGTCGAGATGACGCATCTTCCCAGTTCATGGGGAGGGGGTAGATTTGCCAGTCGGTGAGTGGTTGGCGCTGCGAGGGTGACGGATTTGGTGATGCCTTTGATTTCGCCGCGCATGGCGGGGGAGAAGTTGATGCGGTCGGAGTTTTCGACGAGGATGTCGAGGCGGGCGGGGCCGGTGGTAGTGATGGGGAGGGTGGATTGGTTGTGGCGGCGGTCGAGGGTGCCGGCTAGTTTTCCGTCGAGATAGATCTGGGCGTAGTCGTGGAGCTCGTCGAGGACGAGGTCGCCGGAGATGGCTGCGGGGAGTTGATGGCGGTAGAGGATGTAGCCGTAGGCCTGGTCGAACTGCTCCATTGGTTTGGGTGTGTCGGAGTGGATAGGAGTGGGGAGGTTGGCCCAGAGGGGTGTGGATTCGGTGAGGGTGATGGTGGGGATGGTGATGACTGGGGGTGGGTCGGGGATGGAGGGGAGGCAGGCTTCGCCGGATGTTTCGGCTAGCTTCACTTGCGAGACTGAGGCGATGCGAAGAAAATGCGGGGGTCCCTCCACTCCGCTACGCTCCGGTCGGGATGAGGTTTCTTTTGCTGCTGTCGATGAGGCTTCTTTTGTTGACGTCGTTGAGGCTTCTTTTGCGGCTGTCGATGACGCTTCTATTGCTGACGTCGATGACGCTTCTTTCGCCGCCGTCGTTGAAGGAGATGGCGCACAGGTGGCGTATTTGGCGAAGATCTTTCGGAAGGCGAGGAATTTTGGGGTGGGGTGGCCGGCTTCGTCTAGGGGAGCGCCGTAGTCGTAGCTGGTGACCTGGGGGAGATATTTGTTGTCGATGAGGTTGGCTCCGGACATGAAGCCGAAGCTGGTGCCTCCGTGGAACATGTAGAGGTTGATTCCGTTGCCGTGGCTGAGGATGTAGTCGAGGTCGTCGAGTTGGGGTTGGAGGGGGCGGGTCTGGTGGGGGTGGCCCCAGTAGTCGAACCAGCCGGGCCAGTATTCGGTGACGAGGAGGGGCTTGTTGGGTTGGAAGGCGGCGAGGAGGGCGATCTCTTTTTTGGAACTGCCTACGCCGAAGTTGACTCCGGTGAAGACGCCGGGAACGCCGCCGAAGGGGAGTTCTTCGCCGCCGTCGACGGTGTCGAGGAGGGAGTCGGTGAAGCCGGCGCGGACGAAGATGTCGCGCATGTGGGTCATGTAGGTGTGATTGGGATCGGGTGGGGCGTATCGTGTTCGACGAAGCTGCCGTACTCGTTTTCCACCTGGGTGATGAGGATGGGGCCGCCGCGGCCTATCTGGAGTGGGGCGGTTTCCCGGGCGAGCCGGTTGATCCAGCGTTCGACGGGAACCATGAAGGCGGGGTCGTTGGTGCGGAGGGCGGTGGACATGCGGGGGTCTTTGAGGAGCCATGCGGGGTAGCCGCCGAACTCCCACTCGGCGCAGGAGTAGGGCCCGGCGCGGAGGATGACGTAGAGGCCTTCTTCCTGTGCGGCCTTGATGAAGGCGACGAGGTCGGCGTTGCCGGAGAAGTTGTATTGGCCGGGGGAGGGTTCGTGGACGTTCCAGAAGACGTAGGTGGCGATGGTGTTGAGGCCCATGGCTCGGGCCATTTTGAGTCGGGCGTGCCAGTATTCGCGGGGGATGCGGGCGTAGTGGAGTTCGCCGGAGAGGACTTTGAAGGGCTTGCCGTCGAGGAGAAATTGGTCGCCCTGGATGGTGAAGGTGTGGGCCGGTGGTCGCGGTTGTGCGATGGCGGGGAGGCTGGCTAGGCCGAGGACGGCGGCGGCGGCGAGGCGGGCGATTGGCTTCATGGGTTACGAGTTTATTGTGACGCTGACACGGTAGTTCATTTGGGAGAATGTTTCAAGGGAAGAACTTGGATCGCAGGGTTGCTAATGGTTCGGGCCGGGAGGGCCGCCAAAGTGGTGGCGAATCTTGTGAATCAAAGATGTAGACCTCAGCGTCAATTGAACAGCCGCAACTGACGAGCGAATGCCGTAGGCGCTTAACTTGGTCACATATAGGGTTGGCCGTGCGAGAGACAACAGGAGCTAAGATATGGCAGGCAAGAAGACAGTCATTGTCACCGGCGCCTCGCAAGGCATCGGAGCAGCTGTTGTCCAGGCGTTTCTGGATCGCGGCTACAACGTCGTTGCAACCTCGCGCAACGTCTCCAAGGCGGGTTTCGCGCCGTCACCGAACCTCGCGCTCGTCGACGGAGACATCGGTCAGGCAGCGACGGCTGAAATGGTCGCACAGACCGCGATCGCTAAGTTTGGCTCGATCGACCATGTTGTCAACAATGCGGGCGTCTTCTCCTCCAAGCCGTTTATGGACTATACGATCGACGAATTTCGCAGTTTCGTCTCCATCAACCTGGAAGGATTTATCTTCATCACCCAGCGCGCAGTCAAGCAGATGCTGGCGCAGGGCACTGGCGGTAGCGTGACAACCATTACGGCATCGCTGGCCGACAACCCTATGGCGGGCGTTCCGGCATCGATTCCGATGATCACCAAGGGCGGACTTAATGCGATTACGCTCAGCCTCGCGAGCGAATACGCGAAGAGCGACATCCGTTTCAACGCGGTCGCGCCCGGCACCGTCGACACCCCTCTGCATAAAGGCAATCCGAAGGATTTCATGAAGACTCTTTCACCGATGGGCACGATCACCGAGGCGAAGGACATCGCCGAAGCCGTCGTTTATCTGACAGAAGCACGTCACGTCACGGGGGAGGTGCTGCACGTGGACGGCGGTGCGCACGCGGGCCGATGGTAGGCGGTAAGGGTTCGCAGCCGGGCGGCGCGGATCGCCGGCTGGAGGAGCTTGGTATTCGGCTGCCTGCGGCCTCGACACCTTTTGGCCCTTATGTCGAGACGGTGCAGACGGGCAATCTGCTGTTCTTTAGCGGGATGCTTCCGGTTGTGGACCACAAGCCGAAGTATATTGGGCGATTGGGGAAAGAGCTCGATGTCGAAGCTGGGCGCGATGCTGTGTATACTGCGGCTTTGAACGTTCTGGCTTCGGCGAGGGAACATCTGGGGTCGCTCGATCGAGTGACTCGCGTTGTGCGGCTCGGGGTATTCATCGCAACGTCCGGGGACTTCTACGACCAGCCGAGGGTAGCGGATGCTGCCTCGGATCTGTTTCGAGATGTCTTTGGCATCGAGAAGGCATCGGTTCGGCTGGTGATCGGTGTTGCGAGCCTTCCGCTCGGGATGCCGATCGAGCTCGATGTCATCTTCGAAGTCGATTCGTAGCAAGCAAAGGTAGAGGCCGTACTCTGACTATCATCTTCGGAGGATAGCAATGGAAGAGCAGTCCGTCAGTTCGTCGGTACCGTGGAACAAGACTCGTGTTTCTTCAACCCTTGGAGTTGACTACCCGATTATTCAAGGCCCTTTGGGTGGTCTGTCGACGCAGAGATTGACGGCGACGGTGTCGAATTTTGGCGGCCTGGGCTCGTTTGGGGCGCATGGCCTGGGCCCTTCTGCAATCGGAGAAGTCATCGACTGAGATTCGTGAACTTACTACCAAGCCTTTCGCGATGAATTTGTGGGTCTCGATGGAAGATGAGAGTGCACGCGCTTCTGGCAGGGAGGAGTTTGCGCGAAGCCTTAAGCATATTGCCGGACATATAGAAGCATTGGGTGCGCCTCTGCCGGACTATAAGCCATATGTTCCGGTCCGGTTTGAAGACCAGGTACGTGTTCTGCTCGATGCAAAGGTCCCTGTCTTCAGCTTCATCATCGGAGTGCCGCCGAAGGAGATCCTGGACGAATGCCGTAGGAAGGGAATTCTTACGATTGGAACCGCGACAACTGCAGCCGAAGCCGTGGTTCTGGAGCAGGCCGGAGTCGACGTCATTGTCGCTTCTGGCTTTGAAGCGGGCGGGCATCGCGGCTCTTTTCTGCTGCCCGCTCGAGGATTCGCTTACAGGAACATTCTCGTGACGCCTCAGGTCGTCGATGCTGTTTCGGCACCGGTAGTGGCCGCTGGAGGTATCGGCGATGCGCGTGGAATCGTCGCTGCTTTTGCGCTTGGAGCCGAAGGCGTTCAGATCGGCACGGCCTTTCTGGCGAGTGAAGATTCGGGTGCGAGTGTTCATCATCGCAATGCGTTACTCAGTGGAAAGGCTCAGAGAACTTCGTTGACGAAGGGCTTTACCGGACGGCTCGCTCGCGGAATTCATAATCAGTTGATCGAGGAACTAAATCGGCCAGGAGTGGAGATTCTTCCGTATCCACTGCAACGCATGCTCATGAGAAACCTCGCTATCCCCGCGGAGAAAGCGGGCAGACCGGAGCTGCTCCAACTATGGGCGGGACAGAGTGCAAGCCTTTCCCGAGAGAGGGATGCGAAGACGCTGCTGCAGACGTTGGTCTCCGAGATTTCCGCGGTTGCCGGTCCGGTTCTTCAGTGGGGCCGTGACCGCTCCGGCGAGGATGATGCCGGGTCAAAACACGCCAATGATATTTCTGTTTTCAAGGAGGACACTTGAAATTATGACAAGATTAATTCTTCGATTTTTCTGCGGCCCTGGCAATCGCATTCACTATCTGCATGGGCCTTGACGCCCAAACGAAGGGTAAGGCAATGGAACAGCCGGTGTTTTATCGCACGGTAAAGGTGGATGGGCTCTCGATCTTCTATCGAGAGGCTGGGCCGAAAGGCGCTCCGACGATTCTTTTGCTGCACGGTCTTCCGTCGTCGTCGCGGATGTTTCAGCCGCTGCTGACGCGGCTTGCTGACAACTACCATCTGGTTGCGCCGGACTATCCGGGCTACGGGCATAGCGACTGGCCCGATCCGAAGCAGTTCGATTACACGTTTGATCACATCGCTTCGGTGATGGACGGGTTCACGCAGGCGCTGGGTTTGTCGCGCTACACGCTTTATATGCAGGATTATGGGGTGCCGGTTGGATTTCGGATGGCGTTGGCGCATCCGGAGCGGGTGCAGGCGCTGATCGTTCAGGATGGGGTCGCACACAACGAAGGCCTAGGAGCGAACTGGGCGACGCGGCGGGCGTTTTGGGCTGATCGGGCTGCTAATGAGGAGAAACTTGCGGACGAATCTGTTGTCGATGGCGACGACGAAGACGCGGCATGTTGGAGACGATCCGAATGTTGAGCTTTATGATCCGGATCTTTGGACGGATGAGTATGCCTTTCTGAACTCGCCAGGGCAGGCGCAGATTCAGAGCGATCTGTTTTATGACTACCGCACGAACGTTGATGCTTATCCGAAGTGGCAGGCGTGGATGCAGAAGACGCAGCCGAGGCTTTTGGTGCTCTGGGGCAAGCATGATCTTTCGTTCGATCCCGGCGAACCGGAACGGTATCGCAAGGATGTCCCGAGCGCGAAGGTGTATGTGCTGGACGCAGGACACTTCGCGCTGGATACCAAAGCCGATGAGATAGCGGCGCTGGTGCGGGAGTTCATGAAGACGCAGAAGTAGCCGACGCGGTTGCGGAATTCTATTTTGGTTTGGGGCCGTCTTCCTGGGGGACCTCTTTGCCTTCGCCGGGGAAGGGCCATTTGCGCTCGATGGGTTGCTGGGCTTCGCGAGTGGCTTTGGGGACGTTGTTGATGCGGAGGTTTTCGAGGAAGTGGACGCCTAGTTTTCCTGCAGTGGCGATGTCGATGTCGCCGTCTTTGTCGAGGTCGAGGGCGAGGATTTGCGTGCCTGCGCTGGCGGTGCCGTTGTAGGAGAGGGTGACGCGGGTGAAGGTAGCGTCGGGATTGAGTTTGTACGCGTAGAGGACGATGGGGTCGTAGGAGCCGGGGTCGTCGCCGGAGTGGCCGCGGTAGCGTTTGCCGGTGATGAGCCAGGTGCTGCCGTTGCCTTCGAGGTCGGCGAGGGCGAGGGCGTGGGATTGGGAGAAGGACTCGTCGATGGCGTGGCGGGTCCAGGTGCGATGGTCGGGTGTGCCGCCCTGCTCGAGCCAGTAGAGGCCGTAGCTGTGGCCCTGGCCGTAGATGAGGTCCATCTTGCCGTCGTGGTTGACGTCGTAGGCGAGGATGGGGAAACCGGTGTCGCCGAGATGCCAGTCGGGGTGCCACTGCCACTTGTCGTTGTCGGCGTCGATGTTCTGGAACCAGCCGTAGGGGGTGAGGATGTCGGGCTTGCCGTCGCCGTCGATGTCGGCGATGCCGATGCCGTGGCCGTCCTCGTCTTTGCCGCCGACGTGATGGACGCGGGGCTGGGCGCCGGAGAAGTCGACCCAGAGGATGCCGGAGTGGTTGTAGTGGGCGAGGGCGACGTCGGGTTTGCCGTCGCCGTTGATGTCGGCGAAGGCTCCGCCCTCGGTGTCGAAGCTGTCGGTGATGAAGTGCTGCTTCCACATGGTGCCGGGCGTGGCGGATTTGCCGGGGTTCTCGTACCACCAGAGGCCGTTGGCGATCCATCCGGTGGTGACGATGTCGGGGAAGCCGTCGTGGTTGACGTCGATGGTCCATTCGCCGCAGTCGGAGATGAATTCGTCGTGAGTGCCGACGGTGCGGAACTGGTGGCGCTTCCAGTCGCCGCCGTTGGGGCCGGGGTTTTCGTACCAGTAGGCTCCGCTGACGAGGTCGAGGAAGCCGTCGTTGTTCATGTCGAGGGTGGTGATGCCTTCGGAGTGGTCGGTGCCGAGACGATGGACGAGGAAGGTGGGGTTTGGCGTGCCGTTGGGACCGGGGCCGGGGGTGGGCTTGCGGAACTCGGTGGCGTGTTCGGGGTCCTGTGCGTGGGCAATGGTGGCGAGGGCGAGGAGGAGGGTCAGGGTGGTGACTATTCGCATGGGAGACCTTCAGTTTTGGTGAGATGTTGATTGCAAGGTCAAAGCAAACCGCAGGATCCTTCGACTCCGCACTGCGCGCTCCGCTCAGGATGACACTTCTTCTTTTATCGAAAGGTAAGGGTTCATTCGAGTGTAGTGATTTCTTCTCGGAGCGTTCATACAAGTTTCATGGTTTTGGGGTTCCAGTGGATGATGGAACCCTTTTCGAGGCTGAGGTTGCTGAGGAGCGCGGCTCCGGCGGCACGGAAGCCGAAGGTGGCGTCTTCGACCGGTTGTTTGCGGGTGCGGACGGAGTTGAAGAAGTTCTGGAAGTGGTCGAAGCTGTCGGAGTAGCCGCGTGGGGCGGAGAATCTTTCGGCAGCGGTGTAGGGAGTGCCGGTTGGCAGGGTTGGTGGATATTTCTGGCGGTATTGTTTGAGGAACTCCTGCTGCATTGCGTTGGAGAAGGTGCTGATGGTGTAGCCGGGATCTTTTTCGCGGGGGACGCGGGTGACGGTGACAGTCTGGCCGGCGATCTCCATGGTGCCTTCGGAGCCCGTGAAGAGGAAGCCTTCACTTTCGTCGCCGCCATCGACGAAGTTGACGCGGAGGGAGAGGTTGAAGCCTTCGGGATAGTCGAGGAGAGCGAGGAGGATGTCGGGGACGTTGCGGCCGTCCTTCCAGAAACGCAGGCCACCGGTGGCCATGGCGCGGGTGGGGCCGTTGGAACCAGTGATGAAGTGCGTGCCGCTGAAGAGATGGACGAAGAGATCGCCGGCGACGCCGCTGGAGTAGTCGAACCACTTGCGCCATTGGAAGAAGCGCTCGGCGTTCCAAGGGATTTGCGGGGCGGAGCCCAGGAAGCGGGGCCAGTCGCAGGTTGTGGTGCTGGCGTCGGGCGGAACGGAGTAGTTCCAGGCGCCGAGGGAGGAGTTGCGGTCCCAGCGGGCGGTGACGGTGTTGAGCTGGCCGATGGCTCCGGAGGCGAGGAGCTCTTTCGCCTTGGCGTAGATGACGGAGGAGACTCGCTGGCTGCCGACTTGAAGGATGCGATTGGTGGATTTTGCGGTGTCGATGATCTCGGGGCCTTCGGGGTAGGCGTGGATCATGGGCTTTTCGAGGTAGACATCTTTGCCGGCGTGCATGGCGTCGACGGCGGCCTGTTTGTGCCAGTGGTCGGGGGTGGCGATGATGACGGCGTCGATGTCTTTGCGGGCGAGGATCTCGCGGTAGTCGCGGGTGGTAAAGATGTCGGAGCCCCAGAGCTCTTTGGAGTGGGTGAGGCGGCCGTCATAACAGTCGGCCACGGCGACGAGCTTGACGCCGGGAACGCGGAGGGCGGTGGCGGTGTCTCCCTGGCCCTGGATGCCGGCCCCGATGAGCGCGAACTGGATGCGATCGTTGGCGGAGGTCGATTGGGCTGCTGAGGTGGTAAGCGCGGAGAGGGTATGGATCTGGGTGCCGGCGGCTGCGGCGCCTGCGAGTTGAACGAAGGTCCGGCGGTTGAGAGGGTTCATGGCGCGTTCTCTTTCGATGAGGTTTTTATCGCTAGAGAACGGTATGCGATATGAGATGCGGTGTCCAGCGAGATTCAGCGCATCCTCATTAAGTGAGTGGTATAGTCCTATCGGTTTGGCAGATACTTTGAATTAGGAAGGGAAGAGCATGAGGCGTTTCGCCGGGTTGCGTGGAGTTGCGCTCGCTGTCGCGATGACTGGCTTCGGGGATTTGTGCAGCGCAGAGTGCGGCTGCGTCTTCGAGCGACAGCGTCTGGTGGAAACATGCGGTGATCTACGAGATTTATCCGCGGAGTTTTCAGGACTCGAATGGCGATGGGGTGGGGGATCTGAACGGGATCACCTCGCGACTCGACTACCTGCAGGCGCTGGGAGTGGATGCGATCTGGATTTCGCCGATGTATCCTTCGCCACAGGTGGATTTTGGGTATGACATCTCGGATTATGAGAATGTCGATCCGCAGTATGGGACGCTGAAGGATTTCGACAGGCTGATGGCGGAGGCGAAGAAGCGGAATATCCGGGTGATTCTGGATATGGTCCTGAATCATACTTCTGACAAGCATAAGTGGTTTATCGAGTCGTCGAGTTCGCGGACGAATCCGAAGCGGGACTGGTATGTATGGAGCGATGGCGGATGGAAGCCGGGACCCAACGGAAAGAGGCTTCCACCGAATAACTGGGTGAGTTTGTTTGGCGGGTCCGCATGGGAGTATATGCCGCAGACGCAGTCGTTTTACTATCACAAGTTCTATAAGCAGCAGCCGGATTTGAATTGGCGGAATCCTGAGGTAGAGAAGGCGATGTTTGGGGCGATGCAGTTCTGGCTGGATCGCGGGGTGGCGGGATATCGGCTTGGATGCGATTCCAACGCTGTTTGAGGACCCACAGTTGCGGGAGGAACCTGCCCTGGGAGGCGTGAATGCGCAGGGCGATCCGAATCTGAGCGACATTTATACGAATAATCTGCCGGAGGTGCATGATGTGATCCGGCGGATGCGTGCGATGGTGGCGAAGTATCCGGGCGACAGGGTGCTGATCGGAGAGACGTATCTGCCGAATACGGCGGAATTGGATAAGTGGTATGGGGGCGAGAAGAAGGATGAGTTGCAGTTGCCGATGGACATGATTGTCGGCATGGTGAACAAGCTGGATCCGCGAGGCCTTTCGGGCACGGATCGATGAGGTTGAGACGCAGGTGCATGGGTCGCAGCCGCTGCTGGTGTTCGATAACCATGACAATATTCGGAGCTGGGAGCGGTATGGGGACGGGGTGCATAACACGCAGATTGCGAAGCTGGTTGCGGCGTTGTTGCTGACGACGCGGGCGACGGCGCTGATGTACTACGGCCAGGAGTTGGGGATGATGACTTCGACTCCTACGCGGGTGGAGGATGTGAAAGACCCGATTGGCAAGACGGGTTGGCCGAAGGAGAAGGGGCGCGATGGCGAGCGGACGCCGATGCAGTGGGATGCTTCGGCTCCGCAGGCGGGATTCAGCACGAGCGCGACGACGTGGCTGCCTGTGGCTTCGAACTACAAGACGGTAAATGTGCAGACGGAGCTGGCAGATCCGAATTCGCTACTGAACTGGTACAGGAGATTGATTACGTTGCGGCGGGAGATTCCGGCGCTGCGTGACGGTGGGATGGTGATGGTGGATACGACGAATGCGAGCGTGTTGTCGTATGTGCGGACAGTTCCAGCGGGTGGGAAGGCGGTGGTGGTGGCGCTGAATATGACGGCCCATCCGCAGAAGA
Organism: uncultured Acidobacteriaceae bacterium; assembly: GCA_963774735.1. Taxonomy (GTDB): domain Bacteria; phylum Acidobacteriota; class Terriglobia; order Terriglobales; family Acidobacteriaceae; genus Edaphobacter. The sequence goes on along the minus strand of CAVZGJ010000011.1, from coordinate 25,658 downwards.
TTGCGCTGGATTTGAAGCCGGCAGGGATTTCGCAGAGGGCGGTACGGACCTTGTTGACGAATGAGGCCTCGCTCCAGGGGGCGGTGACGACTTCGATGACGCTGCCTCCGTTTGCAAGCTGGGTGGGTGAGGTGCGATAGGGTTTGAATTTGGTGCGAATTGAGAAGATACTGACGTGGTTAGCGGGTTCTTAATTCTTCAAGACGAGGGGATGATGCAATGAAGAGAGCGTTTTGTTTTGGGATGGTTGTGTTGGCGGGTTTGGTTGTGATGGGAGCGCAGGATGTGCCGACGCCCCCGGCGGTGAAGATGGGTTTATGGCAGAACACCGCTACGAACACGATGACGGGACTTCAGCTTCCGCCGGATGTAGTGGCGAAGCTACAGTCGATGGGACGACCAGTGCCGGGTGCGGCGCCGAGGACGATCGTGACGCAATCGTGCGTGACGCCGGAGACGTGGCAGAAGTCATTTACGAATATGCAACAGAGCAAGGACTGCCAGATTACGAATCTCCATCAGAGCGCGACGGGAATGTCGGGCGATATGGCATGCACGACGGCTGAGGGGACCTCGAAGGGCCATCTGGAAGCGACGTTTGCGAGCCAGGAGAAGATGAACGGGAAGATGCACATGGAGATAACGACGGCGCGCCAGACACAGCCGATCGTGATGGATATGACCTTCGACAGTGTGTATCAGGGAGCGGATTGCAAAGGCATCCCGCCGGATTCGCCGAAGATTATCCACTAGCGAGAGGTGGAAGTGATGGGCCTCTTGCGGTGTGACTGCGAGAGGCCTGGCTTTTTTGGGTGAGGGCTAGAAGCCGGGTGGGGTTTCCTGTGCGACGTTGAAGTGGCGCTCGAGGGCGATGCCAGCGAGGGCGAGGGTGCCTTCGTCGAAGAGACGGCCGATGAGGGTGACGCCGTGGGGGACTCGGCGGGGTGGGTTGAATTTTGGGAGTGGGTTGTTGGGATCGGGCGCCCAGTCGCTGCGGGCCTCGGAGACTTCGACGAAGCCGGTGCGGAGGGTGAGCGAGGGGTGTCCGGTGTTGTTGGTGATGTGCAGGATCTCGTCGCGGAGGGAGGGGACGAGAAGGAGGTCGACTTCGTTCATGATGCGAGCCATCTCGATGGCGACCATGCGGCGGAGGCGATCGACCTGGACGAGGTCGACGGCGGAGAGGAAGTAGGACTGGCGGAAGGTGTTGGGCCAGGCGTCGGGGACCTGGGCTTTGAGCTGGTCGAGTTTGATGGTTGAGGACGATCTCCTCGAATGCGGCGGCGCCTTCGGCGAAGAGGATGAGGTCGAGGTTGTCGTAGGGCCAGTCGGGGAGGGTGACTTCGACGGGCGTCATGCCTAGTTTGGGGAGAGCGGCGAGGGCGGCGCGGTCGACGTCGGTGGCGGGGGCTCTTTCATCCATTGGGGGAAGTAGCCTACGCGGAGGCCGGTTATGGCGGCTTGGGCGTTGAAGCTGAGGTGACTTGGGAACGCAGGCTACGTCTTTGTCTGTCGGGACCGGTGATGGCATTGAGGACGAGCATGGTGTCTTCGACGCTGCGGGCCATGGGGCCGAGTTTGTCTAGAGACCAACAGAGGGTCATGGCTCCGGTGCGGGGAACGCGGCCGTAGGTGGGGCGGAGGCCGGTGACTCCGCAGCGCATGGAAGGGCTGACGATGGAGCCTCCGGTTTCAGAGCCGATGGCGAAGGCTACCAGGCCAGCGGCGGTTGCTGCTCCGGGGCCGGCTGAGGAACCACTGGAGCCTTCCTCGAGGAGCCAGGGGTTCATGGTTTGGCCGCCGAACCAGATGTCGTTGAGGGCGAGCGCTCCGAGGGAGAGTTTGGCGATGAGGACGGCCCCGGCATCGTTGAGGCGCTGGGTGACGGTGGCGTCGGTTGCGGGGATGCGGTTGCGGAAGGGCTCGGCGCCCCAGGTGGTGGGGATGTTGGCGGTGTCGAGAAGATCCTTTGCGCCCCATGGGATGCCGTGGAGGGGACCGCGATAGTGTCCGGCGGCGATTTCGGCGTCGGCTTGTTTTGCTTGCGCGAGGGCGTGGTCGCGGGTGAGGGTGATGATGCAGTTGATCTTTGGATTGAGGCGTTCGATGCGGGCCAGGTAGATGTTGGTGAGGCGCTGCTGGTAAGTTGGCGGGTTTCGATCCAGCGGGAGAGTTGCTGGATTGGGGCATAGGCGATCTGCTCGTCTGAAGTTGGGGAGTTTTTCCTGGGTGGATGCGGTTCGGATGAATTGGTTGGTGGTGGGGCCGGAGGATTGGCCGGGGAGGATGGAGTTGACGGTGGAGTAGGGCGCGATTGTGGAGGGGATTTCGACTTTGCGGGGGCCGGTGCGGCGCTCGTAGAGGGGAGCCATGGCGGAGCGCCAGTTGCTGGCGGCCTGGGCGCGGTCTTTTTCAGTGAGAGGGAACTGGATGAGTTTTTCTGCTTCGGCGAAGGTGGTGGTCGTGACTTCAGGGCCTACTGCGGGCGCGGTGCCGAAGGCTGGGGGCGCTCCTGGGGTGGTGGGTGTGGCGGGGTTTTGTGCGAGTGCGGTTGTGGAGGCCAGGAGAGTGAGCGCAGTTTGGGTCAGGAATTCGCGGCGGGAGTTGGACATGGATTCCTCTGGTGGGATTGTAGCGGGAGGAGGAGAGGCGCTGTCCGCCGTCGCGGGTCGCAACTGGGTGAAAGGTAAGTGGCAGATGCGATGAGATCTCTGCCGCTTCCGAAAACAAAATGCGGAGGTCCCTCGACTTCGCTCGGGATGACGCATTTGTGACGCGGAATTATTTGGTTGAGTAGGTTGTGGGGATGCCCTGGAGGGTTACGGGACCTTTGAGGGCAGCTTTTTGTTTTTCGACCATGGCGGCTACGTCGGCAAGGAGTTGCTTGTCGTCGAAGACGATGCCGTCTTTGATGGTGTACTTGATTCCGCCGACGCGCTCGACTTTGCCGGTTTCGTCGTTGAGTCGCATCCATCCGGTGGGATAGAGGACTTTGAGGTTGGCGAGGGGGTTCTGGTCGACGAGGATGAGATCGGCGCGCTTTCCGGGGCGGATGATGCCGAAGTCTACGTCAGATTGTTTGGGGCTCTGGAGCTCTTCGGCTCCGTAGAGGGTTGCGGAACGGATGACTTCGAGGGGAGTGAAGCCGGTTTCGCGGAGGAGTTCGAGCTCCTGGATATAAGCGAAGCCATAGGTTTGGTAGATGAAGCCGGCGTCGGTACCGGTGGTGACGTGGCCGCCTGCATTTTTGAAGTCTTCGAGGAAGTCTTCCCAGACGCGGTAGTACTGCTTGTAGGCGTACTCGTCTTCGGAGGTCCAGTTGTAGTAGTAGGAGCCGTGGTTTTCGCGGTTGGGTTGGTAGTACTGCATCAGCGACGGGAGCGTGTATTTGTCGTGCCACTCCGTTGTGTAGGCGCGCTCGAGATCGCGACCTGCGGAGTAGATGGTCATGGTTGGATTGAGGACGGTGCCACCCTTGACCCACTCGGCGATGAGTGCGTTCCATTGTTCGCTGCCGCGTGGGTAGATCTTGTTCCAGTTGCGGGCGACCTGGCCGAAGCGCATCTGCTCGTCGTTGTAGTTCTGGCCGGCGGGATAGTCCTGTACCGTTGTCTCTTTCAAGAGCGATTCGAAGAGGCCGTAGCTGTGGGTTACAGTGCGGAGACCGAGGCGGGTTGCGTCGCGTGCGGTGAGGCGGGGTTCGCTCTCCTGGCCGAGATGGGCGAGAGAGCCGAGCTTGTATTTTTTGGCTTCGTCGAGGATTGCTGCGACGACGTCGGGGTCGCCGCCGAAGAATTTGACTCCGTCGACGCCTTTTCCGGCGACGAAGCGAACCCACTCGCGGCCCAGCTCAGGGGTGAGGACGGGTTGGGACTTCCAGCCATCTCCGGTGAAGGTGGGTTGGTAGACGTAGATGTGAGGGGCGGTGATTTCGTCTTTCTCGCTGCGCTCGCGCTCGTGGAGGGCCCAGTCGAGGGGACCGGCGGGAACGCCACGGACGGTGGTGACTCCGCTGGCGAGCCAGAGCTTGTTGCAGTACTCAGCGTCGGGGGCTTTCTTTGCATCCCCGTAGTGGACATGGGTGTCGATGAAACCCGGGAGGAGATACATGCCGGTTCCGTCGATCTCACGGGTGCCTTTTGCGGGGCGACCCTTTTCTCTGATGGGCAGGTGGGGGGTACCTACGGAGACGACGTCGGCGATGCGGCCATGCTCGATGACGACGTCCATTGGGCCTTCCGGGGCAGCTCCTGTTCCGTCGATGACGGTGACGCCGCGGATGACGAGGCGATCGTAAGGGCCGCCGCCGTCTTTGGGCGAGCGGTTGGGGGCGGGCGTGGGTCCGGCTTGGGCTTTGAGATGCGGCGTGGATATCAAGATGAGGCTGAGAAATGTAACTGTGAGCGGAGCAATTGTCTTGCGAATCATCTGACTGGAGCCTCCATGCCGCATGCCGGAAACGTGATGCAAAGCGGGCTGGGTTACAGGGTTGATTTTCAGTGTGTAGAATTTGGCTGAGTTTCAAATATAAACGCCGAAGTGCAGGGGTAAGGAAGAAATATGAAGCTGCTTCGTTTTGGGAGTCGAGGAGAAGAGCGTCCGGGGATGCTGGATACCAAAGGCGCGGTGCGTGATCTTTCGGGTGTGGTGGGCGATATTGCGGGGACGGCTTTGTTGCCGGATGGGCTTGAGAGGTTAAGGAAGGTTCGTGCGGAGGAGTTGCCGCTGGTGGACGGTAATCCGCGGATTGGGCCGTGCGTGGGGAGCGTGGGCAAGTTTATCTGCATCGGGCTGAACTATTCGGACCATGCGGCGGAGTCGGGGATGGCGGTACCTGCGGAGCCGGTGGTTTTTATGAAAGCGACGTCATCGATTATGGGGCCGAATGATGAGGTGATGATTCCACGGGGGAGCGAGAAGACGGATTGGGAGGTGGAGTTGGGGGTGGTGATTGGAAGAGAGGCGCGGTATGTGGCGGAGGAGGATGCGCTGTCATATGTTGCGGGATATTGTGTCGTGAATGACCTTTCGGAGCGGGCGTTCCAGTTGGAGGGAACAGGGCAGTGGGTGAAGGGCAAGAGCGCCGATACGTTTGGACCGATTGGGCCTTGGCTGGTGACGGCGGATGAGGTGCCGGACCCGCAGGCGCTTAATCTGTGGCTTGAGGTCGATGGGCACAGGTATCAAAACGGCTCGACCGGGACGATGGTGTTTGGGGTGACCTATCTGGTCAGCTATTTGAGCCGGTTTATGAGTCTGCAGCCTGGAGATGTGATTTCGACGGGGACGCCTCCCGGTGTGGGGCTGGGGCAGAAGCCGCCGGTGTATCTGCGGGCGGGCAATGTGATTAGGCTTGGGGTTGGCGGGCTGGGAGAGCAGCGGCAGACGGTGGTTCCGTTCCGGCATCGGTAGCGGGCCCTTGAGGTAGCAAAGATTTTCTTCTGTTTTTGTGCGCATCGATTTCGGAGACCCCGCATCGAAGGTTCATCGCGAATGGGAGCCCAGGCCGAGGTTTACAGGTGAGTTGCGCGCTTGGGATTTACCGGATGCGTCCGGGGATACCGACGGGTTGAGTTCCAATGGGCAGTCAACAAGTGCAAAGAGATGGTGATAGTATTTTCGCAATTGTTGCCGGGCCCATGCTGCGTTACTGAGGTGATCCGATTTCACTGCTAGCTACGCTTGCGGCCGTCGATAATTTGTCCGCTCTTGCGGATGGCGGGCTACTGCGTTCTCCTACAACGATCTTTGATCCGGCTGCTACTCCGGCGCGCTCTGCGTTTGGCTTGTCGATGCTGGTGTTGGGGGTTACGGCGGGGATCTTTCTTATAGTCGGGGGGCTGCTGCTCTACGCGGTGGTTAGGTTCCGGCAAAGGGAATCCGATTCGGAGAGAGAACCGCCGCAGATCTACGGGAGCAACCAGATTGAGCTGTCGTGGACGGTAATCCCGATCTTAATTGTGGTGATGCTGTTTCTTTCGACGACACGGGTGATTCTGGAGACGGAGGCAGCGCCTAAGCCCGCGAGTGCGCTGGATGTGACGGTGATTGGGCATCAGTTCTGGTGGGAGTATCGCTATCCGAAGCTGGGCGTGGTCACGGCGAATGAGCTGCATGTTCCGGTGAGCGATCCGGCGAAGCCAACGCCGACTTATCTTGCGATGTCGTCGGCGGATGTGACGCATAGCTTCTGGGTTCCGCGGCTGGCGGGGAAAATGGATGCGATTCCGAACCGGATCAATACGATGTGGATCGATCCGCAGGTGCCGGGACTCTACCTTGGCCAGTGCGCGCAATACTGCGGAACACAACATGCCAAGATGCTGTTGCGTGTTATTGCGCAGACGCCGGAGGACTTCGCGAGGTGGATTGAGCAGCAGAAGAGAGCGTCGGATACGGACCAGTCAGGGAATCCTGCAGCGGCGGAGGGGCGGACAGTTTTTATGCATAGCGCGTGCATCAACTGCCACACGATTGCGGGCACGGTCGCAACAGGACGTTTTGGGCCCGACCTGACACATCTCGAAAGCAGGGAAACGATCGCCTCGGGGCCGATTGAGAACACTCCGGCGAATTTGCGGAGGTGGGTTGCGGATCCAAACGAGATGAAACCGGGCGCGCTGATGCCTTCGATGCATTTGAACGATCACGATCTGGATGTGATTACGGCTTACATGACAACGCTTCACTAACGCTTCGGGATTTGGCGAAACGCAAAGAGGGAACGGCAGCATGGCGAATGCGAATCCAGTACTCGAAGCGGTCGATCAGACTCTGAGGAAACGGCGGCCGCCGCTTGACGTCGTTTACGAGTGGGTTTCGACGGTCGATCACAAGAAGATTGGCTTGATGTACATCAGTTATGCGCTGGTCTTTCTGGTGATCGCCGGACTGCAGGCTGTGATGATGCGGATTCAGCTTGCGGTGCCGAACAATCACTTTGTTTCACCGCAGGTCTTCAACCGGCTGTTTACGATGCATGGCACGACGATGGTGTTCTTCGTCGGGATGCCGATTCTGTTTGGGTTTGGCAATTACCTTGTGCCGTTGATGATAGGCGCGCGGGACATGGCGTTCCCACGGCTCAACGCGTTCAGCTTCTGGATTTCGGCGTTTGGCGGGTTGCTGCTGTACTTCAGCTACCTTGGCGGGCGATGGGCTTTATGGCGCTGGGTCGGCACCGGATGTGGGATGGTTTGCCTATGCTCCTTTGACGGCGAAAGTTTTTTCTCCGGGACATAGTACGGACTACTGGACGCTGGCGATTCTGTTGAGCGGAATTGGAAGCACTGGAACGGCGCTGAACATTGTGACGACAGCGATATGCATGCGATGCAGGGGAATGAAACTGTCGCGTATGCCGCTTGTTTGTCTGGTTGATGGTGACGGCGAGCGGCATCGTGTTCGTCGCGGTGAGTCCTTTGACTGCGGCGCAGATTATGTTGACGATTGACCGCTACCTGGGAGCGCATTTCTTCGACACGCAGGCTGGCGGTTCGGCTATTTTATGGATGCATTTTTTCTGGATATTCGGGCACCCGGAGGTTTATATCCTTGTGTTGCCGGCGTTCGGATTTATCAGTGAGATGATTCCAGTGTTTTCGCGCAAGGCGATTTTTGGATATCCAGCGATGGTGGCAGCATCGGTTTCGATTGGATTCATCAGCCTCAGCGTGTGGGCGCACCATATGTTTACAGTGGGTCTGGGGCCGGCAGGGAATACGTTTTTCGTCTTCGCGACGATGACGATCTCGGTGCCAACGGGGATTAAGATCTTCAACTGGCTGGCGACGTTGTGGGGCGGCAAGATTTTGTTCAAGATGCCGATGCTGTTTTCAATTGCGTTTCTGTTCCAGTTTCTAATCGCGGGCCTGACGGGCATTATGCTTTCGGCAGCGCCCTTCAACTGGCAGTTGAGCGCTTCATATTTTGTGGTTGCGCACTTTCACTATGTGTTGGTGGGCGCGATTCTGACTGCGCTGTTTGGAGCGTTTTACTACTGGTATCCGAAGGTGACGAACCGGATGATGAGCGAGACGCTGGGGAGGTGGCACTTCTGGCTGTTCATCATTGGGTTCCATCTGACGTTTGACTTTATGCATGTGCCGGGACTGCTTGGGATGCCGCGGAGAATTTATACCTACGAGGCGGGGCGCGGATGGGAGTGGTGGAATTTGGTTGTTGGCATTGGTGCGATCTTCCAGGTTGCGGGGATTCTGTGCTTTGTGTGGAACATGCTGAGGTCGTACTACTACGGTGAGATTGCGGGGCACGATCCTTGGGATGCGTGGACGCTGGAGTGGGCGACGCCTTCGCCTCCGCCCTCCTATAACTTCGCTGTGGAGCCGGTTGTCTCGAGCAGACGGCCGCTGTGGGACCTGAAGCATCCAGAAGATCAGGACGAGAACTACGAATGATGGAGACGACGAGCACAATTCCGGTTAGAGCGCAGAGTGAAACGCCATGGGTGTTGCCACATCGCGGCGTTGTGGGGATGGCTTGTTTGATTGTGGCGGAGTCGGCGATCTTCTTGATCTTCGTTGTTGCGTATATCTACTACATCGGTAAGAGCCTGAGTGGGCCGACGCCTGCTCAGGTGTTGGAACTGCCAATTCTCGGCACGGTGTGCCTGCTTTCAAGCAGCATCACGATTCACTACGCGGTGAGCGCGCTGCGCAAGGCGAAGATTGGCGTCTATACGGTGCTTTTGGCTGTGACGGTGCTGCTGGGCGCGATCTTCCTGATGACGACGGCGCGCGAGTGGTACTACCTGATTCATGACGTCGGCTTGACGATTCGGACGAATCTTTTTGGGACGACGTTCTATTCGCTGGTTGGGCTGCATGCGACTCATGTTGTGGTGGGGCTGATCATGCTGACGATCGCGCTTGCGCTTTCTTTGAGGGGACTCGTGACTCAGGAACATGCGGAGCGGCTGGAGGTGTTGTCGCTTTACTGGCACTTTGTCGATGGAGTGTGGGTTGTCGTGTTTACGGTGGTTTACGTTCTGGGCCGATAAGAAGGGAGGCAGGGAGATGGCTGATGTTGGCGGTGCGCACCAGCATGGACCGATGGACGACAGTACGCAGCCGACAGGCACGATACAGCTTCCTGCGCCTACGGCTTGGCCGATGGTGTTTGCGCTGGGGATTTCGCTGGGGCTGGCCGGGATGGTGACGCATTGGGTGATCAGCCTGTTGGGATTAGTGATGGCGGTACCGGCTATTGTTGGATGGTTTTTCCAGGTGCTGCCGCATGAGCACCACATCAATGTCGATGTGCATGCGGACGTGGTGGAGATCAGAAGCTCGCGTGAGTCGTTGGCTTATCTTCCGGTGGGCGATCGTCACCGGAAGCTGATTCCGATTGAGACATTCAGCGTGATGGCGGGCTTGAAGGGCGGCATTGCGGGCGGGATCGCAATGATAGTGCCGGCAACACTGTTTAGTCTCATTAAGTATCACAGCGTCTGGTATGCCGCTAATCTGCTGGCCGCTGGCGGATTTGTAAGCTGGGCGAACGAGAGCGACGCGTTTCTGGCGCAGTTTCATCTGCAGGGCCTGTTGGCCGCCGGGTGGATTCATGGACTCACTTCTGTGCTGATTGGATTGTTGTATGGAGCGATGCTACCGATGTTTCCCCGGAGGCCGATCCTCACGGCCGGCTTTATTGCGCCATTTTTGTGGACGGGTCTACTCTACTCCGCGATTGGCGTGATCAGCCCGATTCTGAATCAACGAATCGACTGGCTATGGTTTGTGATCTCGCAGATAACCTTCGGCCTGGTGGCGGGATATGTCGTCAATCTTTCGGTGAAGGTGCGGACGCCGCAGTTTCGGGCATTGCCTTTTGCCGTTCGAGCAGGAGTGCATGCGCTGGGCGAGCATGAGGACAAGGCTCCATGAGAGTTGCCACGCCACGATTAAGGTTCCTTTGCATTGTTTTGGGGGCTGCCCTTTTGCCTGGGGGTTGCAGCCGCATTCCGGGGCGTCCGGGACCGGGGCCAGAGGTGGTGCGACCGGATGAGGTGCTCAGTTTCCCGGTGTTGTACAAGACAAACTGTTCGGCGTGTCATGGAGCGAACGGCAGGAATGGAGCGGCGATTTCGCTGGCTAACCCGGTGTATCTTGCCGTCGTAGGTGAAGATATGCTGCGTGCGATCTCTGCAAAGGGTGTGCAGGGCAAACTGATGCCGGCTTTTGCCAAGAGTGCTGGCGGCATGCTGACCGATCAGCAGATCAATGTGCTGGTGCATGGGATGATGCAAGAGTGGGGCAGGGCGGATACGTTGTCCGCGCCGGGTCTTCCTTCTTATAGCGCTACGTCGCCCGGAGATGCTGGTCGCGGGCGAGAGGCTTTTGGCGTGTTCTGCGCGCGATGCCATGGGGCTGGCGGCGAGGGGTCTGCTGGTGATGCCACGAGCGGTGCGGGGAAGATTGGATCGATCGTCGACGGCTCTTATCTTGCTTTGATCAGCGACCAGGGATTGCGCAGCATTGTGATTGCGGGGCGGCCGGACGAGGGCATGCCGGATTGGCGCTCCGATGGGGCGCAGCCGATGACCGAACAGCAGATCACCGATGTTGTTGCTTGGCTGGCTTCGAAACGAATTGCGAATCCGGGGCAGCCGTATGCTGCGAAGCCTTGACTGAGTCTGGGAGAGTGCAGGAGCGAATGTGATGGACGCTAACGAACAAAATATGCAGGGCGCGGAGATCGTACGGAGCGAGCCTGAGAGCGTGCGCGCAGCGAAGCACTCAAGGCGGAGCTTTTTGTTCACGCTGGCGCTGCTGGTGAACGGTGCGGTTGGAGCGGTGCTGGCGGTGCCGATTGTAGGCTACCTGCTTGGGCCGGCGCTGAAGAAGAGTGGTGGCTACGACTCGTGGATTTCGCTTGGGCCGTTGAGCGATTTCCCAGAGGGCGAGACACGACTGGTGAATTATCGCAATCCGGTGACGACGTCGTGGGATGGGCAGACGGGCGATATTCCTTGTTGGGTGCGGCGAGTTTCGGGAACGACGTTTCAGGTGTTTGCGATCAATTGCGCGCACCTGGGGTGCCCGGTGCGGTGGTTTGCTCAGTCGGAACTGTTTCTTTGCCCGTGTCATGGGGGTGCTTACTATGCGGATGGCTCGCGGGCTTCGGGGCCGCCGGAGCGGGGGTTGTTTGAGTATCCGCACAAGGTCGATGGGGAGAAGTTGATGATCGACGCGGGACAGATGCCAACGCTGGCGACGAAGGCGTGCGTGGAGCCACCGCTGGTGCAGCTTCTGAATCAGGATTCTGTGGAGCGTCTGAAAGGTTTGGAGCAGCCGGCGCCGAGGTGCGGATCATGTCAGGGCTAAGAGAGAAGGGAATCGCGCTGTATCGTGGTTTGAGGAGCGCCTTGGCCTGGGCGCGCCGGTAATTGAAGCCGCGGAACATGAGGTCCCGGAGAATACCGCGAGCTGGTGGTACGTGTTTGGCAGCGCGGCGACGGTTCTGCTCGTGTTGCAGGTGATGACAGGGGTTCTACTGGCGCTGGTGTATGAGCCTTCGGCTAGTCATGCGTGGAGCAGCCTGCAGTTTCTCGATCACAACGTGAAGCTGGGATGGTTTCTGAGGGCCATGCATGGATGGGGCTCGGATTTCATGATCGCCATCGTGCTGATCCACATGGCACAGGTGTTTTTGTTTGGGGCCTACAAGTTTCCACGTGAGCTTACGTGGATTATCGGAGTGTTTCTGCTTCTGCTGACGCTGGGGATGGCGTTTACGGGGCAGGTTCTGCGCTTCGACCAGGACGCTTACTGGGGGCTGGGTATCGGCGCTTCGATCCTGAGCCGTGTGCCGCTGGTTGGAGGGCCACTGGTGGACATCATGTTGGGCGGGCCGATCATCGCCGGGCCAACGCTGACGCGTTTCTTTGCGCTGCACGTGTTTGTGATTCCGGGAGCGCTGCTGGCGCTGGTGGGACTGCACGTTTGGATGGTGCTGAAGCTTGGAATCAACGACTGGCCGATGCCGGGGCGCGTGGTGCGGAAGAGCACCTATATGCAGGAGTATCACGAACTGACGAAGAAGACGGGCATTCCATTTATCCCTGATGCAGCGTGGAAGGATGCGATCTTCGCGATTGCGATTATGTTGTCTGTGATGGCTTGCGCTTTGCTGTTTGGGCCGTTCGGTCCTACGGGACAGCCTGACCCGACAATTATTGAGACGGTTCCTAAGCCCGACTTTGCGTTTCTTTGGATTTACGCGGTTCTCGCTTATCTTCCTCCGAGCCTGGAGACTCCGATTATGTTTATCGGTCCGATCCTTGGCATTGGGGCGATGCTGCTTGCTGCCGCTGGTTGCGAGCGAGGGAGAGAAGCACTGGTCGCGACGCCCGGTGGCCGTGTTGATGCTGGCTGTGATTGCGGTGGCGCTGGGAGCGTTCACGCGTCTCGGCACGTATACGCCGTGGAGTCCGGTGATGGATGCGTGGTCGAGCGATCCGATTCCGGTGAGCTACCTGCAGGGGCGCACCCCGTTGGAGCGGCAGGGAGCGCTGGTGTTGCAGGAGAAGCAGTGCCGCAACTGCCATTCAATCGGGGGAGCCGGAGGGCTTCGCGGGCCGAAGCTGGATGCCGTTGCGGCGCGCATGACCGAGGACCAGATGATTCGCCAGGTACTGCAGGGTGGCGGCAACATGCCGGCGTATGGGAACGCGCTGAGTCCTTCGGAGACTACGGCGCTGGTGCGCTTTCTGACGACGTTGCGAGGTAACGATCTGCCAGCCGCGGTGGATGCTTCGCGGCGAATGGTTTCTGCGAACGAGACTCCGGCGACGACGAGGGGACATTGAGCGCGCCGCGCTTAATCTGATCTCATGCCTCCTGCGTATCGCGCTGTCTTTGCCGAGTGGTCGCCGCCGGTTTTCCTCCTTGGGGCTCTCTTAGCCTTTGCGATCGTCTATACGCGCGGCTGGGTTGCGATTCGCAAGACGCGTCCGGGGCAGTTCCCTGCGTGGAGACTGGATTGTTTTCTACTTGGGCTCGCCGTGATCGGGCTGGCCATTGCTTCGCCGCTCGATGGCTTTGCCGATGTGCTGCTTAGTGCGCATATGGTGGAGCATCTTCTGCTGATGTCGTTTGCTCCGCCTCTGCTTTTGCTGGGATATCCTTTGGTCCCTTTGCTGCACGGTCTGCCTCGCGGAGTGACGGTCCATGTTCTCGGTCCGTTGATACGCTCGAACGGGCTTCGACACTTTGGACGGTGGTTGAAAACGCCGCTGGTGGCGTGGCTCGCAATGAACCTGCTGTTTCTTGGCTGGCATGTGCCGGCAGCGTATGACTACGCGCTCGAACACGAGCATTGGCACGAGTTTGAGCACTTGTGCTTTTTGGGGTCTTCCATACTTTTCTGGTGGCCACTTCTTCGTCCATGGCCCACGCGAGAGAGCTACGCCGGGTGGCTTCTGATTGTGTACCTGGTGATGGCAGATATTGTGAATACCGTGCTCTGCGCGTTTCTGGCCTTCTGCGACAGGCCGGTCTATGGTTACTACCTGAAAGAAGCGAATGCCTTCGGCATCTCTCCGCTGGCAGACCAAAGAGCGGGGGCCGTGGTGATGTGGGTGGTTGGGTCGCTGATCTTTCTTATACCGGCCGCTGTGATTACCTACCGGCTTCTGCAGAATGAGGGTCGGAATCGCGGGTGAGCCTTATAGGGCTGTTGCGACGGGTTTCGTCGTGAGCGCGGTGCTAACTGCGGTGTATTCCTTTTGCGCGATCTGGAGGGAAGGCAGATCCTTGTCTGCATCTTTCCAGAGGACGAAGAGCTTCTCGTATTCCGATTTGCTCTCCTGCAGATGGCCGGATTGCGCTTGTGACCGCGCCAGCCAGAGGTGAGCAAGCGGCAGCAGGGGAGACACGGGATCGAGTCCCTGGTGGGCAAGGAGCTTTCTGTATTCGGCGATCGCTTGTTCCGGATGGTTTGCTTTCTGGTAGGCTTCGCCGCGCTGCGCGAAGAGCTCGAGGCCGCCTGCAAGTTCGTAGGGGGTGGGCTCCAGGTGTGCAATCGCCTCTTGTGGTTTTGCCCGGTGAAGGGCGATCTCGGCACGTAGACGGGGCAGGTGCACGTAGGTCATTAGAGTGCCGGATTGATTTGAGGTGGAGGAAGCAAGGAAACGCTCGGCGAAGGTGATGTCCCCGAGTCTGGCTTTGTTCCAGGCGTATTCGGGATTGTCGTTGTTCTGGGAAGAGATGCGTCTAAGGGTGCTGCGTGCGGCCTGAAGCGAACCGGAGTTGAGTTCCATCGACGCTTGCTTCACGAGGATGTCATCTGCGGCTTCGGCCAAGTGTTCTCGCTGGGCGACGTTGTAGGCAGAATGGAAGAGCTCTTCAGCGAATCGGTACTTTCCCTGCGATGCCGCCGCCAGCGCCTGAAATTGCAGCGAGTACCACGCGCTTGGGCGGCCCTGGCTCCACGCGATCTCGTGAGCCATGGCAGCGTAATCGTGATCGACGAAGGCTAGTTGAAAGAGGAGGGAATGGAGGTTGTAGGAGTCTTTGCCAATCTTTATGGCCTGGAGAGCGGTGGATTTTGCGTCGACGAAGCGGTTGTCGCGCAGGTAGGCCTGGGCCAGAACGGTGTAGTTGATTCCGCGGGAGGGATCGAGCCTGAGCGCTTGCTGGGCTGCGGCGATGGCTGGCGCTTCCTGACCGAGTTGTGTGTAGGCCCTGGCAATGTTGAGCCACGGTCCCCAGTCACGTGGATAGGTTTCAGCCCAGAGTTGATATGTCTTGATGCCTTGCTGGAGATCTTTCTGAGCGTCGGCATAGTAATGGGCCCGGATGTAGAGCTTCTCCTTTTCGCTGACCTGTTCACTGAGGTCAAAGGCCTTTTGGTAGTAGGGCGAAGCGAGCTTGGGTTCGTTGAGGTTGTAGTAGTCGGTGGCGATGGCGGCGTAGGCCATGGCGAAGTTCGGGTCGAGTTCAACGCACCTTAGGAACATCGGCAGAGTTTCGGTTTCGTCCTTGCCGGTGCGACCGACCATGTATTCGCCGATGGAGTACGCTTTCAGAGCCTCCAGAGATGAGGTGGTTGCCTGTGCGATGGAGACTTGGAAGTGTTCGACGGAGGGAGCGGATTCGCCGAGATCGTGACGAAGTTTGTCGGCAGTACGATCGAGGGTCGGGAGAACCTTATCCTTATCGGTGGCTTCGGCTTTGACCTCGGCCAGCCTATGGCCGGAGAAGCAGTCGGTGGCTTGAAGGGCTAACAAATAATGCCGGCCGAGACTGGAGACGGAGCCGCTCAACATGACTTGCCGGTCGGCGCGCTGGCAGATTTCTGTTGCGATATCTTCTGTGATCTTGGCGTCCGGTTTGCGCCCCATCAGCCGCAGCACGTTGGAGGCGTCCTGGTCGCTCATCACGTCGAGATAGGGTGATTGACTGAGGTCGATCTCCAGAGCGGTATCAAGGACGTCGTCGAATGCGGCGTCGCCTGTTCGATTGTCGAAGTCGGCGAGTACGACCTTTTGGCTTGCGGGTCGTGGGTGATGGTACTTCCACCAAAGAAATGAGGCTGCCAGGGCCAGGGTGATAAGCGATGCAAGAACGAGCCGGAAGCTGAGGAATCGTCCAGGGGGAGGGGTGGCGCTTTGTTCGCTTTTTGGGGGTTGAATGAGTTCTGTTCCGACGGCGTTGACCTTGTTGCCGTTGGAGGTATTACTGATTGAGTGCTTGGAACTCAAATGAGTGCCGTGGGCTTCGGCTACATCCGGCTGCTCGCCGGGAGAATGGGGGATGAGTTCCACCGCGGCAGCGAACTGGTATCCGCGGCCCGGAAGGGTAACGATGTAGCGGAAGTCCCTTTGCTTTGGGGTAATGGCCTTCCGAAGGAGGAAGATGTTCTGGCTGAGATTTCCCTCTTCAACAAAGCTATCGGGCCAGACGGCGCGAAGGAGTTCCTCTTTCGTGAGGAGGCGGAGAGGGTTCTGAACAAGGTACAGCAGGAGGTCGAAGGCCTTCGGCGGGAGTGCAATCTTTTTACCATCGCGTCGAAGCACCCTTTGATCCGGGTCCAGATCGAAGGGGCCAAAACGATATAAGTTGCTTACCATCAGCGACATAGCGGTCCTGAGAAATCATGAGACAGAATGAGCCGATTCTTGAAGACTGTATGGACCGACAGGCTCATGATAAGTCGAACTTGCAAGATCGGTTCAAGCGAATGCGCCGGCAGCCTACCGGGAGAGAGGCTGCCGGTGCTGTCGTCTCCAGACAGAAAATCTACCAGCAGCGATGATTTGCGGCAAGGACGTACGAGGGATAGTAGCGTCCAAGGGTGTACGGCGGGCGGGACGGCGAAGGTATGCGGATGGCCAGTTTAGTCCACTAAGGCATCTTTTCCGCTGCCTGTGCCGCGGCTTTGTCGGCCGCGATCACCGCTTTTTTGAAATTCTCCACCACTGGGACATTATGGGAACGGAGACCGTCCTGTCCCATATACCTCCACCCCGGTGCACCTACCGTCCGACGGTCGGCGCGGCCGTCAAAAACTTCGAACGAATCATCCGTGCTTCCAGTCACCGTCGGAATTTGCGGAACCTGAGACTGCGTAGACCCACTTTGCGGGCCCCGTTGTCCCATTCCATCCTGACCACTCATGGTCGGTTGCCTGCCATTCGGTGTCCCCATGCCGCCCCCATTGTTCGCCGGGATGGTTCCTCCCGACGGATTCTGCCGCGGATCGCTGACGTTTGAATCGACGGGCCGCGCATGTCCTTTCCGAACCATGATGATCAGGTCCGCTCCCACAGTGGTGTTCACAGGTTGAAACCTTCCCCACATGATCAGCGCTGCCTCAACGTCTTTTTGCGCCGTCAGGTTTGCCTGCGGATCATCAGGATCCATCTCCGTTGCCGGGGCAATGATCACAGCAACCGTATGGGCCTCCAAAATATACGACGGGAGCGTCTTGTCCTTTCCCTTCGCCAGCATAGGGGTCGCTATCAGACCCGCAGTCAGCAAAATCAAAACTCCACCCCGCATTCCACCCTCCCCATTTCGCACCGATTCTACGCCTGCCATGCATCCTGCAGCTAGATCGACAACGCAATACCGCATGCCTTCGACCACCTTCGCAGGGCCATGAGTCAGCTTGTCCAATGCGCTTCGGGCAGTGGTCCTACGGGATAGCCTTCATGGGACTTCTCCAAGCAAGGGTTAGCCCGGCGCCAAGGTCATCGAGGTTTATAAACTTCGGCGCTGGACGTCGGATTCGGCCAAATGCTAAAGCCGCCAGTGATCAGAACTGTGTCATCGGGGAGCGGAGTGGCTGTGTGCGAATGGCGGCCTTCGGTCATCTCACCCGCAAACTCGAACGTACCGGTAGCAGGTACATAAAGCTCCGCGTCGCCGTTCCCGTCTCCCCCGGGCACCTGGCCACCGGCAATCAAGACCGTTCCATCGGTAAGGCGGGAAGCAGGGGCGAGTTCTTGACTGACCGGGCCTCCAATGGAAGCGAATGTCCCAGCCGCCGGGTCGTAGACCTCAGACATCGGCGGGCTCAGGCCAATCGTTACTGCCTAGAAACAAGACTCTGCCGTCCGTGAGCAACGTCGCGGTGTACCCATAGTCCGGAAAGTACTTAGCCATCATCGGGCCGGTCACGCCGAACGTCCCGCTCTGCGGATCGAAGAGCTCGGTCACCCCAACGGTACAAAATAAGGAGCCGGACCGGTGCACCCGGTGACCAGGACCTTGCCGTTGGTAAGCAAAGTGACGGTGGTTCCATACACGAGACTCAGATTCGCATATGGGCCTGTGGGGGTGAAACTGCCGCTTTGGGGATCATAGATTTCCGCATTGTTGGTCGCCGCGACAAAGACCCTCCCGTCCGGAAGCAAGGTCGTCACGCCCGCATCTACTTCTCCGCCAATCGGGGTCAAATCACCCGTAGCGGTGAAAGCTCCCGTAGAAGGATCGTAGATCTCCGCGGTAAAGACGGAAGTGCCGCTGGTTCCGTCTTGAGTACCCCCAGCGATCAAGACCTTGCCGTTAGGAAGCAGTGTTGCTGTGTGCCCGGCTCGCGCTGTGGTCATGCTGCCGGTGGGGGCGAACGTGCGGGTGGAAGGGTCGTAGAGCTCGGCGCTGGCAAGGTCTTGGAAACCGTCCCAACCCCCGGCGATCAAGACCTTGCCGTTAGGAAGCAGTGTTGCTGTGTGCCCGACTCGCGCTGTGGTCATGCTGCCAACGGCCGTGAAGTTGCCAGCGGCCGTGGAAGTCGGAAGCTCGACCGTGACGACTGCGGATGCGCTCGCTGTCGTGTCGGCCGCGCTTGTGGCGACCACGTGGAAAGTTCCCAACGTGTTCGGGGCGGTGTATACCCCTGAGCTCGTGATCGAGCCTCCCGGTCGTGCCCTCTTGAACTGACCACGTGACCGTGGTTGTGGCCACTCCTTTTACCGTGGCGAGAAAGGAAAGGTACCCACCCTCCTGTACCGTCGCCGTCGGGGGACTAATGGCGACAGACACCGAAGACGAGGCAGAGGGTGTCGCCGACGTTGAGGGGTTCTCGCACCCAGTTGGCAGAAACGACAGGCCCAGTAAAAGGGCGAACGCCCTAGTGCACCCTCGTGCCGTTGATCCAGACCGAGCATGGTGTGAAATGTTCATTGAGGATGGTAGATTTCGGCGGTTGCTGTGGAGCCGTTGAAGCATCCGATGCCGCAGTAACGATAACCGCCGGTAACCAAGACGTCGCCGTTTTGGAGGAGAGTGGCAGTAGGTTCAGTACGATCCACGTTCATATACCCCGCGCGGCTGAAGGTCCCTGTCGCGGGGTCGTAAAGCTCTGCGCTCGAGAGGCTGCCACTGAAATAGCAACCTGTTCCGGAACAGGCCCAACCGTCGCCACCTAGTATGAGCACGTGTCCGTCGGCGAGCAGGACCGCTGCGTGTGCATCGCGTGCGTCGTTCATGGAGCCGGTGGTGGTGAATGTTCCAGTTTTGGGGTCGTATAGCACCGCGGCAGCGGTTCGCCAGTCACCCATGCCGCCGGCCACGAGGACCCTGCCATCCTTAAGCAACGTGGCCGAGTAGAGATCCATGCCGTAAAGACCAGTGGCGGACAGCGAACCTGTAGTGGAAAAGGAATTGGTCGCCGGATCAAAGAGCTGTGGCGGGTCGCAGCCGAGGACCAAGACCCGGCCGTCCGCCAGCGTGATCGCGGTCGTAAGAAGGTTGCCCAGCGCGGCGGCGTACGGGCCTGCGAGGCAAAGCTACCGGTGACCGGATCGTAGATTTCCGCATCGTGCGTACCCAGCACCAGCGCTTTGCCGTTCCCAAGCACCGTTGCGGCATAAATCCCTTGGTCGACGAGCAAGTGGCCGGTTGGCGTCGTCGAGTCCGTCTTGGGATCGTAGAGCTCAGCAGTACCTGAGTCCAACACCAGCCCATTGTTCAGTACCACTGGAGGACCCAGCATGTTCGCGCTGCTCGCCTGGAATGTTCCGGTAGCCGGGTTGTAAAGCTCGGCACTGGGACCGGACTGCTCGCCACCCACGATCAAAACTCTGCCGTCCGGTAACAATGTCGCTGTGGAATTGGCACGCGGCACGGTCATGTTGCCAACGGCCGTGAAGTTGCCAGCGGCCGTGGAAGTCGGAAGCTCTATCGTGACGACTGCGGATGCGCTCGCTGTCGCGTCGGCGACGCTTGTGGCGACCACGTGGTAAGTTCCCAACGTGTTCGGGGCGGTGTATACCCCTGAACTCGTGATCGAGCCCCCGGTCGTGCCCTCTTGAACTGACCACGTGACCGTAGTATTGGCCACCCCTTTTACCGTGGCGAGAAAGGAGAGTGACCCACCCTCCGGTACCGTCGCCGTCGGGGGATTAATGGCGACAGACACCGAAGACGGGGCAAATGGAGAGGTGACGGCAGAGGGTGTCGCCGACGTTGAGGGGTCGCACCCAGTTGGCAGAAACAGCAGGCCCAGTGAAAGGGCAAACACCATCCTTGAAAACCAAAGATGCTTTCGCAATTGTGATTTCATGGCAAGGTCTCCTAATAAGCTGAGTTGCTTACGCTCGCATGCTTACTGTCATCGCGAATTCTGCGGATCCTTTGAAGCATCTTTGTTTGTCAACTTTCGCCCCGGGTTGGAGAAGGGTCAATGGATGCCATCTGATTTGAGTCTGAGATGACTCTGATTTTGCAAATCGCTCCCACGGAGCAACTTATCGGTTAGCAAGCCGAACTATTGAAACTGCGCAGATTGTCGTAGCCGCTACGGATAGTCTTCATGGGACTTCTCCAAGCAAGGGTTTGCCCGGCCCGAAGGTCATTGAGGTTTATAAACTTCGGCGCTGGACGTCGGATTCGGCCAAACGCTAAAGCCGCCAGTGATCAGAACTGTGTCATCGGGGAGCGGAGTGGCTGTGTGCGAATGGCGGCCTTCGGTCATCTCACCCACATGCTCGAACGTGCCGCTAGCAGGTACATAAAGCTCCGCGTAGGTGCTCCCACTCCCCCCGGACAACTGGCCACCGGCAACCAAGACCGTTCCATCGGTAAGGCGGGAAGCAGGGGCGAGTTCTTGACTGACCGCGCCTCCAACGGAAACGAATGTCCCAGCCGCCGGGTCGAAGACCTCAGCGTCGGCGGGGTTAGGCGAATCGTTACTGCCTAGAAACAAGACTCTGCCGTCCGTGAGCAACGTCGCGGTGTACCCATAGTCCGGAAAGTACTTAAGCATCATCGGGCCGGTCACGCCGAACGTCCCGCTCTGCGGATCGAAGAGCTCGGCCACCCCAACGCTACAGCCGGAGGCGCACCCGGTGACCAGGACCTTGCCGTTGGTGAGCAAAGTGACGGTGGTTCCATACAGCGAGACTCGGATCCGCATATGGGCCTGTGGGGGTGAAAGTGCCGCTATGGGGATCATAGATTTCCGCATTGTTGGTCGCCGCGACAAAGACCCTCCCGTCCGGAAGCAAGGTCGTCACGGTCCCAGGGATGGCATATACTTCTCCGCCAATCGAGGTCAAATCACCCGTAGCAGTGAAAGCTCCCGTAGAAGGATCGTAGATCTCCGCGGTAAAGACGGAAGTGCCGCCGTTTCCGTCTTTACGACCGCCAGCGATCAAGACGCGGCCGTCAGCCAGCAGCGTTGCCGAGTGTGCATAGCGAGGCATGATCATGCTGCCGGTAGGGGCGAACGTGCGGGTGGAAGGGTCGTAGAGCTCGGCGCTGGCAAGGGCTTGGAAACCGTCGCCTACTCCCCCGGCGATCAAGACCTTGCCGTTAGGAAGCAGTGTTGCTGTGTGGTCGGCTCGCGCTGTGGTCATGTTGCCAACGGCCGTGAAGTTGCCAGCGGCCGGGAAGTCGGAAGCTCTATCGTGACGACTGCGGATGCGCTCGCTGTCGGGTCGGCGACGCTTGTGGCGACCACGCCGTAAGTTCCCAACGTGTTCGGGGCGGTGTATACCCCTGAGCTCGTGATCGAGCCCCCTGTCGCGCCCAGTTGAACTGACCACGTGACCGTGGTATCGGCCACCCCTTTTACCGTGGCGAGAAAGGATAGTGACCCACCCTCCGGTACCGTCGCCGTCGAGGGAACAATGGCGACAGACACCGAAGACGGGGGAGACGAGGCAGAGGGTGTCGCCGACGGTGAGGAGTTCGCGCAACCAGTTGGCAGAAACAGCAGGCCCAGTGAAAGGGCGAACGCCATCCTTGAAAACCAAAGATGCTTTCGCAACTGTGATTTCATGGCAAGGTCTCCTAATAAGCTGAGTTGCTTACGCTCGCATGCTTACTGTCATCGCGAATTCTGGGTAATGGGTCAGCTTCGAATCCGGAACAAGCGAACCCCGTTTTCCGGGAACGTCGACGCCAAGTTATGAGCACCGATCGGTAGGAATGTTTCCGATTGGCCGACCGGATGGCGAGTCGTTCTCGAGCCAATCATTCAGTGATCATCCCGGTCAACACCATGCATGGCACGCAGGTTGTTCTTGTAGATTGTCTCGCCGACAGCTCGGCCCAAACGCGCTCCTGCATCCTGGTCGGTTCGAAAATGAATCCCGCCGTAAACGCGAGCGTCGGAGATGTCGTCGGTAATCTGCTTGAATGATCCGTAGTACAACACGATGGAGGGTACTGCAGGGTTTGATAACGTAATCGCATGTCCAGCTTCGCCATAAAGACGTCTCATGACCTCGGCTCCCGCACCGGATAAGGTGCCGTGGGCTGAGGGATAGCTCGGGAAACATGGGGTCACGATGAATGGGACCCAGTTCGGATCAGCGTCGGTTTTCCGGTTGCCGTCCGAATCACCTGCATGGATCGCGGTTTCGGGACGCCAAAAGTTGTAGTGGTACTTGTTGAAGAATGTAGTGACCGCGCCGTCGCTAATCGCCATGTTGATCAGGGCAAAAGCCCGTGCGTTCTCGGACAGCGAATGCCGCCCTTCTTGCGCGACGACCTGCCTTGCGGCCTGATTGAATACCTGGGTTGGCGACGAGGCCGCGTAGAAGAGCACGACATTAGCCCGATCCTGTGGCCGCTCTGCGCTGTTGGCGCTCGCGCTCCCTACCGCCTTCACCTCGTTGTACGTTGTCGCGTATTGGTTGCTGTCAAGCGCCGGCGGCGGATCGAGGAGAAATTCACTGGCACTCGGGATACCGAACGGGGTTACGTTTTGCCAATGAAACAAGGTTCCGACCTTGATTCCATTCATGATTGGACAACTCGGCGTAGCCTGATATTCGCCAGGAACGGCCGGCCCGGGGATCTTAAATTGCGCGGGTGATGAGCCGTCGTTAGCACGAAGAGCGATCATGGCAAGAGCTGCGGCGTCGCCCGTCGCTATGCCGTCACTCTTGGCTTGACCGTCCGGTATCAAAGCCAGCGAGTTTGCGCGAGCTGTGAGGAGGGTGGACGCGCTGAGGGGGAAAAAATTGCTGAGCACATGATAGGCAGCCTGGATGGCTGCTGCGTCGGCGGAAGCGCCATGGGGGGCGACGATGCTCCCAAGATATGGCTGGTAGTCCCCGGTGATGGCGTTGACGGCTTCAAAGACAGCGAGTTGGACAATCGCTGCGGATCGGGCCTGGGCGAACGGGTTCTGGCCATTCGCGACGCTTGTGTTTACCGCAATCAGGTTCCAGTCCAGAACCGCATCGGCCTTTGCGACGGTAGGTCCGAACAGCAGAGTCGCCATCAACATGCATACGCCAAAGGTCCGCTTCGTTGCGTCACCATGCATTCTCATTGTGCTTCCTCCAATTTGCTGCTTTCGGTTGCATCTTTGTTTGTCACCTTCACCCCGGGTTGGAGAAGCGTCAATGGATGCCATCTGATTTGAGTCTGAGATGACTCTGACTTTGCAACTCGCTCCCACGGAGCAACTTATCGGTTAGCAAGCCGAACTATTGACTTCTCCTGACCTGCAAGATAATCTCGAAACCTCACGGAAAGCGGGCATTCCTAATGGAAGCTCCGGCAAGTTCTCGCCAATGCGTGCGTTTCGGTGCGTTTGAACTTGACTTTCGATCCGAGGAACTGCGCAAGCATGGAAACAAGGTCAAGCTCCAGGGACAACCGGCGAAGATCCTGGCAATCCTGCTGGCACGGCCGGGCGAGATGGTCACCCGCGAGGCGCTTCGAAAGGAATTGTGGCCGGAAGACACGTTCGTCGATTTCGATTCCGGCCTGAACTCCGCCATAAAGAAACTGCGCGAAGCCCTCGGGGACTCGAGGGAGAGTTCACGATTTATCGAAACTTTGCCGCGGCGTGGGTACAGGTTCATCGCGCCGGTCGAGGAGGCAGAGTCCGCAGCTCAAGGGCCAAGCACCAGCTACGAGCCACCCGCGCAGGCTTTGGCTGGCCGGCGATTGAGCCGGTACCGGTTGCCGGTAATGGTCGGCGCCGGGGTCCTCGCCCTCATCTTCATCTTCATCTTCATCGGGACGTACGGCGCGCGATGGCGCGCGAAGCTCTGGGCCGAAACTCGGCCGCGTCCAGGGACTGGGCAACAATCGATTCGTTCCATTGCCGTGCTCCCCCTGGAAAACTTAAAGTGGCGATCCGGCGCAAGATTACTTCGCTGATGGAATGACGGATGCCGTTATCACTGAGCTTGCGCAGATCAACTCTCTGCAGGTGATCTCTCGCACCTCGACGATGCGCTACAAGGGTACGCGCAAACCTCTTCCGGACATTGCCAAGGAATTGAATGTGGACGGCATTGTGGAAGGCGCGGTAGTCCGATCAGGAGAACTGGTGCGGGTGGATGCTCAACTCATTCAAGCGACAAACGATCGGCACGTCTGGGCAAGCACGTATGAACGCAGTCTCGGTGACGTGGTGGTTTTACAAAGCGAGGTCGCCCGAGACATTGCCAATGCAATTCACATCCAGCTCACCCCATACGAGCAGGCCCGTCTAGCACGGGTGCAATCGGTTGATTCGCAGACTTACGAGCTTTATCTCAAAGGCCGCTATCTGTGGGGCAAACGGACGGACGTATCCATTCAGAAGAGCATCGACTACTTCCAACAGGCGATTCAGAGGGACCCGAACTACGCGCTGGCTTACGCCGGCCTGGCTGATGCGTACGACGTGCGCCAGGACCTTCCGCCTAGAGAGAGGTTCCCAAAGGCGAAGGCCGCGGCCAGCGCAGCTCTCCGGATAGATGAGGGCCTTGCCGAGGCCCACACTGCGTTGGCGAATAGTCTGTTCCTCTACGATTGGGACTGGCCAGGCGCCGAGAAGGAATTCCAGCGTGCTATAGCGCTCAATCCAAACTATGCCTGGGCTCATCAATGGTATGGCCAGTTCCATCACGCCATGGGGCGGCAGCAGAACTGGGCTGCAGAGGTCAAACGAGCCAGCGAACTGGATCCGCTCTCCCTGGCACTTCTTGGTTCAGGGGGCGGTGTGGCCGTCGCTAATGGTCACTATGACTTGGCGATAGGGCTCGCGCGGAAGACGCTGGAACTCGATCCCAATAAATCGGGTCCGTATCTCTTGCTGGGCCGCATGTACTTCAAAAAAGGGATGTACACGGAAGCGGTCGAGCATCTCCAGAAGGCTGTCGATCTTTCGGGCGGAGCGCCGCAGCCCTTGAGCGTTCTCGGGTACACCTATGGAGTCTCGGGCGAGCGGGAAAAAGCGTTAGAGATTGTGCAGAAGCTGAACCTGCTTTCAAAACGCAGGTATGTTTCACCATATGACATAGCTGTGGTTTATGCCGGTCTCGGTGAAAAGGACCTTGCGTTCGATTGGTTACAGAAGGCTGTTGCCGACCGCTCGAGCCAACTCGTGCAAATAAAGCACGATGAAAAGCTCGACACCCTGCATTCGGACCCGCGGTACAGCGAACTGCTACGCAGCGTCGGCCTACCGCTGTAATTGACTAGATTTAGTGAATAAGGTTTCGGTTGAAATCGTCCGTGGCACAGGCAGTGGAGACCAGTGCTCGTGTATTGAGGCCCGCAGCAGCATTGCCGATATCCGGACGAGCATCTCCATTACCCAAGCTGCTGGGGTCAAATCCGTTCAGAACCGTAAAGGGTGTCCCCGATTGGAACGAAGTTACCCCCGCGACCGACCAACCGCCTAACGATTGCTTCAGAAAACCCCGCCCTGGGTTTGAGGACTCTAAGATGGATTCT
>CAVZGJ010000010.1:0-133708 GCA_963774735.1 uncultured Acidobacteriaceae bacterium | reverse complement strand
TCTTTCAGCAGCCGCTGAAGGAGATGAAGTCTCCAAGCGGATTGGGTAGAGTCGGGTTGAAGGGTTGCGAAGGGAAAGGATTGCGAGGTGTCGAAGCCGGCGGCCTTGGCAGCGTTGAAGTCCACAAAGGGAGTGAGCGCAGTCAACGCCTGGTCGATCGACGTCCAGCACAGCGTTCTCTCGTAGCCGTTGTTGTTTGGCGGGTCGACGCTCTCGGCGACTCCCTGGATGCCGGTGATGGTTTCGATCGGACCGCCAAACTGCGCGGTCACATCAGGGCCGACGACGCGCGCGAGTGTGCGGTGGTCGCTCTCGATGCCCATGATGCGCGCGGCGGTGACTCGAAGATTGCGCGTGCTGAAGTTCCGCACGCCCACAAGATAGGCCGCGATGAATGCGTCCTCGAGAGTGACCAGAACGTTGAGGGTGGTCTGGGCGTCGGAGAACATTTTGGCGGATAGAAGAACTGGGTGAAGGGTGTGAACTGGTCGGTGACAGACTGCTCGAGAAGATAGTGGGACATCTCTTCCTGGCGGGCGGCGATCAGGTAGCCCTGATCGTCGATTCGGAAGCGCCTTGAAGAACGGAGCGATGTCGATGATGTTGGAGTAGGTGGTGACGGCGAGGGCCTCGGCGATCTCTGCGGCGACGAGGATGTCACGATCGCCCTTCTTCAGATGATCGTGTTCGGACTTCATGCTCTCGTCGTCGTCATCGTGCTGCTCGGCTGAGGCTACAGTGGCGAGCCCGCCGAGAGCGGCGAGGGTGGTGGCTCCCGTAAACGCGGCGCCTTTGAGGAACGATCGTCTGGAGGAGCCTGACTGGCTGTCTTCGGGCGAAGGAATGGCTTCGGTTTCGTTTGATAAATTCATGTCTGCTTCTCCTGGTTTGATTTCCGGAGAGTCATCTTGTCGACGGGTTAGGGAAAAGGGGGCCTGGAGCTCTCTCGGTTGGATTGGTTACGGCGTAGATCGAATAGCGGATTGGAGAGGACACGCACTTTTTACAAATCCCCACTTCTTTCAATTCCGAACGGCCTCGAGACGCGGCCGAAGCGCCTCACGCCTTGGTGAGATCGCCATCCAGCGTCCGCGGAACCAAAAGGAAAAATCGAAATCGCCCACTCGCCGATTTCTGCGAAAAAATAAATCTCAAAAAAGTGAAAGAACTTCGCCACTCTAAAACCCACCACCCAAAAACCACGTCCTCACCACAGAAACACCACAACTTCACCACAAAAAACCATCACAAAAAGCACACTTCTCCCAAGACCCCTCTAAAAAAATCACAGCAAATACGCGCAAAAATTCCCCACCGCGCCGCACGCAAAAAAAATCCCGGAAAACTACCGCCGCCCCACCACCGCAGACACCGGAACCTGCTCCACAATCTCAATCCCAAACCCTTGCAGCGCAGGCACATGCGTAGGAGTATTCGTCAACAACCTGATCTTGTGAATCCCCAGATCCGACAAAATCTGCCCACCCAACCCAACCTGCCGCAACGTCCGATGAGCCCGCTCCTCGCACCCTTCCTTCGCCCGCTGCTCCCGATGAAACACCACGCGCGCTGGCGCAACCCCTTTATCTACACCAAATCCAGCCGATCCATTATGCAGATAAACCAGCGCCCCCTTGCCCGCCGCCGCAATCATCCGCAAAGACTCCTCCACCACCGCCCTGCAATCGCAAAGCGTCGTCCCAAACACATCTCCCGCCAGGCAATGCGTATGCACCCTTACCGTAACTGGCTCCCATTTTTCTTCCCGCCAGTCACATCCCCGTACACCAGAGCCACATGCGACTCCCCACCCTCCACCTCGCTCTCATAAGCGATCATCCGAAAATCCCCATGCGCCGTAGGCATCACCGACTCCGCCACCCGATGGATATACCGCTCATTCTGCAGACGATAGCGAATCAGATCCGCCACCGTAACCATCTTCAACCCATGCAACTCACAAAACTTAACCAGGTCCGGCACCCGAGCCATCGTACCGTCATCATTCATGATCTCGCAGATCACGCCCGTCGGAATAAGTCCTGCCATACGAGCAAGATCCACCGACGCCTCCGTCTGCCCTGCCCGTACCAACACCCCACCCTTGCGCGCCCGCAGCGGAAACACATGCCCAGGCCGCGCCAGATCGTTCGCCGTCGACTGCGGATCGATCGCCACCTTGATCGTATGTGCTCTATCTGCAGCAGATATCCCCGTCGTCACACCCTCACGCGCCTCAATCGACTCCGTAAACGCCGTCCCAAACCGCGAAGTATTCTCCTGCGTCATCGGCCCAAGACGCAGATAGTCCGCCCGTTCCTCCGTCAGCGTAAGGCAGATCAAACCACGGCCATACTTCGCCATAAAGTTGATCGCCTCAGGCGTCACAAACTCCGCAGCCAGGGTCAGATCTCCTTCATTCTCGCGGTCTTCATCGTCGACCACGACCACCATCCGCCCCGCTTTGATCTCCGCCACTGCCTCGGTCACATCAGCAAACATAATCCGCCCTTCACCTGCATCTCTTTCGACACATCCCATCCTACGCCGGTCGCAAAACTAAGCTAAACGCCGGCACCAAAAGAAACGCCGCCCTCAAAGGCGGCGTCTCCGGTCCAGTCAGAAAACCTCTACAGTGTGGACTCGATCTCAAAACCCCAGGCCTCAAGCAGCGCCTCAGGAATGTACTTCGAATTCTTGTTTCGTCTCGCCCACTCACGAAGGCGGGTTGAACGAATGTACTGATCAGGTGTCAGCTTGAACTCCTTTACTACCTGCTCGAACGATGTGACCGTCGGTACAACCGGTCCTATCGGCTCAGGCTTGCCCCAGTTGGGGTTTCCACGACGCTTTGCCATAGGCTATACGTACCTCTTTTTGGATTGACTTCTTGCTCTTGTTTGCGAACACTGGGAAAACACAGCAACCTTCATTCTAAGGCATTTACACAGAAAACACAAGCCTGCGGCCGGTCAAAAGTAACCCCGGCCGCACCTCGCATCTTCCCTTCGTCTAGCGCTGCTCGGCCATGGCATAGAACTTCGCCATATCCGCCTTCAGCTCCTTCAGCGCTTCCACGTTCAGATACACCATGTGACCGGCCGGATAGTACCCAAACTGCACATTCCCGACCAGATTCGCCGGCAGGTCCATGTGGCTCAGGTCGTACTCGGTTGAATAAAACGGAGTCGCCAGATCAAAGTATCCGTTCGCTGAAAACACCTTCAGGTGCGGGTTCTTCCGAATCGCATCCGACAGATCCACCGCCACGTCCGGCGCCGTCTGCTCCCCGCCACGTCCACCACCGCCACCGCCGGCAAACGCCCCCGAAGGCCGATGATGAAAGTCCCAGTTCTGATTCAGCCCAGGCCCTGAAGATAGTACGGCTCCTGGCTCATATACTTCAGCTCTTTCTGGATGTAATCGTGGAAGGCGCCAACATATACGCCGCTGATCCCCGTATCCGAAGGGTCATACCCAGGATTCTCTCCCGCAGCATCAGGATCCCATCCCATGAACCGCGCATCGTACCGTCCGAGAATCCGTTCATCCCCGCGCAGCAGTTCTTTACGGAACCGTGTTGCCGAGATCTTCAGCTTCGACTCCTTCACATACTCCACGCTCAACCCGGTGAACGCCGCGACCTTTGTTGCAATCGCATCGAACTCCGCCGGCGGAAGCTTATCGCCCTGCGCCAGAGCCTCGGTGTATGGTCCGCGAGCAAACAGACGCGCCTGCTGCACCCACTCCGCCATGCTCGCCGGTCGTCTTCACCTTCTTGTAGTGATAAGCAATCGCGGCATACGACGGCAGATATCCGATCGCCTCATAATCCAGTCCCGGGAGCGCGACGGCCGTAGTTCAGAATCGACGACAGCAGCGTCACTCCGTTGAACTCGATTCCATCGCCCTGCAGCGCAGCCACCAGCCCAGCAGACCGCGTCGTCCCATACGATTCGCCAAATAGAAACTTCGGCGAGTTCCAGCGCTGATTCACCGTAATGTAGCGAACGATGAACTTCTCAAACGCATGAATGTCCTGGTCGGTCCCGGCAAAATCCTTCACCGTTCCCTTCCCTACCGCGCGAGAAAACCCGCACAACGGAGCATCGATAAACACCAGGTCGCTCTTGTCGATCAGGCTCTGCGGATTCTGTATCCACTCAAACGGCGCAGGCCCCGTCGCCTCCGGGCTCTGCGTAATCACACGCACCGGCCCAAGCGATCCCATGTGCAGCCAGATCGTCGCCGACCCCGGGCCGCCGTTATAGAAAAACGTCACCGGACGATTCTTCGCATCCGCCCCATCTTCGGTATAGGCCACATAAAAGATGCTGCCGATCGCCTTATCCTGATCATCGCGAATCAACAAATTTCCGGCCGTCGCGGTGTAATGAATCGTAGTTCCGCCAGCGGTCCAGTCATGCTTCGTCACCGAGTTCGTCTCGGGAGGAATCGGCGTCCCTTGATCCTCTCTCGCCGCAGGCGCCTTCACCGGCCGCGCGCTGCTGCCGCCCCTCCGGAGCCTGCGCCAACGCCATCGTTCCTGCCAGACGCAGCCACCAACCCAATGCTTGATATGCGAGATATCAACGGATACTTGAACACCATAGACAGACCCATTCCCTCTCCTCAAATTCCTTGTTAAATTTTGGACAACATGTTTGCGGATGCGACCATCATATCCCTCGAAATTGCTGGATATTCTCTACTTTTTTGCATGCGTCTTTTCCTTCGATTCGTTCGTCTAGATATACTTGCTCGGCACGATTTCCTCCCCCGCATCATCAACCCGTTTTGAGGTTCGACCATGAGCTTCCCCACCTGCACCGACATCGAAAATCCCCTCGAAGAAATCGCTTCTCCGGAACAACCAGACCAGCAGGACTCCTTCATCGACGCTGAGTTCTCCCGCCGCACCTTCGTCAAGACCGCAGGCATTCTCAGTGCCGCCGCAGCCACAGGCCTGCCGCAACTCGCCACCGCACAAGACGGACACGCCGCAGCCGCAACCACCCCACATACGGCGAGCCTCACCCTCAAGGTCAACGGCACAGCGCATGCCTTAACCCTCGACACCCGCACCACCCTCCTCGACGCGCTTCGCGAAAACCTCGCCCTCACCGGCAGCAAGAAGGGCTGCGATCACGGCCAGTGCGGAGCCTGCACTGTTCTCGTCGACGGCCGCCGCGTCAACTCCTGCCTCACCCTCGCCGTCACCGCCGACGGAGCCGAGATCACCACCATCGAAGGCCTCGCAAAGGGAGACACGCTTCACCCTGTCCAGGCCGCCTTCCTCGAGCACGACGGCTTCCAGTGCGGCTACTGCACTCCCGGCCAGATCTGTTCCGCTGTCGGCTTGCTTCAAGAGCACAAACACAACACCCTCAGCACCGTCTCCTTCGAGACCGGCAACACAACCAAACCCGAGCTCACCGACGACGAGATTCGCGAGCGCATGAGCGGCAACATCTGTCGCTGCGGAGCCTACCCCAACATCGTCGCCGCCGTCCGCGCCGTATCGAAAGGAGCCACGGCATGAATCCCTTCAACTACCAGCGCCCGACCGCTCCCGATCAAGCCGTCAAGGCCGTCTCCGCCCGCGGAGCAAAGTTCCTCGGCGGAGGCACCAATCTCGTCGACCTGATGAAGTACGACGTCGAGCACCCCACCACCCTCATCGACGTAACCCACATCCCGTTCGACCAGATCGCCTTCACCGGCAACACCGCCGTCATCGGTGCCGGCGTCCGCAACAGCGACCTCGCCAACCACGAAGCCATCCGCACCAACTACCCGCTTCTCTCCCACGCCCTTCTCAGCGGAGCATCTCCACAACTCCGCAACATGGCCACCACCGGCGGCAACCTCATGCAGCGCACCCGCTGCTACTACTTCATGGACACCACC
Organism: uncultured Acidobacteriaceae bacterium; assembly: GCA_963774735.1. Lineage (GTDB taxonomy): Bacteria > Acidobacteriota > Terriglobia > Terriglobales > Acidobacteriaceae > Edaphobacter. Next base: position 127,798 of record CAVZGJ010000010.1, on the reverse strand, counting down.
TTCCCCGCCTGCAACAAGCGCACTCCAGGCAGCGGTTGTGCCGCCATCAAGGGCTTCAACCGCATCCACGCCATCCTCGGCGCAAGCAGCGAGTGCATCGCCACCAATCCCTCCGACATGAGCGTCGCCCTCGCCGCGCTCAACGCCATCGTTCACGTCACCGGCCCCAACGGCAAGCGCACCATCCCCATCGGCGACTTCCACCGTCTCCCCGGCACCACACCACAGCTCGACACCAATCTCAAGCCCGACGAGCTCATCACCGCCGTCGAACTCCCCGCGCCAAAGTTCGCCAAACACTCTTACTACCTCAAGGTCCGCGACCGCCAGAGCTACGCCTTCGCTCTCGTCTCCGTCGCCGCCGGCCTCGAGATAAGCGGCAACACCATTCAGTCCGCCGGCCTCGCACTCGGTGGTGTCGCCCACAAACCATGGCGCTCTCCCGAAGCTGAAAGATTCCTGGTCGGCACCGTCGTCAGCCCCGACGCCTTCAGGAAAGCTGCCGACTTCGCACTCGCCGGAGCAAAGCCCTACGAGCACAACGCCTTCAAAGTCGAACTCGCCAAACAAAGCATCGTGCGCGCGCTAACCCTAGCCGCCCAAGGAGTCCAGGCATGATCGACACCATGGATCATCAACCGCTCGCCAGCACCCGTCAGCTCGACCACCGCTACGAAGGCTTCCTCAAAGTAACGGGCCGCGCCAAATACGCAGCCGAGTTCCCTGTCGAAAAGGTCGCCTACGCCTACGTCGTCCAGGCCACCATTCCCTCCGGCACCATCGCCTCCATCGATGATGACGCCGCAAGCCACGCCTCGGGCGTTCTACTGCGTCATCACGCCCTTCAACGCCCCAAAACTCGTCGTCCCCGGCACCGTCAACATCCTCCAGGACACCAACGTCCTCTTCAACGGCCAACCCATCGCCGTCGTCGTCGCCCGCTCACTCCCCGAAGCCGAGATGGCCGCAAAACTCCTCCGCATCGAATACAAGGATCAGCCCGCCAAACTCGACTTCAACGCCCTGCTCAAAAATGCCCGCCCACCCAAACGCGGAGGCACCTCCCGCCGCGGCGATCCTGACGCCTCTCTCGCCAAAGCCGCCGTCGTCATCGATCAGATCTACTCCACACCCATCCAGAACCACAACCCCATGGAGCCCCACGCCACCATCGCCTCCTGGGACGGCGACAAGCTTCACGTCTACGACGCCACGCAAGGCATCTCCGGCGTTCAGGGATCGCTCGCACGCGCCTTCTCCATTCCGCCCGCAAACATCCACGTCGAGTGCCCTTACACCGGCGGAGGCTTCGGCTGCAAAGGCTACGTCTGGTCCCAGACCATCCTGGCCGCGATGGCCGCAAAAGTCGCTCAACGTCCCGTCAAACTCGTCCTCGGCCGCGAGCAGATGTTCGGCCCCGTAGGCTCGCGCCCCAACACCTACCAGCACATCAAGCTCGCTGCCTCCTCCGACGGCAAGCTCCTCCTCCAGCAGCACGACTCCACCTGCTACACCTCGCTCATCTCCGACTGGGTCGAAAGCGCCGCCGGCCAGACCGCACTCCTCTACGACAGCGAGTCGCTCTCCACCAGCCACAACGTCGTCGAGCTCAACCTCGGCATGGGCACCTGGATGCGCGCCCCCGGCGAAGCCACCGGCAGCGTCGGCCTCGAGATCGCCCTCGACGAGCTCGCCGAAAAACTCAACATCGACCCCATCCAGCTCCGCCTCATCAACTACGCCGAAAATGATCCACGCCAGGGACACCCATGGTCCAGCAAACACCTGCGCGAGTGCTACACCCAGGCCGCCGACCGCTTCGGCTGGTCCAAACGCAACGCAAAGCCCGGCCAGATGCGCGAGGGCAACAAGCTCATCGGCTACGGCATGGCCACGGCCAACTACGGCGCCGGCCGCTCCCCATCCTCCGCCGTCGTCCGCATCCTTCCCAACGGCCGAGTCTTCGTCGGCATCGGCACCCAGGACCTCGGCACCGGAACCTACACCATCCTCGCCCAGACCGCAGCCGACACCCTCGCCATCGACCCCTCCCTCGTCGACGTCAAACTCGGCGACACCACGCTTCCCCGCTCCGGCGGCTCCGGTGGATCAACGACCGCAGCCTCGGTCTGCCCCGCTGTCTACGACGCCGCCCGTCAAGCCAAACTCAAACTCGCTCAGCTAGCCGCAGCCGACGCCAAATCTCCGCTCCACGGCTCAACCGCCGAAGACCTCGAAACCAAAGACGGCAAGATCTTCCTCAAATCCGACCCAACGAAATCCGAAACAATAACCACCCTCATCGCCCGCAACGGCAACACGCCCGTCGAAGCCACCGCAACCTCCGAGCTCGCCAAAGACCGCGACACCTTCACCTCGCACTCCTGGGGAGCCATCTTCGCCGAAGTCGCCGTCGACGCCGACACCCACATGGTGCAGGTCCGCCGCATGGTCGGCACCTACGACATCGGCACCCTCATCAACAAAGTCACCGGCACCAACCAGCTCATCGGCGGAGTCGTCTGGGGGATCAGCATGGCCCTCCACGAAGAGACCGTCATCGACACCACCTACGGCCGCACCGTCAACGAGAGCCTCGCCGAGTACCACGTTCCCGTCAACGCCGACATCCACCAGATCGACGTCACCGCCGTCGGCATCCCCGACTACAAGTTCAACCCCCTCGGCTCGCGCGGCGTCGGCGAGATCGGCATCACCGGAGCCGCAGCCGCCATCTCCAACGCCATCTACAACGCCACCGGCAAGCGCGTCCGCGACCTTCCCATCACGCTCGACAAAATCATGAACGCGTAACTTGCGCATCCCTGCCCTTCCCTATATGCTCCCATCCAACCACGGGACAACATAGCGGAGGGCAGGATGAACAAGTTTCATCTCAACTGGGTAGCGATTCTCGTCGCCGCCATCGCCTCGTTTCTCTTCGAAGCGCTCTGGTTCAGCGTCTTCATGAACGAGTGGCTCAACGGCATCGGCCGCACTATGGAATGGTTAAAGGCCTCAGGCCTCAACCCCGCCATTCAATACGCCGTCGCCATCCTCTGCTCCATCATCGTCGCCACTGTCCTCACCATCTGCATCCAGGCCTCAGGCGAGCAGACCGCACGCCGCGGCGTCATCGTCGCCGCCGTCATCTGGTTCGGTTTCATTGCCACCGGCTGGGCAAAGGAGTACATCTTCGAGGTCCGCACTCTCCAGATCTACGCCATCAACGCCGGCTACGCACTCTTCGACCTCATGCTCATCGGAGCGATCGTCGGCGCATGGAAGAAAAAACACGAACTCCCAGCCACTCTACCCAACGGCTAGTCACCGTCGATTGACACTCAGAGCCTAATCCTTGATTCACAAATGAAGTGTCATCCTGAGCGAAGCCTCTCGCAGTTTTATCGCGAGAGCGCAGTCGAAGAGCCTGTCCTGAGCCTGTTGAAGGAACCTGGATTTTGCAATTCGATGCGACTCACACCGCCGTGTCCAGATGAAACGGCTTATCGTACCGCTCCACTGGATACCCCTTCTCCTTCCACGCCGCCAGTCCACCCTTAAGAAACTTAATCCGCGTGAACTGCATCCGCCAGCGCATTCTCGAGCACCATCCGGCTCGTCTTCTCACTGGCGCAGGTGCAATAGAGCACCGAGTCCTTGTCCTTCGGAATCAACCCCGCCTGTTCCATCACGTCCTTCGGCGGAACTCTCACCGCTCCCGGAATAATCTCCGAGTGCGCGAGCAAATCCAGCGGCTGCCGAACATCCAGCACAACAATATCCGTCCTCGACTCAAGCAGCGCATGAAGCTCGTCCGCGTCAATGCTGTGCTGCTCCAGATCCCTGTGCCGCCGCAACTGCCGCATCCTCACCAAGCCAAAGATCAGAACGCAGGCCGCAACCACGAAAATCGCAACTAGGTACATAGACCCTCCAATCTCCACCTATCAGATTGACTACACCATCATAAAGATTCCATCCGACCGGAGCGATGTGCTCCGGTGTCCTTTATAGTCGACTCGCACTTGCCTGGAGTTTTCGACTCGCCTTGCCTTTAGTTGTCATCCTTCGCCGGAGGCGGAGGACCTGCTTTTTGTTTTCGCCCTTGTCGTTGCTTGTCCTTGCAGTCTGTCATTCACACCCCAAGCGAAGCCGAAGGGAAGAAATCCGCGGTTCGCTCCCGCAGCGCAAACCGCATGCCAACATGCTAATCTCTCTTCGACAGGTCGCAGATGACCAATGGCGCTTCTCGAAAACACTAACCCCGCAGCGCTCTTGATCGCCGTCATATTAGCTCTCCTGACCATGATTTTGGCGACCCCTCTCCCATCGGCCGCGCAACAAGAAACGCCCAGCCACCGTCCGCAAACTCCTCCACAATCAAAGGCCACGCCTCGCCCCAACCCCGATGCCTCAGGTATCTACCATGTCGGCGATGGCGTTACCGCGCCGAAGCTCATCTACTCCGTCGCACCAGAGTTTTCTGAAAAAGCCCGCAAACGAAAGTTAGCTGGCGCTACGACGCTGTCATTCATCGTCGAAACAGATGGCCACGTCCGCGACATACGCGTCACCAAATCATGCGCCGATGCTTTTAATGACAAGAAAGATCGTGAAGCAGCTCTAACGCTGGATCAGCAGGCATCAAGGCAGCCAGTCAATACCAGATTCGAACCGGCGCAATACAAGGGAAAACCAGTGCCGGTCGAGTTGTCGGTCGAGATTAATTTCCAAGTATCTCTGACCCGTATCTCTCTCTATTCCTCATCGTTTCCCTCTTCGCCCTAAGACGAACAATATGCGAAACTCAAGAGGCTGATGAACCTCGAAACCCTCCTCCACCAGACCTTCGGCTTCAAAGAATTCCGCGCCAACCAGCAAGCCGTCTGCCGAGCCGCAACCGACGGCCGCGACGTCCTGCTCGTCATGCCGACAGGCGCAGGAAAATCCCTCTGCTACCAACTCCCCGCCATCGCCCGCGGAGGCACCGCACTCGTCATCTCCCCGCTCATCGCCCTCATGGACGACCAGGCCACCAAGCTCACCGCCCTCGGCCTCCGCGTCGCCCGCATCCACTCCGGCCTCTCCCGCGACGAGGCCCGCCAGGCCTGCCGCGACTACCTCGACGGCACCCTCCAATTCCTCTTCATCGCACCCGAGCGCATGCGCGTCCCCAACTTCCCCGCCATGCTCGCCCGCCGCAAGCCCTCCCTCATCGCCATCGACGAAGCCCACTGCATCTCCGCCTGGGGCCACGACTTTCGCCCCGACTACCGCACCCTCGGCGACTTCCTCCCCGCCCTCCGCCCCGCGCCCGTCATCGCACTCACCGCAACCGCGACGCCGACAGTTCAAAAAGACATCATCACCCAGCTCCAACTCGAACAACCCAAACTCTTCATCCACGGATTCCGCCGCCACAACCTCGCCATCGAGGTCGTCGAACTCTCCAAACCCCGCCGCAACGACTTCACCGCCAAGCTCCTCAAAGAAAAATCCAACCGCCCCGCCATCGTCTACGCTCCCTCGCGCAAATCCGCCGAAGAACTAGCCTCCACGCTAGGCAGCAGCGCCGCAGCCTACCACGCTGGCCTCGACCCCGCCACACGCGAGCGCGTCCAGCGCCACTTCCTCGCCGGCAACCTCGAAGTCGTCGTCGCCACCATCGCCTTCGGCATGGGCATCGACAAAGCCGACGTCCGCACCGTCGTCCACACCGCCCTTCCCGGCTCCGTCGAACAGTACTACCAGGAGATCGGCCGCGCAGGACGCGACGGGCAACCCTCCCGCACCGTCCTCCTCCACTCCTTCGCCGACCGCAAGATGCACGACTTCTTCCTCGAGCGCGACTACCCCGCCATCACCGAACTCACCCGCGTAGCCGCACTCCTCACTCCCGACTACCAGATGCCCGACCTGCTCCGCCAACGTCTCAAGATGGACGCCGAGACCTTCGACAAGGCCGTAGAAAAACTCATCGCCCAGGGCGCCGCCACCATCGACATGGCAGGCAACGTTCGCGCCACCGAAGACGCACCCACACGCGCCGCATGGCGCAAAGGCTACGACGACCAGCTCGCCTTCCGTCGCGATCAGATCGACCGCATGGTCCAATTCGCGGAATCCGCGCAATGCCGCATGGCCGCCCTCATCCAGCACTTCGGCGACACCGCCGACGGCCTCCGCCCCTGCGGCCACTGCGACTTCTGCGCTCCGCAAAACGCCACCGCCCAAACCTTCCGCATCCCCACCGAAGAAGAAGACCGCCAACTCCGCGCCATCCTCCGCACCCTCGAAAACTCCCCCGGCCAATCGCGCTCCACCGGAAAACTCCACACCGAACTCTCCACCTCCGCTCTCCGCAACACTCCCGCCGCCGACCGCAAAATCTTCGACACCCTCCTCGACTCCCTAACCCGCGCCGGCCTCATCACGCTCAACCAGGAACAATGGACCAACCCCGAAGGCAACCTCATCACCTTCAAAAAAGCCTCCCTCACTCACGAAGGCCGCAACTTCACCGGCCCCCTCCCACCTGATCTCCTACTCAAAGACACCTCAGCAAACACATCCGCTTCATCCTCGCGAAAAAACTCGCGCAGCTCCACCAGCGCAAAACCCTCCAAAGCCTCCCTCAAAACCGAGCGCGAACAAACAACCGCCGCCTACACTCCCGAACAAAAAAATCTCGAAGCCAACCTCCGGGCATGGCGCAAATCCGAAGCCGCAAAGACCGGCAAACCCGCCTTCATAGTCTTCAGCGACACCGTGCTCCAGAATCTCGTCGTCGCCGCACCCAAAACCCTCTCCGAACTCCGCACCATCTCCGGCATAGGCCCCGACAAAATCGACCGCTACGGCGCCGACATCGTCGCCATCTTTCGCGGCACTCAACCCACGCCAAAGCAAGAGGCAGCTTCCCCTCCCAAGGCGAAACCAAAGTCTCCCGCGATCACACCTAAAACCACATCTCGAATAAATCCAGCGCGCGCGGAAGAGTACAAGCCGCAACCGGCAACATTTGCTCTGCGCTCATCACGAACCAGTCCCGGCGAAGGAGCCGCAAGTCACATCACCATCAGCTCACCGGTATCTGAAGTCTTCACCCGTCCTCGCACCCCCATGCACGAATCAGAATCCCTAACCCCAGGCCAGCAAGCCCTCGACCAGCGCCTCCGCGAATGGCGCCAGGCCGAATCCGAAAGACTCAATCTCCCTCTCTTCTTCGTCCTCGCCTCCACCACCCTCCGCAACATCGTCCTCGCCCACCCGCAAAACCTCACGCAACTCAAATCAATCCAGGGCCTCGGCCTCGACAAAATAGAAAAATTCGGCCCCGGCATCCTCGAAATCTGCAACACCTAACCCACCTCGTCCCAAACTGAATCACTATTCATTCCACCCCGCATTGTGCTAACGTGCAACCACGAAGCCATGCAAAAACCCGACACCACCCGCCACGCCCCAGCCTCTATGGAACCTCGCACTATCGACGAGCGAGCCAACCACTGCTTCGGCTGCGGCCCCGCCAACCCCCAAGGCCTCCACCTTGTCTTCACCACCGACACCTCAAACCCAGAAGCCATCACCGCCACTGCCCACCTCCAGCTAGACCGCATGCACGAAGGCCCTCCCGGCCACATCCATGGCGGCATCGTCGCCGCGCTCCTCGACGAAGCCATGAGCAAGCTCAACCGCCCCCTCAACGTCCTCGCCATGACCCGCCACATGGAGGTCGACTACCTAAGGCCCGCGCCGCTCTACCAGCCCCTCGTCCTCGTAGCCCGTCACCTCAACCGCGCCACCAAGCCCGACGGCTCCCCCGACCGCAAGCTCTTCCACCAGGCCGAACTCCAGCACCCCGACGGCACAGTCCTCGCCCGCAGCAAAGGCCTCTTCATCGCCCTCGACGAACGAATCCTCACCGCCGCCGGCTTCACCGCGCCCCAACCCTAAATCAGGCCACCCGGGAGCTGACAACTGAGAACTGACATCTAACCAGCCTCACCCCAATACCCCTGGTCCTCCAGAAAATACTCCTCATCCCACGTATGCAGCATCGTCTTGAAAAACATCCAGACCATGCGCCAATGCCCAAGCTTCTGGAACCGCCGGTTCGTCGTCAACACTCGACCACGCACAATGCGAAACCGTATCCGCGCAACACCCTTTGACAGCAGATAATCCTCCGCAAACAGCGCCTGCTCATTAAACCCACCCAGCGCCCAGAAGACCTCGCGGTCAAACAGCATAAACATCCCCGTAGCAAACGGCTTCGTCACCGACCCCACCCGCTGCATCAAATTGCTCCCCGCATACAACAAATCGTCAAAAAAACTACCCTCCCGACAAGCAATATTCGTCGTAGCCAGATGCAATCTCCGCCGTCTCATCCTCCACATCGCCCGCCGCAGCAAAGTAGGCTCCGGCAGTTCCACATCCGCATCCAGAAACAGCACATACTTCGTCGCCGCCAGCCGGGCCCCTGCATTCCGTCCCACCGAAGGCAACCCACCCGGCACAACCTCCACCTTCAGCCGATCGCAAAATCCCAGCGCAATCTCCCGCGTTCCATCGGTCGACCCCGCGTCCGCCACCAGCACACGGGTCTCCGCCATCCCCTCATAATCCTGCCGGCACAAAGACTCCAGTAATCGCGGAAGCATCGCAGACTCATTCTTTGCCGGAATTACAATCGTCAGTTCAGCGCCCATTATCCCTCGCAGTCTCAAAGAGCAGACACACTGCCCCTAGGCGTAGCATGAACCCCGGGGCCCGCAAAACAAGTCAATCCAAGTTGAATTTCCAACAAATTCTGCTCCCACGACTCAGCCTGGCCAACACCGCAGACCGGACTAACATGAGTTCTATGCCAGTTTCCCCACCCGTGAATCTGAATCTGTGGAAGAAGCAACTTGGCCATGTACCCGACTCTGTGTGGCAACAAACCGATCTTGAAACCCTCGTTCTGGCCGACAACAACCTATCCGAAGTCTCGGACCGGATCGGTCGTTTGAAAAATCTACGCATGCTCGACCTCGGGCATAACCAGCTAAACCATATACCCAGCGAAATTGGCGACCTCCCCAAACTCACAGACTTCCTCTACCTTCATAACAACCGCCTCACTTGCCTGCCATCATCCTTCGCATCTCTTACGCGTCTGCGCTATCTCAACATCAGCGAAAACGCATTCGAAGTATTTCCGGAATGCATTCCCAAAATGTCCGGGCTGTTAGAGCTTCGCATCACTGACAACCATCTCCGGTCGTTGCCTGCCTCCATCGGCCAACTCTCTCGCCTGCGAGAACTCCACCTCAGAAACAACAGCCTGACCACCTTGCCCGAATCCATCGAAGCAATGCAGGAGCTTCGGCAAATTGATCTTCGAGGCAATCCCTTGATTGACCTTCCCCCCGCCATCGCCTCACTCGCGCGGCTGGAAAAACTGGATCTCAGGTGGATCACAACTTTGAAGCTTCCGGTTTGGATCGCAGACCTCGAAGCCAGGGGATGCTCCGTATACGTTTGAAGCCTCCACACAAGCACAGCGCATCAATCCGTCACAAAACTGCTAAACTTAAAAGTCTCGCGGACACTCAGGCAGCACCGTGCGCCCACCGCCGCGCACACACGCAGACATTCAGGAGATACCCATGCCAGACCACTCCCAGAACGGCAGCTTCGGCACCCCGTCCCTCCGCCTCAAACTCGGCCTCGCAGAGATGCTAAAAGGCGGAGTCATCATGGACGTCATGAACGTCGAGCAGGCCCGCATCGCCGAAGAAGCCGGAGCCATCTCCGTCATGGCACTCGAGCGCGTCCCCGCCATGATCCGCGCCGAAGGCGGCGTAGCCCGCATGGCAAATCCCAAAGCTCATCAAAGAGATCATGGCCACCGTCACCATCCCCGTCATGGCCAAGGCCCGCATCGGCCACTTCGCCGAGGCCCAGGTCCTGCAGGAGATCGGCGTAGACTTCATCGACGAGTCCGAAGTCCTCACCCCCGCCGACGAGACCTACCACATCGACAAGCACGCATTCACTACACCCTTCGTCTGCGGCGCACGCAACCTGGGCGAAGCCCTCCGCCGCATCGCCGAAGGCGCAGCCATGATCCGCACCAAGGGCGAACCCGGCACCGGCGACGTCGTCCACGCCGTCCAGCACATGCGCCAGATCGTCCGCGAGATCAAAGCCCTCACCGTCCTCGGCGACGAAGAGCTCTACAACGCCGCCAAGGTCCACGGCGCACCCTATGAACTCGTAAGGATGGTCGCCAAATCCGGCAAGCTCCCCGTCCCTAACTTCTCCGCAGGCGGCATCGCCACACCAGCCGACGCAGCCCTCATGATGCAACTAGGCGCCGAGACCGTCTTCGTAGGCTCCGGCATCTTCATGAAGGAGCGCGCCACCCCCCTAGACGTCGAACTCTGGACCAAAGACGACGCAGCCGTAGGCCTCTGCGCCCCGCAGGACATCGGCACGCATCGCAACCCCGAAGAACGCGCCGAAGCCGTCTCCCGGGCCCGCGCCATCGTCATCGCCACCACCCACTTCAACGACCCCAAGATCGTCGCCGAAGCCAGCGAGTCCGTCACCGGAACGATGAAAGGCCTCGCCGCCGCAGCCATCGAAGAGCAGCACCTCATGCAAACCCGCGGCTGGTAACTTTTCGGCAACAGGAATTACGCGGTTCAACAACAGCCAGGTCATCCCGACTGAAGCGCTGGTAACTTCGGCAACACGAACTACGCGGTTCAACAGCCACGTCATCCCAACCGGAGCACTGGTAACTTCGGCAACACGAACTAAGCGGTTCAACAGCCACGTCATCCCAACCGGAGCACTGGTAACTTCGGCAACACGAATTAAGCGGTTCAACAGCAGCGTCATCCCGACCGGAGCAACGGACAGCTTCACCGTCCGTTGCGCAGTGGAGGGACCCCCGCATTTCGTATTTGCTGTTGCCTGTTCTAATCCGTGTCATCCATGTAAATCCGCCGTAAGCATAGCGCACACCACCACTCACCGTGCGGTCCGGAAACCAAGAGGATTCATGAAAACTAACCCAATTTGTCGATTTCATTCCTGATGCTCGCGGCGATCTCACGATACTTGTGCTGCAGTTCTCTCAGTCTCAGAAGTTCACCTGAGGTGTCCGGCGGATTGTAGGAGATGTAGCCGCTAATAGTTTCGATGTCCGCTTCGACATCCTTGAGCTGTTGTGTGAGGAAGACCCGCAAGGATTCCGTGGCATCTGTGCTCATACCCATAGAATAGTTGCTCCGACTCTCGCCATCGGAGAAGCAAGTTAAATAATTCTTCACTCCAACTACCCTTCCCAAACAAAACTTGCTACTTACTCGCATGAACCAGCCGCGGCTGTCCCCCACTCAGATCAACCCTGCTCACCACATGGAGCTCTCGCGCATTCAACACCTCAAGCTCAACAGGAATCTCCAAAGTAGCAACATGCTCGCCAACCTCTGCAACAAACCCACCAGAGTGACGACCTCATCTGCTCTTCGGGAAGATGCATCATCGCAATAATCCGGCCGCCATCATCAAATAGAACGTGAGCCCTCATACGCCTCCTTAGTGGTGGCTCGGACAAGCCATGACTGTCAGAACAAATACGATCGGGCCTTCATCGGCCACGTCATCGCCCGATGTGTTCTTGATCTTGATGTAGGCCTTGTTCGTCCCGTCCTCGTCCACAAAGGTCCCTTCGGAGACGATCTCCACGCGCCACCCCACCTGCCACTTGTACCCCTTGGAAAACGACGGCGCAATCCGATACCACTGGTCCTGGCGCAACGTCGTCCTTCCACGAGATCCAGTGCGTCGCCGTCTTTCCCCTGCCAAGAGAGATCTGCCCGGTAGTCCAAAGGTCAACGCTATGGCTCATTTGGCCCTCCCTGCGGAGAGATTGTACTCGCCACCGAGAAAAATTACCCCAACCATCACCTCTGCTTTGGCGAATGCCTGGCTCCTTGCTTCTGCCTTTGTTTGCTTTTTTAGTTGTCATCCTTCGCCGAAGGCGGAGGATCTGCTTTTGCTTTTTGCATTGCTCATCAATCTTCGTCCTCGCTTGACAAAACCTATAATGGAAAACAGGGGCAAACCAACAAAGCACCGTTCCCCACAATCAGCAAACCACGACTCTGGCATACTCTAAACACGAAGTCCGGACCTAACATTTCTATTATGAATACTTTGCACAAAAACGAGGGGGAGGGGGGTACCACCACAGCCAAACCCCTGACGATCGGCGTCCTTGCCCTGCAGGGAGCCTTCGAGGCCCACGCCAAAGCCCTCACTGCCCTCGGAGTCGACGCAAGACTCATCCGCACCCCAGCCGAGCTCAATGGCCTCGACGGCCTCATCATCCCCGGCGGAGAATCCACCACCTTCCTCAAATTCCTCGAGCGCGGTGGCTTCCTCGATACCCTCCAGACCTTCGTCCAGACCACCCCAACCTTCGGCACCTGCGCAGGCGCCATCCTCCTCGCCAAAGACGTCCAGAACCCTCCGCAACCCTCACTCGCCGCCCTCGACATCACCGTCGAGCGCAACGCCTACGGACGCCAGATCGACTCCACCATCCTCTCCGCCACAACCAAACTCCCCGGCGGCCCCCTAGAAATGGTCTTCATCCGCGCCCCCCGCATCACACACACCGGACCCAACGTCGAAACCCTCGCCACCCGTGACGGCTTCCCCGTCCTCGTCCGCGAAGGCCACCTCCTCGCCGCCACCTTCCACCCCGAACTCAGCAATGACCCCCGCGTCCACCAGCTCTTCCTCGACCTGGTCCGCCAAAACGTCCGCCAAAACCATGCCCGCTAACCTCACCGCGTCGCTGGCGATCGCTCTTCTGGCCCCTCCCGCCCGATGCCAGCGCACACGGACCCGCGCTTGACCATCACCTCCTCCTCAATCTCTGGATAGCCCTGGCCCTAGCAGCGCTAGCTCACCTCATCCTCCTCACCGGCCTCATCCTTCGTCGCCGCACTGAAGCCACAAACCTGATCCGCGTCGAATACATCCCGCTCGCCGCCCTTGCCCTCCTCTTCGCCTCTCTCACGATCAAGGCCGAGCGCCTCTGGGCAGCCACCCGCTACACCGGAGCCTCCCTCACCGCCCTCCAGGTCGAAGCCACCGGAGTCCAGTTCGCCTGGTACTTCCGTTATCCCGGCCCCGACGCCACCTTCGGCATCACCCGCCCCCAACTCATCGCCCCCGGCGAAGGCAATCCCCTCGGCCTTGACCCCACCGACCCCCACTCCGCTGACGACATAGTCACCTCCGAGTTAGTTCTTCCGCCAACCGCGAGGTCGACCTTCGCCTCAACGCCCAGGACGTCATCCACGGCTTCTCCATCCCCGAACTCCGCCTCAAGCAGAACGCCGTTCCTGGCCAGACCATCCACATCCACTTCACCCCCACCACCCCCGGCACCTACGCCATCCTCTGCACCCAACTCTGCGGCCTCGGGCCACTACCGCATGAACGCCACCCTCCGCGTCGTCCCCTCCAAACGAATTCGCCACCTGGCTAGCCGCACACCAAAAGGAGTCACCCCAATGACTCCACGTCGAAACCAACTAACGCCACAACCATCCACAAGCCCGCTAGTCCCTATTCCCTGGTCCCTGGGCCCTCCTTCTTCAGCACTGATCACCGCGTCATCGGCATCCAGTACCTAATCCTTGCGCTCATCTCAGTCGCCATCGGAACCCTCCTCTCGCTGCTGATGCGCATCCATCTCGTCTGGCCCGAACTGGCCGCTCCCGCTCCACGGCCCCATCCTGCCCGAAGATTACCTCGCCCTGGTCACCCTCCACGGCACGATCATGCTCTTCTTCGTCCTCACCACCGCCCCGCAGGCTGGATTCGGCAACCTGATCCTCCCCGCCCAAATCGGCGCCCACCGCATGGCCTTCCCCATCCTCAACGCCGCCAGCTTCTGGCTGACAGCCTTAGCGCTCCTCACCCTCCTAAGCTCCACCTTCGTCTCCGGAGGCGCCGCCATCTCCGGCTGGACCGCCTATCCTCCCTTAAGCGCATAGCCAACTCCGGCCCGGGACAAGCCCTCGGCATGGACCTCTGGCTCATCTCCATCGCACTCTTCGCCATCGCCTCCACCGCCAGCTCCATCAACACTCTCACCACAATCATCCGGCTCCGCTGCCCAGGCATGACCTGGGAGCGCCTCCCCCTCACCGTCTGGGGCTGGTTCACCGCCGCCCTCCTCAGCATCATCGCCTTCTCCGTCCTCCTCGCCGCAATCCTGCTCCTGCTCTGCGACCGACACGCCGGAACCAGCTTCTTTCTACCAACCGGCGACCTCGTCAACGGATCATCCACCGCGGTGGCGACGGCAGCCCTCTCCTCTGGCTCCATCTCTTCTGGTTCTTCGGACACCCCGAGGTCTACATCGCCATCCTCCCCGGCATGGGCCTCACCTCCATGCTCCTCGCGAACTTTAGCCACCGCAAAGTCTTCGCCTACCGCACCATGATCGCCACCACCCTCCTCATCGGCTTCCTCGGCATCCTTCTCTGGGGACACCACATGTTCGTCGCCGGCCTCAACCCCTTCGCGAGCTCTGCGTTCTCCATCTCGACGATGGCCATTGCCCTTCCCGCCTCCGCCAAAGTCCTCAGCTGGCTCGCCACCATCTGGCGCTCGAAGCCGCAATACACCACCGCCATGCTCTTCGCCCTCGGCTTCGTCTCTCTCTTCATCACCGGAGGACTAACCGGCCCCATCCTCGCCCAACCCATCCTCGACGAGTACCTCCACAACACCTTCTTTGTCGTCGCTCACTTCCACCTCATCATGGCCATGGCCGGATCTTCGGACTCTTCGCCGCCACCTACTACTGGTTTCCCCTCATCACCGCCACCCACACACGCCCCGGCCGTCTCCTCTCCGAAACCCTCGGCCGCTGGCACTTCTGGCTCACTCTGCATCGGCGCCTACGCTGTCTTTCTCCCCATGCACTTCACCGGGCTCGATGGGCGAACCCCGCCATTACTCCCAGCTCACCGGCATCCCTGGTCCAGCCGGCCACCTGAACCCCGCCGGCCAACTCCTCTCCCAAACCATCCCCCTCAATCTCCACATCACCTACGCCGCCTATCTTCCTCGCCTCCGCCCAACTCCTCTTCCTCATCAACCTCATCCGGATCCCTCCGTCGCGGAAAACCCGCTCCCGAAAACCTCTGGCAAGCCACCACCCTCGAGTGGCACCCCACCATGAATCCATTTACCACCCCACCCGCATCCGATGCACTACAGATCACCGTTCACCGCCCTCCCTGCCAATACTCCGGCTACCCCGGCAGAATTTCTACCCCAATGGGCCCCCGACAGCGTCCAATCATCAGTCGATAACACGCCAGACACAAAACCGGAGTAATCTGTCACAAAGCGTGCTTCTCGTGAGGGACCCCTATGCCGGCCACCATCACGCCAAATAAATCCGATCTGGACCGAAACGTCGCCTCGAAGATCACGACAATGGTTCAGGCCGCCGTCCGCCAACCGACAAGCGTACCGGCGGAGGAGGCGACGGCGAAAACTGGAACGAGCGCTCCCACGGCCGCCGCGGCCCCTACGAGCGCCTCCATCGTTATCGACTCGGAATCTTCTTCGCTCTCGCCAGCGATCTCATGTTCTTCGTCGCCATCGTCAGCACTTTCTTTGTCAATCAGTCCTCCGGCCACATCAACGCCTACAACCACTACGTCAACGAGTGGGTCCCCACCGTCATCCCACGCATCCTCTGGCTCAACACCGCTGTACTCCTCCTCTGCACCGTCACCATGGAGACTGGCCCGCCGCCAACATGTTCCGCGAAAACGACGTCATGGACGAGTGGCTCGGCATCGGCAAACCTATCACCCGCCGCGCACTTCCCTGGCTCTCCGCCACCATCGCTCTCGGCGTCGTCTTCCTCGCAGGCCAGTGGATCGCATGGCGCAAACTCGCCGCCCAACATATCTTCTTCCGCAGCAATCAGAGCAGCCATTTCTTCTACCTCATTACCGGCGTCCACGCCGTCCACCTCTTCCTCGGAATCGCCGCACTCCTAGCCGCCTTCACCGCGTCTCTACGTCTCCCGGCAGCTCGAAAACCGCCAGATTCTCGTTGATGGCGTCGCCTGGTACTGGCACGCCATGGGCATCCTCTGGCTCTTCCTCTTCGCACTGCTAGCCTTCTTTCAATAGGTTCCCCATGATGTCGTCATTTCGACCAGACCCTGAGCGAGTGCCGTCAATCGAAGTGGATATGAAGAAACCTGCCTCTCTAACCAATCAGAAAGAGCGAGATCTTCCGATTTGCTGCAGCCGCCCTCTTTGCGGGCGCCCTCACGCTCTCCCCGCCCCTCCACGCGCAGGGATGCACCCAGTGTCAGGACAACACGGCCGCCACTCCACCCAGCACCCAGGCGGCCTACCGCCACGCCATCATCCTGATGACCGTCACCGCAGGAGGTCTGTTCGCGGGCACTCTCTTCCTGTTCCGCCGCTCCCGCTAGTTCATCCAACCACAAATACCTGAAGAAATTTCGGCTCGCGCCCCGAATCGAGCTGGCTCCCTTCACTCCTCCACAAACGCCCGAAGCCGCTCCAACGCCCGATCCCACTGCGCCGAAACAGACTCCAGATACTCTTTCATCTCCCCAATCGGCCGAAGATCAAACTCAAACAAACTCTCCCGTCCCGACCGGACACACCTCACGATCCCAACCCTCTCCAGCACCCGAAGATGCTTCGTCACCGCCTGCCGGGTCAACTTCGAGCCCGCAGTCAGCTCTGTGATTGACCGCGCTTCACCGCCGCAAAGCTTTCTCACAAGCGCCAGCCGCGTCTCATCTCCCAGCGCCGCAAACACCGGAGCCTGCGCCCGCCGTATACCCTTACGAGCTTTGCGCAACATGGCTTTCAATATTCTTCATCTGCTGAGCCCATCCACCGTCGTTCATTCGAAACGCCTCGGCTCGCCGCGAACTCGGAACCTTATCAAATCCCGACTCCGTCAAAGTAAGCAGCGTACCCTTCGCCGTCGGCTCCAGCCGAAACTCAACCAGCGTAGGTGTCTCGTCCGAATAATCCACCTTCGGATCGATGGCATACGGATGCCACGTAAACGAAAACAACCGTTCCGGCTCGATCGTCTTCACAACCGCCTCCCACCTCAAATGCTCATAGCCCGGATAAGTGATATTCCCTTGCGAAACCTTCCCCGCCACAAACGGCCCATCCAGCTTCACCTTGAACCACTCGCCAAACTCACGATGATCCGTCAGCGCCCGCCAAACCCGCGAAACCGGAGCCTTCAACTCAATCTGCTTCTCGATACGATCGGTCATAATAGGCAACCTCTAGGTTGCAGATTAGCACAGATCGCTTGGATATTGAGGCTCACCCACCCAAGCCCCAGTCAGCCGTTTCTATTTCTCTTAGCAGTTACGACCCCAAGCTGCTTCTTTTTTTCCACCGCATCTTCTTCTAAGAGACTTTAAACGCGAGGCGCAAGAACTCGACAGTTATGATCTTGACGTAATTGACAAACACAGGGCCGCTGAATGTCAACGCTTCTTCTTGATCGGGTGCTTCACGGCCTTTTTCGCCGCAGCGGCCTTCTTCACAGCCTTCTTCGCGACAACCGGCTTCTTTGCCGGAACCTTCTTTGCCACAGGTTTCTTTGCTGGAGCCTTCTTCGCAACCTTCTTCGCGGGTGCCGCTTTCTTCGCCACAGCCTTTTTCGCCGGAGCACTCTTTGCGGCAACCTTCTTCACTGGCGCGGGCTTATGAGCAGCCTTCTTCACGACTGCAGCCTTCTTTGCCGGAGGTTTAGCCGCAACCTTTCCCTTCACAGGAGCTGGCGCTTTCACCGGCATATCGGCTTTCTTCGCTGCAGCCTTGGTTAGCACGACCTTCTCCGGGACAGCAGCCTTCGCACCGCTTCCCTTGCCTGTCTTTTCGGGAGCCGGCTTCGTACCCTTATCGCCTGTTGCGACAGAAGCAACCGCAGCCTCCGTGGCTTCACCCTCAACCGCAGCGACAGCCTTCTTGCGGCTCTTGGCGGGCTTGGCATCCTTCTTCACCGCGCGCGGACGCCGCAGATGCACAGGCGGAGGTGGCGCCGGAGGCGAGTAAGGCTCCAGATAGGCTTTCATCTCTTCAGGGGTTGTCAGCTTTCCGTCCATCAACTCGAAGAACAGCTTGTCCAGCAGTTCGTCGTACCCCGGCAGTTCAGGAGTAATACGCATCTCCTGCATCATGACGTAAGGAATCTTCTGCTTCGCCAGCGCCCATTCGGTAAAGAAGCCCTTGAACTTCGACTGAATCCCCGAGTTCTTCGAGGTGTGCGCAGTCCATAGCACTGCCTCGGGTTTCGCAGAGTGCAACATCTTCCATGCCTGCGATGGCGTCGCAGCGCCTTTGCTCGAAAACTCCGTCGCAAATACCTTCGCGTCACCCTCAAGAGCCGCAATCTCCTGCACGAATCCCTGCCGGGCAAAGCTCTTCTTGAGTGCTGCCACATCCTTCGGAGCCATCTTCGCGGTCAGGAAAGGAAAGTTCGCCGCCGAAGTCACAGGGTGAATACCCTGCACCTCGAGCTGCATCTGGCTCTCCCGCAACCGTTCCAACTCCGCCACGTTCGCCTTCGAGGACGAAAGCACGGGAAAGAGGTGCTTGATCCACCCCTCAGCCTCCAGTCGCTTCAGCACCCTCAGAGGATCTTCCTCGTGGAAGATCTCTTCGGTCTCATACCCTCGCTGAAACGCATCGAGCGCCGAGATATAACCCTCCGCCTTACCGGTCTCATATCGCTGCTGGGTCTTCTCGTCCATATGCCAGCCCAGCCGCGCCATCAGCCTCGTTGCCCGAATCATCCGTAACCGGGTCTTCGATAAACCCATAGTTGCTGACCAACCGCAGCTCCCGGTTCTCGATATCCGCCACCCCGTTCAGCGGGTCCATCAGCAACCCATAGGAGCCATCGTTGAGGGACAACGCCATCGCGTTGGCCGTAAAGTCCCTCCGCCGCAGATCGTCCAGGATAGTCGCCGGCTTGGTAACAGGCTTACCCGGCTTCGGAAAACTGACCGACAAAGTGCTGCCAATTGCCATCCGAATACCACCAGGAAACCGCGCAAATACCACCTGGAACGCTTCGTTCTCTCCAGCGATCTCCCCTTTGACTTTCTCTATATCTTTCTTGAGTTTGAGCGCATTACCCTGAACCACCACATCCAGATCGCGCACCGGAGAACCGCTCGTCATATCGCGCACCGCCCCCCCGACGAGGAAAACGGTAAGCCCTTTAGTCCGAGCAATTTGGCGCACTGCCGATAAGGCAGCCTGCTGCGCCTGAGAAAGTCGATTCTCCAGCAAATAAATGTAATCTGCCATACAGGTAGGTTTACTCCAGCCCGCTCAAAGGTCCACCTAAGCTACAGTGAATCAAGCGTTTATCAAGATCAAGACACGTAGGCACAAAACGCAAGTCTAACATGATGCCCTACAATTGACCACCGAAAACCGCATATATCGCATTTCCCACACCACTCATGCGACAATCCCCAAACCAATGTCCTCCGCGCACAAGAAGGTAATAGTCCGTCGTTTCACCGAAGAAACGCTTCCAGGCTACCTGCCACTTTCCGGATTCATCCGTAACCACGCCCTTGACCTCCTAGATCTATCTGGACGAGTCATCCCCTTACTATCAACGATATAAAGCATGTGTGCTACGTTCGCGAATTCAACCTTCAAGACAACATCAACCCTGAACGCCTGAAACGGCGAAACTTCCTGGCAAAACCACGCACTGAGGGCCTCTGGCTCCGTATGACCTTTCGTAGCGGCGATCTGCTCGAAGGCCTTGCACCGCTTGACATTGCGTTGATTGACGACGTCCTTCAAGACGAGGGCCTCCACGTAAGCCCACCAGATATTCGCTCCAACACCCAACGGGTCTACGTGCCCCGGGTTTCGCTCAAAGAACTGCAACTTTTGGCTGTAATCACAACCCCCTCCCGTCGGAAACCGTTGCCTGCCTCATCCGTACCTTCCCTGCAAGAAGACCTCTTCCGGAACCTCATACCGCCGAACAATCGTCCGAACTAAACCTTTACAATCCGCCCATGGACTCAAGCTCCAAGACTTTCACGCTAGGCCGAACTCGCCACCTCGCTGAACTGCACTCTTCACGGAGATCCCTCCATTCCAATCACTCGAGTAGCCGGAATTGAAACCGCCGGGATTGGCGATCTTTCCTTTGTCTCGAACCCCAAATACGCTTCATTGGCTCACAGCACCCGAGCGTCCGCGTCTTGGTCGAGCCCGGTTTTCCGGAAATCGGCGCGGCTACCCTTCGGACTGATAATCCTTATCTCGCGTTCGCCCGCGCGATTGAGCTCTTTTACACAGACGCCGGCCTATCCGCCAGGAGTGCATCCCACCGCCGCAATCGCACCCACGGCCCGCATTGGAGTCAATGCCCACATAGGCGCCTACGCCGTTATCGGAGACGACGTAACGATCGGCGACAACGCCGTTATCCTGCCTCACGTCGTCTTTTATCCCCACTCCAGCGCGGGCCACAACCTGCTTGCTCACGCTCACGCGGTCATCCGTGAATACTGCCGGCTGGGTGATGATGTCATTCTGCAGAATGGAGCCATCGTCGGAGCAGACGGCTTCGGCTTCGCCCGCCAATCAGACGGGCGATGGTACAAGATCGTTCAATCGGGACAAACGGTTCTCGAGGATGCCGTTGAAGTTCAGGCGAACGCATGCATTGACCGTGCTTCCATTGGCGAAACCCGGATTGGAGCAGGAGCGAAGGTCGATAACCTCGTTCAAGTCGGTCACGGCTCGACCGTTGGCTCCGACACTCTGCTTTGCGCTCAGGTGGGATTAGCAGGATCAACCGTAGTCGGGAAGCGCGTGATCTTGGCTGGCCAGGTCGGAGTCGCGGGTCACTGTACGGTAGGGGACGGGGCGGTTGCGACAGCACAAAGTGGAATTCCGAGTGATGTCGCCCCCGGAAAAGTCGTGAGTGGTTATCCTGCTATCGATAATCGCCAATGGCTTAGGTCAGTTGCTCTTTTCAATCGTCTTCCCGAATTGATAAGAGATATGAAATTAAAACTAAAATAATCGAGTCGCTGGTTACTATAGTCGTATTAGGGAGCATCCAAAGGGGGAGTCTATGGTTGAGCCTCCGGAAATCTTTTCTAACGCGCAGCAACGGGCTTCGAGTGGGCTAATCCAGCCAATTCGGCTTCTGTTGCTTGACGACGAGCCCGACAACCTCCGCCTTCGAACTGCAATCCTGCGCCAACATGGCTACGAGTGCATTCCTGCTTCGACCATTGAAGAAGCCACCCAATGTTTCAATGGCATTGACATCGCCGTTCTCGACTACCACCTGGGGGCGGGCCAGTTCGGCACTGAGGTCGCGGCGCTGCTTCGGCGGCAGCGACCGCATGTCCCTATCATCATTCTCTCTGCCACTCTCGATCGCTATTTTGGCGGCGTCGAGGACATGCATTTGCTCAAGGGCCACAGCTCTGTCGACGATCTCCTAGATGCCCTGAGGTCGCTCGGAGCGAAGCGCCGCGGTGCTCCCGTGGTTGTCGACGCTCGTGACTTTTTCTACTCTCGAATCTCGCTGACCATCGGCTCGGACGTTCTGGTTCAGATATTTGATGAACGAGGAATCTGGCAATACTGCAATGACACCGCCTCGGATTATCTGGGCCATCCCCGTGAATGGTTCATAGGGCGTTGCGTATTTCAAGAGATGAATCTTCACATGCGCGACTGGCGCGAGGTCATCCAGACCGTTTGCCATAGCCGCGAGACCTACATCGATCGCACCCGCCACGGTCTGCTGAGCCAGCCACGAGTTGAGGAACAGCAGTTTACCTGGAGCGTTCTGGCATTCCCCATCACCCTTCACGATGGCCGGAGCGGAGCGGTTCTCACAGCTCGTGTCCTTGAAAAGAACCGCAACTCCGACCTTCTCCCCTTTCTATAAGGTCCGATACGCAAGCGAGGAGCCCTGATACGCTTAACTCTCATGCGTTGGTTTCTCGTTCCAATCACGATCGCTTGTCTGTTCGCTCTGGTGGGTTGCCACTCTCCGTACGTCGTTGCGACGGTAAGCAATCACACCGCTCAGCGAATTGAACTCGTGGAAGTCGACTATCCCAGCGCCAGCTTCGGAGTTCAGGCTCTCGCCCCTGGATCAGACTTCCATTACCGCTTCAAGGTTCTTGGATCCGGCGATATGAAATTGATCTACACGGATGACGCACATCAGAGTCATTCGGTGAACGGCCCGTTTCTTCAAGGAAGGCGCTGAGGGTGCCCTTGGCATTACGATTACTTCCGCTGGTGTCTCGTGGCTCCCCGGGTCTGGCCTGGCGACAGGCAAATAACCTCCTAGTGTCACGAGGTAAACTAAAGCGATGCCTCGTGGATATTTCATTACTTTTGAGGGCCTTGACGGATCCGGCAAGACCACCCAGTTGCGTCGTCTTGCGGCGGCGCTGGAAGCAGGAGGGCCACAAGGTCGTTGGTTTGCGGCAGCCGGGCGGGACAGCGCTTGGAGATCGAATCCGCTCGATTCTGCTCGACTCGAAATCCGAAGCTACCTTCGGACCGATTGCCCCGGCCGCTGAGATGGCGCTCATGTTTGCGGACCGTGCCCAGTCCATTGCCGAGATCATACTTCCGGCGCTCGATGCGGGATCGATCGTCCTTTGCGACCGCTATACCGACTCTTCCGAGGCTTATCAAGGAGGCGGCCGTCAGCTTGGGAGCGAACGCATTCTCGCGATGCATGCTGCCGCCTGCGGCAACCTTCAACCTGACCTGACGATTCTACTGCTTCCTCCACTTGAGATCTCTCTTCGCCGTGCCCGGCTTCGCAATCGGCGAGCCGTTCAACGCCAAGGCAACGACGAGAACCGATTCGAGCGTGAATCGGATGATTTTTACCGGCGCATCTACGCGAAGTATGAGGAGATTGCTGCTCGTGAGCCCCAGCGGGTTGTCGCGATTCGCGATGACGTCTCGCTGGATCAGATCCAAGCCCACATCTGGGACGTTGTCTCCTCCCGTTTGGCCGTTTCCACCGTTGACCAAACCACTTTTCGGTCTGTCTGAGTTTCTGTTTGGCCTTCATCCATTTTGTTTGGGGCTGGATTTCCTCTCCCCCTCCCCCTCCCTATTGCCTGCGCGTAAAATGCTTTGAATCATGCGCTTGCGGCATGGCTTTGTCCGCAAAAACCTCACAACAAAAGGGTTACGTCCAAAATATTCAAAACAAAGGAGTTAATGCTTGGCGTTCGGTTGTCGGAGCCTGCTCTGTTGATTTTTTTTTGGCCCTATTTTTAAGTATAGCGGTTGGATGGTAACTAAATTTCATCTGGGATGTTGTTGGATGGTAAAGGATTAGATGGTTTGTGGGACTTGACATGCGATTTCTGGGCTGAAAACGCGAAAAATAATTTTACTGCGCAATAAGGACTTTGAAATCACTTCTTTGCGGGAAGCAGTGAATGTGAGATCGGTGCCGTTTTCTGCCGCTAATCGTTTCGCCGCGGCATGGGTGGGTTCAGATCATCGGGATTTCGCTGCCGCGAAGAGATGGGCACCCGGCACGCTAACCCGTCATGTGATCGGGGCAGAGGGATTTTCGAATTAGGTCTCGGGTATCAGGTATCAGGTTTGGGATTACGGGGAGGTTCGTTTGGTTCTGGGGCTTTGGAATTGCGCAAAATTTGAGTGGGTTTGCGACCATGAAGCTGTTTCGATGGCGGGTATCGGAGTTTTAGCGCCGGGGTCGATGTGAAAGGCTAGCCTTCCTGAGTCAAACTGGAGGAGATGGCTACTTCTCATCCAAGCCGCGAGGTTTTGCCGGAGGGGGCGATTCCTGTTTGCGGCGAGGAAGAGTGGCATATGCCACCCGGTCTGAAGCGGTCCCTTCCCTTCTATGCTTTCAAGCCGTGGGTGAAACTGGGCCGGCCTATTCTTCTCTTCGAGCACCTGCTGAAGACCTACGGCAACATTGCGAGCTACAGGTTCATGGGGACGCCCATCGTCTTCCTGAATGATCCTGCCTACATTCGCGAGGTTCTGGTCAATCAGGCCTCTGCGTTCGTCAAGGAGCGAACTGTACGGAGGATGAAGATTCTTCTGGGGGAAGGCCTGATCACCTCTGACGATCCAATTCACATGCGCCAGCGCAAGATTGTTGCACCGGCCTTTCATCGGCAGCGCATCAACGCCTATGCGGACCAGATCGTTGGCTGCGCCGCAGCGCAACGGGAGGCATGGCAAGCCGGGCAGTCGATTGATATCGCTGCGGCGAGTATGCAGTTGTCGCTCGAGATTGTTGCCCGCACTCTCTTCGACACGGAGGTGACAGCCGACATCCGGAGCATCAACGATGAGGTCAACACGATCATGGGGATCTATAACTTCATTGTTGCTTTCCCACGACTGAACGACTTTCTCCATCTTCCGATTCCCGGCATCATGAAGTTTCGGAGATCTAAGGCCCGGCTGGACGCGATCGTGGACAGGCTTATCAGGGAGCACCGCGAAGCCGGGCTGGACAAGGGTGACCTGCTTTCCATGTTGCTGGCGAGCACGTATGAGCAGGAGGGGGACTCCGGCGCTCCGACGCGGATGTCGGACGAGCAGGCACGCGACGAGGTGCTGACGATCTTTCTGGCGGGCTACGAGACTGTGGCCAATGGGCTGACATGGACCTGGTACTTACTCTCGCAGAACCCCGAGATCGAAGCGAGACTTCACTCCGAACTTGATTCGGTCCTGGGGACAGGCGAGAGAGGCCGCCTGCCGACGCTTGCTGACTATCCGAATCTGCGCTACACCGAGCAGATATTTGCCGAATCGATGCGGCTTTATCCGCCTGCGTGGGCGATGGGCCGGATGTCGACGAGGCCGGTAACGCTCGGCCCTTATCGGATTCCTCCAGGCGCGCACTTTTTCTTCAGTCAATACATGATGGGCCGCGACCCGCAGTACTTTCCGGATCCCCTGCGGTTCGATCCTGAGCGCTTCTCCCCCGAGGCCAAGGCGGCTCGTCCGAAGTTTGTTTACTTTCCCTTTGGCGGCGGCAATCGTCAGTGTATCGGCGAGAGTTTTGCCTGGATGGAGGGGGTTTTCTCCATTGCCACGATTGCCCAACGGTGGCGCATGAGCTATCTGGGCGCATCCGCACCGGTTCCGCAGGCGAAGATTACGCTGCGACCGCGGGATCCGATGATGATGCGGCTCGTTGCCCGCTAAAGCCTCGACGTAATCCTGACACGCAGCTCAAGGTATCCCGACATGCATTGCCTGACTCCAGCTATTTGACGAGCAGCGGGAATAAACCGAACTGACAAAGTGTCTCTACGACGAACCTTCCTCAGACACCAAAGAAGTTGGTATAGCAAACGATCCTGCCCGACCCATCCGTTTTTTTGTTCTCCGAGAGAAGGGCAACGTATGCCCACGATAAGGATTGGCCAAGCGCGAACGTGCGGTCGCCTTATCCAACGACATCTACTCTCCCGATTCGGAAAGGAATCCTGGAATGCTCCGTCACCTGAAGAAGCTCTTGCAAATCGGAAATCTTAGTTGCTGTATTGTTTCTGTCCTCGTGTTGGCACAACTCATTGTCCCCGTCGCCAAAAGCTTTGCGCAGCCGCCCCCTTTCCCTGAGCTGCCGAAGACAGAAATGTTGGGGTCGCGAGCTCTCGAGAGCCGGGATACCGTCAGTGAAGCCAGAAACGGTCCCTCTAACCTGCTCTGCCGCGTTTGGCGCGGAGAGACCAACAATCAAGTGTGGGTGACCCTGGGCGACGGGCAGGCGTTCACGATCACGAACGCTACACAGACCGCTGCGAGACCCAGTGTGGTTCCGTACGGAAATAGCCAGTACATGATCCTACATACCGGAACCGACGGAAGGCTCTATTTCACGATTCTCAATTCCGATCGTAGTAACGATGGATGGACGCCCATTAATGCGTCTTTCGGAAATACAACTGTCGCCGTGCGCACAGCCCCAGCGGCCACACAGTTAGGGGAAGGAAATGAGGCGACGGCCCTGGCGTTTCTAGGGGCAGATGCGAATTTATACTTCACGACTCGTGTAGCGGGTTTTGGTTGGCAGCCGACCGCTCGAATACAGGGAGGGACAGCCTTCGCGGCTCCCGCAATCGCTTTTAATCCCGTCAACGATTTAATCATTGTCGCGGCCTTTGGCACAAATGGACACCTCTGGCTAACCTGGACCGACCTTGGCGCCCAGACCTGGGTGGGGGATTGGAAGGATTTAGGAATCCAGCTGCGTGCGTTTTTATCTCCCAGTCTCGCCGTGGATCCCAGTGATGGGACCGTGATGATGGGTATCATTGACGGTCAAGGTACCCCGTGGTTCATACGCTTGGACGAGCGACTTAACGCAATCACAAATTGGGGGACCAACGCTAATATCTTAGACACAACATTCAGTCGCGGACATATCACCGGACTCGCCCTTATATTTGTTTCTAACGTCTTTTGGGCGTTATGGAATTCCGACCTAGACCTTAACTTTTATGGCAAGGTTAACTAGAACCTGACCGATCGCTACCGCCAATCCATGCGGGACTGTTCCTGTGAGTCAGGGATGCCGCAGGACAGCAGCCCTCGCCGCGCGCGAGGGCTTGCTGTTTCTTACTTTCTTTTCGACTTCGTTTCTTCCTTCCGGTAGCCTTCAGCGAATAAAGAGGTAACAGCACCTGGCACCTCTTCGTGTGCTGATTTTCACTCAGATCGCGCAAAAAGGAGCACTACATGGTCGATACGAAAGCATGTTGTCCCGCATTTCTCGTTTGTGAGGTGTCACGATGAGCACTGGCACCCCACTTCCGCCCAATCCGGCGTATCAGAACGTCCCGCCTCCGCCTGCAAGCTCCAGCAATACCGTTCTCAAGATCGTTCTGATCGTGGTGGGCGTCTTTGTGCTTCTTGGCATCATCGTTGCCGGCGTCCTCGGCTTTACTGCCTACAAAGTGTCCAGAAGCATTCACAGGAACAGTAACGGCGATGTGAGTATCTCGACGTCGGATGGCAGCATCACGACGGGCCGATCTGCCAACATCAGCGCTGCCGATCTTGGCACTGTTCTCTACCCCGGAGCCTCGAGCTCAAATGAAGGCTCGATGAACATGAAGACTCCGAATGGCTCGATGGTGACATCGGTCTTCACCAGTTCGGATTCGTCCGACAAGATCGTTGCCTTCTATAAGGAAAAACTTGGCGACCAGGCTTCTATCATTCAGATCGGGGAACGGAACCATGCTGTCGGCCGGTGAGAAAGACAAGGACAGCGTTATTGTCACGATCACCCCGGAGGATGGCAAGTCGAAGATCGTTATCATCCATGTCACCGAGACCAAGCCTTAGGTCAGGGGCTTTCTACGGTACCCGGAAGACCAATCCTGTGCTGATGGTGAACAGTCTCGATGCGGGAAACGAGACTGTGCCGTTGAAGTTTCCGCTGTTGATCGTATCGGTGGAACCATAGCCGAGTTCGAAGGCACGAAAATCAACGTGCTTGGCCAGCGTGTAGTCCAGACCGCCAAAGATACCGTACTGGAAGCGAGTGATCTTAATCGGGCTGGTTGGGGGTTTCGACGAGCCGGCTCCAATGGAGAGCTGGAGATATGGCTTGAAGGATTCGGCGATGGGTTTGGCGATGAAACGGGCTCCTACGAGGAAGCTGTTCAGGCGAGCGTTGTTGGCGGTGACGACTGCATCGCGAATATCAATGCCTGCGTCGAAGCCGTGAGCATGAAAAAAGTTCACGTAGCCACCGAAGTCGGCGCCCCAGAACGTGCGCGAAGTTATGTTGTCGCCAAGAAAAGCGAAAGTGCCAAAATCCGCCTGCGAATTCGTAATGTGATTAGCTACTGGATTGACGTAGAGTCCTACGTCCCCCGGGCCGACTCCGGTGGTGCTGGCATTCGAAGGGTGAACGGTAGACGGATTGTCCTGGGCATGGGTGGTAAGGGTCGAAAGAGCCAGCGTGAGACATAGAACGAGGGACCACAACTTCATAGATAAAAATCCTTTTGACTTTCAGAAAAGAACGGGGAGCCGATCGAGGCCCACTTGCAAGTCTATCTTGCTTGTCTGTCTTTTCAGTCTAATGGAACCGATGGGTAAACGCCGGAATCGCTGCGCAGATCACGGCAACTCGCAGGTATAGGGAGCTTGATAGAGTAGGACCATGCAGAGTGAGCTGATGATCGGGTTGGAGGAATTGCCGCGGGGGTTCCGGTGGGGCGCGGTGAAGGCGGGAATTAAGGCCAGCGGAAATCTGGATTTGGCCGCTGCAGTAGCAGCAAAAGGAACGAACGGGGCCGCGATGTTTACGAGCAACCAGGTGGTGGCGGCGCCGGTTACGGTAGGACGCAGGCATCTGGCAGCTACGGGAGGACGCGTGGGGGCGGTTCTGGTGAATGCGGGAAATGCGAACTGCGCGACGGGGCAGCCGGGGATCGACGCTTGCGTACACACTTGTGCGGTTGCGGCGGAAGGCTTCGGGTGCATCTTTGATGAGGTGTTTCCTTCTTCGACGGGGATTATTGGAGTGCCGTTTCCGGAGGAGAAGGTGATTGCGGCTTTGCCTGCGCTGACGGCGGCGCTGGGTGGATAGTCGCGGCGCATGCGGAGATGTTTGCGCGGGCGATCATGACGACGGATACGAAGATGAAGGTGGCGCAGGCTGCGGTTGAGGTGGGGGGCGGGCTGGTTCGGATCTTTGGAGCGGCGAAGGGTGCGGGGATGATTTATCCGCAACTTGGGCCTCCGCATGCGACGATGCTGGTGTATTTGTTTAGCGATATTGCGGCGGAGAGCGAGATGCTGCGCGATGTGCTGGGGCCGGCGGTCGAGACTAGCTTCAATTCGATCTCGATCGATGGGGATACTTCGACGAACGATACGGTGTTGCTGCTTGCGAGCGGCGTGAGTGGGGTGAAGCTGGATGCGGAGAGCCGCGGGGGGTTCCTGGATGCACTGAGGCGGGTGTGCGGTTCGCTGGCGCACCAGATTGTGGACGATGGCGAGGGCGTTGGGCATGTGGTCACGCTGCATGTGACGGGGGCGCGGACGGAGGCGGAGGCGAAGCAGGTTGCCAAGGCGATCGCACATTCGCCTTTGTGCAAGACGGCCTGGTCGAGTGGCGATCCGAATTGGGGACGGTTGCTGGCAGCGGCGGGATATAGCGGCGTGAAGTTTGATCCGTGCGCTGGTGAGGATCGTGATTGGAGATCAGCCTGTGTTTGAGCTGGGTGTGCGTTCGCCGGTGTTTGATGAGGCTGCGGCACATGCTGCGATGATGAAGCGCGAGTATACGATACGGCTGGATATGGGGCTCGGCGAGGCGGAGTGCCGTTTTTTGACCTGCGACCTGACTGAGGAGTATGTGCGGATCAACGCGGATTATTCGACTTAGTAGAAGCGGGTGTCCTGCCGGACGGGCCCACTGCGCGTGACCCCGATCGCGGCCACTTCGTGGCGGGTGTACCGGTCCTGGTTGTGCTTGCTGCCTGGGGCCTCGCGTTGCTCGGCTGCTTGCGTTCCGCTGCCCAGATGACGTTTTCGCATAAGCCTTATATCGTTATAAGTGTGACCGATTGCACGTCACGGTGATGAGCGTAGCGATCCATTTGACTGGAGTGCTCCCTAAGATTATGACGACGAAACTGGAAGAAGCCGCCAAGCAGGACTTTCGCGCTGAGGTTGCGGAGTGGATTGAGGCGTTTGACGACGTAGTTGCGCAGGACTGGGAGCAAGGGGCGGAGTTGCTGGGTGAGTTGCGGCGACGGGCTCGCGAGGCGGGGGTGCCGACGCCGAGCGAGATGACCACGCCGTACCGGAACACGATTCCGAAGCATGATGAAGTGCCGTATCCGGGCGACAGGAAGCTGGAGAAGAGGGTGGAGTCGCTGCTGCGATGGAACGCGATGGCGATGGTGCATGGACAGAACAAGAAGGACCCCGGGATTGGCGGGCATATTTCGACGTATTCGTCGCTGGCTACGCTGCTGGAGGTGGGGTTCAATCATTTTTTCCGGGCGAATTATGGTGATCAGCCGGGAGACTTCATTTATTTTCAGGGGCATGCTTCGCCGGGAGTGTATGCGCGGGCTTATCTGGAGGGTCGGTTCGATGAGGCTCGACTGAAGAACTTCCGGCATGAGTTGCGGGATACGCCGGGATTGTCGCTCATATCCGCACCCCTGGCTGATGCCGGATTTCTGGAACTTTCCTACGGTGTCGATGGGAATCGGGCCGCTGAATGCGATCTATCAGGCGCGGTTTATGCGGTATCTGGAGAATCGGAAGCTGATTCAGCCGACGGAGCGCAAGGTTTGGGCGTTTCTGGGAGATGGCGAGACGGATGAGGTGGATTCGCTGGGTGCGATTTCGCTGGGTGCGCGGGAGAAGCTGGATAACCTGATCTTTGTGGTGAACTGCAACCTGCAGCGGCTGGATGGGCCAGTGCGCGGGAACAAGCGAATCATCGATGAGTTAGAGGGTGTGTTCCGTGGCGCGGGATGGAACGTCATCAAGGTGATCTGGGGTTCGGACTGGGATGCGCTGTTTGAGCGTGACCATACCGGACTGCTGCTGCGGCGCATGGAAGAGTGCGTCGATGGCGACTTCCAGACCTATAAGGCGAAGGATGGCGCGTTTCTTCGGAGTCACTTCTTCGGGAAATACCCGGAGCTGCTGGAGCTGGTGAAGGACTACACCGATGAACAATTATTGAGGCTGCATCGCGGCGGGCACGATCCGGCGAAGATCTACAACGCGTACAAGAGGGCGATGGAGCATAAGGGCGGCCCGACGGTGATCCTCGCCAAGACGGTGAAGGGTTATGGGATGGGAACTTCGCAGTCTCGCAATGCGACGCATAATGAGAAGAAGCTGACGGACGAGGGTCTGGCGGCGTTTGTGAAGCAGTTCGATATTCCGATTCCGGAGCAGGCGGCGAAGGACGGGTCGTTCTACCGGCCGGCGCCTGATTCGCCGGAGCTGGTTTACATGCAGGGGCGGCGGAAGGAGCTGGGCGGGTATCTGCCGGTGCGTGAGGTGCGTGCGAGCGAGCTTCAAGGCGCCGGGCCTGGAAGTGTTTCGCGAATGGACGGCTGGATCGAAGAATCGCGCCGTGTCGACGACGATGGGATTTGTGAGCATTCTGCGGCACCTGATGAAGGATCCGGCGATCGGCAAGCTGATTGTGCCGATTGTGCCCGATGAAGGCAGGACGTTCGGGCTGGAGTCTGCGATTAAGCAGGTTGGAATCTATGCTCCCGAGGGGCAGAAGTATGAGCCTCATGACAAGGACATGCTGCTGAGCTATCGCGAGGAGCAGGATGGGCAGATTCTGGAGGAGGGGATTACCGAGGCGGGATCGATGGCCTCGTTTACTGCGGCTGGGACGGCCTATGCGAATTACGGAGTCTCGACGATTCCCTTCTACATGTACTACTCGATGTTTGGATTTCAACGCATCGGGGACATGGTGTGGGCGTTCGCGGACTCCCGCGGCAAAGGCTTCCTGATGGGCGGGACGGCGGGACGGACCACGATGCTGGGCGAGGGTCTGCAGCACCAGGACGGCCACAGTATCGTTCTGGCGAGCACTGTGCCAACCTGCATCACCTATGATGCTGCCTATGTGTACGAGATGGCTGTTGTGATTCAAGATGGAATCCGCCGGATGTATGAGAAGGGCGAAGACTGCTTCTACTACATCATGATGTACAACGAAGACTATGCGATGCCGGCGATGCCCGAGGGCTCGGCCGAAGGCATTCTGCGTGGCATCTATAAGCTGAAGCCTGCGGCGGGAGAGGCTGTGGCGCAGTTGTTTGGCAGCGGTCCGATTTTGAATGAGGTGCTTCGTGCGCAGGAGATTCTGGCTTCGAAGTACGGGGTTCATGCCGACGTTTGGAGCGTGACGAGTTACACGGAGTTGAGACGCGATGCTTTGGCGGTCGAGCGTTGGAACCGGATGCATCCGGCAGAGAAGGAACGGACACCTTATTTGCTGGCTACGCTCCGAGACGCGAAGGGACCGGTGATTGCGGCAAGCGACTATATGAAGTCGGTGCCGGATATGCTGTCGCCATGGCTGCCATCGCGACTGGTCGCGTTGGGAACCGATGGTTTTGGACGGAGCGACAATCGCGAACACCTGAGGCAGCATTTTGAGGTGAACGCCGAGTCGATCGTGGGCGCTACACTCTCGAAGCTGGCGAGGGACGGCAAGTTCGACGCAAAGGCGGCCCAGAGTGCGATGGCCGAACTGGGGTTGAATGTGGAAGGACCGGAGCCGTCCAAAGCCTAGAGTGATTCTGGATTGAACTGGAGAAGGGTTCCTTTTGGAACCCTCTCTTTTTGGACAGGTTCTTGTCGAACGGTTGGGACAATGGAGGGTTGGTTGAGCAAAACGGAACTGCATGAGAATCCGCTGGTGCCGAACAAGAAGATGCGACAGATGTATACGGCGATGGCCGAAGCGAGGGTGCTGGACGACTACATTGTGAAGTTGCAGCGAACCGCGAAGGGCCGGCCGAGGCTGGATTCGACGCGCGGACAGGAGGCGTTGAGGGTAAGCACAACGATTGATCTTGAGCCAGGTGACCTTGTCAGCGATTCCCAGAGGGGAGTTGTGATGGAGCTGCTTTTGGGAGAGAAGGTCAATTCCCTGCTGCAGCGTGCAGACCAGCTTTGTTCCGGGAAGAAGGTAAAGGAAACGAAGATGGCGTGGGCCTCTGGGCGGCTGTTGCCTTGGATTGACGATGCGGGCGAGCGGTTGAGGCTGGCAATGGGAGCTGCGCTTTCCTTCAAAGCGCTGGGGCGGCGGAACGTTGTCATCGCTTACGTATGCTCGCGAGAGTTTGTCAAAAAAGGATTGGCCGCGCCTTCTCTCGCTTGCTTCGAAGTTAGAACTGCCATTGATCTTTGTGGTGCTCCCTTCCATCGAGAGAAGCGGCAAGAGGAAGGCCGCGAACCTCAGCGACGATGCGCGGCGGTCGGGAGTTCCCGGCATTCCTGTAGACGCCGGAGATGCCGTCGCACTGTACCGCGTGGCGCAGGAATCGATGGGACGGATCCGCGGGGGCGATGGCCCGGTGCTGATTGAGTGCCGGCAGTTCGCCAGCCCGGGTGAAGATGGCATTCGTGCCGGCCGATCCCTTGCTTCAACTACGAAAGTTTTTGCTGCGCCGGAATATCTGCAAGGACGTCTGGCTGAAGAATGCAGGGAAGGATTTCCGGCGGCGGATTGAAGGCGGCTAAACGCTGAGTCGTTGACGGGTAAGGTTCGGATCGGAATTCCTCCAGGACCTGTCGGCGATTATCACTGTAGCCTGCAGTTCAGGGACCGGTATTGAGGTGCGAGTGCGGATTGAGGGCTCTTTTTTTCTTGCGGCGTTTCTAGTTTGTTCCACATGGACCGTTGTCGCGCAGGCACCCACTCAAAATCCGGCTCCGGAGGCTGCACCCATTCCAACTCCGACGCCGGACGCGGGCCCGGGTGTTCCAGCGTACTCTGCTCAACCGCCACAACCCAGGCTCACCGCCGCCGTCGGTACCACCTCCCGAAAGGAAAGGACAGCCGGTCGTTCCGCCAGAGCCCACTAATCCGGAGTCTCCGTTTACCGCCATTGCACCCTACGCCCCAGGTACGGAGAAGCCGCCGCCAGACCGGCTGGGATCCGCTTACTTTCCCGTGGACAGCTGGGTTTATCCGGCGCTGACTCGTCTGTACTCGATGGGATTTGTCAACACGATGTACCTGGGCATGCGACCGTATACGCGCCGAAGCGTGCTGCACATGCTCCTGGCATCAAAGAAGCCATTTTGGAGCAGCGAGAACGAGCAGGCCGCAGGATATTTTTTTAAAGATCATTGCGGAGCTTCGGTCAGAGGTGCCAGATGACAGAG
The DNA here is from genome assembly GCA_963774735.1 of uncultured Acidobacteriaceae bacterium. Taxonomy (GTDB): domain Bacteria; phylum Acidobacteriota; class Terriglobia; order Terriglobales; family Acidobacteriaceae; genus Edaphobacter. The sequence goes on along the minus strand of CAVZGJ010000010.1, from coordinate 93,728 downwards.
CCGAGCGCGGTCTCGTGTACGGTTTGGAGTCCAACTATACCCGCTTTCTTGGAATCGACGGGCCGATACTTCGGGACAGCTACCACCTGGGCCAGACCATCAGTAATGACTATGGCCGACCATACCAAACAGGTTTCAACGCGATAGCTGGCGCCTCAACCACCGAGGAATGGGGACCATTTTCGTTATATGTGAGAGGAGAGTATCAGCACTCGCCTTCTGCCGAAGGGTACTCTGCCGCGTTGGCGAGGCAGCTCTCTGACATCGATGAGAACCCTTATACCGGACCGCAGGATACGATCCCTCAAGGTCCAATTGCCGAGGAAAATCCTTTTCGACTGGTGGAAGCTTATGCGTCTGTCCATGTGCTTGGCCATGAGATATCCGGGGGAAAGACCGATGCCTGGCTGGGACCGGCCGCGGGAAGCGCGATGGCATGGTCGAACAATGCCGAAGATGGCTATACCTTTCGAGTGAATCGAGTGGAGCCGCTTAACATCCGGTATCTGTCGAAGCTGCTGGGCCCTGTCCGCTACGACTTTTTTGTTGGCAGCCTGAAGGGACATATGGTTCCCCGGTCACCATGGGTGCATATGGAGATGTTTTCGTTCCGGCCGACCGTTAACTTTGAGTTCGCATTCCAGAGGACGGTCATCTGGGGTGGCGAGGGACATGCACCAATCACGTTGGGGACGTTTTGGCATAGTTTCTACGATACGAACGATACGGCCGGGGAGGAAAAGATCTCGCGCAATGACCCGGGAGCGCGATTCAGCAACTTTAGTGCCTCGTACCGCCTGCCGCGTCTGCGAAAATACGTTACGTTCTATCTCGACTCGATCTGCCACGACGACGTCACGCCAATCAGTGCGCCGCGCCGGGCGTCTTACCGGACAGGCCTGTACGTCTCACAGATTCCCAAGCTGAACAAGTTTGATTTCAGAGTCGAGGCAGTATCGACCGATCCGGGAGTTGGACCCGCGCATGCCGGTCAGTTTGCGTATTGGGAGGTCATCCAACTGCAGGGATACACCAACAAGGGCTTCATTATGGGCTGACTGGATTGGCCGAGAGGCCAAGGGGGGGCAAGCATGGCTGACGTATCATTTTTCGCCAAATGAATGGGCGCAATTTTCGTATCTGAATAAGAAGACGCCGTTCAACTTCATCCCGGGCGGCACGACGCAGAACCAATTCAGGGGCAGCATCGTGAAGCGTCTTAGGCCAGAGATCGAATTGAACTCCTGGGTGCAATACGAAGGATGGAAGGCACCGATCTATAAGCCGGGACTGCAGAAGAATACGTCTGTTGCGTTTGGGCTTACCTGGTATCCGCAACTGCGCAACCGGCCTGAATTGCCCTGATCGTAGACGGCACGCAGATCATTTTACGAATGACTCGAAGTATTCGAGGGATTTTTTCAATCCTTCGCGCAGTTTGATCTTCGGCTCCCAGCCCAGGAGCGTTCGGGCACGGCCGATATCAGGCCGGCGGCGGACAGGATCATCCTCAGGAAGAGGCTGGAATAATATTTCGGATTTGATCCGGTGACTGCAAGCACTTCGCGGGCGCATTCGAGGATTGTCCATTCGTCAGGATTGCCTATATTGACCGGAAAGTGCTCGTCCGAACGCGACAGAAGGAGGATGCCGTCGATGAGATCCGAGACATAGCAGAAGCTCCGCGTCTGAGAGCCATCGCCATAAATTGTCAGGGGGCTGACTGAAGCGCCTGCACCATGAAGTTCGATATCACCCGGCCGTCATTAGGCTGAAGCCTGGGGCCGTAGGTATTGAAGATGCGCACGAGGTGGGTATCGACGCCATAGTAGCGGTGATAGGCCATGACGGCGGCTTCAGAGAACCGCTTGGCTTCGTCATAAACGGAGCGAGGGCCGACGGGGTTGACGTGTCCCCAATAGGACTCGACCTGAGGATGGACTTCGGGATCGCCGTAGCACTCAGACGTAGAGGCATGGAGGTAGCCTGCACCATATTTTCGGGCGATGTCTAGGGTATTGATGGTTCCCGCCGAACCGACGAGGAGGGTTTCGACGCCGAGCCGGGCATAGTCGACCGGGCTCGCGGGTGATGCAAAGTTGAAGACGAAATCGACGCGACCCGGATCAAAGGGCTTACAGATATCCTGCTCGATCAGGCTGAACCGGCTCTCTCGGCGAAGGTGTTCGAGATTGGCCATTCTGCCTGTACTGAGGTTGTCGACTCCAATGACCGAATGCCCCGAGGCGAGCAAAGAGTCACAAAGATGGGAGCCGAGGAAACCGGCAGCCCCAGTGACCAAAAATGTTCGAGACGTCATCCACTGCCTTTCTTCTGGCAAACCCTGATTGGTTGCCGCTCTCTTTTTTACAATCAGAAGGCCCGGAGACCAAGAGAAGATCTCTGTTGTTAGCCACGGGTGTTAGAAGTTTGAGGACTCTGCAGAGTGGCCCGCACCGGATGGGCCGCGGGGCGACCTACACTGATATATGTAAAGCCATGTTGGGTCATGATATCTGGATCATAAAGGTTTCGGCCATCGATAATGATGAGGTAGCGAAGGGTCTTCTTAAGTCGATCGAGATCGAGGATGGCGAATTCCTTCCAGTCGGTCAAGGATGAGTAGAGCATCAGCATCTCGCGCGGCGGCATAGGGATCCGCCGCGAAGCTCAGATTGGGGCCAACTGGGAAAACATCCTCGGCCCGCTTGATGGCTGCAGGGTCATAGGCGGATATCGTACAGCCTTCAGCGAGAAGCATTTCGATAATCTCAATCGCCGGTGACTCTCGAATGTCGTCGGTCCCGCCCTTGAATGCCAACCCCAAAACTCCGATGCGCTTTCCCCTCAAAGTCCACAAGGCAGAACGAACCTTGCTGAGGAATCGTTTCTTCTGCTCCGTATTGATCTTCTCAACTTCAGCGAGGAGCCCGAAGTCGATGCCCAGTTGCTCCGCCACGGACCGAAAAGCGGCTACATCCTTGGGGAAACAGGAGCCGCCGTATCCGACACCGGGACGCAGGAATTTCGGTCCGATGCGATTGTCGAGACCCATGCCCCTGGCAACCTGTTCCACGTTGGCGTCCGTGGCCTCGCACAGATTTGCGACCGCATTAATGAACGATATCTTCATAGCGAGGAAGGCGTTGGAAGCATGCTTGATGATCTCGGCGCTCTTGGTGGAAGTAAGGACCAGGGGAGGAACAGATGCGCTGTTGCGGTGTCCGGCGATGGCGTCGGTCTGCAGGTAATAGCTGCCACTCGTCAATGGGAGATAGATCCGTTTGAGGACGTCGGCTGCCCGATCACTATCCGCGCCGACGACGATGCGGTCAGGGTGAAGGAAATCGGAGACGGCCGTTCCCTCGCGCAGAAACTCGGGGTTCGAGACCACGTCAAACATCTGACGATCGGCGCCATTGCGCTCCATCGAGCGAGTCACCCACTCATTGGTGTAGACGGGGACCGTGCTCTTTTCGACGATTACCTTATAGCAAGTCAGCGACCGGGCGATTTCGCAGGCGACGGCCTCGACGAAGGATAGATCTGCGTCTCCACCCTCGCTTTGGGGTGTTCCGACGGCTATAAAGATGGCTTCGCTCTCGCGTGTCGCATGTGCGAGATCGGTCGTGAAACGTACCTTCGCATTGCCATACTTCGTTAGGAGCTCCGGAAGAAAGTCTTCGTGGATAGGGCACTCACCCGCCTCAAGAGCTGCAACCTTGCGTTCGTCGTTGTCCACACAGATCACATCGTGGCCCATCTCCGCGAAGCAAACCGCTGCAACCAAGCCGACGTATCCCGATCCAACAACCGCAATTCTGACGTTTTCGCTCATTTTAGTGCGTATAAGTCCTCTTAAGGCAGCATAACCCATGTTGAAATCCCCACCTGAGTGGCACGGCGTTTTCTCTTGTTGGTCCCTGATGTTTACGCTGTAGAGTCTTGTCTTCCTTCCGCAAGGACCCTCGGGTAGACTAACGGCAATGGGTTCCCAAACTACGCAACCGCCGGTCACGGGCGTACCGGAGACGAATCAGAGCGGGTTCAGTACGACGGTTACAGATACGACGCTGTCTGAAGCGCTGATTGTGCTACGGAAACGGCGATGGGTCTTGATTATTGCCGTGCTACTGGGCCTGGCCTACGGGGTCTTCAGGGCAGAATCTCAACCAAAGCTTTACGACGCTTATGGACGGATTCAGGTTCGGTCGGGAGCATCGAACGAGTATAGGGTCAGCGCTGTACAGGGATACGGCGGAGACACAAGCTCCAAAATGTTGACAGAGATTGAGATTCTCAAGAGCGACTCGCTCATGTTGAAGGTGTGTCGCGAGCTTGACCTGTCTAACAATGCCGATTTTCTTGAAAAGAAGGGGCCGGTACCCCACACCACACTGGACAATGGTGTGGTCAGACAAAACACAGTTCACCGGTTGCAGAGCAACCTGCACGTCACTCTGGTTCCCAAAACCGACATTATCCGAATCAGCTACAGCAGCTTGAGTTCAAAACTGTCTGCAGACATCGTCAATAAAGTAATCTCCGACTACATCCAGCGCAGCTATCAGACGCGCTTTGACTCTTCCCAGCGAGTTTCCGAGTGGCTCTCCGGAAAACTCGACGACCTCAAGCAGCAGGTGGAGACGTCGCAAGAGCAGATGATGGATATGCAGCGGCGGCTGGGGATCCTTGGCTTCGATCCGACACACAATCAAATCAGCAGCTCACTCGACGATCTGGCTAAAGCGGCCGCGGCGGCGAAACTGGCGCGCATTATTGCGGAGGCACGTTATCGCGTGGTGAGCGGAATGGACCCGGACTCGATTGAAAGTGCGATCGAGCTGACTCCGGGGACGGCGCCCGGGGAGTTGAATCAGCTGCGGGGGCAGCTTGCAGGCGCCAGATCGAGTTATGCGCAGCTGGAGTCAACGCTTGGGCCGAACCATCCTCAGGCCAAGGCGCTCAAGGCCCAGATTGATGAACTCGTCAAAGAAATCGATACCGAACAGAATCGTCTTCTGTTGCAAGCGAAGCAGAACTATATCGTGGCGCGAGCCAATGAGGACCAAACCACGGCCGCCCTGGAAGCCCAGAAGGCCGACGCTTATAAGCTGCGAGATCAGCTCGTTGAGTACACGTTGCGGCAGCGCGAGTTTGAAGCGAACCGTACCTTATATGACAGTCTGCAACAACGTCTCAGGACTGCCAGCGTTCAGTCGGGACTGGAGTCTCTGGAGATCGACGTCGTCGACCCTGCGTTGCCTCCTGCGAACCCGTTGCTGCGTCCGCAATCGACCGTGATTCTTACCGCTCTGATCTTTAGTCTACTGGCAGGAATAGTCATCGCATTCCTGATGGAGAGCCTGGACACGGGGTTACGCAGTATCGCAGAGATCGAGAGCATTACCGAACTGCCGTCGCTTGCGATCATTCCGCGGGCACGGCGCTCCTCGGTCGATCAGGCAGGAACACTGAGTACCGCGCAGCGCAATATCGGCATATTGACCCAGCCGAAGTCGCAATTCGCCGAGGCCATCCGCTCGCTTCGGACCTCACTTCTGCTGTCGACGGCTGGTCATCCTCCGAAAATTATCGTGTTGACGAGCGCAACGCCGTCAGAGGGTAAGACGACCGCAGCAAGTAACCTGGCGGCAATTCTTGCTCAACGCGATACACGGGTCCTGTTGATTGACGGCGACCTCCGCCGGCCTAATATTCATCACCGGTTCGGATTGAACGGCAAGGTTGGCCTCACGACGGTGTTGACCGGCGCGACGATGCTCGAGGATACGGTGCAAAGTGTACGAGAGATTCCGAATCTCGACATCCTGCCAAGCGGACCGATTCCGCCTTTCCCGACCGAGATGCTAAGTTCCGGCGCGATGGAGGCTATCCTTAAACGCTGCTCGGAGCTGTATGACTATATAGTCATCGACTCTCCTCCGATTCTCTCCGTGACAGACGGTGTCATTCTCGCCCGCCAAGCAGACGCGGTTGCTCTTGTGGTGCGGCATGGCAAGTCGAGCAAACACGTCGTGCGACGCGCCAGAGATATCCTGCTCCGCGCAGGTGCGGGGATTACGGGTATCGTCTTGAATGCCGTCGACCTTAGCTCACCGGAGTACTACGGATACTACGGTTACTCGGGATACTCCTACTCGAGCGTGGATTCCGATAGCTGGGAATCGCACAAGCGATCTAACGAAGAAACCCATGAAGTAGGGGAGCCAAAGCGATGAAACAGACGCGAAATACATGGTTGTTGAGCGTCGGTCTTTCACTTGGGCTTATGTGCAGTAGCGGTGCGGCCATGGCTCAGTTCAGTGGGCCGGCGCTCGGGATTTCCACGCCTGTCAACCCTCCGGTCGTCATCACAACGGACCAGGCAATCTTGTATCCAACAAACCGTGATATCTATCTGGGAAGAGAAGATCTGCTGACGGTTCGTCTTTACGGCAGCACAGACTATACTCCGACGGTGCGGGTCGGCATTGATGGAACCATTCAACTTCCTCTGGTTGGCTCGTTGCAGGTTGAGGGTCTGACGTTGCATCAAGCGCAGGATTTAATTGCGCACAAGCTGATTGCAGCCGGCATGTATCGCGATCCTCAGGTGTCGATTCAAATCACCGAATCGCCGAACCAGATCGCCACGGTGATTGGTGAAGTCCATGGAATTGTGCCTATCATGGGCGAAAGACACCTTTATGATGTCCTTGCGGCGGCCAGCGGGGGCGGCTTACCTAACATGACGACAACGGTAGTTGTCGGGGGAACCGGCCTTCCCACTACTGCCAGCCACATCATCACGATTAACAGATATGGTCAAAAGGACCCGATCACTGTGGACCTTGGAACAGACCCGGCCAAGAGCGTTGCCGCAAATATTCCGATCTTTCCCCGGGACACGATCATCGTTCCTCGAGTAGGAGTGGTCTATGTTCTCGGCGCTTTCAAGATTCAAGGCGCAATTCCACTTCAACAAAACTCCCCGATGACCCTGATGAAGGTCGCCGCGCTCGCGGGTGGCCCTGGATTTGAAGGTCAGGAGAGCGATCTGAGAATCATCCGCTCCATCGGAGTCGATCGCCAGGTAGTGCGTGTCGACATTAGGAAGGTCATCCAGGGGAAAGCGCCCGACCCGGTGTTGCAGCCGGAAGATATTGTCTTCCTGCCAACTAACCCGATGAAGGCGGCGATCAAGTCTGGAGGACTCTCGACTTTGCTGGGTATTGCATCCATTCTGCTTATTGCAATTCAACAGTAGCAAGGCTACTTATCTGCAGCGCCGGTGGAGTGCAACGGGAAAGCCAGGCAGAAAAGGATCTTATCTAAATCAGACATGGGTAATCGATTGAAGAATAAGGTGAGGCTGGCGTATCTGGTGACCCACCCGATTCAGTATCAGGCTCCCCTCCTGCGCCGCATCTCGCAAGAGCCAGACATCGATCTGACGGTGCTCTTCGGTTCAGATTTTTCCGTGCGGGGTTATGAAGATAAGGGATTTGGAGTGGGCGTGAAATGGGATATACCGCTGCTCGAAGGTTACCGTTACGAGTTTTTGCCTGTACTTCGTGATACGACCAATCCCGGAGCGCTGAGCCCGCTCAACTACGGAATCTTCAATCGGCTTCGCGGAAGCCGCAAATCTGACGGTTTTGATGCGCTGTGGGTACATGGGTACTCCTCCCTAAACTCCCTGCAGGGAATGCTGGCTGCAAAATTACTCGGCATTCCTGTGCTTGTTCGGGCAGAGCCGTGGCTGGGGGATCGTCATCGGAGCGCTATGACACTCGCGGCGAAGAGGCTGTACTTCAAATTGCTCCGTGGCCTGATCGATGCCGCGTTGCCCATCGGAATGCTGAATGCAGAGTATTGGCGTCATTATCTGGGAGAGGATTTTCCACTCTATCCGATGCCTTACGCGGTCGACAATGACTACTTTCAAATCAGGGGCGAAGAGGCTCGTGGAGGACGCACAGCGTTACAGAAAGAACTTTCGCTTGATCCATCACGCCCAGTAATTTTATTCGCATCCAAGTTACAAAGCCGCAAGCGGTGTGCGGATCTCGTGGAAGCATACAAGATTCTTTCGTCGATTCCCGGCATGAAACCGCCTCCTTATCTCGTCATCGTCGGAGATGGCGAGGAGCGTGCAGCCCTGGAATCTCAAGCACTCCAATACGGCTTAGAAGGGGTTCGGTTTTGCGGATTCAGGAACCAATCGGAGCTTCCCCGGTTCTTCGATATCGCCACGGTCTTCGTATTGCCTTCGCGCCATGAGCCCTGGGGATTAATTGTGAACGAGGTCATGAACGCGGGGCGCGCCGTCGTCATTTCTGATGAAGTGGGGTGCCAACCTGATCTTGTCCATGATGGTGTAGAAGGCTGCGTCTTTCCTGCCGGGGATGTGCAGGCTCTAGCCGACGCGATTCGACGGGTACTGATGCCACCGGAGGCCGGGGTTGCAATGGGACGATCGCGCATTGGCAAGAATTAAAACTTGGGACTTCGAGGAGGATGTGCAGGGTCTGAGGCGCGCTCTGGCGCAGGTGACTCGGAAGATACCAGCTCCTTGACGACACGACTAGATTCTCTTACCGACAACAATCGTGCTGGTATTCTGAGGGTACGAAACTGAGGCAGATGCGGATTCTCCACATTATCGGGACATTGGATCCGGCGGCCGGTGGCCCTACTGAGTCGGTAAGGGTACTGCTCAGTTACGGCCCCATTGGGTACACGGGCGAGGTGGTCACGCTCGACGATCCCTCTGCACCATACCTTAGCGACATCGGATTTCCGGTACACGCCCTGGGGCCAACCAATACCAAGTATGGGTTTAACTCGAAATTGCTTCCGTGGCTAAGAGGCAATCGACATCGTTTCGACGGCGTCGTCGTCAACGGACTTTGGCAGTACTGCGGATATGCGGCCTGGCGTACGCTCGCCGGAAACACGCCCTATGTCGTGTTTACGCACGGCATGTTGGATCCGTATTTCAAACATGCCTTTCCCCTGAAGCACATCAAGAAATGGCTTTACTGGGTTCCTGCAGAATATTGGATCCTGCGTGGCGCCTATCGTGTGCTCTTCACATCCAAGGCGGAGAAGCGCCTGGCGGAAGAGAGTTTTTGGATGCATCGTTGGAATGCCTATGTGGTGCCGTACGGCGCCAGCGGCCCATCGGGCGATCCAGAGGTGCAAAAGCGAGCTTTCTTTGCTGAGTGCCCAGAGGCTGAGGGCAAACGATATCTGCTGTTTCTCGGACGCATCCACCGTAAGAAAGGATGCGATCTATTGATCGATGCGTTCGCGAAAGTCGCAGCTGACGATCCCGACCTCTACCTTGTAATGGCTGGCCCGGACCAACAACAATGGAGCGCGAAGTTGAAAGCTTCTGCCGCAAGCGCGGGGATTCAAGATCGCGTCTTCTGGCCGGGAATGGTCACAGGAGACGCGAAGTGGGGCGCGTTCTTTGGGTCTGAGGCATTCGTTTTGCCTTCGCACCAGGAGAACTTCGGAATTGCCGTTGCGGAGGCTCTGGCATGCGGAAAACCAGTTTTGCTGGCCGATAAAGTTAACATCGCCGAAGATATTGCTGCAGATGGCGCAGGACTGATGGAGTTAGACACGGCCGAGGGAACATTGCGGCTCCTGCAACGGTGGATCGGAATGACGATCCCGGAGCGACTCCGAATGGCGGAGCTTGCCTCTCGATGCTTTCAATCGCCGCTACGATATGCGAGAGAATGCGAAAGCGATTATCCGGCTATTTGGAACGGCTACGGTTCTCACTCCCACCGCTGTCGATTCGGAATAGGTTCAATCCCTCATGCCGAAACAGATTCACTACAACGCGGCGGAACATATCTCGCCCGACACCGCGGCTGACCCGTACCTGCGGCCGGCATTTTCGTTGCGAAACCGTTTACAGCGGCTCAATTGGAACATTTGCTGGCTCTTTTTCTACAGGACGTCACCGCGACCGTTACATTCCTGGAGATCGTTCCTTCTACGGCTGTTTGGAGCGACGATGGGAGCGAACTGCCATTTCTATCCGCGATCCAAAGTCTGGGCGCCCTGGAATTTAATCTGTGCCGATCAAGTGACAGCAGGGGATGGCGTCGAGATCTATAATCCCGCGCCGGTACGGCTCGGATCGCATGCGATTCTGTCGCAGGATGCTTATATTTGCGGGGCCACGCATGACTATGACGACCCTGGATTCCCGCTTGATCGCCTACGCGATGGAGATTGGCGAGTATGCATGGGTTTGCGCTCGCGCGTCGGTCGCACCTGGGGTGAATCTAGGTGCTGGTGCTGTGCTTGGGCTGGGATCGGTTGCAACGCGAAATCTGGATGCCTGGACCGTCTATGCTGGTGTGCCTGCAGTTAAGGTGAAAGAGAGACGGCAGTCTGCTCCCGGCTCCTTTGAAAAAGCCTAACTCACGAACGCCATCAATCTAACCGCGCAGTTTCGCGAGAAGATCGGTCGGGTGGACCGGTTTTGCCAGAATCTCAAATTCGTGCCCTTGCGCCCGTCGCCTTTTCCAGGAGGTCTGCCGTTGCGGCCTGACCGGAGAAGAGCAGAATCTTGCACTTCGGCAGTTTGCTGCGGGTTATGATGGCCGCTTCGATGCCGGTCATGCCAGTCATAATGACATCGCTGATGAGCATATCTGGCTGAAAACTCTCGAGCGACTCTACGGCCTTCTCTCCACTAAAAACGGCGCGTGCTTCGAATCCCGCCTGGTTCAGAATGATTGCGAGGGTATTCGCAATCACTTGTTCGTCATCTGCTACGAGTACCCGAGGTTTTGCCGAAGCGGCGATTGTTGGATCTGCCATGCTGAATTTCCCCAAATTTGAAGATCAATTAAAACAGTTTGAATATCACGTTCGGAAGCATCAGGTTTCCCCATCGCCCACCTAGTAATGATACGCTGACCGGAGAGCCGGTTGGCGAACAAACCGTCACAATTCAACATAGAACTCAGCTTTATTACGAAATCCTATGCAGCCAGCTATCATACGCGCCGAACGGGTCGAGAAATACTACGCCCAGCCAAGCGAGAACCGGATTCAGGTTATCTCCCCCACCGATCTCTCCATTACGGCGGGAGAGATTGTGGCTTTGCTGGGGCCGTCCGGCTCTGGAAAATCCACGCTGCTCCGCATGTTGACTGGGCTTTCGAAACCTTCAGCCGGAGAGGTGTACTGGCATGAGCAGCCAATCGCGACGGCCAACGTGAATGTGTCGATTGTGTTTCAGAGTTTCGCGCTGTTTCCCTGGCTTACCGTTCTTGAAAACGTTGAAGCCCCTTTGAAGGCCCAGGGGATGGAGCCTGCCGAGAGGCGGAGGCGGAGCCTGAAGATCCTCGATACGGTAGGTTTGGACGGTTTTCAAGCCGCGTATCCAAAGGAACTCTCGGGCGGGATGCGGCAGCGGGTTGGCTTTGCCCGCGCCCTGGTGGTTGAACCAGAGGTCCTGTTTATGGACGAGCCATTCTCTGCGCTGGATGTATTGACGGCGGAGAACCTGCGCAGTGAACTGCTTGAGCTTTGGCAGAACAAGACAATTCCCACTCAGGCGATCTTTCTCGTTACGCACAATATTGAAGAGGCCGTTCTGCTGGCAGACCGCATTATCGTGCTTGGCCGCAATCCAGGGCACGTTCGAACCGATTTCAGAGTGTCGATCCGCATCCGAGGGACCGTAAGGCGACCGCGTTTACGCAGCTGGTGGACTATATCTACAAGGTACTGACTCAGCCGGATGCGCAACCGCCAGCTTTGCCTCAAACCGCAACCGGAAAGCCGGTCCGGGACCAGCGGCAGATGCATTACCAGATGCTGCCCCATGCCCGCCCTGGAGGGATTGCAGGGCTTCTGGAACTGTTGCTGGATCATAACGGCAAAGACGATATCTACCGGCTCGCGGATGATCTCGCGTTCGAGATCGACGACCTTTTGCCAATTGTTGATGCGGCACAGTTGCTGGGCTTCCTCAAGGTTACAGAAGGAGATGCCGAGATCACGCCGACCGGGGCGGAATATGCCAATTCGGAGATTCTTCGCCAGAAAGAGGTCTTTCGGACTGCTGCGATGGAGAACGTTCTGCTCCTCCGGCAGATTGTGCGTGCGATCGAATCCAAGAGCGACCGCAGCGTGCCGGAGGAGTTTTTCCACGACGTTCTGGACGAACAATTCAGTGAGGAAGAGACCCTGCGGCAACTCGAGACCGCGATCAACTGGGGCAGGTATGCCGAGCTGTTCGACTACGACGCTTCTCGGCGCCGGTTTATCCAATCGGAGAAGCTGCACCATGACGTGGCGAGTGAAGCCGAAACGCGGAGATGGACGCATGATGCGGTTTCCGGAGAGCTTCAGTAACATTCCGGGGCGGGAGACCCTAGCGCGTTCCCTGGTCATACAGCGTAGCTGGCCTTTTTTTCTGGATTTGTGCGTGGCCGGAATCGGGCTTGCCTGCTTTTATGGCGTTGTCTTCATTGCCAAGTATTGGTTCGGGCATCCGGAACCGGAGATCGTTATCTCGCAGAGCCCTCGGGCGCTGCCGCTCTATGCGTTTTATTCGGTTGTGCGGATCGGCCTGGCCTATCTGTTGAGTCTGGTTTTCGCCATCGGTTATGGATATGTGGCGGCCTACAACAAGCGGATCGAGGCGTTGATGATTGCGGGACTGGACATTCTGCAGTCGATTCCAGTACTGAGTTTTCTCCCTGGCGTAATGCTCGCGATGGTGGCGCTGTTTCCGACTCGGCAGATTGGCGTCGAGATGGGCGCCATCGTGCTGATCTTTACCGGCCAGGTGTGGAATATGGCCTTCAGTTTTTATTCTTCGATCAAGAGCATTCCGCGAGAGCTGTCGGAGGCGGCCAGCATCTATAAGTTTTCGCGCCTGCAAAGGCTGGTGCAGCTTGAGCTTCCCTACTCTGCGATTGGCCTTGTGTGGAATTCGATGGTATCGGTCGCGGGTGGCTGGTTCTTTCTAATGGCGTGCGAGATGTTCGTGCTGGGAACGCGTGACTTTCGGCTGCCGGGATTAGGTTCGTATCTACAGACAGCGGCCGGAACTGGCAACTATGCTGCAATTACGTGGGGACTGGTGACGATGGTCGCGATTATCGTAGCGACCGATCAGCTTGTTTGGAGGCCAGTCATTGCATGGAGCGACAAGTTCAAGTTCGAACAAGTGGAGAGTGGAACGCGAGTCCGTTCTCCCTTGCTTCATTTGCTCCAGCATTCACGCGGGCTTCAGTCACTGCGAGACCACACAATAGCTCCGCTAGGTGAGCGGCTGTACCAGAGACTTGCCAAACAAAAGCTTGAGATCGCAGTCGAAACCTCAGGGCAGGCTAAGATTATCCACGCGAGGAACGCGAGAATATCAACGTGGCTGAGGTGGGTCGTGATTGCGGTAGCCGTCGCTGCTGTGCTCTACGCTGCATGGCAGGCGCTGGCCCTTGCTTCGCCAGGTACAGGGAAGCCAGTTTGTTGAAATTATGAAGGGGGCGCTGGCCACGTTCCTGAGAGTGAATGTGGCGCTGGTGCTTGCCGCGGCCTGGACGATTCCAGCGGGCGTTGCGATTGGATTTCATCCCCGGTTAGCGCGTATTGCGCAGCCGATTGCTCAGATTGCGGCGTCGGTTCCGGCTACCGCGCTCTTCCCTGTTCATTTTGCTTGCGCTCGTACGGATGGGCGGGCGGCATGGGGATTGGCTCGATCGCGCTGATGCTGCTTGGAACCCAGTGGTACATCCTGTTCAATGTCATTGCAGGAGCCATGGCGATTCCCTCCGATCTCAAAGAAGTCGCCACGTTGTTTCATTTCACGACCTTGCAGCGATGGAAGACCGTCATTTTACCGGGGATATTTCCGTTTCTCATTACCGGATTAGTTACGGCATCGGGTGGCGCGTGGAACGCAAGCATCGTCGCGGAGTACTTCCATTTGAAGAATCAGACTCTGCAGACGACGGGACTTGGCGCAACGATCAGCGCAGCGACCGATAGCGGGCAATTTCAGATTTTGCTGCTGGCTACGATTGTGATGGCGATGATGGTGGTTACGATCAATCGGTTGGTGTGGCGACCGCTCTATCGATTGGCGGAGACGCGTTACAAGCTGGGATAAGCTACGGTGCCTTGGGTGGCGCGGGCTTGCGGAAGGCAAAGATCACTGCCAGCAAAGGCGGGGCCAACAGAACTCCCCAGAACGGAATGAGGATGCCGAGAACGATGGGTCCGAAGAAAGCAGCCCACCAGGGTATCTTCGTTGTGCGGTGGAGGACGTAGGGGCCGATAACAAGTCCTTCAAGAATGACGATCAGGCCATAGAGGCCGAGCACCAGTCCGAGCCGCCACTCGTCGTGTCCGCTAAAAGCTACGGCAAGAACCGGTCCGATGAGGGCGATCATGCCTCCGAACGTAGGGATGATCTGAAGTAGTCCGCCGAGGATCGCCCAGAACGGCGCCCACGGAACACGAATAAGCTCCAAGCCGATAAGCCAGAGAACGCCCACGATGAGCGCATCCAGCGTAGCGGCGCGCCACCAAGCGACGAGGGCCTCTGCCGGCAGTCTTGAGATGTGTGGTCGCGTTGCTGTTTCGGATATCCATTCCAACCTGACTTCGTCGATCGGCATCAAACCTGTTGAAGCACTATACCGTAAGGCTTTCCCTTTCGATGCCCGTCGGCACATTGCTGAACGTTCGCGAATGGAGATCATGTGCGATGGCTGTGATGATGCAGGCGTTTTATTGGGATGCGCCGATCAAGGAGCAAAAGGAGGGCGAATGGTGGAACTTTATCGCAGAGAAGGCAGAATTGCTCGGAAAAAGCGGGCATTAATGCGTTGTGGCTGCCTCCGATCTGCAAAGGCGCTGAGGCTCGGTCGCCGGGCTACGATCCATACGACTACTTCGACCTGGGTGACTTCGATCAGAAGGGTGGCGTGAAGACGCTTTATGGCAATCGCAAAGAGTTGGAAAACCTGATTCGCACTCTGCATGAACACAACATCGGCGCGTATGCCGATATGGTGATCAACCACAACTCTGGCGCGGATGAAGAAGAGGTCAATCCGATCGACGGGCAAAAGCGGTGGACAAAGTTCAAGCCAAAATCCGGTAAGTTTCCTCGCGACTGGAACTGCTTTCATCCCTCGCGGTACGAGAGGGTGATGATCGAGGGCGAGAACTTTGCCGGGTTTCCGCATCTCTGCCATCGCAATCCGCGGGTCTACGAGGCAATGTTTGAATACGCGCGAATGGTGATCGAAGAGTTGCGCTTCGATGGTTTCCGCTTCGACTTTGCGAAGGGCTATGGGGCGTGGATGATTGGCTTGTTGGCAAAGTATCGGTACGAGCGGGATGGCAAGGAGTTCACACCCTTTGTTGTGGGCGAGTATTGGTCGGGCCAGAGGATATTGAGGGCTGGCTCGATGGTGTTAAAGTCGGTCACGGATAGCCAGATCGCAGCATTCGACTTTCCTCTGCGCTACAAACTCAAGGACGCCTGCGACACGCTGAATTACGATCTCAGAAACCTTACCGCGGATGGTTCGGTTGTGGCGAAGCGGCCGTTTAACGCGGTGACCTTTGTGGACAACCACGATATGGGCGGCAATGAAATCGTCAACGACAAGAACCTTGCCTACTCTTTCATTTTGATGAACGAGGGGTATCCGTGCATCTGGTGGTATGACTATTTCAACCTTGGTCTGGCCCGCGCGGGCACACCGAATGGCATCGATGCGCTGATCGATGCACACCATAGGTATGCCGGTGGCGAGGCTTGCATTCTCCATGCTGATCCGGACCTCTACATCCTGGAGCGCGGCGGGATCGATCAACAGCCCGGGTGTGTCTACGTGCTGAATAACCTTGGCGATAAATGGTCGGGCACGTCGGTGAAGACCAAATGGCCTAACCAGAAGTTCACTCCTGTGGCCTGGGACGGGCATGACATTGCGCATCCGGATGAGCGGACTACAGACGCGGAGGGGCACGCCGAGTTCCCTGCTCCACCGCGCGGCTACGCGGTCTATGCGCCGATCTAGGTTCCGATGCGTCGATCAACTCTTCTATCTCCCATTTTCGAGTGCTATCCTTAAGTAATGAAGTTCGGCGTTCTGGTCTTTCCCGGATCTAACTGCGATCACGACACCTACAACGTCATCGACGCGCTGGTAGGTCGACCTGTGACCTATCTGTGGCATGCGTCGGAGGACCTGCAGGGCTGCGATGCGATTCTGGTGCCGGGTGGATTTGCCTACGGTGACTATCTGCGGACTGGCGCAATCGCGAAGTTTGCTCCAGTGATGCAGTCTGTCGCGAAGTTTGCGAAGTCCGGCGGCCTGGTCATGGGCATCTGCAACGGCTTCCAGATTCTCTGTGAAGCTGGGCTTCTGCCTGGGGCGCTCATGCGCAATGCCAGCCAGCACTATATCTGCAAACAGACCTTTCTGCGAACCGAGACGGTTGATTCTCCCTTCACACACGGGCTCTCCAAGGGCCAGGTCCTCCAGATGCCGATTGGCCACATGGAAGGCAACTACTTCTGTGACGCAGATACCCTCGCGGCCCTGAAGAGGGAGGAGCGTATTGCCTTTCGGTATGCAACTTCGAAGGGCGAGGTGACGGCAGCGGCGAATCCGAACGGCTCGCTCGAGAACATCGCCGGAGTGCTGAGCGAGGGGCGCAACGTTCTTGGGCTGATGCCGCATCCGGATCGGTCCAGCGAATCTCTGCTCGGGTTCGGCGGACGGATTGATGCTCTTCCGGGCCATGGCCGAGTCTCTGGCTGCGGCCCAGTAGCCGGTGGTAACCTTGACTCCTCATGATTGACATTCATCATCATCTGCTGTGGGGTCTGGACGATGGTGCTTCGAGTGTAGAGACCTCGATGGCGATGGCGCGGATCGCGGAAGAGGAAGGGATCACGCACATCGTCTGTTCTCCTCACGCTAATGGGACCTACGCTTACGAGCCTTACCTGATATCCGAGAAGATCGATACGCTTCAGCGGCTGCTGGATCGGGAGGCGATCGGCGTCAAGCTCGGCCGTGGATGCGACTTCCATATGTCTTACGAGAACATTCAGGAGGCGAAGCTTGATCCGGCAAGGTTCAGCATTAACGGACTGGGGTACCTGCTTGTGGAGATTCCCGACTATGGGATCTCGCGCGGCCTGACGGAGATCTTCTATCAACTGCAGCTCGCGGGACTGACTCCGATCCTGACGCATCCGGAGCGGAATCCGACCTTGCAGAGCGATCCGGAGCGGCTGGAAGACTGGCTTCGCGGCGGCGTTCTGATCCAGGTTACGGCGGGTTCGGTTCTTGGCCGCATGGGAAAGCCTGCTGAACGAATGGCGCACAATCTCCTCAGAGACCGTTGGGTTCACTTTCTGGCGACGGACGCTCACAATACGACCTCGCGTCCGCCGAAGATGCAACAGGCGTTCGAACTCGTGGCCGAGAAGTATGGTCCTGACTACGCGCATCTGCTTTGCATATCGAATCCGCTGGCGGCGTTTATGGGCAAGCCGCTGCAGCAGCAACTGGAGCCGCTTCATCTCTACGACAATCTCGAAAAGAAGAGCTGGTGGCAGAGGCTGACGGGGGCGTTAGATCCTCATAGTCCCAGGCCACCATCTACGGCCATGATCTGACCGGTGATGAAGTGGGGCGCGGTGGCGAAGAAGACTGCGGCGGAGGCGACGTCGTAGGCGGTGCCATTGCGCCGCATCGGGGTTTTGCGGGCGAAGTGCTCGTAAGCTTCGTCGACTTCTCCCTGGACGATCATGCCGGGGGCTATGCAGTTGACGCTGATCTCAGGGGCCCAGGCCTTGGCCATCGTTTGCGAGAGCATGTGCAGGGCTGCCTTGGAGGTGCAGTAGTGGCCGTGCGTTGGCCACGGGTGCAGCCCTCCGAGGGAGCCGATGTTCAGGATTCGTCCCTTGGCGGCGCGGAGATGCGGATGAGCTGCCTTGGCCATCAGGAACGGGGCGCGAGTGTTGGTGGCGAACATCCCGTCCCACTGCTCCACGGTGATCTTCTCCAGGGCGACCGACTCGAACATGCCGGCGTTGTTGACGAGGATGTCGAGCTGGCCGAATTCGTCCATGACCTCGGCTACGGTCTGCTCGATGCTCTCGGGATCGCGCAGGTCGCAGCGGATGGCCGATGCGTCGATGTCGTGAGCTGCGAGAGCGCGCACGGTTTCGACTGCCTTCGGCTGCGAGGCGAGGTAAGTGATGGCCACGTTCGCTCCGCGCTCTGCCAGGGCGAGCGCGATGGCGCGGCCGATGCGCTGGGCCGCTCCAGTCACGAGCACGGTCTTTCCCTTGAGCGGCTTATCCATAGGTCGAATCGTGCTCCGGTTTATTGCTTTGGCGTGGTGTCCGAGGCGCTGGAAGACTGTGGCGGTGTCGGCGGCGTAGACGGCTTTGCCGGGGTGGTGGCCGGAGTCGTTGGGCGGATGGGCTCCTGCACGCCGGGTTTGAGGGTCGACGACTTGCCTTCGTTGTTCACGTAGGAGGAGACCTGTTCCTTGGGGCGAAGCATGGCGATCGAGATCTGCGCGGCTGGGCTCGCTGACGACGTAGTCGTCGGCATAGGTCGCAAAGCCGGTGGCGATTACCTGGATGCGCACGTTGCTGCCGGTAGGAATGACGTCGATAGTCGCTTTGCCCTCGGGATCGGTCTTGACCTCCAGGTTTCCCTCATCCTTCCCGTCGAGCGTCGACGTGAAGATGACAGCGGCGTTGCTGATCGGCTTTCCGTTGGCGTTCTTGAGCACGGTGACCTCAATGTGAGAGGTGGCGGGTGGCGCTTTGTACTTCCGACCACGTTTCGTTGTGGGGTCCTGAGCGAGGACTGCGATATTGAGACCGAAGGCAAACAGAAGACAGAGACCGATGAGACGATTGCTACGCATCCCTCCATTCTACGACGCAGGCGGGTGTTTTGATGAGTCAGTTCCCGGCCTGCGTGAAGGTAAAAAGCCCGGGGCTAATGTCCCTGAGCGGTTCGCGGAAACGAGGGCCGACCTCAGCGGCTAAAGCCGCAGAGCAACGATGGGTCACGGCACGGCTGAAGCCGTGCCCTTAAGCAAAACGGTCCTGGCTATCGTTTTCTTGCCTTCCTTCCGCTTCTCATCTTCTTCGTCATCTTCGTCGATGGGGTCCCAGGTGAGGAGGAGTTCGGGTTCTTCTTCGATGAGTTGGGGTTCGGCGAGGTCGAGGCCTTCGGGGGAGGGTTCGATGGTGCGGACGGTGTTGGAGGACTCGGTGTGGAGGCGGGCGGCGTTGTTGCTGGCGAGTTGGAGGCCGTAGAGGAGGGCGGTGGCTCGTTTGGTCTCGAGGCGGCCTGTGGCTAGGGCGTTGATGACGCAGGAGAGGGCGAGCTGGACCGATTCGCGGTCTTCGAGGGCGGTGAGCTCGATGTGCTGGCCGGGGACGAGGTAGCCGCGGGTGGCTTCGGTGTGGCGGTAGGTTTTGTGGCGGTCGTGAAGATGGTGGTGGAAGTAGCACCATAGGCCGCCGGTGAGGGATGGGGCCTTGCAGCGGGTTCCGTTGGTCTTGATGTGACGGCAGAGTTCGTATGGCATGGGTTCTCCAGATTTCCGAGGAGGGGGTGTACCCCCTCCCTATTGCCTGCGTATAAGTTGAATGGTTGCAGTCATTTAGCGGAGAGGAGCTTCGCTAAATACCTGCAACCATGAGGTTTACGTCCAAATTCGTGCCAGCAAAGGGTTTATGGGTTAAATGCGAGAGCCCCAGCCGAAGCCGGGGCTCTTTTTCAATCTATAAGTTAATTATAGCGGGTTGAGTGAAACTAAATTTCACTTTGGGCGAACTTTCTTTGTAGCATGGATGTGTTTTGATTTCAGCGGGTTAGGCGGACTCCTGACGTCGCTTTCGCGTTTCAGGTACTTGACAAGCGATTTTCGGCTGTTCTTGCAGAGAAAGGATGTAAGTGGCGGTTGGTTAGTGGCTTATGGGGAGTTCCCAAGCTGAAAGAGATATTGGTATCAGGTATCAGGTATCGGCAAAGGCAAAACGACTGCAGGTCCTTCGACTTCGCAGTTCGCAAAGTACGCGAACTGCTCCGCTCAGGATGACACTTCTAATGGGCGGTAGGGTGAGGGGGGTAAGCGGGATTACTCGCGGGGCGAGGCAGGGGGAAAAAGACACCTGCGTGAGTTTCACTCAGATTTAACAGTGGGGATTTGACATCTTCGCCGCCGGCTGGATATCGTTAGCAATCGGGAGGCTTGAGTGCTAATGGCGGTCCGGGCCCTGGATCGTGGTGCTCAAGTCGATACCCCTTCAGTTTGCGGCATTGGCCAGTTTCATGGCTGGGTCGCGCAATACAACGCGAGCGGAGTTCCCGTTCGCCCAAAATCGCAACAGCACTTCGAAACAAGGAGATGTAAAGCAATGGCGAAGACATCGTTTACACCGCTGCACGACCGCATCCTGGTCCGTCGCATTGAAGAAGGCGAGAGCAAAGTTGGTGGGATCATCATCCCGGATTCGGCGAAAGAGAAGCCGCAGCAGGGCGAGGTGATCTCGGTTGGCAAGGGCAAGTCGAACGACGAGGGCAAGGTATTCCCTCTCGACGTGAAGGCTGGCGACACCATTCTGTTTGGCAAGTACTCGGGCACCGAGATCAAGCTGGAAGGCGAAGAGTATCTGATCATGCGCGAGGAAGAAGTCCTCGGCATCATCAAGAAGTAGGCACTTCGTGCCGTATACCGCGGCTTCGCCGCATAATCGGCGCTTCGGGCGCCTCACTTAAACAAATCTGATCGGTTGATAGACCGAGAAACAGGAGCAACACAATGGCAAAGCAGATTCTGCACGGAGAAGATTCGCGACAGGCGATTCTTCGCGGCGTCAACATTCTGGCTGACGCAGTGAAGGTGACGCTGGGACCGAAGGGTCGCAACGTTGTTATCGAGAAGAAGTTTGGTTCGCCGACGATCACCAAGGACGGTGTGACGGTGGCGAAGGAGATCGAGCTGTCGAATGCGCTGGAGAATATGGGCGCGCAGATGGTTCGCGAAGTTGCTTCAAAGACCAGCGACGTGGCCGGTGACGGTACCACGACTGCCACGGTTCTGGCCCAGGCGATCTATCGCGAGGGCGTGAAGACTGTGGCCGCGGGTGCAAACCCGATGGCGCTGAAGCGCGGCATCGACAAGGCTGTTGAGGCCATCGTCGGCAAGCGTGACGAGAATGGTGTTGCCCAGGGCGGTGCGCTGAGCAAGTTCTCGAAGCCGGTTTCGGGCGACATGATTGCCCAGGTCGGAACGATCTCGGCCAACTCGGACTCGCAGATCGGCACGATCATTGCGGAAGCGATGAAGAAGGTCGGCAAGGACGGCGTGATCACGGTTGAAGAGTCGCGCACGATGGAGACGCAGCTGGATGTGGTCGAGGGTATGCAGTTCGACCGCGGCTATCTGTCGCCTTACTTCGTGACCGATGCGGAGCGCATGGAAGTTGCTCTCGAGAATCCCTACATCCTGATCTACGAGAAGAAGATCTCGTCGATGAAGGACCTGCTTCCCTTGCTCGAGTCGATTGCACGGACGGCGAAGCCGCTCGTCATCATTGCTGAGGATGTGGATGGTGAGGCGCTGGCGACTCTCGTGGTGAACAAGCTGCGCGGCACGTTGAATGTGGCTGCAGTGAAGGCTCCTGGCTTCGGCGATCGTCGCAAGGCGATGCTGCAGGATATCGCGATTCTGACCGGCGGCAAGGCGATCACGGAAGACCTCGGCATCAAGCTCGAGGGCGTGAAGATCGAGGACCTTGGCACTGCGAAGCGCGTGACGATCGACAAGGACAACACGACGATCGTTGATGGCGGCGGCAAAGATGGCGATGTCGAAGGCCGCGTGAAGGAGATTCGCGCGCAGATCGACAAGACCACATCTGACTACGACCGCGAGAAGCTGCAGGAGCGTTTGGCCAAGCTGGTTGGCGGCGTTGCCGTCATCAAGGTTGGCGCTGCAACCGAGACCGAGATGAAGGAAAAGAAGGCTCGTGTTGAGGATGCGATGCATGCGACGCGCGCTGCTGTTGAGGAAGGTATTGTTCCTGGCGGCGGTGTGGCTCTGGTTCGCTGCGCGGCTGCTGTGGAAGATGTGATCAAGGGCCTTGAGGGCGATGAGAAGATCGGCGCAAACATCATCCGTCGCGCACTTGAGGAGCCGTTGCGCATGATCGTCTCGAATGCGGGCGAAGAGGGCGCAGTGGTTATCGGCAAGATCCACGACTCGAAGGACAACAACTACGGCTACAACGCCGGAACAAATGTCTACGAGGACCTGGTGAAGGCTGGTGTTATCGATCCGACGAAGGTGACGCGGACTGCTCTGCAGAATGCGGCTTCGATCGCTGGGTTGATGCTGACGACGGAGGCTATGATCTCGGAGATTCCGGAGAAGAAGGAAGCTGCGGGCGGTGGTCATCAGCATGGCGGCGGCATGGACGGCATGTACTAAGCTGATTTGGAGAAAAACGTGGAACCCCGGAGCGAGGCAGCTTGCTCCGGGGTTTTTCTTTTGGCTAGTCGTGCGCGGCTGAGAGGTTGCCCGGTCCGAGAAGCGCTTTGCCGGGGAAGATATTGGGGACAATTTTGCCTTGGTCGATGACGACGGTTCCGGCTACTACGAGGTAGTGGACGCCTGTGCTTGGCTCCATGGGCTTGTCGAAGGTGGCGCGGTCGGTGATGGTTGCGGGATCGAAGACTACGATGTCGGCGTCGGCGCCCTCTTGCAGTCTGCCTTTTTGACGGGCGGCGGGAGTGGAGCGCTCTAGCATCTCGGCAGGCATGAAGCTCATCTTTCGGAGCGCATTCATCAGCGTGATGGTCTGTTTTTCGCGGACGTACTGGGCGAGGACTCGGGAGTAGGTTCCGGCGTTGCGGGGGTGGCCTTCGGCGCCGTCGCTGGCGATCATGATGAGAGGATGCGGGATGACTTTGTCGACAATCTCTTGAGAGTTGCCGAAGACTACGACCCAGTGTTCGGTGGTGGAGTTGTGGAGGGCGTTGAAGCGCTCTTTGGTGAGGCGCTCGCCGGTCTCGGGGAGCAGGAGGTCGCTGTAGGTGATGCCCATGCGCTCCTGCCACCCGGGGCTGAAGACGGCTGAATTTACGGCGGTCATGCCAGCGATGTAGGGGTAGGCTTCGGTGGTGACGTCGAGGCCGCGGGCGCGTGCTCCTTCGACCATGGAGAGGCATTCGAGGGAGTCGCGGAGGCAGGAGCTGTTGATGTGGACGATATGGAGAGAGGCTCCGGTGATGGCGGCGGCTCCGATGACTTCACTGATGGATTCGATGGAGGAGCCGGGCTCGACGCGGCCGGCGCTGCGGATGTGGGTGTAGACGGGCAGGCGACGCTCGGCGGCGAGATGGAAGATGTCGAGGACTTCGGAGCGGGTGGCTCCGGGGATGTACTGAATGCCCATGCCGATGGCGAGGCCGCCGGCGTCGAGTTCGGTGCGCAGGCGCTGGAGGATGGCTGCGATCTGTTCTGGTGTGGCGTGTTCGTCGGTTGCGGGGCCGGTTTTGGGCAGGATGGTTCCGGCGGGTAGCGGTGCGCCGAAGACGAGAGAGCGGGCCGCGACGTCGCTGGCTGCGGTGCCGTAATGGATGAGCGAGTGACCTTCTTTTGCTTTTAGAAACTGGGTGACGTCGGGAGCGCCGATCTCCATTTCGAGTGCGGTGGTGACGCCGTCGAATGCTTTGACGCGCTGGCTTGCGAGATCCTGGCCATGCTGGTGGAGGTCGATAAATCCGGGAGCGACGACGAGGCCAGCGGCGCTGACGGTGCGGCGGCCAGTGAGGGGTTCGGAGGAGATTCGAGCGATCTTGCCTTCGCGGATGCCGACGTTACGGATGGCGTCGAGGCCGGTTTCGGGGTCCATGACACGGCCGCCTTCGAGGACGAGATCGTACTGCTGCGCGGAGGCGAAGGTGGTTGCGAGTACAAGGAGGGAAAAGATCAGCTTGCGCAATGGTTGCTCCGTGGGACGGAGCGATGATATCAGGACGAGTGAAGATTGGTGCTTGCGGCTGGTTGCGGCCGATGACAGGTTAAATAGGAAAGTCGCCGATTCGGGCCTATACTCGCCGGGACCCTTACTTTTGAACCCGTTTCGTTTTGAGTCGCGGGAGAACCGTGAGTCACGTTACCGATATGGAGGCTCTTTGAAGTCCACGATGATGGCGTACCCTCTCTTGATCACCAGCATGCTTGAACGTGCGGGGAGGCTCTTCCGAGGTGTCGAGGTTGTGTCGGTGAGCCCGGATGGTGCTCGCAACCGATATCGGATGTGCGATCTTTATCGCCGCTCGCGCCAGTTGTCGGCCGCGCTGCAGGATGCGGATATTGCCAAAGGAGATCGGGTTGGAACGCTGATGTGGAACCAGCCGGAGCACCTGGAGGCTTACTTTGGCGTTCCGATAACAGGGGCAGTCCTCCACACGCTCAACATGCGGCTGCATGCGGAGGATCTTGCGCATATCGTCAACCATGCTGGGGATCGCTTCTTGATCGTCGACAGCTGTCTGCTGGATGTCTTCGAGCGCATCCGGTCGCGAGTCCACGTTGAGCGCGTCTTCGTGACGGGTCACGGCAGTCGTGCGCTGCCGGAGGGAGCTGAATCGTTCGAGGCGTTTCTCGACAGCACACCCGGCGAGCCTGATTCTCCGGAACTCGCGGAAGACGATGCCGCGGCGATGTGTTACACCTCGGGCACAACCGGGGTTCCAAAGGGGGTCGTGTATTCGCACCGTTCGATCGCTCTGCATACGCTTTCCATCTCTTTGCCCGACCAGATGAGTATCAGCAGCAGC
The DNA here is from genome assembly GCA_963774735.1 of uncultured Acidobacteriaceae bacterium. GTDB lineage: Bacteria > Acidobacteriota > Terriglobia > Terriglobales > Acidobacteriaceae > Edaphobacter. The sequence continues at coordinate 68,823 of CAVZGJ010000010.1, read as the reverse complement.
GATACTGTGCTTCCGATCGCGTCCATGTTTCACGTAAACGCGTGGGGACTGCCATTTGCGGCAGTGATGAATGGAAGCAAACTGATTTTGCCTGGACGAAATCTGCAACCTTCGGCGCTGCTCGACCTGATGCAGGACGAAGGCGTGACGCTGGCTGCCGCGGTGCCTTCGGTTTTGCAGGGTGTGCTGAACGCGCTCGAGGAGCATCCGGGGCGCTGGAAGCTGGCCTGACGATTTACGTGTGCTGATCGGCGGTGCGGCGGCACCTGAATCGATGTTCCGGCGTTTCGACAGACTGGGCGTGCAAACTATTCACGCCTGGGGCATGACCGAGAGTTCGCCGCTAGGCACAATCAGCAGGCTGAAGCCCTCAATGAGGGATTGGGCCGAGAATAAGCGCTACGCTCAACGCGCCAAGCAAGGTCTGCCGTCGCCCTTTATTGATGTACGCATCGTGGACGATCAGCATGAGGCGGCCTGGGACGGAGAGGCAACGGGCGAACTGCAGATACGGGGTCCCTGGGTCGCGGGCGGTTACAACTGCAACGATCAGCCGGACAAGTGGACTGCGGACGGATGGTTCCAGACGGGGGATGTGGCGACGATCGACTCCGAAGGTTATGTGAAAATTACTGACCGGGTGAAGGACATGATCAAGTCGGGTGGAGAGTGGATCAGCTCGGTCGATCTGGAGAACGCGCTGGTTGGACACGAAACGGTACGGGAAGCCGCGGTCATCGCGGTGCCACACCCTAAATGGCAGGAGCGGCCGCTGGCCATCGTCATCCCAAAGGACGGCAAGGTAGTGGACGCTGGCGAACTGCGCAGTTTTCTGGAACAGCGTTTCGCGCGGTGGCAGGTGCCTGATGCGTTCATTTGCGCGAAAGAACTTCCGTATACTGCCACCGGAAAATTGCAGAAGAGCAAGCTGCGGCAGGACTTCAGCAATTGGCAATGGGATCGGCCTTAGTTGTTTTGTTTCAATGGGCGATGGCTTCCGTTCCGCCCTCCCTGATGTTAGAGTCGGCCACATGCCCACAGACAAGCCGACTCGCCGCGAGGTCCTCATGGGGATTGCCGCCGCATCTCTTCTTCCCGACACAACGCTCAGTGCCAAGTCCGCGAGTTCCTCGCTGTGTTTCACCAGCGCGGTTGAGATGGCTCAACTGATTCGTGAGAAAAAACTCTCTGCCCGCGAGGCGCTCGCCGAGCACCTGAAGCAGATTGAACGCGTCAATCCAAAGGTCAATGCTATCGTCACGCTGGTGGCCGAGATGGCTACGGAGGCCGCCGCCAAGGCCGACGAGATGCAGGCGCGCGGTGAGAAGCTTGGCCCGCTTCACGGCCTGCCCGTGGCCCACAAAGACCTTATCGACACCCGGGGCATCCGCACCACCTTCGGATCGCCTCTCTTCAAGGACTATGTCCCTGCCCAGGACAACCTACTGGTCGAGCGCATGCGGCGGGCGGGAGCCATCATCGTGGGCAAGACCAACACGCCTGAGTTCGGCGCTGGGTCGCAGACCTTCAACACTGTCTTCGGCGCGACCCGCAACCCATACGACCTGACTAAGACGTGTGGCGGGTCCTCTGGCGGGGCGGCCGTCGCGCTGGCCTGCGGTATGGTGCCTGTTGCGAGTGGCTCGTGACACGGGCGGCTCGCTGCGGAACCCCGCGGCTTTTTGCAACGTTGTTGGCTTCCGCCCCTCCATTGGCCGCGTGCCTAATCCCAAGGTCGGGATGGCGTGGTCGACACTCAGCACGAACGGATGCCTTGGCCGCTCTGTTGCCGACCTTGGCCTGGCGCTCAGTACCATCGCCGGACCGGATGCCAACACGCCACTGGCGATCGACGAGGCCGGCGTGCTCTTCGCGCGGCCGCTTGATCGCAGCTTCAAAGGCGTGCGCGTGGCATGGTTCAAGGACCTTGGCGGGGTGCCGTTCGATCCTCGTGTCCGGACAGTTGTCGACGCGCATCGCGCTACGTTCGAATCTCTCGGTTGCATCGTGGAGCAGGCTGAGCCTGACTTCTCGCCCGCTGAGATATCTTTTCGCACCCTGCGTGCGTGGACAGACGCCGCCAGTTACGGCAAGATGCTGGAGCTAAACCCTGATTCCTTCAAGGACACTCTTAAGGGCGAGATTGAGACTGGCATGAAACTTAACGGGCAGGACATTGCGCGTGCCGAGGTCGCCCACACCCTGATCTGGCGGCGCTTTCAGGCCTTCCTGGAGAAGTATGAATACTTCATTCTTCCCACTACGCAGTTGCCGCCGTTCGATGTGACTACTCCCTATCCGACTGAGATTATGGGAGTGCATTTCGATAACTACATCGACTGGATGAAGTCCTGCTGGTACATCTCTGCCACTGGGAATCCCGCGGCCTCGGTGCCTGCGGGGTTTACGGCTGAGGGGCTGCCGGTAGGGGTGCAGATTGTCGGGCGCGACAAGCAGGATTTCAGTGTGCTGCAGCTTGCGCACGCATTTGAACAAGCGACGGGTTTCGGGAAGAGACGTCCGGCCGTCGCGTAGGAGCAAGTGCCTCTTCGAAGTTCTACTCAATGGCTGTCGGCGTGCGAGCAGCGTAACTGATTGTGTGCTGCACTGCGATGTCGTCTCTCAGAAAAAATCCCCATTTATCGACCACTCCGAACTCAAGGGCAGGAACATAACAATATTGAAAACCGTTGACGATCCTGGAGTTGAGAAGAAGATTTGGCGCATGCCTGTATGAGTTCTCTCTTGTGTCTGGAAGGTTCGGGTCGATGGGGCCGGGCGGGACGATTGCCTGAGGTTTCCACTTTGTGAGAGTACGATCCAGATCCCATTTGTTGTGGCCAGGGGGTCCCTGTTTTGCTTTCAATGTTGCGATCGCCTCGTCTCCCTTACCCAGGAAATCCGCGATCTCGAAGGAAGGGAGATCGTAGCTCACTCCGAGATAAAAGAATCCGAGCGACCCATCCTCCGGGTGAAGGTTCGTGTTGATCCAATGGGCGATCACATATTGTTGTGCGACTGCGGAGGTCTCCAGTTGTCGTGGTGAAATCGTTGCTTTCTGTATCTTTTGCCGAATGGCCGTGATGGTTAGTCCGCTTGCAACCAAGAGTACGTATATGACAAGAACCAACCGCATAGCAGGCTGAGATCGCCAATATGACGCCGCGTTGCGTACTTGACTCTCTTCCAAACCCGGAGAAGCTCAAGGGCGCTAGACATGCCAAGGTAGCAGCAAGAACGCATGTGGACGACCATACCATTCGCGCTCCGGCGAAATAGTCACTGTTATATAGCGCAAACCCTACGGTCAAGACGCAGGCGAACACAATCGGGATCGTCTGCCGGTGCGAAGTAAAAAGGCGAGATCCGAAGGAGAGAACAAGCAGGCCAACGAACAGCGTCAGCGCGCTGTACGAAAGGATCCCATTTGCAAAAATGTAGTGCAGAATGTAGCCAAGCGACGGTGCTCCACCGATCTTTAGTCTCGCAGGAGTGGGTGTCAGATGGCCAAATTGATGGTAATTAATCGCCAACGCCACACCCATGATGATGAGGTAAGGTAACAGCCCCGATAGGAACACTCTCCATCGATGTGTCGAAAACCAAAGCGATGCGAGAATGCCAAGAGCAAGCAGAACCCCGTCCGGTCTAAAGAGCGTTCCAAGCGCCAACAGCAGCGCTATGAGAAGAGCTCTTTTGGGACGATCATGATTTGTGAGGCTGAGACATGTGGCCGCTGTTAGAAATAGCCCCTGAAATAAATGGTCCCATCCCCCGAGGCTATAAAGAAGGTGAGTGGTTGTCAGACAGAGGGCCGCAACCAATATCATTCCACGGACACGCGATACGGAATATTGAACGAGACAACACATCGTCAGTGCGACGCATGCGAGACCAAGAAGCGCATAGAGATAGATCGCCAGGTCTTTGCCGACGCAATGGAGGAGCCATGAAAACAAATAAGGCGTGGCATACGACGTGGATGGTTGCGCAAGATCGCTTCGGTTCAACGACGGTTTGCCTGTTTCCTCGAGGATGTAACCGGCACGCAAGGAGATCATGACGTCGTCGTCCAGGCGAAGCGGTACGTGGAGAGCAGCCCAGTGGCCTGCCGAACTCTGTCCTACCGCAAACCGATATAGGGTCGGCCAATCCGCAGTGGAGAATGTGAAAAGGATAACTATCAGGAAAGTCGAAAGTGCGGAGAGAGTCTTGTTGAAGAAATTTGAGGAATATATTGGCATAACCAAGCTAGCTGTCCGGGCTGTTATGGTGAATCAAAGCCAGCGGTCGTTTAAATGTGATTCACAGGGTCGGTCGATGCAATCGTAAACGACTGCGGGTCCCACCGCCAGTCCACAACAATGACCCGCCGCCCTTAGCAGTGAATCGGCGGCGAGCCGAGGCATAGATTAGGATGACTTTGAGTTCCGGAGGTGAGGGATGAGGGTTACTCGGCGGGAGTTTGGGCGGTTGGGAGCTATGGGGCTGGCGGCTAGGATGGTGCCTTCGGTTGGAATGGCGGCGCAGGGTGGCGGGCGGAAGGTTGGGTATGCGGTGATTGGGCTGGGGACGATTGCGGATCACTTCATGCGCGGGGTGCAGAGTAGTCCGAACTCGCAGATTACCGGGTTGGTGAGCGGGCATCGGGACAAGGCGGAGAGAATTGCGGCGCAGTATGGTGTGCCTGCGAGTTCGATTTACAGCTACGAGGATATGGATCGATTTCGCGACAACAAGGCGATTGATGCGGTTTATGTGGCCCTGCCGAACAGTATGCATGCGGAGTATACGATCCGGTCGGCGAAGGCAGGGAAACATGTGCTGTGCGAGAAGCCGATGTCGACGACAGTACAAGAGGCCGAGGATATGATTGCCGCTTGCAAGGCGGCGAATGTGAAGCTGATGATCGCTTACAGGCTTCATTATGAGCCGCTGCATTTGAAGGCAGTGAAGCTGATCCGCGATGGCGCGCTGGGAAAGGTGGGGACGATCAATGGAGCGTTCGGGTTCAATGCGCAGGCGGGGGCCTGGCGATTGAATAAGGCTTTGGCGGGCGGTGGATCGATGTTCGATGTGGGGATCTATGTGCTGAATGCTTCGCGCTACCTGACGGGAGAGGAGCCGGTGGGATTTACGGCAGTTGCTTCGACGATGGATCAGGACGGGCGGTTCAGCACAGTGGAGGAGAACGTTTCGTGGACGACGAAGTTTCCTTCGGGTGCGGTCGCGACGGGGAGTTGCACCTATGGGACGCAGATGCCGGGCTACTTCAAGTTGTTTGCCACGAAGGGGTGGATGACGATGGAGCCGGCATTCAACTATGACGGGCTGCGGCTGCGGGCGCAGGGGCCGGGGCTGAATGTCGATGAAGTGAATCCGGAGAAGGACCCGACGCATTTCACGCGGGAGGCGGATCACTTTTCGGAGTGCGTCATTGAGGGGAAGGCTCCGCGGAGTTCTGGGGAGGAGGGTCTGCGGGATATGCGGTATATCTTCGAGATTTACCGGGCGGCTGGGGTGAAGTTATAGGTGTGCGCGGATTATGTTTCTGCCCGCTCGCGATTGCGAAACGATTGGTGAATCAGTGCTTTACGTTTGGGGTTGCAAGGGCTATGATGGCCGCCATTAGCACAATTTGAATCGGCTCTCAGGACCACGGAGTTTCAGAATTCCGCGGATATATGTTTCACGGCGGTTGTCCCATGCCTCAAACTATGTCTGCCCCCACCGAGACGGCGGGCTTGACCCTTTCTTCTCGATTAACCCGATTCGTCGCTGTCGCGCTGCTGGCGGTTTTCGCGGGGTTGCTCTACTTCTCCGTGCGGCAGGAGTCGCAAACGTTTGACGAAGCGGACCATCTGTTTGCGGGATTTGAATATTGGAAGCATGGGGACTTTGGTCGGAATCCTGAACATCCTCCGCTGGCCAAACTGGAGGCCTGCGCTGCCGATTTTGTCGATGGGGCTGAAGGAACCGGCGCCGTTGAATCTGCCGTTTTTCAAGGTGCAGGATTTTTTCAATAGCGCCCAGCTGATTTATAGCGGAGATGCGGATGCCGTCCTGCTTCGGGGCCGCATGATGATTGCTCTGTTCAGCCTTACGCTTGGGGTACTGGTGTTTTTGGCTGGGCGGGAGATGTTTGGTGAGCTGGCGGGGATTCTGGCTCTGGGGTTGTTCGTGTTCGAGCCGGTGCTGCTGGCAAATGGGGCTCTGGTAACGACGGACGTGCCGCTGGCGTGCCTGTATTTCGCTTCGGTCTACGGTTTCTACCGGTATGTGAAGAGGCCAACGCTTCTGCGCGCTGGGGTTGTGTGCCGTGGCGACTGCACTGGCGGTGGCGACGAAACACTCGGGGTTTCTGATCTTTCCTACGCTTTTGGTTTTGGCGCTGGTGGATGTGCTGGCTGTGCCGACGGGGGTTGGCAGAGGACGGCGTTTGTTTCGTCTGGGAATGGCGCTGCTGGCCATTGCGGGAGTGAGCTACTTCGGGTTGTGGGCCGTGTATGGTTTTCGCTATGCCGCGCGTCCGGGCGGGCTGGAGATTGTGCCGCCAATAGTTACTTATATTGGCGGAATCCCCCATGCGTGGCAACGCAGCGTACTGCTCTTTCTGGCTCGGCACCATCTTTTTCCGCAAGCGTATCTGTATGGGTGGGCCGATATTCTGCGCATTCCGGGGGCGCGCGGGACGTTCGTTCTGGGACGCCACTATGCCTTGGGAACGCTCGTATTTTTTCCCGCTGTGTTTGTGATTAAGACGACGCTGGTGTTGATGCTGCTTCTCTTGCTTGCTCCGTGGGCAGGAATTCGCGGGCGGCGGCGGGAGTTTCTGTTTTTGGCGCTACCGGTTGCAATTTTTGGGGCGGTTGCAGTCTTCTCAAAGCTGAACATGGGCGTTCGTCACCTGATGCCTCTTTATCCATTCTGCATGGTGATTGCGGGAGCTACGGCGGCAGCGCTGGCGGTTCGGTCGATTGTGGGCAGGGTGGCGGTGGCTGCGTTGCTTGTGTTCGATGTGGCGTCGTCGCTGCACTCGTTTCCTGACTACTTGTCGTATTCGAATGAGATCGCAGGTGGGCCGGCGCGAACGTATCGGCTGGCGGGGGACTCGAATGACGACTGGGGCCAGGGGCTGAAGTGGACGAAGGCGTATCTGGATAAGCATCCGACATCAGAGTGCTGGATTGCGCATATGAATCCGATTGTGAGTCCGAGCTACTACGGGATTCCGTGCAAGGCGTTGCCTGCTGGATTTGCGTATAGGGTTGGTATGCCTCTGGAGCAGGTGCCGCCGGTGATATCGGGAACGGTGTTTGTCAGTACGACCGAGGTGGTGGGATATCTTTGGGGGCCGGATTCGCTGAATCCATATGAGGGATTTCGCCTGCGCGAGCCTGATGACAGGCTGGGGAATGTTGTGTTGGTGTATCACGGGAGTTTTTCTGTGCCGCTGATTGCGGCGCAGACGGAGGCGTCGAAGGCCAGCACGCTACTGGGCGAGCATCGCGTTCCGGAGGCTTTGGCGATGGCGCAGGACGCGGCAACGTTGGCGCCGGACTCGGCTGAAGTGATGCATGTACTTGCGCAGGCGTTGGCGGATGCAGGGAAGAGCGAGGAGGCCGGAAAAGCCACCGCCAGGACGAGGGAGCTTGCCCGGACGATCCATCCCGAAATGCAGAAGTCTCTGCAGAAGTAGTAGTTGAGTTTGCCGGTTGACGAGATTTTCATTTTTTGTTGCGCGTCGAAATCGCATCTAACCTTGAAAGCTGAACGACATTTCAGGATTGAGGGACGTGCATATGAGCATTGGATCTGTTCTGCAGAAGACGCTTCCGTCGGAGGTGTATGAAGGTCTTCGCAAGGTGAAAAAATCGTCGACCCGCGGGTTCCAATGGTCGATGGATGTTTGCGGTTTTGTGGTGGCCAGGAAGAGCGACTATTACTCCCCGCTGCCGTCGCGGCGAAGTCTGAAGGCGACGAGGGAGCGATGGGATAAGCCAAGCGGGATGGCGGGGATTTCGTATGACCTTGCGGGGATGAAGGTGATACTGGCGGAGCTGATTGGGAAGTATGGCGGAGAGTTTCTTGAGCTGCCGCCTTATGAGGAGGCGGCGAAGCTGGGGTTCGGGCCGGGATATACGCGGCTTGATGCGATGGTGCTCTATTGCATGCTTCGCGAGAAGAAACCGGGGCGGTATATCGAGGTTGGATCGGGGCTGTCGACGTATTTTGCGAGTCAGGCGGCGCAAAGAAACGCAAGCGAGGGTAGGCCTATGCAGATCACTTGTGTTGAACCTTATCCGTTTGCCGCTTTGAGGACGATTCCGGGGATCGAGGTGATTGAGAGTGAGGTGCAGGATGTAGCGGTGGAGAAGTTCACTGCGCTGGGCGAGGACGATGTGCTGTTTATCGACTCGAGTCACGTCGTCAGGATTGATGGCGATGTGCCGTTTTTGTTTCTAGAGGTATTGCCGGCTCTAGGACCGGGGCCGTTGGTTCATATTCACGACATTCCGTTTCCGTATTATGGGCCTTATCCGGCGGATCTTTGGGTTTATAAGCAGGTGTGGCCGATGTGGTGGAACGAGTCGATGCTGCTGCATGCGTTGCTTGTGGGGAATAAGCAGCTTGAGGTAATGCTATCGACGCCGATGCTTCGGCATTACGACGAAGCGTTTCTTCGCGCGACAGTGCCGGGGTATAAGGGTGTGAATGAAGAGGAGAATACATTTTCTTCTATCTGGTTGAAGAGAATTTGAGGGTCGGGAGATCGAACCACGACACGCAAGGCAACGGCAACCCATCCTTCACGATGAAGCCGTGAAGGATGGGCCACCCGATTTGTTAGTTATTGAGAGAGGACTATGGTTCCGGGGCGGACCTCGTCGGGGCCACGGAGTTTGGTTTTGGGTAGCGTGGTGGCGAGTTTGAGAGTGACCATCTTTTTGTCGCCGTCGACGGGGAAGGTAGCGACGTAGGTTTCGGCGAGGGCGGCTTTGAACTGTTTAAGGAAGGGCTCGAGAGAGACGGGGTTGCCGCTACCGAGGTAGAAGGCGATTCCACCAGTGCCCTGGGCAAGCTGTTGAAGGTAGCCCTGGCCGCTGAAGCTGCTTTGTCCGCCGCGGAATCCGGCGTCGGTGAAGTAGATGGAGTAGACGGGGACGCCGGCTCTCTGGGCGTCTTTGACAGCGGCTTCCACGTAGGGGCTGTTCTGGTTAAGGATGCTGGTGCTGCCGTTGTAAGGGTCAACCCCGTTGGTGATCATGAGGACGATGCGGGCTTTGTGACCGGGCTGCTGTTGCTGTGCGGATGCGCCTTCCGCGGTGCTGGGCCAGTTTTTTACGAAGTCGGAGAGGCAGAAGTAGGGACTGGCGCTGGCTCCGGGTATGCCGGTGGGAATGCGGATGCCTTTGGCAGCTGCGGCGTGGTCGGTGGTGAAGCCGTCGAGATCGCCGGCGGGGATGACGCGACCATTGGCCATGTAGCCGACGAAGACCTCCGTGCCCTGCGGGAGGCTGGTGATGAAGGCGCGAAGATTGTTGAGCTCACGGCCGACGCTGGTGCGGAGGCCGTCGTCGATGAGGAGAGCGACCTGGGCTCGATTAGCCGGAATGGGGGTGAGGGTGGTAAGTTGGCGTTGCGGTTGTCGACTTTGAGAGCGACGTTGGTCGAGGTTAGGGTGACTGGTGTCTTGGAGCTCGTAAGCGATGAGGGCCTGAGTGGGAGTGGCTGTTTCCTGGGCCTCGGCAGAGCTTGCTGAGAGAGTCAGAGCGAAGAGTGAAAGCGTTAGGAGATGTTTCGTCATGGATACTTCCCTTCTGCTTGGATTAGACGCGGCTGGGAGTGCGGAAGAGTCGGGAATTTGGGGATTTGTTCGACCCGCGCGCCACGCTACAGACACGGAAGGCAGAGGTTTGATGCGGCGCGAAGGGACGGTTCTTTAATCACTTGCGAGGCGAACGCAAATGCAGGTTCCTTCGACAACTCAGGACAGGCTCTTTGACTGCGGCCCATTCGACTCGCCTCCGGCTTGCTCAGGATGACACTTGTCTTTTTCTTGTTTGCGGCAGATCTTTATTAGTCGCCGAAGAGGCGGACCTTCAGACCGGCGCGGATGGCGAAGGGTAGTCCTGGGTAACCGATGGGGCCGATGTGTTGATCGTTGAGGAGATTGTCGAGTTGGGTGAAGATTTTTACGCGGCTGGTGGCGTTGTAGATGAGATTGAGGTCGAGTTTCGCGTAGGCGAAGTCGAGGTTGCGGTTCGGGAGAAGAAGAGTGTTCCCGCGACTGCGGTCGTTGTTGAGCTGGAATGTAGAGTCGTCGCTGCGGGTGGCCAGGGCACCTTTGATGGCGGCAGAGAATTTGGTGGCGGTGTATTCGACGGCGAAGAAACCGAATTGCGGTGGGAGGCGGAAGGGGCGTTGGCCGATGAGGGGCGAGAGGGCCCCGATGGGGATTCCGGGGAGGTAGGGATTGATGGCGGGGGTGACGTTGTCGGAGGAGAAGGATTGCTGAACGATGGAGTCGAGATAGGTGTAGCCACCACGAACGAAGAGGCGGGAGAAAGGTTGGAACTGTAGCTCCGCTTCCAGGCCTTGGGTAGTGTAGGCGAGAGAGTTGATGGATGCGGCAGGAATTTGTGCGGCGATGGGGGAAGGGATGTTGAAGTAATGGACGAGGCCGTTGGGGGCGATGAATTCCAGCTGGTGGTTGAACTCGTTGTGAAAGTAGGCGAGCTTGAGGATGAGGTTCTGGTTGAGGATGTTCTGGTCGATACCGAAGTCATAGGTGCGCGAGCGCTCGGCGGTGATGGGGGTGGTGGAGTAGGTGTTGCCGACGATCTGCTGAAGGAGGGTGTAGACGCTGGTGAGCTGGTCCAGGGTGGAGGGTTCCTGCAGGCCGGTGGCAGCGTTGGCTCGAACGAGCGTGCCGCGGAAGGGGCTGGCGCCGGGACGGATGATATCCCAAGTAAGGCCGATGCGGGGGTTGCCGTAGGTGCCTACGAGTTCGTTGCGGGTGATGGAGCCGCCGAGGGAGTAGGTGACGCGGTGGACGATGTCGCCCTGGAGTTGGAGGGTGTAGAGGTAGTTGGTGCGCTTGACGATTTGGCCTGAGGGGTAGGCGGCGTTGAGGAGTCGGCCGCGCTCGTTGTCGTAGTGGAAGCTGAAGAGGGCGGCAATGCGGAGGGGGAATTGGTAGTTGGATTGGTAGTAGAGCTGGTCGCGGTTGGAGACGGTGTCGAAGGTTGGAAGGAGGAAGGCCGCTTGTCCGGCGACGGTGTAACCGTTGGCTCCGCGGAGGAAGACGGAGTTGCCGTAGTAGCTGGTTTGGGATCCGTTAGTGATGGGAATGCCGGTGGGGGTGAATTGCTGGACCTGTTCGCGGTTGCGGGCGATGTCATAGCGGATGAGGTTGTGCCAGTTCCCTGCCCAGATGTTTTCTATGGCGAGGCCGGAGTAGAGATTCTGATTGGATTGTTTGCCATCGGAGGAGAGGCCGTAGATGTCATGCGCGCTGGGAAGACCTGTGGCAGTCGTGGTGTTGCGGAGGGTGAAGCGGGCGGTAGTGTTGGCGAAGATGCTGAATCCGACGTTGGCGGCTTCGTTGGTGGTGTGGTAGCGGTCGAGCGGGAGGGCGTTGGAGGTGTCGAGGCGGCTGAAGGCGGCGAGGTAGTCGATGGGATTGAAGGCGCCGGAGAGGATGGCTTCGTTGCGGTAGGTGGTGAGGTTGCCGCCGTCGCCTGTGTAGTTGACGGTGGGATTGAGAGTGGTGGTACTGCGCGTGGTGGCGAGGGCGAGCGTCGAAGCTTCGGCTCCGGCGCCTTGCAGGGCGGAGTTGGCTCCGCGATAGAGTTCTGGTCCCTGAAGGGCGGTGGTGGAAGTGTGGCTTAGGTCGAATTCGCCGCCGATGTTGGTGGAGGGGACGGAGTCGGTGAGGACTTCGTTGGCAGTGGGTGCTCCGCCACGGACGTAGAGGGCTATGGGGCCTCCGGTCTGACCGGTTTGGATGGTGTTGGCACCGGGGATCTGGCGAAGGGGGTTGAGGAGGTTGAGTTCGGTAGTGAGGGCGCGTTCGGGGATGAGCGTGATGGCGGCGGGGATCTGTTGGAGAGGCGTAGGAATGGCGCTGGAAGTGGTGGCGAGTTGCGGGGTGACGGTGGAGGGCTGCATGACGACGTTGCGGGTAACGATGGCGGTGGTGGACGAGTAGAAGTCCTGGCCAATGCTGGGGGTGTAGGGAGCGGCGGCAGTGAGCAGGACGAAGCGGCCTGAAGAGGCGCTGCGAATCTCGTAGGTGCCGTCCTGGAGAGTGAGGGTGAAGGCGGCGACTCGTTTGCCCTGGACGAGCTCGACCTTGGCGTTGCCGATGGGGACTCCGTAGGGGGTGGTGACGGTGCCTCGGACTATGACGGCTTGGGCGGGAAGGGTAAGGAGGGCCGCGGCGACGAGGGTTAGCGTCGCTTGGCGGTTTGCCGGAGTAACCATGAGTCGATTGTAAGTTGCTGCCTCGGACAAGGGGATCGCAACCGACTCCGTGCGCCAAGGAGCGGGAAAGGATGAGGCGTTTATGATGCTCGTTCGCCGGATCCTTGCTGGGTTTGGTTTGCGGATTCTAGAGGACGTTGGCCGGCACTTTCGGGAACTCGTGGCCGCAATTTACGCGGGGGGCGTAACCGATTAAGGCAATAGTTCGGTGGCAGAGGAGACTGTACCCTAAAACAAGCTTGCCACGGATTTCTCTGCCGCGACCAGCATTTCAGAACCAGAGGGTTTAATTGACTACTGTTGCCTCGCCTGTTTTTTCCACGGACTCGACAAACAGCGCTGGAATAGCGCGTTTTTCGAAGATGGACCTGCTGGTTGTGATGGGGCTGGCGGTGGCTACGGCTTTGTTTGTAGCGGGTCATCTCAGTTTGCCGCTCAGTCCGATGGAGGATGCTGCGATGCTTCTGCGCTACTCGCAGAATCTGGCTCGGGGGCATGGGATTGTGTGGAATGTTGGCGAGCATCCGGTTGAAGGGGCGACGGATTTTCTGTATATGGTGCTGATTGGCGCGTTCAGCCGGTTGACACATGTTGGGGTAAAGGCGGTGGCAGCGGCGCTCCTGTATGTGTCTCATGTTGTGAGCGTGGTGGTGATGTATGTCGGTCTGCGGCGGCTGTATCGCGCGCCGGTGCTGGTGGCGGCGGGGTTTGCGACTACGCTGGGGCTCGGGCTGGGATACCACTTTGTGAATACGGGGTTCAGCGCGCCGTTCTATGGGCTGTTCGCTCTGCTGACCTGGTATGTGGGGACTGTTTGCGTGCAGGATGGCGTGACGTGGCGGCGGGCGATCTGGTTTGCGGTGTTTGGATTTATCACGGGACTGATTCGGCCGGATGGCGTGATTCTGGCGGGGCTGATGCTGTGCTCGACTCTTTATGGGGTTCGGACGAGGCGGCTTCCGCTGGTTGTTAGCTTTGGGGCGATCTTTGCGGTCTGCGGCGGGATTTATTTTGCATGGCGGCTGCACTACTTCGGATTTCCGTTCCCGGTTCCGTTTTATACGAAACACTCGGGTGGGATTCAATGGGCGAATTTGAAGGTTTCGTCTCGGGGGATGGTGGAGATGCTGCTACCGTTTCTGCCGATGGCCGGGCTGGGACTAAGAAGCCGGAGCGCCATGCGGCAACTGGTGATCTGGCTGATTACGGTGGTGCCGTTTACTTCGGTTTGGGTTCTGATTTCGCTCGAGAATAATCATTTTTCGCGGTTTCAGTATGTGATGGTGCCGCTGTCGCTGTTGTCGCTGGGGGGATTGGTGGCGGCTTGGTGGCGGGAGATCGAGAGCACTCGGCCGCGGGAAGCGGAGGCGCTGAAGAGGCCGCTCAGCTGCGGTGATGGCGCTGGTGTTTGTCTTCGCGATTTTCTACAACATGCACCTCTATCTGAAGCCGTTTTCAAATGTTGGCGCGCAGGAGTTGGGACTGCGGCTGCAGCCTTATGCAGCGAAGAATTACAGCATGGTGATGACGGAGGCTGGCGATCTGCCTTTCTATTCGGAGTGGCGGGCTGTGGATGAGGGTGGTTTGAATGACTCGTTTGTCGCGCACAATAACGGGCTGCTGACTGAGGCTTATATAGACCAGTACCAGCCGGAGATCCTGATGTATCGCGTGTGGGCGATGTATCGGAGTGTGGATGACCTGAAGGCGCAGACCGAGGGAGTGGTCACTCCGCGAGTAACTGACAAGCTGAGCCTGAACGACGCCATCATGCGTAATTATGCGGTCAAGCATGGTTATGTGCTGGCGACGGTTTGGGGCGGCACCTATTGCGACTACCATGTCTACTGGGTGAAGCCCGATTTTGCGGATAGTGGCGCGATTGTGTCGGCCATCAGGGATCATCCGTATTACATGCAGGAGACCGGGCAGCTGGCCTATGACTTCCGGAATGCGCCGGTGCCTTCGATTCCTTGTGTGATTTAGTCTTTGGCCCAGGGGATGAGGAGGAGTTTGCCGGTGGTTTTGCGGGACTCGAGGTCTCGCTGGGCCTGGGCGGCCTCGGCGAGCGGATAGATGTGTTCGGCGCGGAGTTTCAGGGTGCCTTTGGCTATGGCGTCGAAGATATCGTTGGTGCGGGCGCGAAGGTCGGCTGTGGTGGCGATGTAATCCTTCATTGTGGGACGGGTTACGTAGAGCGAGCCCATGGTGGAGAGGCGGATGAGGTCGAAGGGTGGGACGGGACCGCTGGATCCGCCGAAGAGAACCATCAGGCCGCGGGGTCGGAGGCACTGGAGGGACTGCTCGAAGGTGGTTTTGCCGACGGAGTCGTAGACGACGGGGAGGCCGTGGCCGTTGGTGAGTTGTTTGACCTTCGCGGCGAAGTCTTCTTTGGTGTAGAGGATGATCTCGTCGGCTCCGGCTTCGCGGGCGAGGGCGGCTTTTTCTTCGGTGGAGACGGTGGTGATGACGCGGGCGCCGAGTGATTTGGCCATCTGGATGAAGAGGAGGCCGGTGCCGCCTGCTCCGGCGTGGATGAGGACTTCGTCGCCGGGTTGGATGGCGTAGGTGGAGTGGGTGAGGTAGTGGGAGGTGATCCCCTGGATGAGTGCTGCGGCTGCGTCGTTGAAGGAGACGCCTTCGGGGATGGGGACCAGGCGGGCGGCGGGGGCGACGGCGTATTGGGCGTAGGTGCCCGGGATTCCGCACCAGGCTACGCGGTCTCCGGGTTTGACTTCGGTGACGTCGGCGGCGACGGATTCGACGATGCCGGCTGCTTCCTGGCCGAGGGTGTAGGGGAGTTTCGCTGGGTAGCGGCCCTCGCGGAAGTAGGTGTCGATGAAGTTGACGCCGGAGGCTTCGATGCGGATGAGGGCTTCGCCTGGACCGGGAGTGGGAGTTGGGAGGTCGCGGAGGGTGAGGACGTCGGCGGAACCGGTGGTGAGGATCTGGATGGCTTGCATGGTTGTCAGGGTACAACAAACTTAAGGAAGCGCTTCAGGTTGACGGTTTCGTCTAAACTTGAGATATCAGATTTCAGGTCATGAGTTCGTGGCTGCGATATTTTTGAGATGATTGTTTGTGGGTAGCTAAGGAGCTTCTATGTCCCGTCAGGATTTGCCGATTGCGATTTATTATGAGCAGCCGAACTGGTTCAAGCCTTTGTTTGCGGAGTTGGACCGGCGCGGGACGAACTATGTGAAGCTGAATGCGGTGGAGCATAGCTATGGGCCGGGCGATAAGCCTGAGGAGAAGTATGCCCTGGTGCTGAATAAGATGAGCCCTTCGGCATGGAATCGCGGGCATGGCGACCAGATTTTTTACACGATGGGATTTCTGGAGCACCTGGAGCATCGCGGGGTTCGCGTGGTGAATGGGGTGAAGGCGTTTCGGAGTGAGCTGTCGAAGGCTACGCAGTTGTCGATGCTGGAGGGATTGGGGCTGGGGTATCCGAAGGCTCGGGTGATTCATCGGGCTTCGCAGGCGATTGGGGCTTCGGAGGGGCTGCGCTTCCCTGTTGTGGTGAAGCCGAATATTGGCGGGAGCGGCTCGGGCGTGGTGAAGTTTTCGACGAAGGAGCATCTGGCGGAGGCTTCGGCGGCTGAGGGCGGGATTACGCTGGGGATGGATTCTACGGGGCTGGTGCAGGAGTTTGTGCCGGCGCGGGGTTCGTACATCGTTCGCGTGGAAGTGCTGGATGGGAAGTATTTGTACGCGATTAAGATACATATTACGGGCGAGACGTTTGATCTTTGCCCGGCGGATATCTGCAAGATGCCTACGGGGCAGGAGCTGACGCGTGCGGCTTGCCCGGTGGATGCTCCGAAGACGGGGCTGACGGTGGAGGCGTTCGATACTCCGCCGGATGTGATTGAAGAGGTGGAGCGGCTGATGGCTGCGGCGGGGATTGAGCTGGGCGGCGTGGAGTTTATGGTGGATGACCGCGATGGCGTGAGGATGTATTACGACATCAATGCGCTGTCGAACTTTGTGGCGGATGGGCCGAAGGTGGTTGGGTTCGATCCGTTTGCGCGGCTGGTGGACTGGCTGGAGGCAGAGGCGAAGATTGTGAATGACCGCAGGGCCGGCGTGCGGGAGCTGGCGGGAGTGGCGTTGACGCAGGGCGCGTGGATGCGATACGGATTCTGGTTGCCGGTGTTTGGCGGATGGCTGCGCAATGTCGATGACGAGGGGATGGAGGCGAGCTGGGAGTATGTTCGCAACCTGACGCAGCGCGCGGAGAAGATTGGGTACGACCTGACGCTGATTGCTGAACTGAATCTGAATGACATTAAGGGCGTGGATGCTCCATCGCTGGATGCGTGGTCGACGACGGCTGCGCTGGCTGCGGTGACGGAGAAGCTGGAGTTGATGGTCGCGGTGCGGCCTACGTTTCATAATCCGGCGTTGTTGGCGAAGCAGGCGGCGACCGTTGATGTGATGTCGGGTGGGCGGCTAACGCTGAATGTGGTGTCGAGCTGGTGGAAGGATGAGGCCACTAAATATGGGGTGCACTTCGATGAGCATGATGACCGGTATGCTCGGACCTCGGAGTGGCTGGATGTGGTGGATGGATGCTGGAAGCAGCAGGGGTTTTCGTACAAAGGCAACTACTACGATGTGCGGGAGAATGTGCTTTCGCCGAAGCCGGTGAGCAAGCCTCGGCCGGTGTTGTATGCCGGGGGTGAGTCGGAGACGGCGAAGAATCTGATTGCGGCGAAGTGCGATGCTTACCTGATGCATGGGGACGCTCCGGCGGCTGTGGGGGCGAAGATTGCGGATATGCGGGAACGGCGGGAGAAGCTGGGGTTGGGGCCGCTGACGTTTGGGGTGGCTGGGTATGCGATTGTGCGGGACTCAGATGCGGAGGCGCAGCGCGAGGTGGAGCGGATTACGGATGTGAAGCAGTCGGCGCGCGGGTATGCGAACTATGAGCAGTGGGTGACAGGGTCGAATCTGCAGACGGAGATTTCGCTGAAGGATTATTCGGTGTCGAACCGCGGGCTGAGGAGTGGGTTTGTGGGGACTCCGGAGCGCGTGGCGGAGCGGCTGGAGGAGTTTGCGGCGGTGGGAGTGGATCTGGTGCTGCTGCAGTCGAGCCCGCAGGCGGAGGAGATGGAGCGGTTTGGTGCTCAGGTGATTCGGAGTGGGGCGGCGGTTTAGGCTTCGCTTTGGCTTCAGATATCCTCGCGGACAGAAAGGGCCCGGCCCGCAGGCTGAGCTTACCTGGATGGGGAGGTATCTGGGCGGTTAATTTCGGGGGCTGTTGTGGAGCGCGAGTGAGCTTGCGGAGAGTTATGCTTTGCCATGATGCTTCGAGCCCTTTTATTGACGCTTCTAATTGCCGGTAGAGGTTTTTGCGCAGGACAACCCGGATTGGACTACTCCTCATGCGCCGTTTCGGATTGTGGGGAATGTGTATTACGTGGGGAGCAAGGACCTGGCTTCGTATCTGATTACGACGCCGCAGGGACACATCCTGATCAACAGCAATTTGACGACGAGCGTGCCGCAGATTGAGAAGAGTGTGGAGGCGCTGGGGTTTCACTTTAAGGATGTGAAGATTCTGCTGATCAGCCATGGGCATTGGGATCATGCGGCGGGGAGTGCGGCCCTGTTGAAGGCGACGGGTGCGAAGTACATGGTGATGGATGCGGATGTTCCGCTGGTGGAGTCGGGTGGGAAGACGGATTTTCAGTATGGCAGTGAGGCTGGGCAGCCAATTTCCGCCAGCGAAGGTGAGCCGCGTGCTGCATGACGGCGATGAGGTGAGGCTGGGTGGGACGGTCCTTGTCGCGCATAAGACTCCGGGGCATACCAAGGGGTGTACGACCTGGACGATGAAGGTGACGGACGGCGGGAAGACGTATGACGTGGTGATTGTGGGGAGTCCAAATGTGAACACGGGGTACAAGCTCGTGAAGAATGCGGCCTATCCGGGGATTGCGCAGGATTATGAGGCGACCTTTCGGACGCTGAAGGCGCTGCCGTGCGATGTGTTTCTGGGGGCGCATGGGGCTTACTTCGGGATGGAGGCTAAGTACTTGCGGATGAAGGCGGGCGGGGCGAATCCGTTTGTCGATCCGGAGGGGTACAAGAGCTATGTTGCGGAACGGGAACAGACTTTTGAGAAAGAACTGGCGAAGCAATCGGGCCAGTGATTTGCTTTGCGCCAGTGAGGGTTTAGTGGGGATGTCTGTTCGCACGAGAGGAGATGTTAGTCTTATGAAAATTTGGATAGCTTTTGCCGAGATTTACTCTTCCGCGATAGCCGAGGATGTGTAGTGAAGAGAAGGAATTCCAAGAGAAAGCGGAGAGCGATTGGGTCTGCGGGCTCTCCGTTATAGGCCTGTTTGTTTTGGTTGCCGGATGCCATGGGCGTGAGAGCAAGGAGACCGATGCTCCTCTAAAGCCTGGAGAGCTTGCAAACAGGGGCCGCGCCGAGATTGTGGAGGAGTGTGGAAAGCAGTCCTACGACCTGGTGAGTAAAGGGCTGATTGTGAGCGAGACGGGATTGCATGAGGATGTCTTTGTGCTGCGGGACCGGGTGACCTTGGGGGGATTGGTTATTCGCTGGGTGAGGCCCTGCGACTGGAGTCGGAGTTGCGGGCGGAGGCGAAGGGGGGAGCGCATCCAGCCGAGCAGTCGGCGTGTATTGCGAAGTTTGCGGACCATCTGGAGGGGCTGAGCGATCCTCTAGTGGAGGCGAGACCAGAGGCTGAAGGAACTGGATGCTTCGGCGTTTACCAACGCCACGAAAGAGGCCGAAAAGCAGGCGGAGAAAAAGCTGCGAGGACCGGAGAAACCGGAAGAGAACGAGGCGCAGCATCCCGAGCTAAACGACTACTGAAGGAGACTCTCTTCGGAGCGCAGGCGGAGGATTCTGTCGACCGCGTAGGGTGCGCGGTGCGATGCGGTGTAGAAGTGGCGAACCTGGAGTTCGCCCAGGAGACCGATACCCATCATCTGGATGCCGGCGAGGATGAGAACGCCGGCGATGACGAAGATGGGTCCGTGCAGCGACATAATGTGCTGGCCGGTGAGGAGCTTTGAGGATCAAGAGCCACACGGCCAAGCCTGTTCCAGTGCCCATGCTGAGGGCGCCGAATGTCCCGAAGAAGTGCAGCGGGCGGGTCATGTAGCGGAGAAGGAAACGGATGGTAAGCAGGTCGAAGAAGACGCGGATGGTGCGCGAGAGACCGTAGTGGGACTTCCCTGCCGTCGCGGGCCGGGTTGGAGATTGGCACTTCGCAGATGCTGGCTCCGAACCAGGAGGCGAGCGCGGGGATGAATCGATGCATCTCACCGTAGAGGGGGATGTTCTGGATGACTTCGCGGCGATAGGCCTTGAAGGTGGTACCAAAGTCGTGGATGTCGACGCCGCTGAGGATGGCCATGAGCCAGTTGGCTGCGCGAGAGGGAATGCGGCGGAGAAGGAAGTTGTCGGCGCGTTGGGCTCGCCAGCCGCTGACGACGTCGTAGCCTTCTTCGAGTTTTGCGAGGAAGGTGGGGATCTCGTCGGGATCGTGCTGGAGGTCGCCATCCATTGCGAGGATGTAGTCTCCCTGGGAGTGGTCGAAGCCGGCGGCGAGGGCGGAGGTCTGGCCGAAGTTGCGGCGGAGCTTGATGACGAGAACGCGGGAGTCCACTGCGGCGATCTCTTCGAGGAGGCGGTAGGTGCGATCGCGGGACCCATCGTCGACGAAGACGAGTTCGAAGGTTTCGCCGACCTGCTCCATGACGGCCTTGAGGCGGTCGTAGAGGGCGGTGACGTTCTCCTCCTCGTTATGAAAAGGAACGACGATGGAATATTTCGGCACGAGTTGATGATACTCCTATGGCGGCTGAATGTTGGACGCAGATGCGAGCCGCGAAGATTCGCGGGGAGCGATGATTTGAACGGCTCGGGAGAGAAGCAGTTAGGCGGGGGTGGCGAGATAGTAACGGGCGGCGGTGGGTTTTTGAGCGCTGCATCAGCGGGTTGGGGTGATGATAGGGACAATGGCAACGGCAGGTAATGTTGTTGTTTATGATGGAGTTCCGGGGCCGAGTGCACCGTCGCTCCTTCAGTCAGGAAAGGGATAATGGAACGACGAGCTATCTATATCGTGCTGTTGCTGGTGGTGGGTCTGTTTCTCTACCTCGGCTATACCTCTTACGATTCCAAACGCGCAGGGGTAAACGGTGATGTGTACCCGGTTACGGGCAAGGCGAAGTCTGAGCCGGTTGTAACGACTCCCGCAACAGAACAACCGCAGGTGAGTGCGCCTCCTGCGGACAGCGCCCAAACGACGCAGGTGGCTCCTGAAACGGCGCAGGGTGGGATTGGCGTCGATACGGTCAATCCGAATCCGCCGAAAGGGATGGTATTCGCGGGGTCAGGCAGGTATCAGCTTTACCGGCAAGGAAATATTACGTGGCGGCTGGATACGGCGACGGGAAAGACATGTATCGTGTTGGCGACGGATGAAGAGTGGAAGAAGCCGAAGGTGTATCGGAATGGGTGTGGGAAGCGATAGGTATTTTTGAGGCTGAAAGCAGATTGCCTAGAAGCGCAGGGTGACGATGTAGTTCATGAGAACTGGCTTGCCGAAGAAATATCCTGGAGTGAACTCGGCCTGATGAACGGCCAGGGTGGCGGCGTCAACCAGGACGGAGTCTCCTAGTTCGGCGCGGATGTCACCGGCTTTACCATTCTCCAGAACATCGACAATGAGCCTGACCTCGCCGTGGCTTCCGTGACATGGCTTTCCTGAGCGGCAGTCCGGGATTGGAAGACTGACAAGCCGGGGAGGGAGAATGGGTGGGCGTTGCGCGCATAACGGCTTCAGCGGCACTATGAGAGATAACACGAGGGCTGAGTACAGCTTGCGCATGGGCCAATATTCTCACGGTTTGCGTTGTAGGAAGCATGCTTTTTCTGTTGATGGAATGCAACTTTACGGTCACCTGAGAAAAACCGGTGTGGCAGGAATCCGCACCTCGCCCCAGAGGGAAGCAAGGCATTATCGCCTGATTGATGCCCGGTTGACTCGCTAAGTCTTTTAGAACTGGTGGGCAGTGAGGGACTCGAACCCCCGACATCCTGCTTGTAAGGCAGGCGCTCTAACCAACTGAGCTAACCGCCCGCTCTAGTCTCTTTGGAACCAGTACTTAGTGTATGGGAGCGGTGCGTGGGATGCAATGGACGGCGGGGATTGGTTCGAAAATTTCGGTTGAGACATGTGGGAAGAGTAAGATTTGTGAATACCCCTGGGGGGTATTTGCATCTTAACGGTCGGGAGGTGCCGAATGGAGCGAGAGAGCCTGAAGCTTGTCGATCGAGGGAATGCATTGCGGCGGTTGTGTCCGCAGGGTGACTGCGGCGCTTGCGGAGTGGATGGAGTTGAAGTTGGTTCGGTGGAAGTGGGCTCGGCTGAGATGACATTCGATCCGGGGCGTATGAACGCCGGAGAGATTGCGGCAGCAATTGATCGCATCGGGTTGACTGCGCACATTGAAAGGTCGTGAGGAATGGCGATGGCTGTGAAGGTTGAAGCACAGAGTTCGGGTGTTGGAGCGGATGCGCCGTTCGAGAGGGTCACGATTCCGGTGACGGGGATGACGTGTGCAGCGTGTCAGTCTTTTGTGCAGAGAACTTTGGCGGGGCAGGCTGGGGTGCAGGATGCGAATGTCAGCCTGATGTTGAATAACGCAGCGGTAAGTTTTGATCCGGGAAAGACCTCAGTGCCAGTGCTCGTAGAGACGATTCGAAGTACGGGTTATGGGGCGGAGATGCCTGCGATGCATGAGTCGGCGCTTGCGGAACAGGCGGCGCTCGATGAAGAGCAGTTGAGAGAGTACAAGCGGCTGCGAAGGATGGCTGCGGTGAGCCTCGCGGCTGGATTGGTTGCGATGGTGTTCTCGATGCCGCTGATGACTGACAGCGCGGGCACGGTGGAGCGGATGAAAGATCCGCTGATGAATTGGTCGGCGCGTGTGCTCGATCCCTGCGTTGCGGAGGGCGCTTCCGTGGATGTTCCAACTGAGTGGCGATGCGATTCGGTGGTTTCTGTTTGTGTTGGCGACGTTCATTTTAGGTTGGGCGGGCAAGAGATTTTATGTGAAGGCGTGGTCAGCGCTAAGACACAAGACTGCGGATATGAATACGCTGGTGGCGCTGGGGACGGGGGCCGCGTTCCTTTATTCCGCGGCGAGCACGATCGCGCCTCGATTCTTTCTTGCACATGGGATTGCGCCGGATGTTTATTTTGAAGCGGCGATTCTGATTGTCGGACTGGTCTTGACGGGAAATGCGCTGGAGAGCAGAGCGAAGGCGCGAACTGCGAGCGCATTGCAGAAGCTGGTGCAGTTGCAGCCGCGGACTGCGACTGTGATTCGGGATGGAGTGGAACAAGAGCTGCAAGTTGAGGAGATCCGCGAGGGCGATGTCGTTCGGGTGCGCCCGGGTGAACGTGTTCCGACGGACGGGAGAGTGATCTCCGGCAGGAGCAGCGTGGACGAGTCAATGATTACAGGAGAGCCGCTGCCGGTTGAGAAGACGGCACAGGACAGAGTAACGGGAGGGACGCTCAATCAGCGAGGATCATTTGAGTATCGCGCGAGCGGGCTTGGAGCAGATGGAACGCTGGCGCAGATTGTGAGGCTGTTACGGCAGGCGCAGGGGTCGCGTGCTCCGATTCAGCAAGTGGCAGACCGGGTGAGCGCGATCTTCGTGCCGGTGGTGTTGGGGATTGCGGTGGTGACGTTTGCGGCATGGAGATTTTTTGCGCCGGATGTGGGAGTGATGCAGGCATTTGCCGCGGCGGTGACGGTGCTGGTGATTGCTTGTCCGTGCGCGATGGGTCTGGCTGTGCCTACGGCGGTGATGGTGGCGACTGGGCGCGGGGCGACCGAGGGGATCCTCGTCAAGGGTGGAGAGGCGCTGCAGCGGATGGAGAAGGTCGATACGGTTGTACTGGATAAGACAGGCACGATCACGGAAGGGCGTCCGCGGGTGACGGAGGTTCTGGTTGCCTCGGGGAGTGAAGACGAGGATGGTTCGCATGGCGGCGGCGTTGGAGCGCGCGAGCGAACATCCTCTTGCAGAGGCGGTGGTTCGTTATGCGCAGGAGCGCGGTCTGGAGTTGGCCCCTGTGCAGGAGTTTGAGTCGCTGACTGGCGAGGGTGTCGTGGGGATGGTTGACGGTGAGCGCGTGCTGATTGGAAATGCTGCGTTGATGACGAGATTTGGTGTTGCTACTCGAGCAATGGAAGACGGCGTGGCAAGCGATGGCGGAAGAAGGGCGGACGCCGCTTTGGATCGCGATGGGGGAGAAAGTGATGGGAGTTATTGCGGTATCGGACGCGATCAAGGCGACCTCGGCTGAGGCGATTCGCCGATTGCATGCTGAGGGTCTGCGAGTGGTGATGGTGACGGGCGACAATGAACGCACGGCCGCAGCGATTGCGCGTGAAGCCGGAGTGGATGAGGTGATTGCGGGCGTATTGCCGGCAGGGAAGGTTGAAGCCATCCAGCGGCTGCAGGCAGAGCGCCGCGTGGTAGCTATGGTTGGAGATGGAATCAACGATGCTCCTGCTTTGGCGCAGGCAGATGTTGGGTTGACCATGGCGACAGGCGCAGATATTGCGATGGAGGCCGGCGATGTGACGTTGATGCGGAGCGATCTGACAGGGGTGGCTGCGGCCATTGCGTTGTCGCGCGGCACGATGCGAGTGATGCGGCAGAATTTGTTCTGGGCTTTTTTGTATAACGTCATCGGGATTCCTCTGGCGGCCGGTGTTCTATATCCGGTGTTCGGGTTGCTATTGAGTCCGGTGATTGCCAGTGCGGCGATGGCGTTGAGTTCCTTCAGCGTAGTGACGAACAGCCTGCGGTTGCGACGGCTGAGGCTTTCCTGAATTTCGCGAGAGAAGAGATGACTAGAAAAAAAGATATTCACGCAGATATTTCGGAAGCAGTTGGACGGAAGGCAGTAGCCGTCGATTCTGCGATCAAGGCTTCGAATCGTGCGGCGGCTGCGGCGGATCGAAGGGCAGGTGCGTGGACTGCAGCGTATGGTGGAAGAAGACCGCTATTGCGCTGATATTCTGACGCAGGTGTCATCGACTCAGGAGGCATTGCGAGCAGTGGCACGCGCTCTGATGCGGAATCATCTGGCCCATTGCGCAACCCATGCGATTCGAACCGGATCGGATGAGGAGAGACAGGCGATGTATGACGAGTTGCTGGGGATGATCTATAAAAATGCGCGGTAGCTGTAGGCCTGCGTGACGCCAGCTCGTCAAGGTAATCAACGAGATAGAAAAAGGTAATCATCGGCCTGGATACACAGGTGCTGTTCGCCCAATCGAAACAACTCTGAACGTAGCGATATCATCAGTCTGTCAGTGGTGGGATAGAGAGACTTTCCACTTGCGGCAGTTTCTATGCACGTTGAAAGAATTTCTTCGATGAAGCTTGAGAGATATCTTATGTGGGTGCTGATTCTTTTCGTCCTGTTTGTTCTAGGGACGGCTTTGCGAAAATTTCTGGTTTGACCTAAGAATAAGAGCTGGTGGGGTAGCTATCGGGCTGGTGAGACGTAAGGGGTGACCTTCGCGGGAGTTGCGTCGGGCTCGACGAGCCAGACCGTGCGGTCATTATAGTAGTCGATAAGGTTCTGGTTGGCGGCGTTATCCATGTCCCAAGCCCAGACGATCTTCGCGTTGATCGAGGTCGGCGGCGTTATAGACCCACTCGACCTGAGGATTGTGACTGGGCGTGTACCTGACGATCGCGAGCTGTTTTCCGGGCATCTGATTGAGGGCCGCCTCGGTTTTGGCGCGCTCGCTCCCGGATAGGCTGCTGAAGCCGAACCATTCGGCCGCCTCGGCAGTAGGCCAGAGGGGCAGGGCGAAGTGGAGAGGCTCAGCAACTACGCGCAAGGCCGCCATCAAGACGCAGATTGTTACGACGAGACCGCTGTAAAGTGAGGCCTACTGCTTGACCGCCTGGCTTCCATAAACGCAGGTGACGCATGGCCTGGAGGCCGATGGCATAAAAGGCGGCAGTATAGGCCGCGAGGTAGTGAGGAAGGAGAAAGACCTCGATGAGCTGGCCTGCGATCAATACGGGAAGACAGAGGATGAGGAAGCGGAGACGACGATCGAGAAAGACTCGCCGCACCATGATCAAGGGGATGAGCAGACTGAAACCGGCGTAGAAGAGGAATGCGCGGGCAACCTTGAGGAGCGTCTCGGGGATGAAGCCCGAGCGGCTTTGGATTTTGTTGAAGTTGTCGAGTTCATCCTTGTAATAGAACTCTCGAATCAGTTTGTGGTGATAGTTGGGTTCCGGGCGCTTGGGTTGCCAGATGAAGTAAGGCGCCATCGCATACTGTGAGCGATTGACAGAATAGGGCAAGGTGAGCGGATTTCCGAAGACGCGGTAGTCATAGTAAGCCATCCACGCGCCGGCTGCCATGATCAATGCGAGAGGGAGCGCCGTGCGGCGGAGGAGTAATGCCGGAGAGGGACGATTCTTCCCCCGAAATATCCACCATCCCAGATAAACGGCTACGGGTAGGCACAGCAGGAAGCCATCGTATGGACGACAGATCCCAAGGAGAGAGACACCGATCGCCATGAGGAGAGCATCGCGAAAGCGGGCGTGTTTGATGAAGCGTGGGAGGGCTCCGAGAACGAGTGCACCGCCGAGGGCAACGATAGAGCCGGCTCCGGAGTAGGTGTTGATCCAGTAACTGAACAGACCTAGTCGGAGGACGATAAGCAGTCCTCCCAGAAGAGCCCACGAGGGCGGGAGCCACGCCTGCAGCATCCAGCAGATGGCTGCGCACATGAGCGCGGTGACGACAAGAATCCCGCACCACGGATGGCCTGTCAGCACTTTGCCTGCGGCGAGGACCAATCCCTGGGCAGGAAAGTACATGGACATGTAAGTGGGCTTCATCGTGACGTGGATGCTTTCGAGATTGACCCACATCGCGGGGGTTGGATTAGTGAGCCTGCCAGAGGCGAAGGTATCGGCGGCTAACAGGAAACTGAAGTCATCGGTAATAAACGGAACAGGGATCGGGACAGAACGGAAGGATGGCGAGACGTAGAAAAAACGCGGCGAAGCCAACAACCGCTACAGAGAGAGATCTTCGACGCGCGAGCTGATTGAAGACGCGCTCAATGCGACTGAACCAGAGAGAACCGAATCCAGGTAGTCCAAATGAGACAGCTAATGCGAGTACGGCGAGGCCGCCTTCGATGAGTACCAGGGAAGGACCGTTTGCCGGGGCCGGAGACAAGACCATATCCTAACGAAGATGCCTCTCTTGCGTCTTGAACTGTGGGCCGAGTGAAGCGAACCACGTTTGCTAGGCGACCCCTGAGTAATACTTGAAGGTTACTTTTCTGCCTGTGGTGTCGAAGAGCGGCAGCTTTACAAATGCCGGCTTTATGGGCGACGAAACATGCTGTGGTGGCAAGCACGCCGAGGCCATACTTCACGCTACGACGAAAGTTGATGGAAGAGGCTTCCTCAAAATAGCTTGTGGGGCAGGAGATCTCGCCAATGCGAAAGCCAAACATGACGGCTTGCGCGAGCATCTGATTGTCGAAGACGAAGTCATCGGAGTTTTCGAGTAGCGGGAGAGTCTGGAGGACATCCCGGGAAAAGGCGCGAAAGCCGGTGTGGTATTCGGAGAGCTTGACCCCGAGAAAAGGTTCTGGAAGGCGGTAAGAAAGCGGTTGGCGATGTATTTGTAGCGCGGCATGCCACCTTTGAGAGCTCCTCCGCCGATGATGCGGGAGCCAAGAACGACGTCGTAGACTCCGCTGGCGACCATGTCTGCCATAGCGGAGACGAGGGCGGGATTGTATTGATAGTCGGGATGGACCATGACGACGACGTCGGCTCCGGCAGCGAGGGCCTCGCGGTAGCAGGTCTGCTGGTTACGTCCGTAGCCGTAGTTCGAGTCGTGGATGAAGGTTTGAACACCGAGTTCTTCGGATAGGCGGGCGGTGTTGTCGTTGCTGGAATCATCGACGAGGATTTTGATGTCAACTATGGCAGGAAGCGCACGCACGGTCTTCTCCAGCGTCTTTTCGGCGTTGTAGGCCGGCATAACGACCGCTATGCGTTTTCCGTCGATCATCGTTATCTCTCTTGCTGTTCGCAGAACACGGATATTCGAAAGAACTTAGGGGAACAAATTGCCGGCGCGACGTCGGACAACTTGCCTCCCCTATGATCGGAGTTGGAGCGGTGCGAAGTCTTGCAAGACAACCTACGAGATGTAGTTGCTAAGCGTGGTGCCCACACTAGTGAATGCATTATTGATAGCGCCGGCCAACGTGGACATCCCAGCTGTCGCCGCAAAGGCGATCAGTGCAACGACCAGAGCGTACTCGATGAGATCCTGTCCTTCTTCGTTGAGCAGAATCCGCATTTTGATCGCGAGTTTTAGCCAGTTATCTTTCATTGGAAGACTTCCCCCGGTTGAATTGACAGATCCGCTTGTGATCTCTTCAGATTCTGGAGAACAAGATACTCCTTTTCAAAAACACACCGAAGGCAGCAGAGCTGAATTTTCAGCTCCTGCCGTCCTTCGGCCAAGAGCTAGGAGATATACGCGCTGAGCGTGGTGCCAATGCTGGTGAAGGCGCCGTTAATCTTGGCTGCCAGGGTGCTCATGCCAGCTGTTGCCGCGAAGGCGATCAGAGCGACGACCAAGGCGTACTCGATGAGGTCCTGACCCTCTTCGTTCATCAACAGACACTTGCAGTTTCGCCGAGAGCTGCATCAATTTATCTTTCATTTTGGTGTTTCTCCTTGATAAATGTATTTCC
This sequence comes from uncultured Acidobacteriaceae bacterium, assembly GCA_963774735.1. Classification (GTDB taxonomy): domain Bacteria; phylum Acidobacteriota; class Terriglobia; order Terriglobales; family Acidobacteriaceae; genus Edaphobacter. The sequence goes on along the minus strand of CAVZGJ010000010.1, from coordinate 40,494 downwards.
AGCCACAGACTGGGATTGCCCTTACTAGTGGCAAGCGAAGGGCCATTTTCGCCTCAGGGCTAACCAATTGATAAATAAGTGACTTAGCTGCTTGGCCTGAAACAGTGTGAACGGTTGTATACAGGTATTGTGGCATTTAATGCCGCGGGTATACATGCGCAGCAAACTGCTACTTTGATAGGCCCGGAAGGGACGAAATACAGCGGCGCGAAACATTGGGAGGGAATCATTGAGCAAAGACTTCATCTTGGTCGGAGCCGGCGGTACCGTCGTGTATCGGACGAATTCAAGCTGATCTCCCCGGGCCTTGTTTGGTTGCCTTGATCGTGCCTGGGGCGAGTTCGATGACGGAGTGCGCCAGGAAGCATGCGGAGATTCTCCAGGGAGGGACACTGGTTCTGACCTTTCTGACCTTCATGGAGCGGTCCAGGTAGACGAGGTCGATGGAAAACCTCATGAAGAAGGTGTGGACCGATTCGCATGGGACAATCCAAAGGCCTCGCCAGCGGATAGATGGGTGCGCCCAAGGAGGCCCTTGCGGCGGGTGGCGGCGCTGTCGGCGACATCGACATTTTCTGCGAGGACCGTTTGGCGGGTGAGATTCCTGACCTTCATTATTTGGGTTACGTTTGCCTGATTTGTACATTGAAATACAGGTTATAATGTCAGTGGCCGCGCAAGATGCGGATAACTCCGAGGCTAAACGGAGTAGACCCTGGCAATCGCCATGGCGAGAACGGCAATGAGAGACTCCGGCGATTACGTCGGCAAAGTAGTGCCAGCCGGTGGTTAGGGTTGAAAGGAAATGAGCAGCGATAGGAGCAGTGCAACGGGGATCCGCAGGGGGCGGAATCCCCACAGGGCTCGCAGCGCAAAGGATGGCCCAGATGACATGGAAGGACGGGAAGCAGACGACACCAGCCGCCTGGTCGTGGAAGAGATAGGGGCCGGGAAGGCGGAGTTCGCGAAGCATATCCCAGCAGATGGCCTGATCGAGCGGTGGAACCAGGTGATAGTAGTACCAGGGAGCGACGGCGGGGATTAGCGCAAAAAGCGGCAAGCCTATGGCAAACGCTATCAGATTGGCGAGGAGAAACTCTCTTGCCTCCTTTTCTTGCCGCATAAGCGGCGGCACGAGGACAGCGACTAGCAAGGAAAGGCGTTAGTAGCGGATAGGTGGCGTTGATAACGGTTCCGAGCCAGTGGTGGCTGGCCCAGGCCATGATGGCCGGTACACTGACGCCCAAAGACTGATCGATGCGGCCCAGGAGCGCGTCCTGCAAGGGCATACGACATCGCGCGGCAATCAGGACGGGAAACGGGAGAGCCACGACCACGATCAACTCCCACGGGATCACGAGGGTGGATTCCCGCAGAGCTGCTCTTCCCTTCTCGTGCCAGTAGAGCGGAAGAGGAGCAATCATCGCGAAGAGAGTCAGGACAGCGATGATGCGACCGCTGATTTCAACATGAATCGACGTCAGTTTGCAGCCAATAACCGAGCATAGCAAGCAGAAGGCCAACGAGCAGTGCCATGCGGAGGTGAAACTTCGCATCGGGACCGAGTTGGCTGAGCCGGGAGGTGATGTCTGGCTGATTCGGCACGGGTGGCGACCGAGGCGCGCAGAGAGAGACTCAGGGCCTCCAGATCGGAACTCGACATGGCACCGTCCCGTGTGTCGACTCGGCTCGAGAGGGTGGGGTGAGGATTCATCAGATCGGGCTCGGTTCTCATAGGTTTACCGCCGCGGCCTCCGGTTCTCGGACCCATTAATGAACAGGAGGGCGGACCAGGCGTACGCCATGCGGAGATAAAGGCCCGAGGGATCACGGGATTGAACCTGAGGCTCGGCTTCTTCTCTAGAACGCTCATCGCAGTGCACCTCTTCTATTGAGGCGGGGTCGGCGTGGTCGACATACCCGCACCCGGCACCGGCACCAGTACCGTAGCCACCTGTGGAGTAAGAACCTTCAATGACAAGCTGCTTCTCAGGTTGCATGCTTTGCACCAGCTTCTCGACGGGGATTGGCGGCACCGCAGGCGCTGGAGGAGCTGTTCCCGCCGCAACTCCGGTGGGAGTGTTCATCGGGATCTTGGAGTTCGGAGGCAGGAATTTCTCGGGATAGTTCAATTGCGGCAGCGGTTGTCCCTTGTCTATCGGTTGAACGATCTCGGGGGTTACGATCACGATGAGTTCCGTGTTGGTGCGGTTCTTTGTGATCGACTGGAAGAACCTGCCTAGAATGGGGATGCTTCCGATGAATGGAATCTTCTGGAATGTCTGGGTTTCGCGGTTATCGAGGAGTCCACCGATAGCGAAGCTTTGGCCCTCGCCGAGTTCTACCTCGGTCTTCACCCGGCGAACGTCGATTCCGGGGACCGAAAATCCGGAGATTGTAACTCCGTTCGTGAAATCCAGCGAACTCACTTCGGGCGCAACCTGGAGACGGATCGTGCCTCGAGGCGTGATCGTCGGAATGAAATTGAGACGAATGCCGAATTCCTTGAATTGGATCGAAACCGTGCCCGAACCTCCGCTCGTTCCCTGAACAACGGGGTAGGGATATTCTCCGCCGGCAAGGAAGCTGGCCTGTTTGCCATCCTGGGCGAGCATGTTCGGCTCAGCAAGCACCTCAACGACCCCTTGACTTTCGAGCGCCTGAATCGTCGCACCCAAATTGATGTCAGGACGGAAGAAGAAGAGGTTGAGGGCATTTGCTATGGTGGCCGCCGCAGAAGACGCGGAACCGCCGCCACCGGGAAGACTCACGGTGGGCGGTTGGAACTGTCCTGTGGTGATAGCACCAATGGTGTTGGTCGCACCGGTGCTGAATATATTGATGCCGAGCTGCCTTTCGAGGTTTCGATCCACGCTGGCGAAACGAACCTTGAGAAGAATCTGCGGCGGCGTTGGTGGGACATCCACGTACATGAGATTGACGACCTTGCCGGCGGTGGTGGCTATCTGAACAGCGCGGTCGGAGTCGGTGAGGTCTTTTACCGTTCCGCGGAGGACGATGAGATTATTTTCGGAGGCGACGTTGATATTTTCCGCGGGCAGGGCCAGCTTGAGTTCACGGCGAATCGATGCGATGTTGTCCTCGGCTGCGGCGCGGCTGGGATGAACGGTAACGTTGAAAAACTGTCGCTCGCCGCCTTGCTGCCACACGATGAGACTGGTGTTGCCCGGGGCTCTGCCGTTAACCATGACCTCCGATGGGCTTACCGCGGTGGCTTCTGCGATCTCTCCCATCCCGATGGCGATGCGCGTGATTGGTTTGGTGAAGTCCACCAGAGCCGATTTCCCTACCGTGACGGAGAGATCGTTCGAGGTGTCTGTGGCGCTTTCGGTGGGCTGAGGCGCGGGAGCCTGCGCCTGAAGAATGGAATGTGGGCCAAAGAAAAACGAAAGGGCCCATAGTGAGGTGCTAATTATCCGCGTTCCAGAGTTCACTGTTTTTCCTCGCCAGAGGCAAATTTAGCCTCACTTCTCTTTGATCCATTGAAGACTTCGACCAGGTACGTGTGTGAGGGCGCGGCTTTTGCGGTTGGGGCGTGATAGACCGCAGCCGGTTTCGGCGGATTTCCACCCGAGAAGAGCTCGGCTATCGCGGTGCCAGTGGGTTTCGCGAGCTCATTGTCCAAAGGATTCCGGAGGACGAGTTGGATGTGGGTTTCACTGCTGGCCAGACTCAGAGCCTCCGCCTGGTCGGGAGTGACGAGTAGATTGACTACCTGAACCTGCTGCGGCTTTCCTTCCGCATCTCTTTGTATGTCAGTACCGGCGGAGAGGACTTCGATGTTCTGGAGAATCGTCTTCACTCGCGATCCTTCGGCTGCATTATTCACTCCGGGAGGATTGCCCGAGATCAAAATATCGACGTGCATTCCGGGAGTAACGAATCCAGCTACGCCGACGACTTCATTGACCTTGACGGCAGCAGCCCTCATACCCGTGGGGAATCGTGGCTGCGAGTCCCCCACCGGAGCCCGGAGGGGCGAGGCGGTTTTCGAGAATCGGCTCACCCAGGTAGAGATTGGAGATCACGCCCCGGCCTACCGCATCTTCCGGTTTGAGAATTGCGCCCTTGGGCGGAGTTCCGACGATGTCGATTGTCGTCAGATCGGTATTTCGCAAGACACTTCCGAGTTTGAGATCTGAGGCGGCAGCAATCGACGCGTGTGGTCGTCACATGGCGGGCGGCGATTCGGTTGCCGATCAGACGGAAGACGATGTAAGCTGCATCCGGCCGCAATCACAAAAGCGATCAAGAGAATATTGAGTAGTCTTCGGTTCATTCAGCAATCCCCTGGAATCGACTGGGCGGGCGGTTCCGAACTTCTAACGTTCTGTGGCAATTGGGGTGCCAAAAGCGGAGGCTCGTTTTTATTGAGAATCATGAGCTTAGCTGGCAGATTCGACCCCAAGTGTGAACATGTGTATACCACGAGCCGATTGGGCTGTAGCTGTGTAGACACGCTAACTGAGCGCGGACTGCAGTTATCAGCATTTGCAGAGCGAATTTGAATGGTCTGGGAATTGCAGTTAGTCGAATTTAGCCCCGTAATTCGGGACAGCACTGTCTATTGGGCTTTACAGTTATCATAGGGCTAATAGTCGGGAAGTAAGCAGCGGAAGCGTTGAGTCGATTATGAGGTCTTCATCCATCATTTCGCTGTTTGGGGAGACCCTGGCCCCGAAGCGGGGTCCGTCCTCGTTTGTGATCTCCATGTTTGTGCACTCCGTCTGGCGTTCGTTCTGTTGTTTCTTGGTCTGAATCAGCCGAAGAAGGCGGAGATTTCAGACGTTGCCAAGAGATATACGGTCCGGATGATGGAGTTGCATCAACCGGAGCCGAAGATTCGTCAGTATGTCCCGAATGAGACGGCACAGACGGGGCAGACGGCGAAGGTCAGAGCGGCTGCTCCGGGGAATAGCTGCGCCAACTGCACCGGCACAGCGGCTCCCCATTAATCTTCTGGCGCAGAAACAAGTGGTACAGACGCTGGTGCAACCGGACGTAACAATAATCTGCTGATCCAGAAGGAAACTCCCCTTCCTCAAGTGACGGTGTGGAGTTCACGAGACATGACGGTCGGACAATCGTTCCGACGTCCCAGCAGACGGAGGCGAAGATTGAGGTGCAGCCTTCGCTTGATCCGCCGAATCAAGCTGTCCATGTCGTCTGATTTGAAGATCTCGCCGGGTCCGTCCGAGACGAAGGCTCCGCTGCCTGAACCAAGCAAGACATCACCGGTCATGGCGCAAGGACCTGCTCCTGCGAAGAGGGTTCCAGAGACAGCGTCCAAACCTTCGGGAGCAGCCGGCTTCGGGGAGCGTCATCTCGATGTCCGATGTTCAGATGAAGGAAGGCACAGCGACTTTGCCGATGGTCAACCAGGTTGCGCCGACGACACAGACGGGATCGCTTTCGCAGGGGCAGCCGAAGAGCACGTCGCCGACGGGTTCCGGCACGATTGACAACAAACAGAATGGAGCGAGCGCGGGGCAGACGGCCGGTCAAGTGGCTGCAAATAAGCCCGGTAGTGGAGTTGGGCTGGGGAACAACACGACAGGCGACTTGCTGGGCTGGAGGGTGCAGACACGGGTGGGGGGTTGCGGTCGTTGACGCATCTTTCGTTGCCGAGGGATGGGTCGTTTGGGATGGTCGTGGTGGGATCTTCGGCGGCGGACGAGTACCCTGAAGCGTCGAGTACCTGGAGCGGCAAGCTCGCCTATACCGTTTATTTGCATGTGGGTACTCGCAAGAACTGGATTCTGCAGTACTCAGTTCCGCGAACAGAGGAGATTGCCAAGGCGGGAAGGCCGGCTCGTCCGGATGCTCCGTGGCCTTATGATATTACGCGGCCGAGCATCGATCCCAACACTGGCGCGGACGCGATTATTGTTCACGGCTTTGTGAATGCAGCGGGACATTTTGAGCGGTTGGCGGTGGTGTTTCCGACTGAGCTTGCGGAGGCGAAGTTTCTGCTGCATGCGTTGCAGCAATGGCAGTTCCGGCCCGGCGACACAAAATGGCAAGGAAACCCTGGTGGAAGTGCTGCTGATTATTCCTGACGACACGGATTAGCTACGCAGTAATTTTTTTGGGTGGTTTTTGAGAGGGGGTTTTGCGATTTTCGGGCGAAACTTGATGGTTTTTTGTGGTCAAGTTGTGGTTTTTGGGTGGTAAGTTGTGGTGATTTGCGTGGTGTTTTTGTGGTGGGAATTTTCTGTCACTCTCTTGAAAATATTTCTGTGGAAATTTGTTTGTGTTCAGGTATCGGGTTCGGGCGGGGTGGTCTCGAGCTACTGGGCGATGATCATGGCGGAGGTGCTTGACATCGCATAGGTCTGTTTTGGGAATAAATGGAATCATCATCGGAAAGCTGTAGGTGACTGTCACTGCCACCTGGTTTCCCGGGCTGTTGCATGGACCGGAAGGCAGGGCAGGTTGAGCCTGGCGGTGAAGGCCGTATATACGGGCTAGTGTCACACGGTCGTTGATTCCGGGGAGTCCGATGCTTTGCACGTAGCTCTGAATCTGGGCTGAGCTGGCGTGCAGTCAGACGAGGTGTAGCTGGCACAGGCCGTACCCCAGGTTGCTCCCCGGACGATCGCGTAACGTGCGCCTTCGCGAGACGCCTCGGAGATGAAGATGTAGGTGTAGAGCGCAAATCCGACCTGCATGATGCCGAACAGGAATGTCAGAAAGATGATGAGCGACATGGCGGTCTCGAGGATCGCTGAGCCGCGTTCGTCCGCTCGCATGGCGTTGGGTGCGGCCGATTGCGAGAGCGATCTTCCGGCGGAATGTTGCTCCCAGGATCATTACTGTTGCACCCTCATGATGGCCTGGCCTCGCAGAGTGAACGTGCTGGCGATTCCGGGAAAATGGAATAACGTGGCGACTGGCGCAGCTGGTATTGACCTGCACGAACACGACGATGCGAGAGGGGCTGGCGCAGGTAGTCAAGTTTGTGTCCGTCTTGGTGCAACTGGCGAACGATGTGATGGTGCCGGTATTACTTTCGCAGGAGCAGGAGTACGTCGGTGTTGCGGTGAGGTCAGCAGCGACAAAATCGCCGCGTCCTGCTTAGCGGCCAATGTTATGTTTGTCGCGTCGGCAGCCGTGGTGTTGGTTTGCGCGGCGTACGCAACGCCAGCCCGAGCGGCGTTGTTGACCTCGATACTGGCGTATGCCAGACGGCCGACCTCGGCTATTCCGACCAACATAAGGGTGAACACCGGCAGAACGAGGGCGAGTTCGACAAAAGCCTGCCCGTTATCCGGTGTCATACGATGTCGAAGCATTTTGAGAACTCCTTTCTCGTAAATTGGCAATCAGATTTGTCTCGCATATGGCTGCTCATTTCGTTCACTCCATCAACGCAATTCTGGAGAGTGGCGTCGTGCCTGGGTTCGACTGGGAATAGCTTTGGATGCTGATGGTCGCGGTCTTGTCATACAGCGACCCTACGATCAGGTCTGTGATGAGTAGTCAAGCCGCCACTTCTTGTCGCCGCCACTAGTCCTGGAAGGTACATCGTGGCGCCTGGGGCATAGATATCCCCGTCAACAGTTCCGGTGGCATCGCCCTTTTGAATCGTCATCGGGCTCGCATTGGCCAGGGGTGCATAAGCGCAATCCCGTGTAGGTTGCCGCGAGGTAGGCGCGAGGGCTAAGATTCAGCGTTGTTCCGGTACTATTCCGAGGTGCCGCTGTTCAATATCCAGAGTTGTGCCGGATGTCGTCACGTTGCCGCCGAGATTTACATTCCGGTAAAGACATAAGGTTCCGCCGTTCAGGGTTACATTGCTCATGGTGACGTTTCCGCTGTAGCAAACGACGCCTGAAGCATTTATGGTTCCGGTCAACTTGCCCTCCGCTGGGCGCACTGCAAGGGAAGCGTTTCGGTCGGATCAGGCATTGGGTGAGATTGCCGAGAGGATCGCTTTGCGCAACGATTCCTGGACTGGGCGGGGTGCCGTCTGGAGGAGCCTGCTGACACCGCCTACGACTCCGACCGATCCGGCTGTAATATTCCGCCTTGCCCGTGAAGTCCAGGGCGCCGTCGGCGTCCGGAGTCAACGATGACGACCGCAGTTCGGCGCGGTCAGGTCGAAGTATCCCTGTAATTCCATTGCTGAGTGCCTTGGGGCCAAGATGTAGACGCAGCCATAGGCCGCCCCTCCTCCATTGGTCGCAACGGCCCTTGCGGCAGGGGTCATGTTGGCAATATCCGAAGAGACCCATGAAGATGGTCGGCTGTTGAATAGAGACAATGCTTCGACATAGCCTGTTGATGGCTGGGTCGACGGACACGGTGGCGCGTTGATCGTAACCGTGACTCCGCTCGCATGTGCTACCGCGAAACCGTTCTGTCCTGCAGCCGCAAGGCCGCCGCCGAATGGTCACATTGGCAGGTGTCGGACGTTGCAGTTCCATCGCGCCAGCGATGGCTGCGGCGTCGGCCGCTGTCTGGGCCATTCTTTTCTGACGCATCATGATGCCGACGTCGGTTGCGAGCGCGACAAAACCGAGGAGGCAGGTCATGGCGAGAGCGGAGATGACCAGAGCCTGGCCGCTTTCGTCATACGAATCTTCTCATGGGAGAGCCTTGCTCCCGGGGTTGCCGGGAGTGCATTTTGAAGCGATGGGGTTGGTTTCGGAGTGTCCGCCTTCGAGTCGAGGTCATCATCTGGCCTCCGCCTGATTCAATCTGCTCGAGGAATCTTGCTGATTGCTTTTCTGCTGGCCGGCTTGCTGCCCGGATTCTTTCCTGGGCTGGAGTCCTTCGGCTCCTGCGGGAGGAACGCAAAACCGACCCCATCCTCGCCCTGCCTGATGACGATCGACATGACGGTGAGATGCGGCTTTGAAGCGGAATCTCCGTTTGTCTTGGAGGGCTTTTGCAAGGTCATTGTGATGACGGTTCCGGGACGGAGCGGTCTTGGGTGAGCAGGTAAAACCCTGCGAGCTGATATTCCGAATCTGGTGAGCGTTTGGTGTTCCCTCCGTCCCAGTAATAGGCGACGAGCACAGGCGATTCCAACCGTCGAGCTTTACGGTTGTCGGATGAACGTTACTCTTTTGAAGACACTCTCCAGAAAGCCCATATTCGTCTCCGCATATCTTCTATGGAATTGCGACATACGCGAGCTGCCGGTTGCATCGGTCTCGATCGGCGTCAGGAGGGTTTCTATGGCGGTTACGGCTTTGAGACAGCTTCGACTTCCTGAGAACTCGTGGCCTGGAAGAGATCGAGCAGCGTTGCGAAGAATCATACAGCAAATCACGTTCCAACCCGCTGAATCGGGCTTTCGATGGGGACCGTATTGACCTTATTGAACCGTCTTCCCATCTCTTCGATGGTGCAGATGACCAACTGGTCTCCGGGCTGGGTCTGCGAGGTATAGATGGTGTGGATCGGCAGCTCAATAACGCTGGAAGCCTGAGGCTTTATGGGCGAGATGCGGAATCTGGGAAAATGCTCGATTACGTCGACGACCTGTGTCTTTCGTCTAGTAGATGAGATCCAGAGGAAAGAGAACGCCAAAGGTATGAATTCCACAGGAGGGCAGGACCCATAGCCCTTCGTCGACCCGCAGCCTGATCTTGCCGATCAGGCCTTTGAGACGCGAGAAGGTGTTTCGGCCGGAAGAACGCCGAGGCTAAGGAAACACTCCCTCGTTTGGTTATATACGCAATAGGTTCGTCTCTTCATCTCTCTGACTGGGTCAATGGCTATCGAGCTTTGGTCTGCCGCACGATGCCGGCAAATCAACTTAACCATGTGCACTCCTTTCGTTGATGTACGCGGCAGAATTTTGAGCAGGGTGCTTCTTCCGGAGCTTGGAGGAATGCAAGTTGCCATCCGATTCCGAGTTCGAAAGAAGCACCCTACATAGTACCGGGCCGAGTCTAACGCTTCCCTTTCAGGATGGCCCGGAGAAACGTGCTAGTTGAGTGTTGCGACTGGGATGGTCGCCTCCCTTGCTTAAGGAGCGGAAACAGCTTATTCAACCCGCTTGCGGCGGCGCTGGATAAGAATGACCAGCACAACGACCGCAAGGACAGCAGCAACGACTCGAATAATAGTTACATTGTCCATGCCTATTCTCCCTTCTAATGAATGAGGTACTTGTTAAAGTTTTCCATTACGGTGATGGCCGCAGGCCCCAGCGTGACGAGGAAGAGCGACGGGAAAGATAAAGAGAACAAGCGGGAAGACAAGTTTGACGGTTGTCTTGGCTGCCTGCTCCTCCATCTTCTGGCGACGCTGGGTTCTGAGGGTATCCGAATGAACTCGCAAAGTTTTGGCGACGCTGGTGCCAAATTTTTCCGATTGAATGAGCACGGAGCAGAGATTGCGCACGCTTTCAACATTGGTGCGGTCGGCAAAGTTTCTCCAGGCAGTGGAGCGGGGCAGTCCGGCCCTTTGTTCGAGGACGACGATACCGAGCTCGTCGCAGATGGCGGGTTGCGCCATCTCCAATTCTTCGGCGGTGCGCGCGGTGGCCTGATCGAGACTTAAGCCGGCTTCAATACAGATGACGAGAAGATCGAGGACGTCGGGAAGTCCGCGGCGGATTTGGCCTGGCGGGCGGACATCCTGTTCCCTAACCAGAAGTCGGGCAACAAATAGCCCAGACCGAACGCCGACCATGTACACGAAGAAGGGGCTGTAGCGCCAGACTCCGGTGACGAAGGCAAGGATGCAGAGGACGACGGGGACGACGAATTTTGCGCCATAGAAGAGGCTGACGGCCGATTCGCTGCGATAGCCGGCGCGGACGAGACGCTGCTGCACGACCGACATCTCGGCTTTGCTTTTGGGATGACGCTTCGAATTGCTCGACCATGGAGCCGAGGGTGAAGCCTGTTGTTCTCAACTTGCCACGAATGCTTGCCTGTTTCGGGCGAGGTGCGATGACGGTGGAGATTCGCTGGATCATGGCCGGGCGGTAGAACAGGATCAGGCCGCCGGTGGCGATCAGAGGAAGACAAAGAAGAAAGTGAGCAGCACGAATCCCATAAGTTTTTCCTATACGTCCATGTTGACGATCTTGCGGATGATCAGGCCCCGATGGTCGTCATGGCTGCCAGAGAGATAGAGGAGCTTGACGCCGATGGGGCGCGTCCAGAGCAGGCTCATGCTTTCGGGATTGAGCATGTACAGAGGCCTATTCCAAGGACGACCGGGAGAAGAGAGAGAATCCATCCGGTGAGGCGGCCCTGAGCGGTGTGACGCGGACCTGGCGCTTGAGGCGGAAGCGCTCGCGGATGACGTAGGCAGTTTTGTCGAATACTTCGGCGAGATTTCCTCCGCTCTCTTTTTGGATGAGGATTGCTGTGATGACAATTTTGAGGTCCTGCAAGGGAACGCGCTCGGCGAGGTTGTTCATCGCGGTCTTGAGTTCGAGGCCGTAGTTCTGCTCATCGAAGCTAGATGCGGAACTCCTGACCGATGGGGTCGGGGGATTCATTGGCAGCGAGATTGAGAGCGGAGACGAGGCTGTGGCCGGCGCGGAGGGCGCTGACCATCAGATCCAGCGTCTCGGGAAGCTCCTGCTCAAATTTGTTGAAGCGCTGGTTTCGCTTGTTGATGACATAGACGAACGGCGCAGCGGCTAACAGCGCACCCAGCAGGAGAGAGAGGAGGACTGGCGCCGGTGCGAAGATAGATGAGATAGGCGGGGATGAGGAAGCATGCGGCAGACATCATGATCAGACCGCCGGCGGTCCACTTGACGTCGGCCTGATAGAGGAGCGTGCGAAGGCGGGGCGCCAGCTCGAGCTTGAGGAGCCAGCGATTGAGCCAGGGAACGGCGCTGAGAAGCTCTTCTTTGTGGAGATCGACGGCCTGATCTGAGGGGGACAGTTTTGCAGTGGAAAGGGCGGCACGCAGGACAGTAAGGGTGCGCTCCGTGTATTTGCGAAGAATCTCCCTTGGCTCGCCATCATGAGGAGAGCGGAGATGACGAAGATCGCGAGAAATACAATAGAGAGCACTAGAAGCATCTTGCTAATCCTCGTACTTTCAGTTAACTTCCTGCGCCTGCTCAAACATGCTTCCCGGCAGCATGATTCCGGAGATGCGAAGCTGCTCGAGGAACTTGGGACGGATGCGACTTGGCCTGAAGGTTCCTGTGACCCTGCCGTCAGGGCCCGATGCCTTTCCTTTCGAAGTTGAAGATCTCGTGCATGCTGATGATGTTTTCTTCCATGCCGGTGATCTCGGAGATGTTGACGACCTTGCGGCTGCCGTCGCTGAGACGGGAGACTTGAACGACAATCGCGATGGCGGAGGCCATCTGCTGGCGAACGGTTCTCTCGGGAAGATTGAGGTTGGTCATCGCGACCATGGATTCGAGCCTGGAGAGTGCGTCGCGGGTGGTGTTGGCGTGAATTGTGGCCATCGAGCCCTCGTGGCCGGTGTTCATGGCCTGCAGCATGTCGAAGGCTTCTTCTCCGCGAACCTCGCCGATGATGATGCGGTCGGGACGCATGCGGAGGCTGTTGATGAGGAGTTGGCGCTGGCGAATCGCTCCCTGCCCTTCGACATTTGGCGGCCGGGTTTCGAGGCGCACGATGTTTTCCTGGGCGAGTTGGAGTTCGGCGGCATCCTCGATGGTCACGAGGCGCTCGTGCTTCGGGATGTACTGGGAGAGGATGTTGAGCAGGGTGGTCTTCCCTGCCCCGGTGCCTCCGGAGATGAGGATGCTGATGCGGGCGCGCACAGCGGCGGCGAGCATGTCCATCATCTCCTGCGAGATGCTCTTCAGAGCGCACCAGTTGATTGGCGACCAGCGGGCCTGTGCCGAAGCGGCGGATGGAGAGCGCAGGACCATCGAGGGCGAGGGGCGGAATGATCGCGTTAACGCGGGAGCCGTCCGGCAGGCGGGCATCGACCATGGGCGAGGATTCGTCCACGCGGCGCCCTACGCGCGAGACGATGCGGTCGATGATCTGCATGAGGTGGCGATCGTCGCGGAAGATGGTGTTAATCCGCTTGAGAATGCCGCCCTTCTCGATGAAGACGTGATCTTTGCCGTTGACCAGGATGTCGGATATCTCGAGGTCTCGCAGAAGGGGTTCCAGGGGTCCCAGACCGAAGACTTCGTCGAGAAGATCGGATTGAACCTTCTCCTGCTCGTTGAGACTGAGCGGGACGCCCTGAGCGCCGATGATCTCGCCGATCATTCTGGCGACGGCGTGACGCGCCTGAGAGCTTTCGGCGCGTGAGAGCTTCTCCAGATCCAGCTTGGGGATCAGGGTTCGGTGTATTTCGGCTTTGTATTGCTCGAGATTAAGTTGTTCCACGTTTTCATCCCTGCCAAGCGTTGCGAAGATAGCTATTTCAACCAAATAAACTGAAGCGTTTTTTCTTTTCTGCTACTGCCGGCAGACCACACGCAGTTCTGGCCATCTGGCGAAGGACTGCGGTGATGGCCGACTCTCCGAGCGCGAGCGGAGTGGCGGTATTCTGTGCGCGCTGCACCGTGCCGTAGTCGCTGGGAATCCTCCAGGTCGCCGGCCTGGTGAGCGCCTTGGTGATGTTCTCCTCGTCGATTCCGAGAGGGTTCTGAGTAAACCGGTTGAGCACGATCTCCAGCTTGGGTGTCGGCAGCGTGAAGAACTCCGAGATGATGCGATTTGAGTTGCGAAGCTCGGAGATGCCGACCTGAGCGACGAGATAGGCGATCGTAGCCGACTCCAGAAGAGTCTTGTAGGTGGATCCCATGCTGGAACCAGCGTCAATCACCACGTAATCGAAGTCCTGCCGGGCAACAGCGAGAAGCTTTGCGATCGCTTCATTGGATACGTGGAGCGGAGTGTATCTGTCGGGTGCGGAGAGCACCGACAAGCCGGAGCTGTGTTTGGTGAGGAGCTTGGAGAGGAAGTTGGAGTCGAGGCGGTTGATGTTTTGAAGCGCATTCGCGGTAGAGAATTCAGTGGTGATGCCGAGGTCCAAGCGCTGCGGCGCCGAGGGGCAGACCAAGATCGATGAGTACGGTGTTCTGGTGGGACTCCTGCGCCAGCAGGATCGCGAAGTTGCTGGCGATGGTGCTGACTCCGGAGCCGCCTTTGGCTCCCGCGAAGACGAATATCTTGCCAAGCGCCTTTTTGGTGGTGCGAACGGTGGGCCGCCGGACGGAGGCACGAACCAGGGCCTCTGCGATGGTTGCCGGCGCGATGGGCTGAGTGAGAAATTCCCGGGCTCCAGCCCTCATGCACCGGACCAGCAACTCCGGATCGGATTGCAAGGAGTACACCATGACAGTGATGGAGCTGCCGCTGCAAATACTCTCGACCAGATCGAGGGCGTGCTCGGGATCGCTATCGAGGTCCACGATGATGATTTCGTAGCCGGCATCGAGTAGTTGAGGCACATCATCGAGGTCGGGATAGGTGACAAACTCGCGCGTGATCTTTGCCTGCGAACCGGCGATCGCAGTGGCGACAGCGCGACGACGCGGTTCGTGTGGTCCAATCAAAGCGACCGACAAAACGCGAACATCGAGTGCGTCCGAACCCTGAGTAAAGGTTGACATCACGAGATCGCTGCTCCCTTGTTCCTGCGACGTTCCGGTGGGTGTATTTGAAATCGCCATATTTTTGCCGATGTAGCCATTTTCCAAACTTCAAACCTCAATGGGCAAAGAAAGAAACAATCGTTCCAATCGCAATCGCCGGAGCGTACGGCATTTTGCGGGCTGAGGGATTGGAGAGCGTGTGCACCGGATCGGGTCGCAGACCGCGCTTTCCGAATCCAAAGAGGAGGTCGCCGGTTCCCTGAAAGAGCTCTCCCAGAAAGCCTCCGGCCGCGGCCCAGCAGAGTGCCATCACGACCACCTGCCATGCTGGTGAGGACAAGCGCCAGAATTAACTGCTGTGGGCCGACCCACGCCCCGATGGCGGCGCACAGCTTCAGATCTCCCATTCCCATGCCTCCCAGCCAGTAAAGAAGGCCGAAAAGAGCAGCTCCGAGAGCCAGTCCGGAGAGGCTGTGGCGGATACCATCCCAACCGTGAAGCCAGCCTGAAACACAGATTCCCGCGATCATGAAAGGCAATACAAGCCAATTCGGGATGCGGCGGCTATGGAGATCGGTGAACGTCGCTATCGCGAGAACAATGACAGTTGGCCACCAAGCGACGGAATTCATTCGATTTCTCTTTCTCCCGCGATTCAGGGCGCGACTGTGGGAGAGCAATTGGCCATCCAAATCCTTTTTATAGGGAAAGAGTTGAATCTTGAGGTGTAATCGCCGCAGGGCAGACCACGGTGTGAACGGTTGTTTACAGGCGCGATTCTTTAGTGAAGCGGTGCATACACACCTTTTTGAGCCGATACAACGTCGGGAAAGAGGAAATGCAGATCAGAAGCCGATCCGGTCACGTATTCCTGTCCATCGATGATTTCGCGACGGAGGTTCTCTGCCGGGAGCTTGTCTGTAACTTTATGTAAATAATCACGATAGGAGTCGCCATCGGGAAGTGGAAAGAAGATAAAACGACGATAGGGACCGGCTGGGAGGTGGGCAACCAGCTGGGTGTCCCGTTGATACATGGTGAAGACACGCGGACCTTCCCCCAGCTTGACCTCGGGGTATTCGACCGTTAGATAGTCGGGGAGGTAGTACCCGGCATGGCGAAATCCATTGAAATGGGAGTCTACCCCGAGAATGAGGGTGTCCTGCGGCGAACCCAGTTTTGCGACCGCATCCTTTGCCCTGTCGAGCCCGGCCTCAAAGCGCCGTACCTGGCGATAGGAGCAATAGAAGGGCGAAGCGAGAAAGATGAGGGTGTTCAACCCGACAGATACGGCGATGATTGCGAGTTTGAGCGATCGGGGCCATGCGAACCTCTGGTACCACTCGGTTAGCCAAAGACCGAGCCAGAGGCATGCGGGAGCAATGAGCAGCAGCAGATAGCCGCTGTTCACAAACTTGAGAAAGCCGAAGGTGAAAAAACAGAGCGCAGGCAGGACCCAGGCGATGGTGAAGTTTCTCTTTTGCCGGTCAACCGGGATGCTCCAAACCATGGGGATAAATGGAGCGAGTGAAGCAACGCCGAAGCAGAGGAAGTAGATGAAGACGATAGTGCAGGCGCGCGCGATCGAGGTAGCGGGAGAGGAGTTCCAGGCGGTCTCTTTCGCGGGTATTGTCTGCCAGAGAAACGTCAGCGCGTTGAAATAGACTTTGAGTCCGCCAGCAGCGGCGATCATGGGCACGAACCATGCGGTAAGTGTTGCCGCCAGCGCTGCGAGGCCGATGAACCTCTGCCGGGGCGCTGTCTTCCGCAAGGAAAAGAGAAAGAGGGGCGCCAGGAACAGCAGGGACGATGGCCTGACTCCAGCCGATAGTCCGAGGACGACAGCCGCAGGAACAGCAGAGCGTTGCTTGCCGGCTACGATACGCCAGCAAAGGTAGCCGATGAGGCCGGAGAAAAAGGCCTCGACGATATAGGTGAGTGCGACTGTACCGTGAAACCAGGTGAGCGGAGAAAAGAGGAAGAGGACGCCAGCAAACCTTGCGGCGGTGGGGCCAAACCACTCCGAGGCGAGCGAATCGATGACGACTAACGCGGCGCAACTTGCAAGAATGCTGATGACGACGAGCGCTAGATTTGCATCATGAAAAGCGATGTTGAACAGGCGTCCGAGGCAGATGTACAGAAAGTAACCTGGTGGATGGGGCTGGTGGACGTGGGGATCAAAGCGCTTCATTGCAAGGGCGAAATTGACGGAATCCAGATCGTACAAATACCTGCTCCGAAATACCCAGCGGGTCAGAGCAACCATCACGATCAGAAGCATTAATGGCAATTTTTGCCTTGGGATCACGAGGAAGGTTGAGCAACTTCAGTGCCAAAGGGCGAGCGGCATCGCAGACAAGTAACCAAACAGTACTCATCAAGGTTACCTAAATGCAGCTCCGCAAGCTCTTTCGGGGGAGTGACCATAATTTTATAGACAAGCAATCTTGATGTTGGTATTACTACAACCCGGCCAAGTTTGTGCAGGTTTTTTCACACACAAACAGCCGGTTTGCAGTACAGAATTTTTCGAACTCCTCCCCAAGGTGTGAAATGTTCTGCGGCCCATCCGCAGCGTTTGAGGAGATCATTTTGCCGATGTTACGGATTGGTTTGTATTCCGAAGATGCAAAGCTACAACAGATACTCTCCTCTGTTTTAGGGAAAGACTTTCAGGTTCTCCTGGAAGCGACCGAAACTGGGATCAATCGCCTGCTCGCGGCAGGGGGCTGCGACGTGATGATTCTGGACCTGGATTCGAATCATGAGTCGCTGCAGGAACGAATTGCATGCTGCCGGCGGATCGTTGGCAGTCGGGTCTCTTCGGTTGTGATGGCGGATGACGCCCTGCGGGCGACGGCGGCTGAGCTCGTCCGGCTGGGAGCGCACAGTTATTGCCGCAAACCGCCTTCGATTCGGGACTTGAAGGCGCTGCTCCACCGGGCGAACGAGAGCGTTGTTCAACGGCCGTCTGCTGCGACTCGCAACCGCACCGTTGAGGTGAGTTCGTGCGATCAGATGATCGGCTCGAGCCTGCAGATGCAGAGCATCTATGACCTTGTGCGTCGCGTCGCTAATCTGAATGCCTCGGTTCTTGTCACGGGAGAGAGCGGCACAGGCAAAGAGCTGATCGCGAGAGCGATCCACAATCTTGGCTCTCGTTCGGGGCGGCCTTTTGTGGCTCTGTCGTGCGGAGCGATTCCAGAGACGCTTATCGAAGCGGAGTTGTTCGGCCATGAAAAAGGAGCCTTCACGGGCACGGTTGGCGCTCGAGAGGGATACCTGGAACAGGCAGGCGAAGGCACTCTTCTGCTGGACGAGATTGGCGAACTGAGCCAGGCGACGCAGGTGAAGCTGCTCCGGGTTCTGCAGCAGCGCGAGTTCAGCCGGTTGGGCAGCACCCGGATTATTCCGCTGCGGGCTCGTCTGATCTTCGCGACTCACGCGGACCTTGGGGAGTTGGTAGCACAAGGAAAGTTCCGGCTGGATCTCTATTACCGAATCAATGTGATGAAGATTACGGCTCCGCCGCTGCAGGAGCGTGTCGAAGATATTCCTCAAATCGCGCTGCATTTTCTGCAGCAGTATTCGGAGCTGTATCAGAAGCGCATGGACGATATCGCACCAGGTGCGATGGCGCTGCTCCAGAGCTATTCGTGGCCGGGTAATATTCGCGAGTTGGAGAACGTCATTCAAAGAGCGATTATCGTTGCTTCTGACGAGACGGTACGAGAACAGGATCTTCCGCTGAATATTCAAAGCGAGAGCGTGGTGAATATTGGGGATTACCAACCTGCGAATTCTTTTGAGCGGCAACTTCGCAACTACAAGATCAAGTTGGCGGAGGCCGCGGTTCGAGATAATCAGGGAAATAAGACGCTCGCCGCGCGTAGCTTGAATATTTCACGGGCGTATCTGCATCGCTTGCTTCGTCTGGCGGAGAATGAGCCGCTGATCGAGCAGGAGAGCCTTGAAGACCTGGAGTCGGCTTGACCTCTTTGCCTGCGGCCGACGTCGGCAGAGACCTTACAGCACATCCTAATGTTTTGCGGCGAATCTTCTCGTTTCCACTGATGCTCGTGAGCATGTTGGCGATGCTGTGCAGCGCTGACCGTTCGATCGCGCTTCAATGACCTGGATATGTGGTGGCACCTGAAGACGGGTGAGGTCATCTGGACAACCCACTCCATCCCAACCACCGATATTTTTTCTTATACGACGAATCATCATGCGTGGGTTCCCCATGAATGGCTCGCGCAGGTATTGATCTATGGCAGCTTACCGAGGAGGCGGCTACTCCGGGGCTGATGCTCTGGTTCTTCTTCTTCAGCTGCTCGCGTTGATCGTTGCAGGGTACGTGCTTTGCTGGTTTTATTCGGGGAATCCTAAGGCTGCTTTTTTGGGAGGGCTGATCGTCTGGCTCTTTTCGACGACGGTTCTTGGCGATTCGACCCCAATTGATCGGATACCTGCTCCTGACGCTCGAGTTGCTTATTGCTGCATCTGGGAAGCACCCGCAGTGCGAAGTGGTTCTTTGGCTTGCCGCCACTCTTCGCGGTGTGGGTCAACTGCCACGGATCCTTTTTGTTCGGGCTCTTATACCGTGGGAGTCTTTCTTCTCTGCTCGTCTCTTCGAGTTTCAGATGGGCTCGCTGGTGTGCTTGCGTTGGGACATGGCGCGCCGACGAATGTTGACGCTGGCTCTCTTGCTTTCAACAGCCGCCCTGTTTCTCAATCCGGTTGGGCTGAGACAGATTTTTTATCCGTTAAATACCGTATTGAAGCAGCACATCGTCGTCAGCCAGATCGAAGAGTGGCAGCCGCTGGGGATCAGCGACCCGCGCGGATTTGCGCTCTTGGCGATTGTTGGAGGCATCCTTCTCTTTGTGATCGTTCGACGGGCTGAGTTGTCTTTAACCGAGTTGCTGATGCTGGTTATCAGCGCAGTGTTTGCCCTGAGCCATCAGCGGATGACGGTTGTGTTTGGCATAGTTGCCGCTCCTATTGCTTCGCGTCTGTTTTCGAGCTTCTGGGATAATTACGACCCGAGACGAGACCTCCCGGTTGCCAATGCGGGATTGATGGTACTGGCAGCTCTGGTTATGGTGTTCACATTTCCGAGCAGGCGGAATCTTGCAGAGCAGGTCGAGAGAGGGAGCCCGGTTAAGGCGGTGCAGTTCATCAAGAACGCGCGCCTCTCTGGACCCATGCTGAATGCCTTCGACTACGGGGGCTATGTCATCTGGGCACTGCCTGAGCATCCGGATTTCGTTGACGGCCGCGCCGATGTCTTCGAATGGTCAGGGGTGCTTGAGGAATTCTCGCGATGGGCGACACTGCAGGGCGATCCGAATACGCTTCTCAGTAAGTATCGGGGTGAATTTCTGCCTGCTGGAGCGCCGGTCGGCGATCGCACATGTTCTTCCATTCTTGCCCGATTGGAAGCTCGTCTATTCCGATGACGATTCCGTCGTGTTTGTGCGCTCGGCACCTTGAAGCGCCTGTGCAATTGTCTACTCGATAGAGAAATGCTTTGTGACGAAACAGAGATCGACACCTTTGGGCGAAGTTCTGCTAAACTTGAATGGTGTCGTTGTTGGGTTGGCGGGGTCCTGAGTGGACCAAACGTGAGTCCAAAACAGCGAGATGGTAGGGCAGAAACGAACGTTTTGATGCTGTGTTCTGCTGCTCTATGTGACATATAACCAAGTTGTTGAAAACAATCTTGGGGACGTAGCTCAGTTGGTTAGAGCGCTGCCCTGTCACGGCAGAGGTCGCGGGTTCGAGCCCCGTCGTCCCCGCCATAAACCTTAGAAACACTAGGGGCTTATGGCAGTGATAACTTCTTTCATACGGCCTCCGAGGGTGCTGAAGGGTGCTGAGTCGAGCCCCCTTCAAGCAGACCCCGCAAGGCCAAGTCCTGAGCTACCCGTTTTTCCACTGCCTCAACATGGTTCCGAGCCCGTGACGGAAAGAATGGAAACCGATCCGCTTATCGACCCCGATTAGCTTGAGTGCCGGCCTAATATGACGTTGAGGATCATTGTCCGTCGTTAGAGGCTGCGGTCCATCTTTCCAATGGAAGGAAAGAGGAGGTCCTCATCGGAGCGGTAGAGGCTGACTAACCGCCAATGCTTTAGTTCTTCAACCACGAGTGTGGGGAGTGCGGTCTGCCACTTTGCGATCACACCTGTCCTGCAACATCTGAACTTCAAGGCGGAAAAGTGCTGATCGAGTTTGGTCGTTGTGCAGCCAAACTCGATCAGCCGATTCCGGTCTTGCTCTTATGGCCTACCTTAGTTGATCGCCCATTGTTCGTCGCTTAGCCCGGTACATGTAAAGATCTGAAGCGGGGTCCCATTCGCGCTGAGATTCCTCTGCACGTCCAGGCACATGCTTGCACTGTTTGCCGGATGCAGCAGGTAACTGCCGTTGGAACGAACCGCCTGCCAAGCCTGGCCCAGCGAACCGTTGCAGGGCTCCAGGGTCACCAGCGAACCGGCCGTGGTTCCTGAAGCCGTCGCGCAAAAAGCACCGAGCGAAACCGCAATGTTATAGTCACCGGGTGGCACGACGTTGGTACTGGAAAAGTTCCACGTCTGCGCCGCGGTGCCGTCGGCGGTGAAAATATCGATTGTGTTGCCGGCAGTAGTTGAGGATCCAAAATCATCCATCCGCGAACCAGTCGCATTCTGTGGGATCAAAACATGGCTCCCATTCAGATTCAATTCCGTCGCAGGATAAAGGCGCGCCGTTTGTGAGCGTCATGGCCAGGAAGACGACGTTACTATTCCCGGGCAAGAGCACCGAGGCAACCGTCTTACTGGGGTTAACGGGTAACCGGTAGAGATACAAATTAAATGCTTGGCTTTGTATCGTGCCGCTCTGGAAATCGCGGTTGGCGGTTTGGAAGGCGATGGACTCGTTCTGATTGCCAGAGAATTGGGTCCAGTCGCTGAAGCTCTGCATAATCGTATCGCTCGATCCGTCGGTATAGTTAATCGTGATTGGCTGCGCGTTCTGTTCTCCATTTACCCCGGTTCCCAGGAGTTGCAGCGTATTGAAGTTTCCATTCGGCAGCGCGATCGGGGTTGTGGTGCCGAAGAGCGCATTCGCAACATTCGGTGCGGCCAGGTGGAAGGTCACATTGTCGACCACGATGTCAGTCGCCCCCGCTGCGTTCCCTAGTTGGTTGGCGGAATAAGCGAATCCATCCCCATCGAGTCCCGGAGTCGTAAACACCGTTCCATCCGTGTAGATTCCGTTCCGGTTGAATGCTGTTGCGAGATTCACCTCGGTTCCCAACGGCTGGGTTGTAAGCGTTACGGCAAGAATGATCATGTTCCGGTTGGAGGGCAGGGTCAGGCTCTTCACGGTCTTCGTGTTGTTCAGCAACAGGGTATAGCCATAAAGGTTGAACTGCCGATTGTCCTTGGCTCCCGAGGCACTGTTGCGGTAAGGCATCGCCACCGCCTCCTGCTCGCCCCTATTAAGGGCCGGGGTGAACCAGTCACTTAGGCTTTGTGTGAGGACTGCCGTTGTGCCGTCCGTATACGTCACTTTGATCGTTTGCGCGGTCTGATTGCCCTGAATACCGGTAGCCAGCAATTGCAGACTGATGAATTTTCCGCTCGGCAAAGCGATGGTCTGTCCTGCCGCCGAGATGGCATCGAGGCTGTTCGGGGTGCCAAGGTTGAACTGCACCCCATTTAATATGCGTCCCGAAGTCAGCAGGGTTGCCGAATAAGCCGACCCCCCGCCATCTAGCCCGCCATTGGTGAAGGCAGTACCGTCCGTCGTGATCGCCGACAGGTTATAGGCGCTGGCTAAG
Source organism: uncultured Acidobacteriaceae bacterium (assembly GCA_963774735.1). Lineage (GTDB taxonomy): Bacteria > Acidobacteriota > Terriglobia > Terriglobales > Acidobacteriaceae > Edaphobacter. The sequence goes on along the minus strand of CAVZGJ010000010.1, from coordinate 18,118 downwards.
TTCACAGGAACACCGGCACCGCAGGTTCCCACCGCCGCGCTGATCGCCACTCTCTGTAAAGGCACATTGCGAACGCTGCCGCCGATGGTGCCCAAAATCTCGACAAGAGTCCCGCTGGTCGTCACTGCCGTGCTGCCTGCGGCCAGCGTGAGGTTGCTCGTCGTCGTCGCTATGGCAGGCGAGAAGGAAGCGGTCGTCCCACTCGGCAAATCGGCGGTGGTCAGGCTTACGCCGCCCCCAAAACCGTTCCGCGCCGCCACGTTGATCACACTGGTAGCTGTGCCACTCTGGTTCAGGTAGAGCATCGGCTGCGCGGAGCTAATCGACACATCGGGCGTATCAAGTTGCACGTATGCAGTTTGGAGAAGCCCTCCGCTCCTGCCGGTGATTGCCAAGGCTATGTTTCCGGCAGGCGTTGCGCTGCTCGTCTGCACCTGCACAGTGGCTTGTCCGGAACCCACGAGGGTGGCCGGCGTAATAGTGGCAGTGACCCCGGCCGGTGCCCCGACTGCCAGCACACTGAGGTCGACAGTTCCCTTGAAGCCATTTGTAGGCGTGAGGGACACCGTAATCGTGCCTGAGGATCCAGGCAAAAGTTCAAGCGTGGGCGCAGTTGCAGTGAGTTGGAAGTTCGGTGCGGTCGCCGCGTTCGCTGGAATCAAGGCGTTCAGCATCGACTGGCCCGCGGGGCTTCCCCACCCGGTAACGAGATCGTAACCGGTCGTTGCCTGAAATAGATTTGGACTGCTGTTATTGAAATTATTGCCCGAGGTGATGTCGTGGAAGAGAGTTTTGGCGGACGATCCCTGTCCCAGAGCGTAGACGAGAGGATTCAGAAAGCCGATGGGATTTCCATTGGCCAGCTCGTTCGCCAGCGCGAGAAAGCCAGCCCATCGCGGGGAAGCAAGGCTCGTGCCACCGATATTGTTTTGGCAGGCGCCATTCGCACAGAAATAATTATCAAAGTTGGCTTCCATAGCGACGTCGGGGATATTCCGAAAACTTGCGTTGCCCTGATTTGTGCTGTTGATCACGGTCTTCTGGTAGGGCGGAATTGGAGACTGGGTGTTCCATCCACCACCGCTTCCGATCCATCCCGTCTCCGACGCCCAGGCGCCACCGGGCCCAGAAGTGGTCAGATCGGTACCGCCCACAACCGTCACATTCGGACTGTTGCCTGGATAGTTATCGTTACCGGGCAGCGCACCTCCGTCTCCGGAGGCCACAAATACGTTCTGCCCCTGCGCCTGCAGTTCCATAAAGACCTGCTCGTAGCCAGGCTGGGTCGCTGGAGTGCCGTCAAAACCGAAGGAAAGACTGATCTGCCTTGCAGTATCGTCCGCGGCTGCCTGGGTAAAGGCGGTGAGGGCATCGCTGCCCGTGCCATAGGCCTCATAAACAGTTAGAGCCGAGAGTCCAGGCAGCATGGAGATCGCCTGCTCGATATCAATTACTTCTTCGCCGTCATCGCAAGCGCCAAGGTCTTTAGTGCCCGAACAGACGCCGTCGACATCCAGCAGAACGTCGTAGATAGGAACCTTTGGGGACTGGCCAATACTGCTGAAGTACATCTGGACGTCACTCAGGTTATAGGGCCCAAGTTCTACCAAGGCCAGCGTCTGTCCTTGACCCGAGACCGTCACTCCCGGCGCATACGCCGCCCGCATGTCGCTGCCAAGAAAGCTCCCGCCGGGTCCAGATCCGGTGAGCTGGGCCTGCTGCGCATCAGACGCGGCATGCTGCAACATGGAATGAGGGAGGTCGCGATTACTTAATCCTTCAACGCTCAAAATCGGAACGTCGCCCTCCACGGTCGGTTCCACGTCGGGCGCATAGTAGCGCCGATTCTCCGTGGGATGCTGGTGCATGCTCATCTTCACATGGAAAGCTTGATTCACACTCGGCGTCGAAGCCGTGACGTTCACCATCAGCCGATTGGAGAAGGTGCGCGTCACGTGGAATCCCTGCGCCGCCGCATAGTCGAGCACAGCCTGATAATCGCTCTCCGTTGGGCCAAACTGCTCCAGGAACTGTGCCTGGGTTAGATACCGGTGGTACTGAGCACTGGCGGGATTATTTTGTTCACTGAGCAAGGTCTGCAATTGCTGCTGATTGCGCAGGGGCAGAGTCATTCCAAACTGCAACTTTTGTCCCGCGGGCAACGGGGCTAAAGTGGGTTCGCTGACCGGTGCGGCGGAACGTGCAGACAGCACCTTCAATTGTTGGGCCGACAGGCTCTGGGCCATCGAAACAAACAAAGCCACGGACATTGCTGCACATTGCAAAAGGTGGAAACGAGCAGATACGCGCAATTTAGGTCTCCTAGAACGGTCAGGTCTGTTGATGGGGTATGAAAGGTGGGCGATTGGTGGATGCGTGCGGAGACGCTGTCCTGGGGCACGAGAAATTATTGATACGGTATCGACCTCAGAACCACCGCACTTTGTAGATCATTGTTGGCAAGACAATCTGCTGATCCGGATTGAGAAAGCGCAGAGTATAGGTCCACCAAACGCCTGGGTCAGCGCGCGTGAATGCGATCTGTCGAGTCTCCGGGTTAATCGATAGACTCTTGATTTGGCCTATTCCGTGAAATGGGTCATACGATGTGAACGACATCAGATCCGGGTTCACCTGAAAGACAGATTTTGTGTTGGTCACGTAGAGGGTTGAGCACTCGTCTGAGAGTTGCAGATCGTGTCCCTCCGGCGCTGGCAGAAGAACTGTCTTCTCTGCAATCACGCGTGGCGACGAGCCTGTAGCCACGTCAAGCCTCAATCGGACGAGCTCATTGCCCCCCAATGCCCACAGCACATTCCGTTTGTTGTCCCAAATAACACCATGGGCCGCGGTGAGGGGAAAAGTGGCGAGCGGCTTCTCAGATCTGTCGCGATCAAAGAGCACGATCCGATCACCTTCGCCGCCTGAATCGCTGGACGAAGCAACTGCGATGAAGCCGCCTGGGAGAAGTTCGGCAGAATGTGCATTTTTCACCGAAGCGTAGAAGAGGGTCTTGCCCGTGGCGTGTGAGACGAGTGCCACAGCATCCCCGGAAGATGTGATCAATATTTCGCTGCCGTGAGAAACAGCCTTACAATCATCAGTCGTGATGAACTTTCGCATGAGGGGTATTGGTAACCCTTCGCTTTCCTCTGGACGCCAATGCCATATCTCCTTAAGGGTCGGCTTCCCCTGAAGAAGCGTAACTTCGTCTTCCGTAACCTGAGCGCCTCCGCAGAGCAGAAAAGTTGATGCCCAGGTGAGGCGGTTTGCAGAGATGGCGAGAAGGAGCGAAAGCAGTGCGATTCTATGTCTAAACATGGGCGGTCTCTGTGGCGCATAATCTGAAAGCTCCTCCCCCGGAGCCTTGTGCTCTGGAAGCCCGAAGGGGATCCAAAGACAAGGTCTCCTGAGAGGATCAAGTTACGGGCTAAAACTCGAAGCGGGTTCCGAGTTGCACGAGGCGAGGCTCGCTGGGCACTGTACCTTGCCCGAAGCCTGCGTCATCGATGTTTCCATCGATGGACGTCCATCGATGCCGGTTGAGAGCGTTGAAAGCCTGTAGATAGAGATTCCAGGTGACTCTCTCAGAGAGGTGAGTTGTCTTTACGACAGAGAGATCCTCATTGTAGACAGGAGGATTGCGGGCGTCATCGTAGGTTGAAGCGGCATTTCCAAAAGTGAAGGGCGCCGGATCGGTAAATGCTGCGGGATTCAGGAATCGCTTGCCGTTCAGGGGAGTGAAGCTATTGGAGGAGACGTGGGTAGAAGCGTCGACGCCTGGAACCTTATTTGGTCGCAGTATACGATTGCCGATCGTGAGCCCATTCTTCGCAAGTATTGGAATCGGATAGCCGGACTGATAACGTAGCACTCCGGATAGCTTCCATCCACTGACCAGCTTCGAGCGGAAGCCGCTCCCACTCAACCAGGGTTTGCCATCTCCGAACGGTAATTCGTAGACGGAGTGGAACACTACTGCCTGTGCCACGTCAATTGGAAGAACAGAATGCTCTGCCTTTGGGTTGAACGAATTCTGAAGGACATTGTCAGGAGCTGCCGCATAGGCTGCGGGACTGCTGACTCCCAGGTTCTTAGACCACGTATAGTTTGCACCCAAAGTCAGACCGTAACTGTATCGCTTCTGCAGAGCCGTTTGTAAGGAATGGAAGATGTTATAGGCTTGCTTTCCTGCCTGGGATGTAAGCGTTCCGTACTGCGGGTATGGGCGGAGAGCTTGCGCTACCGTTCCGGTGAATCCAACATAAGGGACCACGATGCCGGCTGCCTTCGCCTGGGCGGAGGTTGCCGGAACCGAAAGCAGAGATCCCAGCGAGAGGTATTGAGGATTTACCTGGTTGATGTTTTCGAAGTTTGGGTCATACAGTCGCGTGCCGTGGCTTCCGATATAGTTGAGTTGCACCATCCATTGCTTGCCCAGCGACTGCTGAACTCCTGCGGTCCATTCCTGAATCCGCGGCATGACATCTGCATTGCTGTCGAGATAGGTCGCACCCTGAACCGTGCTTCCGACCGGATTCAAAAGCGTCGGTGAGATTACCGGCTGGAGGCTGGGAATCTGCGGAAAGCCGCCGGCAAGTACGAATGCCGGATGCAGCCCACTGTCCGGGCTGGATATGGTGGCCTGCTCTGCAAATCCTACAGAGGAGATCCCAACGGCCGTCCCCTGACCCGTATCCGAATAGTAAATACCGTATCCGCCGCGTAGAACGGTTGTCCGGGTTGCCTGGAATGCAAACCCAACCCGAGGGCCAACCGCAGAGTAATTGTTGGGAGCAAAGGAATGCAGCCCTGAGCGACCGGGACCAGAGCCCGCGAAGATGAGTGCTCCGGGAAGATTGCCCGCCCCTGGGTTTGGAGTGGTCAGGCTGAGTATGCTCATGTGGTCTTGGTTCTCAGTTGGAAAGGTCTGGAACTCCCATCGCATTCCGATATTCAATGTCAGTCGCTTAGTGAACTTCCAGTCGTCCTGAAGGAAGATACCCGCGTATTTGTATCGCGTTCCGATTTCATATGGGGCACCGGTGTTCGCACTATCGACCTGACCGAGCAGGAAACTTGCGAAGGCGTCGCCAGTCTTGCTTGTATTGGCTGGATTTTGGGTCTCGAGGTCGGAGATCTTAATCGTGGTGAACGCTGGATCGATGCTTGTGTCGTTGAACTGGACGTTCCGAATCTCTCCACCGAAACGGAGATTATGGTTGCGAACAGTCCAGTTGAAGACATCCTTTATCTGGTAGTTATTCTCGAAATCGGCGAAGTGTCCATTATTTGCGATATCGGGATAGCTTTGAGTGAAGGAAAAAAACGGCAGTGCAGTGCTTGGCAGTCCGCTCAATCCAAAATCGCCGAGAGGCGGTGTTTCCGTGTTTGCGAATCGATTGAAGCCGAAAACCAGTGAGTTCAGACGGTTTGGCCCAAATGCCCAGTCGTGACTCACCCGAATCGTGGTACCGGCGGTGAGTTGATGGCTGTCAGAGCTGCGTATTCCCCGGAAGTCCCGTGCCAATCTTATCTCGTGGAACGTGCGTATGCACAAAGGTTCCGTCGAGGTGCTGAGAGGCGGTTAGTTGATGATCGATTTTGAAAGTGAAGGCATCTGGATCCAGCAGCCGTTCGCCTTTGAATGCTTGATAATCGTTTGTTCCCGCCGATGCTGGAAGATTTGGAACAGGCAATAATTTCAACAATGTTTTCGGCGACTGGGTCGATTCGATTGCTCGGGATGGTGTTGTTCGGAAACTGAGTTCTGGTGTATCCGCTACCTGTCGGGTTGAGCTTCGTCGTAGCCGGGTCATATATCTTGAACAGGATAGACGGATCGAAGATGCCGCTGGCCTGAGCTGGCGTTGGAACCCTCAGGTTCTGAATGCTATCCGCTCCGCTCTTGCGAGAACCTCCATAAGAGAAAAAGAAGAAGGTTTTGTTGCGGCCATCAAATAGCCGGGGAATCACGACCGGGCCTCCGATCGTGGCGCCAAACTCGTTTTGCCGCGTATAAACCTTCGACACAGCTCCCCAGGGTTGACCGTCCAGGTAATTGTTGCGGAAGTACTCGTAGATGGACCCATGCAACTGGTTGGTTCCACTTCGAATGCTGAAGAGTCCGGCTGCCGGACCCGAGTGGCCGTACTCCGCTGGGAGCATGGTCGTCGTAACCCGGAACTCCCGGACCGCATCCACCGGGGGAGCGCTTTCGTTCAGACTGCCAACGGTACGCATCTGACCGAACTCCGCGCCATCCAGATAGAACTCGCTAACCTGCATCTGGCTACCGTTCACCACAAATTGATTGGTGGCGGACATATTCTCCAAACCGCTCGTTGCGATATTTCCTTGAACCCCAGGCGCGAGGAAGATGAATGCGGCCGGACTTCTGATGCGTCCTTGTTGAACCAGAGGAAGCTCATTATATTGTTGACCGGTGACCTCGGTCGCAGCCTCCGGAGTAGTTGCGTCGAGCAACGGAGCCTCCGTTGTGACGACCACCGTGTCGCTTGTTTGTCCCAACTTCAATTGGAAGTCGAGACGTGTAACCGAACCGACGAAGAGCTCGACGCCGCGGCGCTCAACAGTCTCAAAACCCGATTGCGAGACTCTAACCGTATAGTGACCGACGGGTAGTCCAGACAGGTCATATTGGCCGGAGCTTGTCGTAAGGGTTTTACAGATTGAAGCCGGTATTCTGCTCGGTGACGGTGAGTGCGGCCTTTCCAAGTGCGGCCCCGCTGGGGTCAACGACCACTCCCGTGAGACTAGCTTCCTGGGCATGCGAAACACATCGCCCGGCAATCAGCAGCAAGACGATGGCCAGGATATATTTGAACGTGCATTTTCCGATGGGCCTCAGGGGCGTTTGATATTCCCGGTTAGAGTTCGATGGCCTAGGCAGGGCAATTTGGTCGATCTTCATGTCATCTCCTTCAAAGCGGACCCAAACCTCCAATGATGTGGCGCTTTGCATGAAATCGACTTTCAGTGTTCTCCCGGTACGCGACCAGTTGAAGGATCTCGCCACGCCGCCCAATATCTACCGATCTAAGGGTGGTCTGGGGATGTCACCTCTACGCAAATAACAGCAGATGCAAGGCTTGCGGTTCAGCAGTGGCCGCTAAGAAAGTATGTGAAGTTTTGATAAATTGGCTCTCAGATAAGAACAGCTCTTCTTCGGCCGATAGGATGAAGACATCATTTGACAAATCGAATTGAACTACTCTTTCTCCTGTAACCATTCTTTGGTCGGCTTGGAGGATAATCGCTTCAAAGTACCGGGGCTATGTTGACTGATAAACAAAAGGAGGCAGTACAACGCCACCTCAAGAAGGTCCTAGCAAGTTCTGAGTTTGCACGATCGGAAAGAGCGGCGGCTTTCCTGACGTACATCGTCACGCGCGCCCTTGATCAGGATTCTGAAACCCTCAAAGAAAGGACAATTGGTATCGCGGTTTTCGAGCGCCCCGAAGATTGGGACCCGAAACTTCAACACCACCGTCAGAACTGAGGCTCGAAGACTCCGCAAAAAGCTGTCGGGATATTATGCTTCACCGGCTGGCGAAGATCAGTACGTATGTATCGATGTTCCCCTGGGAGCGTATGTACCCAAGTTTCGATTCGTGGAGACGGCTAACCACCGATTGACGGAATTGGCGCCAACGCCAAATGCGGCTGCCGTCCCAAATCGGGAACGTGAAACAGATCAAGATGGGTTGGGAACAATCCATACCGCCAGAGTCAACCCTTGGAAACAGGTTCTGAGCGGCCACGCTCTCTTGATTTGTTCGCTGGTTGTGGCGGCGCCCCTGCTCACAACTTTCGTTATTTCATTACATTCCCGAAAGCCGTCCGTATTGCCGCCATTTCAGACCCTTCCTCTGACGGCGGAGTATGGGAACGAGTTTGACCCCGCAATCTCGCCGAACACTAATCAAATCGCATATGTCTGGGACGGGAGCACGTCGGGCTATCGCATCTACATCCGCTCCGTCAAGGGCGGAAGCCCCAGCCGGCTCACATCCGGAAACTCGCCGGAACTTGATCCCGCCTTCTCCCCGGATGGAAAACAGATTGCCTATTTGCGCGTGGAGCCTGAAGCTACCGACGTTGTAATTCGCAACCTGGATGATGGCACGGAGCACATCGTCGGAGAAATCGCCACACAAATTGGAGACTGGACAGGAGATCCAGGTCCGCTGATTGGAAACCTCGGTCCGACATGGACGCCCGATGGGTCCAATCTGATCGTTGCCGATTTTGCTCCCCACTCAACCATCAGTGGAATCTTCGAGATTAAAATTTCCGATGGTTCGCGTCGTCAACTGACAACGACAGAAGACAGCGTCCAGGATTTTCTTCCGAGAGTAAGTCGAGACGGGCGCATCCTTGCTTTTGTACGCGCAGTTACGCATGGCATCTCCGACGTCTATTTGCTGGATCTGGCGACACATGCCTTAATCCGAGCTACCGATGACAATCGCTCGATCAACGGCTTGGCCTGGGGCCGGAACGACGATAAGGTCGTAATCTCTTCGAATCGGGACGGGACATACCAGCTGTGGATCTTAGATTTGCCGAAACGGTCGCTCCAGAAATTGGACACTGCCTCAACCACGGCAATTGATCCTCAAATTGCAGTTGGATCTGGCTGGATGGCTTATGTCACAACAAATCAAAATTGGAATATCGGACGTGTATCGCTTGATGAAAAAGTTGCGACCTCGGTGGATCGTTTTATCGCTTCCTCGGGAAGAAATCATAGCGCGCGTTATTCGCCGGACGGCAAATACGTTGCTTTTGTGTCGGATCGTTCGGGCGCATGGGAGATCTGGCTCTGTCAGGTCGACTGCGCCGAACCACAAAAGCTGACCAGCTTCAACGGTCCTTGGATTGGCGGCCTGAGTTGGTCTCCAGATTCAACACATCTTGCCTTTGACGCGCGGCCCGGAAGAAAATCTGCGATCTATACTCTTTCGATTACGAACCCGGCGCCTGAAATTCTGGAAAAGAATGCGTATGAGGAGCGCATGCCCTTCTGGTCGATCGATGGACGTACGATCTACTTCAACTCGGATCGCGACGGTTCGGTCTCAATATGGAGACGAGATATGCCAACAGGAGATACGCGGAGGGTAGGCTCCGGATTTTCGGCACAGGAACTCGACCCTGCAGGAAGGCTTCTGATCGGGCGATCCGATGGCACGATTTGGCAGGTGAAGGAGCCCGGGGACCTCGAGCGATCCCTTTCCGACGACATAGTTGTGGATCCTGTCCTGGCATGGACGGTTCATGAAGGTGTTCTTTATTATTGCTCCTCCGCAAAGGATGGCCGCGTCCGTATTGCCAGGTTTGAAAATGGACACCAACAAACAATAGCCGTTCTCTCGATTAGCTTTCCTCGCACAAGCGCAACTCTCGACATCTCACCTGATGGAAAGTCACTGCTGCTCACGTCGACCGATCATTCAAGCAGCAATGTCTTTCGTCGAATCGGTTCGCTCCCTCTAAAACTGTGGAAACCTCCACAGCACCTATCAGGCAGAAGGCTTCTCAGAGGTCTCAAGCACAACCGATGCTTCACTCGTTAGCACGCGAAACGTGAACGTCTCCTGAAGGTAGAGCTTGACGACCGAATCCGTATGGCTGAGATAACCGATAGAGACATCCTGTCCAATGTTGAGCTCGAAGTCTCCGCCGCGTGTGGTCAATACGAAGGCGCCTTCGATCGCCGGAGCCCAGATGATATCGCCGTCAATGATCCGCTTGACGTGTTCGAGAACGGGGTATCCATGATCGCGTGTCTCCGCGAGCTCCGTATATGCTTTAGCTCCGAGCAGAACAGAATATGGGCCGTTCACACCGACCAGACGCAATTGGCTCAACGCCTGAGCAACGGCATCCGGATAGTCGCGGACGTCGGCAGGCAGTATCTTGGTTGGATTGCTGGATCCTTCGCGTATGCCCTGGATGTTTGCTTTGCCATAGCCGTTGAAGATGGCGCGATCCTCGGCGAAGGCAATTGCTTTAGCTGCATCCTTAGCGGGCTGCCAATCAGAGTCGTCTGAGCCACGCTCGACGTCATCGATCGCCTGGCGCGTGAGCTCAAATGGGACCCGTAATTCCACGAACGCCTTCACTTCGCGCTGTCTCGCCAGGATCCCCTCAGCCGGGGCGTCAATCTCGAGCAAATGACCTGTAGCAACTGCGGGCAAAGCAACTCCACCAGGAGTCGGCACATCCACAACTCGCCGGCCCGCGAGATAACGCTTCAGCGTGCGGGTCGTCTCCTCCTCGATCTGCTCCCATGCAGCGTCTGAGATTGGTGCTAACTCCCGATGGAGGTTATTCATGTCGTTCTCCTCTAAGTGATCCAATTCCAAGTGATGTATCGCGAACATTGGATGGCGCAGACGATGGATCCGATTCCACGGACGGCGTAGCGATTGCCGCGGCTGCAGGCTCCTCTTCGCCTACGCCATCAAGAAACGTAGCCGAAGGCGCGAAGAACAACCCGCCCGTTACTGCCCGGCTAAAGTCCAGGAGCCGGTCGTAGTTGCCCGGCGGTCGCCCAACGAACATATTCTCGAGCATCAGTTCTGTGATGCGGGGTGTCCGGCAGTAGCCGATGAAGTAGGTGCCGAACTCGCCTCGCCCCGGTTGCCCAAAGGGCATGTTGTCGCGCAGGATCTTGACCTCCTTCCCGTTCTCCACGATGACCGTCAGAGCGGAATGTGCCGAGCTCGGCTTCGTGGCATCATCCAGTTCGATATCCGAAAGCTTCTTGCGGCCGATGATGCGCTCCTGTGCCTCGGTAGAGAGGGCATTCCAGGCTTTCATATCGTGAAGGTATTTCTGGACCAGGACATAACTCCCGCCGGCAAACGGAGCGTCCTCGTCCCCAACGAGCGCGGACTCAAGAGCAAGACTGCCTCTTGGATTCTCCGTGCCATCGACAAATCCGATGAGGTCCCGATCCTCAAAATAGCGGAATCCTTGAACCTCGTCGGCAACTTCGACAGCGTCGCCGATGCTTTCCATGATCTGCGTCGCCAATTCGAAACATATATCCAGCCGTCCTGCGCGGATATGAAACAGCACGTCGCCCGGAGTGGCCATCGCATGGCGATTGCCCGACCGGAACTCCCGGAAGGGATGCAGTTCAGCTGGCCGCGGACTGCCAAAGAGCCGGTCCCACGCGTTCGATCCGAACCCAGCAATACAGGTAAGTCCAGCATCGATATCGCGGAACTCTACCGCACGGATCAGTCCAGGCAGGTCGCCGCAGAACGAGCGCACAGCGGCATAACACTCCGGCTCCGGCTTGATGGTAACGACAAGAAAGATCGCCGCGCGCGTCAGCGGTCCGAGGATGGCCTGTGGAAGCGGAACCTCGTCTGGCCCTTTAGTCATCGTCATTCAACTCGCTTTCCTCTCCAATCCCAACTTCGTCGGGACGCTGCTATACCAGGGCCAGAAAAAACCTGTACAGACAAACTCTATCAACCCTCCTCAAGACCACAAAAATCATAACCGTAATCTGTACGGCCAACCTAATCAGGCCGAAGTCGGTTCGCGTCAACTGGACGTTCTTGATAATGGGACTGCCAAAGGCCGCCGCAGGAGCAAACAGGACAGCCTTCAACTGGAGTTGCACAACAAGAATCATGGCAAGCATCACCCAGCGAAAGGCAGAGAGCCACGAGAAACAGCTTACGGCACGCATCGGTACTAAGACGTTGTCCCCTCATCGCTTCCCTGCCCGCCTCTTTTCATTGGCAAAGAAAGAAACGAAATCGGCCAGACTCTGGCACCCTAATTGCTAGATAATTCGATATGGCGAAAATATACGGGGAAAATCCTGCGGGGGCGTGTACTGCAGATTCCGTGGCGTCTACGGGAGTCGACAGTCTCCGAGGAAGAATTGAGCCGCTTTTTCAGCTCCTATCCGCGGTCGAGACCTCCCCCCGGCTCTACGTTGTCATTCAATGCATTGACCTACGTTCGCACAGGATAGGCCCACGAAACAGGGCCACGATCAGATCCTCTGCGCCGCATCCGATTATCGCGAGGCCAAGAAGCAGAATGACACGAGCGCGATATTGCGATCGCGCTCTTCGTTTATTTCATAGCCGTCACTTTTCAGTGTTTCCTCGGTCTGCGATCGACCGGCTTCGTCTCCGTCTATCCGCTCGACGACACCTACATCCAGATGGCGATCGCCAAGCATTTCGCCTTGTATGGCGTATGGGGCGTCACATCCCTACTCATTTTCTTCGTCTACCTCTTCACCGCTATTCGACCTGCTCCTTATGGTCCCCTATCTCCTGCCTCGGCCCTGTAGTTTGGGTACCACCGCTTATCTCTTTGATCTTCGGGGCCACAGCTATCGTCGTCGCCTGGCTCAATATTGCCAAGTCCCGTCCGGTTGCCAGCGCTCCTCACGTCTCATCGCGGCTGTGCCCTGCTAACCATGGCCGCGCTGGGCATGGAGGAGTACGCTGCACATCACCCTGACGCTGTCATTTGCGGTAGCGGCCGCCGAAGCGATCGAGAAACGCGCCGCAAGTAAGTGGCTGTTCTCTTTCAGCCTCTCTGTTGCCGCTCGCCCGCTATGAGGGTCTATTCCTCGTGATCGCAGCGGCTGGTCTCCTGGCTTTACGCCAATGCTTTCGCCTCAGCGCCGGCGTTGCACTTGCAGGAGCCATCCCAATGACGGCCTATGGCGTTCTGAGTGTCGCCAAAGGATGGCATTTCTTTCCGATTTCCGTGATGCTCAAGGGTGTCTCGCAGGTAACTCTGACCGGTCACTTTCTCCATCAGGTGACGGTTCTTATTGGATGCCCCCATTGCTGTTTGCGTTATACCTTCTTCTGGGTGTCGCGTTTTCGCACTGGCTTCGCAGGTGGTCGATCTCCTATAACCTTGCCATCCTCGCGCTGCTATCCATGGCAGTTCATATTGCATTGGCGGGGATCGGTGTGCTGTTCCGCTACGAGGCCTCACCTTATCGCTTTGGCCGTGGTTGCCATCGCGGCAGCCCTTCCTCTCGGTCGCATATGGCTGGAGTCCTGGACGACAGCTTTGCTTACTTCTAATCGCGTGCGGCCCTTCTCAGGCCGCTTTCTCCTCTCTACTACCGCGACCCAGCAGATGACGGCGGCGATCTATACACAGCAATATCAGTTGCGGGCGGTTCCTTGCGGCTTACTACCCCCACGCGAGAGTTGCAGTCAACGACATCGGGGTCGCCGATTACGAGAACGATGTCCACGTTCTCGATCTCGTCGGCCTCGCGAGCGAAGAGGTTCTTTCGGCGAAAATGCGGACCGCTGACCACTCGGCATCGATTGAAAGAGAGGCAGCTAGGCAAAAAGATACAGGTTCATTCGCTCGTCTACGATAGCTGGTTCGATATCGGGCACCGGCTCCCGCAGCGCCAGATCACGGACCAAAAGATACCCGCACCACTGGAACTGGCAGGAAAATGGTGTCTCCCCCGGTGCAAGACCTCTCGGCGAGAAGGTCGTCACCTTTTATGCGATACCACCCTCGAGTTCAGCCGAACTACAAGAGCATCTCGTGGAATTTGCTAAGCGACTGCCGCCAGCGTAACACTTCAGCTGCCATCCACTCCCATGCTTAAGCTCACTGGCGGGCTCAATTCGAAAGGTGTGCCCTGGTTCAGGCTCGTCTTCTTGGATACCGTTAGGGTGGCTTTAATGCTTTGATTTGCACTCTACAAGACAATGGGCTGGAGTATTACCTTCCTGTATTACTTTCACAACTGGCGCAGCCTTGCAGATGGGTTTAACCGCATCTGCGTTACCAATGCGTGGCAAGAGGATGCACGGTATGTCCGTTGAGTCAGATTGCGTAATATGGTGATCCATTTCCGGCGTGCGAAGACTGAAATCGGAATCTAGCAGAGTGACTCCCTTTTAGCTCCGAGTTCAATCCCAGCCCAACCCAGTTGCCATGCTGCACTCTTAGTGCGGTCGAATGGCCCGCCATCTCTTCTGGCGATCATTCCAAAGAGGTGATCAGCGATCTGATCCTGTTGTTCTTCGATGTCAAGATCGAAGAGTCCCAGGTCGTGTTTGGAGTCCAATCTGAATGTGCCCATTAGAAAGCCTTCTTGAAGCTCGCCAGGGCACCCTCACTAGCGATCTTTTGGTTACAGACTGGGCAAAGCCTTAAATGCCGGTCGACTAGAACTTGAGTAAGCTGGACCCTGTCCGTTGTGCTCCAAACCTCACTGCGACTTTTCTTGGTGGGTATGTCTCTTCGACGGGTTTGATCCTTCACGAGGATCTCCAGGAGGCGTAATGACGGGCAAACAGAGCTTCTCATGCTGACTCTCCATTTACAATATCTGATATTTCATTTCCCAAAGTATCCCACATGGGTCTGTCCGTTTAGATGACATATCACCGGAAGGCCGATAAACACTTTGTGGGGATTTTTTGATCCGCTTAACAGCGCGTTGCGCACAATTGGAAGACGACGCCCTAAACAGTAATTCCCAAAATGAAACTCGGCGCAAAAAAAATCTCCATCGAGTGAAATTTTTTAAGCGCCAAAAAATCACCAGTCAACTCACCGCAATTCACCACTAAAACACCACAACTTCACCACAAAAAACCACATCAAAACACACACATTTTCCCAGACCCCCACGAAAAAACGCCCGTAAAACCGAGGCAATCGGCATTTACGGGCGTCCAAACTTTTTTCTGCAAAAAACTGAAAATCTACCGCGGATAGGCGTAACCCGGACCGTAATAAGGATAGGGATACGGGTACCCATAGCGGAGGGGCGGAGGATAGCGCCGATTCATCTGCTGCGGCGCCTGCGGAATACCCGCGCCAAGCCGGTTTAACTCCGCCTGCGAGACCGTCGTAACATCAGCCGGCTGAGTCAGATGGAACGTCACGATCGCTTCGGACGGCAGCGAAGCCTCGCCAACCTTCGAAGCGGAAGAGACTCCCAGTCCCGCCACGCCGCCTACCCCTGCACCAACCGCAGCGCCAACGCCGCCGCCAGCGATACCGCCAATCACCGCGCCAAGACCCGCCAGACCAATCGTGTTCCCCACCGTATTCCCTGTCTTATCAGGACCCTGGCCCCACCAGAAGTCCGTCGCAATCGGGTAGGCCATACCTCCAAACGTCACATTCGTAAGCTGAAGCTTCAACTCACCTCTACCCGACAACTGCCCGGCTGAATGAGCATCCGCCACCACCCCTGGAACGTAGCGCCGCGAGGAATCGCAATCTGGTTCCCAGCATAAATATTGCTCAGAACCATCCCATCAAACGTACTCCCGTCACCGCATTATTGCTGCTCAAGGCCTGATTGATTCGGACCCGCAGAATTGTGCCACTGGGTACCACCACCGCATCCCCACCCTTTTGAGGTACATAGGGCGGCTGATACGGCGGAGGATAAGGCTGCGACCATACTGTGGAGGGTACTGCCCCGGCTGAGCCGGATAAGGCGGCGGATACTGCCCTGCCTGAGAAGGGTACGGCTGTGGATACCGCTGTTGCGACGGATATGTCTGTGGATACTGACCGCCCTGTTGCGGCGGTGCAGGATACTGGCTCGGGGACCAGGATATTGGTTCGGTGGAGCAGGATACTGTCCCTGTTGAGACGGATAGGGATTTTGCTGAGCCAGGATACTGGCTAGAGGGACCAGGATAAGGCTGAGGATACTGCCCCTGCGGCGGCAGGTCGTGGATATTGGCTCGCGGAGCAGGATACTGGCTCGGCGCAGGTGAAGTCTGGGCGCCACTCTGCGGAGCTATCGTCCCATCCGACTGCAGATTCGGGTTCGAGCGCCCTGCTGCGAGTCGCTCGAAAAGCGCCGGCGACGAGCTGACTACCATCCGATCGACAACCTTCTGAACACCCACGGTATTCGCCACCAGATGTTCCGCAAGATCCCGCGAAGGCTCATCCCGCACCGTTCCATTCAGCGTTACAACGCCGTACACCGTAGTCGATGTGATCGTCTGATCCGCCAACTCCGGCGCACCCGCTAACGCCTTCAACACATTGGCTTCAATCTGCGCATCCGGCATCGCCGCCGGCTTCGTCTGCGCGTGCGAAACGCCGCTCCACAGCAACCCGCGGACAAAGAACTGCAGCTGACGCCTTCCAAAATCCAGGAAAACTGACCCATACATTCCCTCCGCAACCTCGCGGAAGATGCGAATCCCTTCGCATCCATCCTATAAATGCAGACTCCGTTTTTCGAAAAAAGTTACGCTTCGCGCCTTGTCAGGCAAGCCCGAACATCCTCTCAGTCTGTCGCTTACCGCAATTGACCTGACCCGCTAATAACGATATATTCATAGAGCGGGGTGGAGCAGCCCGGTAGCTCGTTGGGCTCATAACCCAAAGGTCGTAGGTTCAAATCCTACCCCCGCAACCAATGAAATCAAAGGCTTAGGAGATAGTGGCTCCTGAGCCTTTTTCTTTGTACGGAGATAAGCCGTCAATAACATCTACTTCCGCCTTGCTTTTGTAGCTTCGCCACGCTTGTTCACGGCTCTTCTCAATCTCCGCGCCGAGCATCCGCCGCCTCAAGATTCCGTCCCCATTCAGGCTGACCGCCGTACACGTCCAACGTGAATACGCCAGTGAGAGCATGACCTGCCCTCTCCTGAATCGTCTTCAGTGGGACGCGCAATGCGTGTAGTAGTGAAACGTTGAATGCCGGAAGGCGTGGAACCCTGCTTGCGGTATCTCCAGAGACTTGAGCAACGCCGTCATCTTGCGACGGCGATGCACGTTCATGTCTATCGGGCTGCCGTGAGGCTGAGAACAGGTATTCTGCCCGTTATCTCTCTGCCGTGCGATTTGCTCCCACAGCAGCGAGATAAGTTGCGGAGACCCAATTGATGCCCGCGCGCCGACGTTATTCGATGGCTCATCGAGCAAGTCCTTTTCGACCGAGAATTGTTGATCCGATAGCGAACAGCCCGTAGGCAATCAAAATGTTCAGAACTACCACCAATTCGAGAGCCAGTTATTGGCAAGATATCACCCCAAGCCAACGGTCGCCGTCGTACGACCACTGCCATATAAGCGGCGGTTAGAACTGGAGTCCACGCTCGGGAGCAATCTAGATAACCGAATCTGTGAAGCGATTCGTAACCAGTTGTAAACAGGCCAAGAAATACACCAACCGACAAGAACCAACGTCCTGAGCTAACCCCATATTCACTTGTAATGCTCCAATCGAAAGTAATGCCTTGGCGGGGATTCGTTGCGACGGAATCTGACGACGCGCACTCCACTCCAGACATGCATATCATCTGATTTTTCCGTTTCGCCAATCTCGGCGTAACACGACTTTGCCCGGCTAGCGACCTAACAGGAGCTCGTTGGGTTTGACGATTACGCCCGCCCTCCAATAGGCGTCGGCAGCTCTGTTCAACTGTCCAATTTCGCGAAAAGCGTGACCAGCAACGTAAAGTATCCGCTGCCGCTGTAATCGTGTTTACGTGGATGGTACCATTCGTCATCATCGCAAAGCTAAGAGCCAGATAAGTGTAGGCCGCTTCAAGCTGGGCGGCCCCATCTCCAGAGACGCTTGAGGTCACAATCGTTGTACTTTTGCAACGCGGCCGTCGAGTCTTTGATATCAGCCGAGGCTGACTCAAAAAAAACCTTTCCCTTTGCATCAGTGAAGTTCGGGGTTACCTTCGCCTTTTTGAATTCCTCTTCAAAGATGTTTGACATAAAGCCTCAATCTCATCTTGAGATGCCTCTCACAATTTCGCAGTGTAACGTGGGATTTGATTCAGAAGTAGGGACAGGAGGCAGACAATATCAGCGTTGCCATTCTGCTTATTTTTCAGGCTGAGTCAATGTCAGCGGCCACACTGTTGAACCTCTCAGGGTCGAGTGTAGTCTCACCATCCCCCTTTGCCGATGGCCTATGAGTGAATTGTCCCGAAGTCAACAGTTGAGAATCGAAGTGCTTATAATTGGACTTTTCTAGCTTTAGACACGGAGCCTCCCGACTGAGGGCCGCTGATTCCTTCGTTTTGGAATTTCCACGCAGTGCGATGGTGGCGGCGTACTTCCATCA
>CAVZGJ010000009.1:0-95787 GCA_963774735.1 uncultured Acidobacteriaceae bacterium | reverse complement strand
TGGTGTCGAGTGGATTGATGCCGCTGGCTTGGACCGTGACGAGGACCTGATTCGGCTTGAGGACAGGACGTGGAATGTCGACGCTGCGAAATTGTCCGCCGGGTTCTTCGACGATGTAGGCTTGCACGGATCTATCCTAAAGGACGCCGATTTCACTCCCACGAATGATGAAGACGCGAACGGCTCCGCTCTGGATGACACTTCTTGGTCTGTCGGGATTTAGAGGCTGCCGCCGGCTATGGAGGGGATGAGCATGATCTCGTCGCCGTCCTGGAAGGCGTAGGTTTCGCCGCCGAGAAAGCGGATGTCTTCGTCGTTGACATAGATGTTGATGAAGCGGCGAAGTTTGCCGTCTTCGCCTTTGATTTGCGTGGAGAGCGCGGGAAAGGTCTGGTCGATGTCGGCGAGGAGGCCGGGGAGATTGCCGGCAGCGGAGTCGAATTGTTTGCGGCCATCGGTGTGGCGGGTGAAAGCGGTGGGTAGGGTGACTTTAATCGACATTATTTGGCTCCTGCGATGGCGAGTTCGGATTCTGTGATGCCGTCGAGTTCGCGGAGGTAAGTGGCGAAGTCGGCGAGGCGCGGACGGATGGCGCGGGCGTCCAGATGTGTGAAGCTATTGGTGATGGCGTCGGTGGTTTTGAGGCCGTTGCCGGTGATGCAAGTGACCGTCGTCTGGTCTTCCCTGATGCGGCCATCGGCGTAGAGGCGTGCAGTGACGGCGGTGGTAACGCCGCCTGCGGTCTCGGTGAAGATGCCTTCGGTCTCGGCGAGCTCCTGGATGCCGGAGACGATCTCTACGTCGGAGACATCTTCCGCCCATCCGCCTGAGTCGCGAATCATGCGCGACGCGGCGGGGCCGTCGGCGGGGTTGCCTATGGCGAGCGAGCGGGCGATGGTGTTGGGGCGCTGCGGGATGACTTCGTCAGTTCCCAGCTTAACCGCGGTAGAGATGGGCGAGCAGCCGGTGGCCTGGGCTCCGAAGAAGCGGACGGGCTTGTCTTCGACGAGGCCTAGGTAGATGAGTTCGTTGAAGGCCTTGCGAATTTTGCGGATGAGCGAGCCGCCGGCCATGGGCACGACGACGTTGTCGGGCAAGCGCCATCCTAGTTGCTCGGCAATCTCGTAGCCGACGGTCTTGGAGCCTTCAGCGTAGTAAGGACGGAGGTTCACATTGACGAAGCCCCAGTTGTATTCATCGGCGATCTGGGTGCAGAGGCGATTGACGTGGTCGTAGTTGCCGTCGATGCGAACGAGGCGCGCACCATAGACCTGGGTATTGAGAATCTTTGCGGGCTCAAGGTCGGCGGGGACAAGGATAGTGGCTTTGAGGCCGAGACGGGCGGCCTGCGCGGCGACGGAGTTAGCGAGGTTGCCGGTGGAGGAGCAGCCGACCGTTTCAAAACCAAACTTGCGCGCGTTCGCGAGAGCAACGGAGACGACGCGATCTTTGAAGCTAAGGGTTGGGAAGCAGACAGCATCGTTTTTGACATGGAGATTGGTTGCGCCAATGCGCTTACCGAGATTGGTGGCGCGAACGAGCGGAGTGAAGCCTACGGGGAGGTCAGGCTGAAAACCTTCGGGGATGGGGAGGAGGGCAGCGTAGCGCCAGATGTTGGCTGGGCCGGCGGCGATGTTTTCTTTGGTGAAGATGGCGCGGACCGAATCCAGGTCGTAGCTGAGCTCAAGGGGATAGAGGCAGTCGGGGCAGGCGGAGAGAGGCTGGTTGCCGAAGGTCTTGCCGCACTCGTTGCACTTCAGCTCGTAGCGGCTACAGGAATAATTCATGATGCTCTTTCCGAGTAGGAAGAGCGATGAGCTTTTTGACTTTTCTCTTGGTTGGCCGTCCGGGAATCTGAAATACGGGGCGGCCTTTTGGGCTGGATGCTCCGAATCTCATGTTCCCTGCGGGTCTCGCAGGAGAGAGTTGACACCGGTACGCCTTTGTTCTGTCCGGTTGTCGTGGCGTCAAAGGGCTCGTCCCTCAACCACTCTGCATGAAATTCAAATCTGCCGAAGCAGACTGGAATACTTTGTTTGTACCACAGCATTCGGGTGACCGCAACTTGAGATGAAGAACTAGTTCGGTATGGGTTTGTAGAAGCTACTACCGAGGGGCCAGGGCCATTTTGGTTTGAATTCAAAGATTTATCTAGTCATTACCGGAAATTACTGCATACTGTGTCATGCCGAAATTGCTGGTTTCCCTTGTCCTGTTCGCCGTGGCTGTGCCCGTCCCTGCTCAGCAGGCTGTAAGCCACCCACCTGAAGGGTCCGACTGGCATAAGGTTCAGGTATTGCCCGTTGGCACCCCCATTTACGTAACCGTTGGTAAACATACGACTCGCTGCGTCCTATTGAATGTGGCTGCGGACAGCGTTACCTGCAATAACGGGAAAGACACGTCGTTCCAGCGCTCGGAGATCACGGCGCTCAAGATATCTCATCGCACGCGGTCTACTCTCGTCGGATTGGGCCTGGGATGGGCGGCCAGCGTCGTCCTGGGTGTGGCGGCTGAACATACGAATAGCAACACTGGCGCTGGGGCTATGGGTGCGGCAGGCCTCGCCATTCTGGTGGCAGCCCCGATAATCGGGTATAAAACCGACTTCACCCGCTCAACCATCTACAAGGGCAATTAGTGCTTAGTCGATAGCGCGTCTCAACCCTGAGCGATGCTCTTGATTCAACGATCGGAGGTGACCCACGGCCAAGGGTGACACCGAAGTTGTATCGACCCGGCTGCGCCGCTGCGGGTGTACTGTACGGGCGACAGGAGGGTTTCGATGAAGAACTATCTGAAGTTTGCGGCGAGCTTCTGGATCGGTGCGTTCCTGATGGCTGGGTCGCTGCCCTCTCCTCGGAGTGGGGCAAAGGCGAAGGCGCCGTCTGCAGATGCGACGACCGGGGCGGACGAGTCGGGGGTGCCCGCTTAGTTGAGGCGAGGTTCAAACGCTGGGCAGGACTATGTCGCGGACACCTTGGGCGAAGGCTGCGGGGTCGAACTCGGTGCGGAGGATCTCGTCGGGGCAATCTGTCATGAGAGCGACACGCCAATTGCAGACGAAGGCGACGGTTTGCTCGGGTTGGGCGGTTTTAATCGCGGAGCAGAGGTGCTCGGCGTCATGAACGCCGGTTTCGCCTTCGACGTCGACGAGGACGAGATCGTATTGGCGGCCCCAAAACATGGAGAGGCCCTCGGTATAGCTGAGGGTGGAGTCGACCTCAAAGCCCTGTAGGGTGAGGATGCGGTCGCGCAGGGGGCGGATGGTTTCCCGGGTGCAGATGTGAAGAATTACGCGCTTGGTACCTTCCAGCTTGTGGCGTTTCCATTGCTTGTTCCAACTTTCACCTGAAGAGCGTTATCCACCGCCGCTGCCGGGGAAAAGTTTTGTGACGGCAAGCGGGATGGGCCTTTTTAGCATGTTCTCGGGTCATCGCGCCAATGGTTGCGGCCGCCTGTAAATAGTTGATGATTCCGGTTGGTTTCAGCTCTCGGCGGCAGGGTCGTAGTTGAGGTTTTGGCCGAGCCAGCGCTCGACCTCCGCGACAGTCATTCCTTTGCGTTTGCTATAGTCGTCAACCTGGTCGCGGTCGATCTTGCCGAGTGAGAAATATCGGGACTCCGGGTGCGCAAAATAGAGTCCGCTTACGCTTGAACCCGGCCACATGGCGAAGGACTCGGTGATCTGCATACCGGTGTTGGTCTCGACGTCGAGCAAACGCCAGAGCGGGCCCTTCTCCGTGTGGTCGGGGCACGCCGGGTAGCCGGGGGCGGGACGGATGCCGCGATACTTCTCCTGGATTAGTTCCTCTGGGATGAAGGTTTCTGCGCAGCCGTAGCCCCACTCATCGCGGACGCGTTTGTGGAGGCATTCGGCGAAGGCTTCGGCGAGGCGGTCGGCGATGGCCTCGGCCATGATGGCGTTGTAGTCGTCGTTTTCCGCGCGGAAACGATCGCAGAGTTCCTTTAGCCCGATGCCGCTGGTGACGGCGAAGGCTCCGATGTGGTCGGGGAGGGCCGTTTCCGTCGGAGCGATGAAGTCGGAGAGCGAACGGCAGGGTTCGTTGCCTTCGCGGTTTGCCTGTTGGCGGAGGAAGTGGAAGCGTGCAAGTTCCCCGGTTCGCGCGGCGTCGGTATAGAGGGCTATGTCGTCGCCGACGGCGTTGGCGGGGAAGAAGCCGTAGACGCCGCGTGCAGTGATGAGTTTTTTCTCGATGATGCGATCGAGGAGCGCGTTGGCTTCGGTGAAGATCTGGCGTGCTTGTGATCCCTGCTCCGGATGGTCGAATATGCGGGGGTAGATGCCTTTGAGGCCCCAGGTGTGGAAGAAAGGCGACCAGTCGATGTATTCGCGCAGGGTAGCGAGGGGAAAGTTGTCGAGGACGCGGATGCCGGTGAAGGATGGCGTGGGGATGTCTTCGGGGCGCCATTCAATGCGGGTGCGGCGGGCGCGGGCTGTGTCGAGGGGAACGACTTGCTGGCGCGGCGCGGCGTGGGCCTTGCGAAGTCGCTCGTACTCGGCGCGATGTTGCGCGACGAATTCAGTTTTGCCATCGTCGCTGAGAAGACTGGTGGTGACGGGCACGGCGCGGCTGGCGTCGAGGATGTGGATGACGGGCTCGCTGTAGTGTGGGGCGATCTTGACGGCGGTGTGGGCGCGGCTGGTGGTGGCTCCGCCGATCAGGAGTGGAGTTTGAAGCCCTGACGCTCCATCTCTTTGGCGACATGGACCATCTCGTCGAGTGACGGCGTGATGAGACCGCTCAGGCCGATCAGGTCTACCTTCTCTGATTTGGCGCGCTCGAGGATTTTTTCGGACGAGACCATCACGCCGAGGTCGATGACCTCATAGTTGTTGCAGGCGAGAACAACGCCCACGATGTTCTTGCCGATGTCGTGCACGTCGCCTTTCACGGTGGCGAGGAGGATCTTGCCTTGCGCCCTGACGACTTCGCCGGCGGCTACCATGGCGGCCTTCTCGGCCTCCATGAAGGGCGTCAGGTGTGCCACTGCCTTCTTCATCACGCGGGCCGATTTGACGACCTGCGGGAGGAACATCTTTCCGGCTCCGAAGAGATCGCCGACGACGCTCATGCCGTCCATCAGTGGACCTTCGATGACGAGAAGAGGGCGGCCGAGTTTGACGCGGGCTTCTTCGGCGTCGATCTCGATGTAGGCGTCGATTCCCTTCACCAGCGCATGTGAGAGGCGCTCTTCGACCGTGCCGTTGCGCCACTCTTCGGCCTTCTTTTCACTCACTACCGCGCCAACGTGCTTCAGTGTTTCGCCGTAGTCCACCAGGCGCTCTGTCGCATCGGGACGGCGATTGAGCAGCACGTCCTCGACCATCACCTTCAGTTCAGGCTCGATCTCTTCGTAGACCTCGAGCATTCCGGCGTTGACGATTCCCATGTCCATGCCGGCGGCGATGGCGTGATAGAGAAAGGCGGAGTGCATGGCCTCGCGGACCTTGTTGTTGCCGCGGAAGCTGAAGGAAATGTTCGAGACGCCGCCCGAGACCTTCGCGTGCGGGAGGTTGGCCTTGATCCAGCGCGTGGCGTTGATGAAGTCGACCGCGTAGTTGTTGTGCTCCTCCATGCCGGTGGCGACGGTGAGGATGTTGGGGTCGAAGATGATGTCTTCGGGCGGGAATCCGACTTCGTCGACGAGAATGCGATAGGCGCGCTCGCAGATGCGGATCTTCTCCTCGTAGGTGGCGGCCTGGCCTTGTTCATCGAAGGCCATCACGACGACTGCGGCGCCATATTTCAGCACGGCTGGCGGCGTTGTGGCGGAACTTCTCTTCACCCTCCTTCAACGAGATTGAGTTGACGATGCCCTTGCCCTGAAGGCACTTCAGCCCTGCCTCGATGACCTCCCACTTGGAGGAGTCGACCATGAAGGGGACCTTCGCGACTTCGGGCTCGCTGGCCAGGAGCTGCAGGTAACGGGTCATGGCGGCGACGCCGTCGATCATGCCCTCGTCCATGCAGATGTCGATGACGTTGGCGCCGTTCTCGACCTGCTGGCGCGCTACGCTGACTGCTTCTTCGAATTTTCCTTCCTTGACGAGCTTCGCGAACTTTGGCGAACCGGCGACGTTGGTCCGCTCGCCGATCATGATGTAGACGCCAGCCTGCTGGGTGAAGGGTTGTGATCCTGATAGACGGAGCGGCTTCGTCTCAGTGGCCTTGCTTTCGGTTCCGCTCACGCTGCGACCTCGATCCGTTCGAGTTTGCGCGGAGCCTGTCCTTCGAGCGCCTTCGCGATGGCTGCGATGTGCTCGGGCGTGTTGCCGCAGCAGCCGCCGGCGATGTTGATGAGGCCGTCCTTTGCAAAGCCACCGAGGAAGCGCGCCATGTCGCTCGGGCCCAGATCGAATCCGGTCTCGGAGAGAGGATTCGGCAAGCCCGCGTTTGGGTAGCACGAGATGGCGACGTCCGCCTTCTCGGAGAGCTCTTCAAGGAAGGGATACATAAGGTCAGGGCCGAGAGAACAGTTGAGGCCGACTGAGAGCGGCCTGACGTGCTTGACTGCGTTCCAGAAAGCCTCCGTGGTTTGGGCGGAGATCAGTGTCTCGCCACCGCGGCCGACTGCCGCGGAGATCATTACCGGGAGTTGCTTCTTGTCCTCGTCGAAGACCTCGCGGATGGCGACGAAGTGCCGCCTTGGCGTTGAGGGAGTCGAAGATGGTTTCGACCAGGAGCAGGTCGGAGCCGCCGGCGATGAGAGCGCGCACCTGATGGGCGTAGGCGGCCTTCACCTGATCGAAGGTGACGACGCGGAAGCCGGCATCTTCGGCATCGGGCGAGTTTGAGAGAGAGACCGTCAGCGGTCCGATGGCTCCCGCTACGAACCGTTGACGACCTGTGTCGTTGGCTACGCGATCGGCCCACTCGCGGCACTGCTGCGATGATCTTCTCGTTGATCTCCCAGGCGAGGTCGTTGAGCATCGGGTCTTCGATGATCTTCTGGTAGAAGGCAGGGTCTTTGCGGCCGCCGTGCTCGCGCGGATCGTCGACGAAGAATTCGCTCTGGGTGATGCTGGTGGCGCCGAAGGTGTTGGTCTCGATGATGTCTGCGCCGGCTTCGAGGAAGCGGCGGTGAATGTCGCAGATCATCTCCGGCTGCGTGAGGGAGAAGAGATCACCGTTGTTCAGCAGGTCCTTGGTCGAATCCTTGAAGCGCTCTCCGCGGATGTCGGCCTCTTTCTTGCCGTAGGTGCGGATAGTCGTGCCCATAGCTCCGTCGATGATGGCGATGCGGTTCTCGAGAATCTTCTCCAGAGGATGTTGGCTGGCTTTGTTCATATCCATTTGATGTCCTCCTTCGCTGCGGGGTGCAGTATCGCGTCCATCGTAGTGCGGCGAGCCATCGAGGCTCGCCGGTGGTTTCCACGCTTACCCTGAATGTTCAGGCGAGGATTTCGGCCTTGTCCTTGTCCGAGAGGATGTCGTCGGGAAGCTGGGGCATCGGCACCAGCAGGTCTTCCTTGCGCATGACGAGGTTGGTGGCGTTGAGGCTGGCGAGTTCGAAGCCGTGACCGTGGGTGATGGCGTCGGTGGGGCAGGCTTCGACACAGTAGCCGCAGAAGATGCAGCGGTTGTAGTCGATGTTGTAGACCTTGGCGTAGCGCTCGGCGGAAGAGATGCGCTTTTCTTCGGTGTTTTCTGCGGCTTCGATGTAGATGCAGTTCGAGGGGCAGGCGGCGGCGCAGAGGAAACAGGCGACGCACTTTTCGAGGCCCTTCTCGTCGCGCTGGAGCTGGTGCTTGCCGCGGAAGCGCTCCTGAAATTTGGCGCCGCGCATGGGGCCCTTGCCGTCGGGATAGTTCTCGACCTCGGTCGGCTGAAAGACTTCCTTCAGGGTGATGCTCATTCCCTTGGCTATGGCGGCTGCGTCGCGGACGATAGACATAGCTTGAGTATACGACGTAGGCGCGGTAGGCTGAAACCCATGCGAACCTCTACTGCTTCTCTCTTGTGCCTGATTGGACTATCGCTGACGGGATTCATGCCTCCAGACGGCGACGCGCAAACCGCGCCCATGGCTGGGATGTCGCAGGGGATGGAGCATACACACGCGGCTCCTTCGACCAGCCTGACGCTGACTGTGGATGGTAAGGCGACGACTCTGACGGTGGCGGAGTTGCAGGCCATGCCGCAGACGACGATCACGGTCCACAACGAACATACGAAGATGGATGAGACTTATTCGGGGGTTCTGCTAGGGGATTTGCTGGCGAAGTATGGATTGCCGGTTAGCCAGGAGACTCATCGGAAGATGCTGCGTAGTTATCTGACCGCTGAGGGGACGGACAAGTATTGGGTGCTTTATTCGGTGACGGAAGTTGAGAGCTCGGAGCACAACGGGGCTGTGATCGTCGCGACCAGCATGGGTGGTAAGTCGCTGGGCGAGGATGGGCAGTTGAAGCTGATCGATAGCGGGGACAAGAAGCCGCAGCGATGGGTGCGGAATTTGAGCGCGATTACGGTGAAGAGCGCGGAGTAGCGAAACTTTTTTGGCGATTGGAAATTATTCGATGCCTAGTTTTTTCCAGATCGCGTCGATCTTTGTTTTGACTTCCGGTCTTCATCGTGAGCATGGGGGGCCAGGGGCGGGTGAAGCCTTCGGCGGCCCATTTGCGTGTGGCGTCGATGCCCATCTTGCTGCCGTAGTTGGGCAGGCGGCTGGCGTGGTCGAGCGAGTCGATGGGGCCGAGGGTGAACTGGATGTCGCGCTCGGGGTCGATGTTGTTGGTGACGCGGAGGGTGACTTCGGCGAGGTCCTGCACGTCGCAGTCTTCGTCGACGACGATGATGCACTTGGTGAACATGGCCTGGCCCATGGCCCAGATGCCGTTCATGACTTTGCGGGCGTGGCCGGCGTAGGACTTTTGGATGGCGACGATCATGAGGTTGTGGAAGACGCCCTCGGGGGGGAGGTTGACGTCGACGATCTCGGGGAGGGTGAGTTGCATGAGCGGGAGGAAGATGCGCTCGACGGCCTTGCCCATCCAGGCGTCTTCCATGGGGGGCTTGCCTACGATGGTGGCGGCGTAGATGGGGTCTTTGCGGTGGGTGATGCAGGTGACGTGGAAGACGGGGTAGTCCTCCTGCATGGTGTAGAAGCCGGTGTGGTCGCCGAAGGGGCCTTCGGTGCGGAGTTCGCCGAGTTGCACGTAGCCTTCGAGGATGTACTCGGCGTTGGCGGGGACTTCGAGGTCGACGGTCTCGGCTTTGACTAGTTCGAGGGGCTTCTGGCGGAGGAAGCCGGAGATGAGGTACTCCTCGACGTCGGGGGGGGCGGGGACTATGGCGCTGAAGGTGGTGGCGGGGTCGGTGCCGATGGCTACGGCTACCTCCATGCGGTCTTCGCGGATCTTGGTGAGGGTGGTCTGGTTGAGGGTGTCGAGGGATGTGGGCGGCGGCTGGTGCCTCCGGCGGTGAGGGCCATGAGGTCTACGTTGCCGGTGGGGTCGGCGTGTGGTGGCGCGGAGGCGGTCGCGCATGTGCTCGGCGGCTACCTTCTGGCGCTGCCAGTGCATGCCGGTGGTCTGGCCGTCGTAGACCTGCATGCGGTACATGCCTACGTTGCGCTTGCCGGATTTGGGGTCGCGGGTGATGACGCAGGGGAGGGTGATGAAGGGGCCGCCGTCCTGCGGCCAGGTTTTGAGGACGGGGAGCTTGAGGAGGTCGACGTCTGCGCCGCGATGGATGACCTGCTTGCAGGGGGCGTCTTTGGCGGAGATGACTTTGGGGAAGAAGCTGCCGACCTCGGCGAGCATGGGGAGCATCTTCAGCTTGTCCATGAAGCTGGTGGGGGTCTCGGGTTTGAGGAGGGTGCGGATGCGGTCGGCGATGGCGTCGAGGGAGTCGGTTTCGAGGGCGAGTTGCATGCGGCGGAGGCTGCCGAACTGGTTCATCAGGACGCTGGCGCCGGGGTGGCCTTTGACGTTTTCGAAGAGGAGGGCGGGGCCTCCGGCTTTGGCGGTGCCTCGGCCGAGTTTGGCGGTGCGGTCGGCGATCTCGGCCATCTCGAGGTCGGGGGAGACTTCGGCGGTGATGCGCTTGAGCTCTCCGGCTTTTTCGAGCTGTCTTGATCCAGTCGCGTAGGTCGGTGTAGGCCAATTCTGTCTCCTGCTGGGTGAGGTACCCCCTCCCCGTCAAAAGTGTGCAAAGTCTTCGAACGAGATACTTTAGGTCTGGACTTCGGTTGGACATTGTTAGGCTTCATTAGTGTTAGCCCTGTTGGGGAGGGGGTTGGTGTCAAGTTGAGTGGTTCGGGCTCCGTTTGCGAAGGCAATAACTTAACACGGATCAAACGGATTGAACGGACAAAGGCAGAAGATCTCAGTTAGAAGATCCTGCTCGCAGATCAATCTTCGGTGTCAGATTTTGAGGAAGATGCGTTTGCGCCAGAGGAGCCAGTTGGGGATGAAGCAGACGGCTACGAAGGCTATGGCGAAGGCGAGGGAGGTGATCGTTGGTGGTGCCGTGGAGGGCGAAGAGGTGGTGGTAGGCCCAGAACCAGGCGGTGACGGGTTGTGCCGTTGGGTCCGAGGGAGTCGGGGACTTTGATCCAGATCAGGTTCTCGACGAGGAACTCGGAGACGACGAAGGCGGCGATGGCGTTGGAGCCGAAGACGAGCCAGGGGAAGGTGAGCCACTTCCCTGCCTTGGTCTCGTTGAGGTGGCGGATGTCGATGAGCCAGTAGCAGAGGCGAGGGCGAGGAGCGAGCCAGCCGGCGGCGAAGAGGACGTAGGAGCTGGTCCAGAGGTTCTTGTTGATGGGGAACCAGAGGTTCCAGAGGAGGCCGAGCGGCGAGGCTGACGAGGCCGGCGAGGAAGAGGCCGACGAGGCATTGCGCTGGGGCGATTGCTGAGTGGCTGAGGCAATGCGGGGATCTGCACTGCGCTGCGGGAGAGCTCCGACGTCGGTTCGAGCGTCGGAATTGCGACTGCGGAGCCAGAGGGCGGTGACTGCGCCGAGGAGCGTGGTGGCGATGGCGGGGAGGGTGCTGAGGAGGCCTTCGGGGTCGCGGGTGTGGTTGTAGAGGCGGCCGGTGTGGAGGGTGCGCTGGAGTGAAGGCGTTGATGCCGCGGTCGAGCCAGGCGGCGAGGTTGCGGTCGGGGTCGAGGATGGGGATGTCGTGGGTGGGGATGCCGAAGCCGGGGACGGGGACGAAGCGCATGAGGGCCCAGTAGCCGATGAGGAGCGCGGCGGCGATGGCGAGGAGGGTGCGGGCGCGCTGGGTGACGAGACAGATGAGGCCGGCGACGAGGTAGCAGAGGGCGATGCGGGTGAGGACTCCGTAGATGCGGAGGTGGGTGTAGTGGAAGTGCGGGTAGAGGCTGAAGAAGAGGTCGAGGGCGAAGATGATGGCGGCGCGGCGGAGGATGTGGAGGGCGAGGGTGCGGCTGGCTTTCGCCGCGGGCGATGCGGGATTGGAGCGAGAAGATGATGGAGGCGCCGACGAGGAAGAGGAAGTTGGGGAAGACGAAGTCGGTGAGGGTGAAGCCGTTCCAGGTGGCGTGGTCGAGTTGGGCGTAGGTGTGGGACCAGTCGCCGGGGTCGTTGACGAGGATCATGAGGGCGATGGTGAGGCCGCGGAGGACGTCGATGGAGAGGACGCGGTTGCGGAGTGCTGCGGAGGTGCTGGCGGATATCGGCGACGGATGATGCGAGGTGCTATTGCATTGGGATCATCTTCGCTCAAATGGGGTGCATTAAGGGCAGCTATTCGCGGATGTCGTGCCAGACCATCCAGTGTTGGTTCAGAGGCTGCGCACGTAACGGGAGTAGAACGCGCGGCGATGGATTGCCGGGTCGACGCAAACCTTGAAGGCGCCTTGTTGCTCGAACCAGTCGGCGATAGTGCGCAGCACGAGCGGCGATTCCCTGTCTGCGGCGTTGCTCGATGGTGTCGATCCACTCAACTCTCCGTCGCATTGGAAACGGTGGGTAGATGGCCGGCGATGAAGCCGATGATCTCCGGCATCGACAGCGACGAAGCGGTGCGCGCGGCGAGAGCTGTTGCGGGGGAGTTCTCCGGCAAGGTAAGGGTGATGCGACGTGCCAATACTGCTCAGTCCCGATTGCAGACGCGGATGGATGCCATTGTGGGGATGTCGGCACGGTTCGGCAGTCGGATGGTGACTGGCATGACTCGTTTCATGTCACACGAGCTGGGAACATCGCTGCGGCTCTGGTGTCTAACGGAGTAGATGGACGCATTCCTCGCTGGATGCGCACCTCGAGATCGATTTCGGAGGGTGCCTCTATGTTTGAGGAAGTCTGGTTGAGTCGCGGGTTGCGGTGGTTTCGGCGGAGAAGCGGTGGACGGCGGTGGCTTCCGCCGCATTGCAGGTGGCACTGGCGGCGGTGGTGATTGCGTTGCCGCTGTTGCATCCGGAGGGGCTGCCGTTTCGATGTGGACGCGCCGCAGGTGTCGTTGCCACTGATGCCGAAGCCTGCCGATGACGCTGGTCGAGACAGTGCGAGCGCCTTCGGGGTGCTGTGCGTCAAGCAGGCTTCGATGCCTGCCGAGCCGAGACGCTCGATGGCTGACGATTACCGCAGCCTCGAGAACAGAGACCGGCCATGAACGACGCGCCGCGCGACTTGACCAGATTGGCGACGGGATGAGTGGCCGATGGGATGCCTGTGGGGCTGCGGTACTGGCAACGGGCATGGTCCGGCCGTGTCGGTTGTGGCTGCTGCAGCCTCAAGATGGGCCGCTGCGAGTTTCGTACGGGGGTGTCGGAGGGGATGCTGCTGGCTCCGATTCGGCCGGTGTATCCGGCGATTGCGAAGGCGGCGGGGGTCGCAGGGGCGGTGGTGGTGGAGGCAGTGATCTCGAAGGCGGGAGCGATCGAGAGCCTGCATGTTGTGAGCGGGCCGGATGATGCTGCAGAGCGGCGGCGTTCGAGGCGATTCGCGAGGCGCGGTATCGGCCGTATCGGCTGAATGGCGAGCCGACAGAGGTGCAGACGACGATTACGGTGAATTTTCGATTGGAGGATGAGGACCAGCGCTATTCAGGAGAGTACCAATGCAAAGCATGCGGGTCCGTGCACTACGGCGGCAAGAGACGCCGCCTCCGGCCGGGATGACGTGTCTTAGAAGCGAGATCATGGAGCAACATCAGATCGGCAGCGAACTGCAACCGAGGTTCAGATCACTGGGGAACTTGGCTTGACTGGACGAGAGGCTGGCCGGGTCTGCTGCAGGATCTGCTGGACGGCTCTGCGCTGCGTCGTGGTTAGTCATGTAGTCGCACGAGCGGGTAGCCGGCCTGCTTCCAGCCGTCGAAGCCTCCGCGGAGGGGGCGGACGCGGTAGATGCCCATCTTGTGGAGTTGCAGGGCGAGCTTGGCGCTGGTCTCTTCGCTGGGGCAGGTGCAGTAGAGGATGACGTCGCGGTCGCGCGGGATGATCTCGCTGTGCTGCTTGAGCTCGTTGGGGCCGATGCGGAGGGCGCCGGGGAGGACGCGCGGGTCGGGCAGGTAGTCGAGCGGGTGGCGGAGGTCGACGATGAAGGGCGGGGTGGTTCCGTGCTGCTCGGCGTCGTCGAGCATCTCCTTGAGCTCGGCGGGCTCGAGGCGCATGCGCGCGGACCTGCTGGAGGAACTTGCGCTGCTTCCAGATACGGTGCGCCGACGAAGCCGAGCACCATCAGGACGAAGATGAAGAAGGCGAAGTGGCCGAGCCAGTGCGAAGAAGGGCGCGCTCGCTTTGGCGAGATCTCCGAAGAAGCGGCCGGCGAGGATGAAGGTCTCGCCCCAGATGAGCGAGCCGGCGAGGTCCCAGGCGAGGAAGCGCGGGTAGGACATGCCGGTCTGGCCGGCGATGGGAGCCGCGACGGTGCTGAGCCCGGGGACGAACTTCGCGAAGAGCAGTGTGACCGGCGCCGCGGCGGGTGAAGTAGCCCTCGGTCTTGGTGACGCAGGTGGAGGCTTCAAACGAGAGCCGGCAGAGCAGCTTGAGGACGCTGTTGCCGTAGCGGCGGCCGAGGGCGTACCAGATGGTAGTCGGCGATGAGGCAAGCGACCAGCATCGCGAGCAGTGACGTAGAGGATGGCTGACGCGATGGGTGGCGCTGAGCGTGCCGGCAGTGAGCAGCACCGGGATGCTGGGAATGGGAATGCCGATCTGCTCCACCAGAACCCAGAGGAAGATGAGCAGATACGCGTAATGGATGAAGAAGACGATCGCGATCGGCATGGGAGAATCCAACGATCGTTATAGATGACCAGGGAACTGCGAATTGGATGCGGCCCAGCCTTAAAGATACACAGGCCCGAACGCTTCGATGCGCCGGGCTGTGTCGGTTCGAACTAAAAGTTACGACTATCCGCCTTCGCAGATCAGGAGGCGATCTTCGATTAATCAGGAGACATTTCGTCGATTTGACTTACTTGACCTCGACGTCCGGGGTGACGAGACATGCCGGGCCGCAGAGCGAGTCGCTGTTCTCCTGCTTGCAGGCTCTGGAGTGAAGTCGATGCGGACGGGAATGCGCTGGACGACTTTGACGTAGTTGCCGGTAGCGTTCTCCGGCGGGAAGAGGCGAGAGCCGCGAGCCGGTGGCTCCGCCGATCTGCGTGACTTTGCCGTGGAACTTGCGGCCACCCAGCGCGTCGACCTTGATGACGACGTCCTGGCCGGGACGCATCTGTCGAGCTGGGTCTCCTTGAAGTTGGCGGTCACCCAGAGATTGGTGAGGGGGATGATGGTCAGGAGGTCCTGGCCGATGCTGCAGGTTGGCGCCGACCTGGACGTTCTTCTTGTTGACGATGCCGGCCGTCGGGGGCAGTGACATGGGTGTAGCAGAGGTTGAGCATGGCCTGATCGACTTTGGCCTGGGCCTGCTTGACGTCAGCCAGCGGCGGCTTGGCCTTGGCCTGCTGAGCGCTGGACCTGCTCGGGGCCGTTCTTGATGGACTGCAGCCGCCTGATAGCGCGACTGGGAGAGCTTCTGGATGGCCTCGGTGACCTGCGCCTGGCTGGCGATGACGTTGGCTTCGGCCTCGAGCACGGCGGCCTGGTTGGCGGCGTCGCTGCGCCACTGCAGCGTCGAACTGCTGCTTGGAGATGACGTCCTTCTGGACGAGCGGGGTGTAGCGGTCGACGTCGAGCTGCGACTTGACGGCGTTGGCCTTGGCCTGGTCGACGCGGGCCTGGGCGGCCTGCTCCTGCTTGCTGCGCCTGGCGACGGCAGCGGTGGAGCCCTGGACGTCGGAGCCGGTGGTGTCGACGCTGGTGCTCGACGTTGACGCTGGTAATCGGCACGTTGACAGTCGGCCTGAATGGCCGACGCCTGGGCGCTGGCCAGGTTGGCCTGGGCCTGCTCGACCGCGACCTGGTAGTCCTTCGGGTCGATCTCGGCGATGCGGGTCGCCGGCTTTCACCTTCTGGTTGTCCTCGACGTAGACCTTGATCACCTGGCCGGTGACGCGCGAGCTCACCTGATACAGGTCGCCGTCGACCTGCGCATCGTCCGTGCTCTCGGTGAAGGTGGAGCGCCAGTAGAAGAGGCCCGCGCCGATGACGAGCAGAAGACGATCGACCGCGATGACGATGAACTTGCGGCCGGACTTCTTCGCCGGTGCCTCTTCCTGTACCGCAGTCGTGGTCGCTGTGGTCGTTGTGTCTGGGTGTTCCGCTTGCGTCTGCCACGTTACTTTCCTCCGAG
Source organism: uncultured Acidobacteriaceae bacterium (assembly GCA_963774735.1). Classification (GTDB taxonomy): domain Bacteria; phylum Acidobacteriota; class Terriglobia; order Terriglobales; family Acidobacteriaceae; genus Edaphobacter. Next base: position 80,088 of record CAVZGJ010000009.1, on the reverse strand, counting down.
ATAGTCTTTGTAGTTTGTCTGCGCCACGCCCAGCGCACGGGCCAAGCGCGAGCTTGGCGACGTTGTGCTGATACAGCGCGCTGATGTACTGATCGTTGGCCTGTTCGGTCTGCGACTGCGCCTGCGACACGGGCAGGTTGTCCGAGACGCCGGCGTGGAAGCGCTGCTGCGCCTCGCTAAGGGCCTCGTTCGCGAGATCGACATTCGAGTGGGTCGCTTCGACCAGCTTGGCCGCCGACTGGATATCCAGCAGGCTGTCGCGAATATCCTGGTTGACCTGCTGGATCTGGTCAGAGAGCTTCGCCTTGGACTGCTCCAGCTGCGCATCGGCGACTTCAATCTGGCCCCTGGTCTTAGCTATCTGCAGGACGGGCACGCTGATCTGGCCGGTCGCCGAGAAGGTTCCGTGGGAGTGGCCGGGCGTGGTGCCGATGTCGCCGTAGTCGCCTGCTGCGCTGACCACGGGATACCGGTACGCCTACGCCGAGGTCTTCTCTGCTTCGCCGTTCGACCTGCTCGGCGTAGGCTGCGAGGTCTTTGCGAGCCTTCAGCGCCTGCTGGAAAGCGACGTTGCGGATCGATCTTGTCGAGCGCTGCGAAGGGCACGCGGTCCGTCAGACGAAACTCCTGATCCAGCGGAAGGCCGATGGTGCGCGCCAGCGCCAGCTTGTCTTTCTCGAGGCTGTTCTTTGCGGAGATCAGGCTCTGCTGCTCGTTCTGGTAGTCCACCTGGGCCCGCAGCACATCGAGTCTGGGGCTGGTGCCGGCATCGTGAGCGGCGATCGCCTGATCGAGCGACATCTTCGAGGTGGCCAGCTCGGAGGTGACAGCTTCGATGCGGGCGTCGTCGGCGATGCAGAGCAGATAGGCATTGCCCACGGTCAGCACCACAAGTTCGCGGGCATCCTCGGCGGTCAGCTTCGCGCCCTCAAAGTTATGTTTTGCGGCGATGTAGTTCTTGAGCGCAGAGACATTGACGAGGTTCTGGGTCAGGTAGGCGCGAAAGTCCACGACCTGAAACGGCCCGACGATCGGATTCAACCCGGGAAACTTTATGCCATAAGCCGCGAGGTTGATCTGCTGGACCTCGATGCTGGCGTCAGCGGTGACGGTGGGCAGAAGCGCCTGCAGCTCTTCGAGGCGTTGTCCGTTGGCGTTCTTCACAGTAGAGGTCTGCAGGATCAGGCCCAGGTTCTGGCGCAGACCACGCTGGATCGCGTCGTCGAGCGACAGGTCCATGACGCCGTTCGGTCGCCTTGCCGGCGACGACAGAGCCGTTGAAGGAGTCCTGCGTGGGTTGCGCGCCGTTCTGCCCGGAGGCGTTATACAGCTGTTGCTGCGCATTCGCAACCGGAGAGCTGTAAGGGGCTGTTGCCGGTCCGCTGGGCTCCTTCTGCTGGGTCGGGCCGGCTGCCTGTCCGTATCCCCATGCCTGCCCGCTGCCAGGAACAGGCACAAACCCGCGGCCCAAAGCATCGCTTTGACGCGATGCGCTATTTTCTTTTGACTCATGGTCTTAACCTTAACCTGCATTATTAGGAGAACTTCGACTAGTTTATGGAAAGTGCGGTACAAACAGGAGCGTATCCGCTTTGCCATAAATGTCTTGCCACAAAATAGGATGCCCCGGGCTGTCGAAAATCTTCAAAAGTTGTGTTGGTTACACTCAAAGATCACCCGGATGGGTCGGAATTTGATGTTATGAGGGCAAAAAGATGCTGTTAGGGATCGATGTCGGGACCGGAGGAACGCGGGCGGTACTGATTGACCGGGCAGGCAAGGTGCTGGCCTCGTTCGCCAGCGAACATGCGCCCATCCACTCCGAACATATCGGATGGGCCGAGCAGGACCCCGAGGATTGGTGGCGCGCCGCACGGGAGGCCATTACGGGAGCCATGGCCGCTACCGAGCTTACCGGGCGCCGAGATTGAAGCGGTGGGGTTGACCGGCCAGATGCATGGCTGCGTGATGCTCGACGCCGACGGCAACGTGTTGCGGCCCGCGCTGATCTGGTGCGATCAGCGGACTCAGCCCCAGTGCGACTGGCTGACGGAGAAGATTGGCTTCGAGCGGCTGATCGAACTGACCTGCAACCCTGCGCTGCCGAACTTTACCCTGACAAAGCTGCTGTGGGTCCGCGACCATCAGCCCGAGATCTTCGCGAGGATCGCGCATGTTCTCTGCCCGAAGGACTATGTTCGCTACCGGCTGACCGGCGAGTTCGCGATGGATATGCAGGAGGCGAGCGGAACGCTGCTTCTTGACGTCACGCACCGGCGATGGTCTGCGGAGGTCGCCGAGGCAGCAGGTATTCCGATGAGCTGGCTGCCGCGGCTCTTTGAAGGGCCCGGAGATCTGCGCACACATCAGCGCGTCGGGGGCTGGTGCGACCGGCCTTGCGCAAGGAACTCCGGTAGCGGCGGGCGCGGGCGACCAGGGCGCGGGAGCAGTGGGCATGGGGATACTTGCTCCGGGCTCGGTTTCGGCGACGATCGGGACGAGCGGCGTTGTCTTTGCTGCGACGGATGCGCCTACGAAGGATCGCCTGGGGCGTCTCCACACCTTCTGCCACGCAGCGCCGGGGGTCTGGCACGTGATGGGCGTGACGAATGGAGCGGGGCTGAGCCTTCGCTACTTCCGCGATACCTTTGCGCCGGGCACGAGTTATGAGCAGTTGACCGCGCTGGCCGCAGAGGTTCCGGCTGGCTCTGATGGACTGATGTGGGCGCCGTATCTTTTTGGTGAGCGCACCCCGCATCTCGATCCGGAGGCTCGCGCAGCGTTTGTCGGCATCACGGCATCCCACGTACAAGGGCATTTTGTCCGCGCGATCCTTGAGGGAGTGGCCTATAGTCTGCGAGACACCTTTACGTTGTTCGAGGAGCTTGGCGTGCCGATCAAGGCGATTCGACTGGGCGGGGGCGGCGCGCGCGGACCGCTCTGGCGGCAGATTCAGGCCGACGTGTATGGCCATCCGGTGGAGTTGCTGGAAGCTGAAGAGGGCGGAGCCTTCGGCGCTGCTCTGCTGGCGGGGACTGGAATTGGAGTGTGGCCTTCGGTCGAAGCGGCCTGTGCCGCGACTGTGCGGGTGGCGGAGACAATTACGCCAAAACACGCCGACGTCATGAACGAAGGGTATAAGAGATATCGCCGGATCTACCCGGCGCTACGTGAGATTGCGAGGGGTTGATGAGTCGGGAGATTGGGGTTGCGGTTATCGGATTCGGGCTTGCCGGGCAGGTCTTTCATGCGCCATTTGTCAGCGCGGTACCGGGCCTGCGGCTGGAGGCGATTGTTCAGCGCAAGGGCGACCAGGCCGCAAAGGCTTACCCTTCGGCGCGAATTCTGCGCACGGTCGACGAGGCGCTGAGAGATCCAGCCATTCAGATGGTTGTCGTCGGCACGCCGAACGAGACCCATTTTGCGCTGGCGAAGATGGCTCTTCAGGCGGGCAAACATGTAGTCATCGACAAGCCGTTTGCAGCAACGAGCGAAGAGGCGCTGGAGTTGAAAGTGCTCGCGGAGAGACAGGGCGTGGTGCTGGCTCCGTTTCACAATCGGCGGTGGGATGGCGACTTTCGGACGGTGGAACAGCTGATCGCCGAGGAGGCGGTTGGGCGCCTTGTGACCTATGAATCGCACTTCGACCGCTTCCGGCCGCTGCCGCGCGAGAATACGTGGAAAGAAGGTGCGAATGCCGCCAATGGCCTGCTGATGGATCTTGGTCCGCACCTCGTCGACCAGGCGCTGGCGCTGTTCGGGCCACCCGAGGGGATTACGGCCAGTGTTCGCCGCGATCGAGATTTCACGGAGATCGAAGATGCGTTCGACATTACGCTCGAATATCCGCGGCTGCGGGCGCACTGCCGCTCGAGCATGCTGGCTGCGGATGCGGCGCCGCGATTTTTGCTGCACGGAACGCGCGGGAGCTATAAGAAATACGGGCTCGATCCGCAGGAGCCGGCGTTGGTGGGCGGAGCCAGGGTGCCACGCATAGGCGAAGGAGAATGGCTTGCCGAACCGGAATCCCAATGGGGTACTTTGACGGTCGCGCCTGTGCCGGCCGATCCGATGAACTTGAAGCAGACCAAGGTTGCGACGGAGTTGGGCGACTACCGGCTTTACTATGCGAATGTTCGCGACGCGATCAATGGGACGGCCGAGCTTGCGGTCACCCCGGAGGACGGTTACCGAACGATCCAGCTGCTGGAGTTGGCTCGCGCTAGCACGAAGGAACGGCAAACCTTGCCAGTTTCGTTCTAAACTCAAGCGGCGCGGTAAAGGAGTCTCGGCTCCCGCACGGAGATACATCATGCTGCTCAAAGAACTGCGCAAATCGGTCCTCGAAGCCAACCTGGAGCTCGTCAAGCGCGGGCTGGTTCTCTACACCTTCGGCAATGCGAGCGGGGTGGATCGCGAACAGGGGCTTGTTGTGATTAAGCCGTCCGGCGTCGACTATGGAGAGCTGACACCTGAATTGATGGTCGTCACCGACCTCCACGGCAGGCAAGTCGACGGGAAGCTGAAGCCATCGTCCGATCTCGATACGCATACGCTGCTCTATCGGGAGTTCCCTTCGATTGGCGCGGTGGTGCACACGCACTCGGAGTTTGCGACCAGCTTCGCGCAGGCGGGGCTGTCAATTCCGCCGCTGGGGACAACTCACGCGGACTACTTTCATGGGCCGGTCCCAGTGACTGCACCGCTGACCGATGAGGCCGTCGAAGGGCGCTACGTGTATGAGACCGGGCTCGCCATTGTGCGTCACTTCAAAGAGTATGGGATCGATCCGGTTGCGGTGCCCGCTTGCCTGGTGAACGGGCACGCCCCCTTCTGCTGGGGCAGCGACCCATACCGCGCCGCGCACAATGCAGTTGTGCTGGAGGCCGTGGCCCGCATGGCTTTCCGGACCCTGACGCTGAATGCGGAGTGCGGCGGAGTTTCGCAGGCGCTGCTCAACCGGCACTACCATCGCAAGCATGGGTCGAATGCGACGTATGGGCAATGAGCCGGCCGGCTGCTGAAGCCGTATCATGTTAAGCGTGCCTCCGCTTCCTGCAACCTTCAATGACTTCATCGGCAATGGCGCCGCGATTGAGCATCTGCGCACGGCGATTGCCGCTGGGCGGCTGCCGCACTCGCTGATTCTTGCGGGGCCGAATGGCGCGGGAAAGTACACGCTGGCGCTGATGCTTGCGATGGCGGTGGAGTGTGAGCGGCAGCCGCGGGATCTGTGGTCGAATGGGCAGTCGCTGGCGAGCTTCTGCGGGGTGTGCCGCAACTGCACGCGGATTGCTTCGGCGGCCAATCTCGACGAAGAGGTGGATAAGGCTGTCGCTGCGCGTGAGGAGCTGCGCGAGGTGGACAAGAAAGACACGCGCGTTCTGATTCAGCCGCATCCTGATGTGCTGATCGTTCCGCCGGACCCTCCGCAGTTGCTGATCAAGCTGGGGCAGGTAAGGACGGTGATTCATAGCTCGCACTATCTGCCGGCGGAGGCGCCGAAGAAGATTTTCATCCTTACCGCGGCTAATTTTATGAAAGAAGCGGCGAACTCGCTGCTGAAGGTGCTGGAAGAGCCTCCGGCGACGGTGCATTTGATTTTGCTGGCGGAGAATCCGGGTGAGTTGCTGCCTACGATTCGGTCGCGGTGTGCGATGGTTCGGCTGGGTGCGCTGCCGGTGGAAGAGATCGAGATGCTGCTGGCGGATCGGCGGCCGGATGTTCCCCCGGCGCAGCGCACGCTGATTGCGCGGCTGGCGCAGGGAGCGGCGGGTAAGGCGCTGGGGTTTGATTTGGCGGCTTATACTGCGGCGCGGGCGGATGCTCTGTTGATGATTCGGAATGCGGCGCAGGAGCCTGACCATACCGCGCTGTTCAAGATGACGGAGACGTATCGCGCGGGAGCAGAGGGGCAGCAAAAGACTTCGGTGCTGCTGCGGAGTCTGGCGCTTCTGCTGGAGGATCTGTTGCTACTTGGGGGCGGGTACGCCGGAGCTGATTCGGAATACGGACCTTCGGGCGGAACTGGAGCGCCTGGGGCCGAGTGTTGAGTTTTGAATGGATTGAGGGGGCATCGCGCGGGCTGGACCAGGTGCAAAGCGGGATGCGGCGGAATCTGCTGCGGTCGCTTTCGCTGGATGCGTTTGCGGGGCAGTTGGCGACTTCGGGGCGGTAATAAACGAGGGAAGATTTATTTTGTGCGGGCGGCTTTGCGGAGGCGATCGCGCAGGGCGAGGCCTACTCCGTCTTCGGGAGGCAAGGGGCATAGGATGATGTCGACCCCGGCTTCGTCGAGGGCTCGCATTCCGGCGAAGAGGCGGCGGGCGAGGGTGTCTTTGTCGTCCCATGGGCCCCAGGAGTAAGTGTGGGCATCGTCAGGGGCGTACCAGCCATCGGGGAGCATGAGGCCCAGGTTGTCGGTTGGGAGATTCAAAGAGCCGACGGCGTTCCGGAGGGTCTCGCGAGGGTCGATGCCGGCGGGGACGTCGATGAGGATCAGGCGGGCGCGGGGAGCGTAGTGGCGGAGGCCTACTCCGGGGGATGGCAGACTTTCGGGAGGGGTTGCGGCGCTGGGCTGCGAGGCGATGTCCTGAAAGATACGGACCTCGCCTGCGACGGCGGCGATCATTTCGGCGGTGACGGCACCGGGACGGAAGATGGTCATGGATGTGACGTCGAGGACGGTGGACTCTACGCCGACTGATGTGGGGCCACCATCAAGTATTGCATCGATTCTACCTTCCAGGTCACTCAAAACATGATCCTTGGTCGTCGGGCTTGTTCTGCCGAATCGGTTGGCGCTGGGGGCGGCTATGGGGACGCCGGAGCGGCGGATGAGCTCGAGCGCGAGGGGGTGGGCGGGCATGCGGACTCCAACCAACGGCCTTCCGGCGGTGACGGAGTCGGGGACGGCGGCGGTTCGCGGGAGGAGGAGGGTCAGGGGGCCGGGCCAGAAGGCGGCGATGAGGTTCTCGGTTCTTTTCGGCGAGGGCTGGCGAGATGTCGGCGACCCGATTCAGCATGTTGCGGTCGCAGATGTGGACGATCACCGGGTCCCAGGATGGGCGCTCTTTTGCGTCGAAGATCTTCGCAACTGCCTCGGGATCAAGCGCGTTGGCGCCAAGGCCGTAGACAGTCTCGGTGGGGAAGGCGACGGTGCCGCCGTTTCGTAACAGCTCTGCGGCACGCAGGAGGCCGGCTTCGCCCGATAATTGTTCCGTTTTTCCACCGAACATATCTTTCCATCCTATCGTTGCGGGTCGCGTTTGACGCCGTATACTTCGACCCATGCAGGCTGCTGAAATCGAACTCAAGTTCCCCGTTGCCGATCCCAACGCGTTACAGAATCGCCTTCCGGAACTCGGCTTCCAGTTGGTGACGGCACGCACTTTTGAGCAAAACACCCTGTACGACACGCCTGCGCGTGAATTGCGCCTGCGCCGCGAGATTCTTCGCATCCGGCAGTATGGCCACCTCTGCACAGTCACCCATAAGCGCCTGTCCAACCAGGAACCTGTTGACACGACGCGCTACAAGATCCGCATCGAGACCGAGACTATGGTCGCCGAAGGCGCGGCGTTGGCAGAAATCTTTCACCAGATGGGCTACGATCCGGTCTTCGTCTATGAGAAGTACCGCACGGAGTGGTCGTTTTCGCTGGAGGCTGGGACGACGGCGCACCTGGTCATCGATGAGACGCCTATCGGAACCTATGCGGAGCTGGAAGGGCCGACGGACTGGATCGACCGCACGCTCGAGCTACTGGGCGTGAGCCACGGGGTTTGCCTTACGGATAGCTATGGGAAGCTGTTTCTGGACTGGAAGCAGCGGACGGGGAGTTCGGCGGGGAATCTTACGTTTGCGGAGATTGGGGCGCCGGTTCTGGCTCGGGGGTAGGTATTCTCTCAAGAGAAATTGGCCAGGGAAGGTTTACATTCCCACCCGTGCGTGAGAGCGAAGACGCAACGAGTTTATGGGTGGGTTGAAATAGAACAGGCAAAGACAACTGCCAGGACTTACTCCGACAACTAAAGGGGGGTGCGGATGTGCCGATAGAGCCTCTGTATCCCGGAGGTTTCCCCTTGGCCATTCAACTTCGCTCCTCGCGTCTTTCTTCTTGCTGGAAGCGTTGCTCTCTGTGTCAGCACCGCATACGCGGCCAGTGACGTTCACCGGGCCATTGTGTCGCGCGTTGCGCCGACCTATCCCGAGTTGGCCAAGCGGATGCACGTGGGCGGCAAGGTCGTTCTGCTGGTGACGATTCAGCCGGATGGTTCGGTCTCTTCGACGAAGGTGGAATCGGGCCATGCGCTGCTGGTTCTCGCCGCGCAGGAAGCGGTCATGCACTGGCGCTTTGCCCCGAACCCCGAGTCGTCGGAGACCGAGGTCGAGGTCAGCTTCAACCTCACCGGCCAGTAATCTCGCGACCCGCCCTCACTATTTTCCTAACCTGTTTTTTTGAGGTCCCAATGCAACTGCAAACGAAGATGTTTCTGCAGACCGGCGCCATCGTCGCCACGCTGGTGCTCAGCGCGAGCATCGCCCACCGCTACATCGGAGAGGCGAACAGCCTTTCAAACATGGTTACGGAGAACCGGATTCCGGTCATTCTGGCGAGCGGCGACGCGCACTCTCACTTCACCGACACGATTCGCTCGCTCGAGTCGTACATGCTCTTCGGCATTGACCCGAACACGTCGGTGGCGTTCCGGGCAGCACGCCATGCGCAATTTGAGCAGGCGGAGTCGTCAGTGGCGAGACTGCGCCAGGAGAGCACACACTTCGATCTCGGCCCCGATGCAGCGCGGTTGAACTCGTTGGAGGCCGACCTGGCAAAACTGAAGATGCTGGAGGAAAAGGTCGAGACGCTGAATGAGTCGAAGACCTCGCAGGGTCGGCGCAGGCTTACGACACGCTGCAGAACCAGATTCTGCCGCTCGCCAAGACGCTGATTGACACGACGAGCGATATGGCGCAGTCGCAGACGCAGTTTGCGAATCAGGAGCAGGAGCAGCTTCGCGCGGCGAACCACCACACGCTCGCGGTTCTCTGGCTGGGGACACTGTTCGCCTCTTTGATCGGAATTTCGGTTTCGGTTTATCTGGGACGGCGGGTGAGTTATGCGCTGGGCCTGGTGATGCACCGCGCGGATGCCATTGCTGCGGGCGACCTGAGCGGCCAGCCGCTTGAGTTGCGCACCAACGACCAGACTGGTGCACTCGCTAATGCGATGGAGAAGATGCAGGCGAATCTGTCGGGCATCATCGGCACGGTGGTGCATACGGCGGGTTCGCTGACGGGGAGTGCGGCGTCTATGCAGACCGCCGGCGACCAGATTCATCGCCGTATGGACCAGCAGAGTCAGCAGACGCAGCAGGCCGCGACCGCAATGCAGGAGATGTCGGCGTCGATTGCGGAGGTTTCGCGGCATACGCAGTCGGCTGCGGAGACGGCTCGCTCTGCCGCGGAGACCGCTCGCGAGGGCGGCACGATTGTGAAGCAGGTGCTGGGCAGTATGCATTCGATTGCCACGGCGGTGAGCGAGACCTCGGCTACGGTTGGGTTGCTGGGCGATGATTCGCGGCGCATCTCGCAGATTGTGACGGTGATCGATGAGATCGCCCGGAAGACGAACCTTCTGGCTCTGAATGCTGCGATTGAAGCTGCTCGTGCGGGCGACCAGGGGCGGGGGTTTGCCGTAGTGGCGGGCGAAGTGCGGCGGCTGGCTGAGTCGACCGCGCAGGCTACAGGCGAGATTGCGACGATGATCCAGGGGATTCAGGACCGCACCCGCACGGCCATTGCGAGCATGCAGAGCGGCACGGGAACGGTGGAGCAGGGTGTGGTTACGACCAACCAGGCGGGCGAGGCGCTGGAGCGGATTATCGGGATGGCGGAGCGCGTGGACCGGATGATCGCCCAGATTGCGATTGCGGCGTCACAGCAGGCTGCAGCGGCGGATCAGTCAAGCGCCAGCCTGGACTCCATCCACTCTTTGAGCCACGAGAATCTGACCGAGATGGCGACGACGGCGGCGGGGATCGAGTCGCTGCGAACGACGGCGGTGACGCTGGAGCAGCAGGTCGATCGATTCAGCCTGAAGTCGGCCCCCGATGCGAGGCTGGTTGCTTCGCCGCCGCGGACACCTTCGCACGCAACGCTGCAGCCTGCCTGACGGCGTCTCCCGAGACTGCAGGCGCAATGAGAAGAGCCCGCAATCAGCGCGGGCCCTTTTTATTCTTGAAGGCCGGGTTAGAAGATCTGGAAGTTGACTTCGACGTTCAGCTCCACGAGGACGGGATGACCGTTTTCCATGGCGGGCTTGAAGCGATACTGGCGGACGGCCTCGAGCGCCTTCTCGTCCAGGCCCATGCCGACGCCGCGGATGACGCGGACGTGACTGGGATTTCCGCTGGTGTCGACCCACAGATTCACGAGGACGTTTCCGGCAACCTTGGCCTTGCGAGCCTCTTCGGAGAACTCGGGTTCCACCGAGTAGATGAGGATGGGCGCTGAGACGCCGCCGCCGATGCGTCCTTGGGCCGCCACCGGTGTTGCCGCCGGAGCCGGGTCCAAGTCCTGAACCGTTACCCGAACCGAGGCCGGTGCCCGAGCCGTTGCCCATCGACATGCCCACAAGCGGAGAGCTGGCGATGCCGATCTGCGGGATGCTGCTGGCCATCTTGACGTCCTGCTGGACCTCGATGGTGGGCTCGATGTGGATCTTCGGCTCGATGAGCGGAGGTTTATTGGGCGGGACGATCTGGGTGTCGGCGAACTTGGGCGGGGTACCTTTGGTTACGGGAGTGGGGCCGCGCTGGCCACCTCCACCACCCATCTTGTCGGCCCTGGGAGGCGCCTGTGGCGGAATGTTGAGTTCCGTAATCTGCATCTGCTTGACCGGCGCGGCGAACTGCACGTGCTTTTGGATCAGCCAGAAGATGAAGAGAATAATCAGCGCGTAGATCGCGATGGCAGAGCCTGTGGCCGCAGGGTTCTGCTTCGTCTTCATGCGGTCGACAACGGCGATCGGCTTCGACTCAAGTACGAGCGGTGGGAGTTTTACCGGGAAGAAGACGTCGCGAACGCTGGCCCAGAGCGAAGTGAGGACTCCCTCTTCTCTGATGATGAGGGCGTTGGACGCGGTTTCGATTGGAGTTCGAGCGGCTCTTCATTGCTCTTGCTGAAAGCGTCGCGAAGGTTCGCGATCAGCGACGTCCACATCGAGCCGTCGGTTTCCTCGTTCAGGTGAGGAGCCTCGGCAGCGGGGTGGAGCGTCGGGGCCTTTTTATCGGGATCGACCTGCGGTGGTGGTGTCAACAATGAATTCGCCATAAGCTGCTTCGCCTCGATGGCAGTAGCCCGAGGCCACCACCACCACTTTACAAAAAATCGTACGCCGCCTGTGCTTCTGTCAACCCGTTCCCGGTCTAACGCCGGTTTGGTCTACAACGCGGCTAACGCTGTCTGGCTCCCAGGAAACATTCTACAAAGTTTCACTCTCCGCCGCTCATAATCTTGGACGCACACCCCCATCGGAATGTCGCTTTTCCTTTTAGTTTTCGGGGTTGCCGGGCGGCTACAATAAGAGTTTGGCGTCAATTGCAATTCTGCCACCATGAACACGAGGAACGAATGCCCGGAGCACCCCAGGAAAAGCCCGAAGACCAGAAACCCGAAGCGAAAGCGCTGAAGTCGACCCTGAACCTGCCGCAGACGGCCTTCCCGATGAAGGCGAATCTGCCGGAGAATGAGCCGAAACGCCTGGCCGCATGGCAACAACAGCATTTGTATGCCCAAATCCGCGAGGCCCGCGCCGGGCGCGGCGAAATATATCCTGCACGACGGCCCCCCGTATGCGAACGGGGCGATCCACCTGGGGCATGCGCTCAATAAATGCATCAAGGACTTCGTGGTGAAGACGAAGACGATGGCCGGGTTTGACGCGCCGTATGTGCCGGGGTGGGACTGCCATGGGCTGCCGATCGAGATCAAGGTAGACGAGAAGCTGGGGCGCAAAAAACTGGAGATGGACCCGCTCGCCGTCCGTCGCGCCTGCCGGGAGTACGCGGAGAAGTATGTCGACCTGCAGCGGAGCCAGTTTGAGCGAATTGGTGTCTTCGGGCGCTGGGATACTCCGTATCTGACCATGTCGAAGGGGTATGAGGCATCGATTGTCGAAACTTTTTATAATTTTTTTGAAAATGGCTTCGTTTACAAGGGGCTGAAGCCGGTTTACTGGTGCATTCACGACAAAACCGCGCTGGCCGAAGCAGAAGTGGAGTATGAGCAGCACACTTCGCCGAGCGTCTATGTGCGCTATCGGCTGACGAGCGATCCGGGGGCGATCCATCCGCGCTTGCGGGCAAGGATGTTTACACGGTTATCTGGACGACGACTCCCTGGACGCTGCCTGCATCGGAGGCCGTGGCCTTCAATCCGCATATCGAGTACGTCGCTCTGCAGTGCGCGGATGCGACTTACATCGTCGCGGAGGCTCTGCTGTCGTCGGTCATCGCCAATGCGCGGCTGATGAGCGGGAAAAATAACGGTGAACCGGCATCGCAGGCTGATGTCGTGGCGCTCTTCCCTGGCAGCGCGCTGGAGAAGACGACGTTTCAGCATCCGTTTCTGGACCGCAGCATTCTTGGCGTGACTGCGGACTACGTTACGGCGGATCAGGGAACCGGGGCCGTCCATACTGCGCCGGCGCATGGCGTCGACGACTTCGCTACGGGGCAGCGATATCACCTGCCCGAGATTCAGTATGTCGACAATGCGGGCCGCCAGCGAAACACAGGGGCGTTCGGCGGGGGTGGAGTGGCTCAGCCGTATGAAGACCTGACGGTCTTCAAGTCCAACGCGCCTATCATCGAACTTCTCAAGGAAAAAACCGCGCTCTTGAGCGCCACCAGCTTCGAGCACTCCTACCCGCACTGCTGGCGCTGCCATAATCCCATCATCGTGCGGGCCACCGAGCAGTGGTTCATCGGCATGGAGACTCCGATGATTACGGACGAAGGCATATCGACGACGTTCCGGCAGCGTGCGCTCGACGAAATCAAACAGGTGGTCTGGGATCCGGCGTGGGGTGAAGAGCGCATCTCCAACATGATTGCGACGCGACCCGACTGGTGCATCTCGCGCCAGCGCATCTGGGGCGTGCCGATTGCCGTGTTTCTCTGCGACAAGTGCGGGGAGCCGCTGAACGATAAAGCGATTAACGAGAGCGTGGTTGATCTCTTCCGCAGAGAAGGCGCCGATGCCTGGTATGCGCATGATGCGGCGTCGCTTCTACCTGCCGGAACAGCCTGCGCGAGCTGCGGCCACAAAGAGTTTCGCAAGGAGATGGACATCCTCGATGTCTGGTTTGAATCGGGCGCGAGCTGGCATGCGGTGCTCGATCTCGAACCGGAGCTGCACTCCCCTGCGGACCTCTACACCGAGGGCGGCGATCAGCATCGCGGCTGGTTCCACTCTTCCCTGCTTCTGTCGGTGGGCGCGGAGAACCATGCGCCGTACAGGATGGTCGCGACATCGGGCTGGACGCTCGATGAGCAGGGACGCGCGTTCTCGAAGTCGCTCGGCAATGGCGTGGACCCGGTGGATATTGCCAAACGTCTGGGCGGAGAGATTATCCGGTTGTGGGTTGCGTCGGTCGACTTCCGCGAAGACGTCGCCGCCAGCGAAAACCTGATGCAGCGCGTTAGCGACAACTACCGCAAGCTGCGGAACACTCTGCGATTCCTGCTGAGCAATCTCTACGACTTCGACCCCTGCTGTGAATGCGGTCGGCTTCGCCGAGATGCAGCCGCTCGATCAGTACATTCTGACCCAGACCGCGGAGCTCGACGCGAAGATACGCGAGGCCTACGAAGACTTCGAGTTCCACCGGGCATACCACGCGCTCAACGAGTTCGTGAACACAGACCTCTCAGCGCTCTACCTCGACGTTCTCAAGGACCGCCTCTACACCTTCGCGCCGAACCACCCCGGCCGGCGCAGCGCGCAGACTGCGCTGTGGCGCATCGCCGAAGCCCTGACGCGACTCATCGCTCCGATCCTCAGCTTTACGGCCGACGAGGTATGGCAGCTTCTGCCCAAGGTCGAGGGGCGCGAGTCGAGCGTTCACCTTGCGCTCTTCCCAAACATCGCGGACATCGTTCCCGGCAACGTCCAGCAGATTGAAGAGGACTGGGAGCAGTTGCTTACGATGCGCGACGAAGTTCTGAAGGTGCTCGAAGAGGCGCGCACGGCGAAGGAGATCAGCAATCGGCCCTCCGAGGTGCAGGTGGTCATCGGCTGGCTGAACACTCTTGCCGGCAGACCGAACACCGTCTTCGAGCGCTACAAGAGTATTCTTCCGGAGCTGTTGGGCGTGGCCCAGGTCGAGATCTCCGATGCCGTCGTCACCGAAGGCACAGTCGAAAAGGGAGCATTCTATGTCCAGGCCAAGCCTGCCAACGGCACCAAGTGCGAGCGCTGCTGGCGCTTCACCGAAGACGTAGGGGACGACGGCAGGTACCCGACGGTCTGCCTGCGCTGCGCCGACGCGCTCAACGCCATCCAGTTCCCGCCCTACAGCACATCAACCGGCATGGAGCCGAAAGCATAATGTCCTCTACTTACGACACCACGTCCCCTGCAATCGCCGCAAAGCCAAAGGACCAGCGCAGCCTCGCGCTCGGAATCTCCGGCCTCGTTGTGCTCATCGATCGCATTACCAAGCACCTCGTCGCGCAACAACTTCCCTTCGGGCAGGCCCACACGGTTATTCCGGGCATCTTTCGCATCACGGACGTCCACAACACGGGCGCGGCCTTCAGTATGTTTGCTGAGAACGCGTCGCCGGTGACCGTTCGCAACATTCTTATCGCGTTCTCTGCAGTCGCGGTGGTCGTTCTGTTTACGATGCTGATGCGTGCGGGCCGACATCTATCGGTCACTTCGGTTGCGCTCGCGCTCATCCTCGGCGGGGCGTTCGGGAACCTCTACGACCGCATCCGCTATCACTATGTCATCGATTTTCTTGAGGTACACATCGTTCACTACCACTGGCCGGACTTCAATGTAGCGGATAGCTGCATCGTGATCGGAGCATGTCTGCTGCTGATCGAGATCTTCCGGCCGCAGGCGCAGAACAACTAAGAAATCTTCCCATGAATGACCAGATCACAATCCGCGGCGCCCGCACCCACAACCTGAAGGGTATCGACGTCGACATTCCGCACAACGCACTTACTGTCGTTAGCGGAGTTTCGGGCTCAGGCAAATCTTCGCTTGCCTTCGACACGGTCTACGCCGAGGGCCAGCGCCGCTACGTAGAATCGCTCTCGGCCTACGCGCGCCAGTTCCTGGAACGCATCGAGAAGCCGGATGTCGACCACATGGACGGCCTTGCGCCGGCGATTGCGATCAAGCAGAAGAATCAGACGCGAAATCCACGCTCGACCGTCGCGACGGCGACTGAAATCTACGACTATCTGCGGCTGCTCTACGCGCGCTGCGGCACTGTGACGTGCCTGCACTGTGGAGGAGTGGTGAAGCACGACACCGTTGACGAGATCGTCACGTCGCTCTTTGCCCTTCCTGAAGGCACCCGCACGTATATTTTGTTTCCCATCCAGCGGACCGAGGTAAAACTCGAGCCCATGCAGATGCCGACGGTCGAGGAGCAGGCCGATGCGCCGAAGCCAGCGAAGAAATCCACTAAGAAATCGACGAAGACCGAAAAGTCTGCGGCTGTCGCCTCTTCGTTCAATCTGACAGAGGCTTTGAAGGAGCGGCTCGGTGAACTGCGCCGGCGCGGCTACAACCGCCTCTACCAGGCCGGCAAAATCGTTGAGTTCTCGACACCCGAGTCCCTGCTCGAACTCGACTTCGCGCAGCCCATCTTTGTCCTCATCGACCGCCTTGCCGTCTCGCCCGACTCGCGCGCGAGAATCGTCGATGCCATTGAAACCGGCTATCGCGAATCAGGTCAGGTGCAGTTCCATACGGTGCCTCGACAGGAGAACGAGGCGACGACGAAGCTGCGTTTTTCCGCGGCGTTTGAGTGCACTTCCTGTCATCGCGCCTATCGCGAGCCTGAGCCGCGTCTCTTCTCCTTCAACAATCCCTACGGCGCGTGCCCGCGCTGCCAGGGCTTCGGCAACACCATCGATTTCGATCCGAATCTGATCATTCCCGATAAGACGAAGTCACTCGCCGAAGGCGCCATCGCACCGTGGACCACAACAAAATACCGTCCGCACCATGGCGAGATGATTCGCGCGGCGAAGGCCGCCAATATCCCGACCAATGTGCCGTGGTACGAACTGACGCCGTGGCAGCAACGCTTCATCGAAGAGGGTGACGACAGCTATCCGGGAATTCAAGGTTTCTTCCGGGCGCTCGAACGCAAGAAATATAAGCTGCATGTCCGCGTCTTCCTCTCCAAATACCGCGGCTACGCACTCTGTCCCGATTGCAGAGGCCAGCGACTGAGGGCCGAGGCTCGCGCCGTGCTGATTAACAACCAGAACATCTGCGAGACCAGCGCGCTCACCATCGCCGATGCACAGACTTTCTTCGATAATTTGCAACTGTCGCCGGCGCAATTGGAGATCGCAGGCAAGATTCTTGAAGAGGTCAGGCAGCGCATCCACTTCCTCCACCAGGTTGGGCTGGATTATCTGACGCTCGACCGGCTCAGTTCCACATTGTCGGGCGGGGAGTCGCAGCGCATTCAGCTTGCGACGTCGCTTGGCTCGCGTCTGGTGGGAGCGTTGTACGTGCTGGATGAGCCGAGCATCGGGCTGCATACGCGTGACACGGCGAAGCTCATTCGTATCATGAAGGACCTGCGCGACCTCGGCAACACAATCCTGGTCGTCGAGCATGACCCTGATGTTATCCGCGCGGCCGATCATCTGCTCGATCTCGGCCCCGGGGCAGGCGAGTTGGGCGGGCAGCTTCTCGCAGCCGGCACGGTTGCTGAAGTCACAGCGAATCCGAACTCCATCACGGGCAGATATCTCTCAGGACGCGCGACGATTCCGGTGCCCAAGTACCGCCGGGAACCGGGACGCGAGCGCCTGAAGCTAACCGGGGCGCGCATCCACAACCTTCGCGGCGTGGACGTGGAGATTCCGCTGGGCCTTCTAGTCTGCGTCACTGGCGTAAGCGGCTCGGGCAAATCCACCCTGATCCACCAGGTCCTCTACCGGGCGCTGATGCAGGCACTGGGACAGGAGCCGGTTCAGATCGAGGGATCCGCGGCGCCCCTCTTCCGCGAGCTTACCGGCACCCACCATCTCAACGACGTCATCCTCGTCGATCAGTCGCCGATTGGCCGCACTCCTCGGTCGAATCCGGTCACTTACATCAAGGCCTTCGATGACATTCGGGCACTGTTCGCCGCGCAACCGGACGCAAGGCGAAAGGGACTGACCGCAGGACACTTTTCGTTCAACGTTCCCGGCGGGCGCTGCGACGTCTGCGAAGGCGACGGCACGGTTACGGTCGAGATGCAGTTCCTGGCCGACGTTGAGCTGCCGTGCGAAGAATGTAATGGTACACGTTACAAAAGCACCATCCTTGATATTAAGTACAAGGGTAAGAGCATCTTTGACGTTCTTAACATGACGGTGAAAGAGGCTCTGGTTTACTTTGCCGGGCATCCCAGGATCGTCGACAAGCTGTACGTCCTTGATGAGGTTGGGTTGGGCTACGTGCGTCTCGGCCAATCGGCGACAACACTCTCGGGCGGAGAAGCTCAGCGTGTCAAGCTGGCGTCGCATCTGGCTACGGCGCGATCGATCACCGGCCGGGCGTCTGGAAATGAAGCTGCGGCGAAGGCTCGCAGCCGGACGCTATACATCCTCGACGAGCCCACAACCGGACTTCACTTTGACGATGTAGCGAAGCTGCTGGCCGCGTTCCGCAAGTTGATTGAGGGTGGGGGTTCGTTGCTTGTCATCGAGCACAATCTGGACGTGATCAAATCCGCCGACTGGGTCATAGACATGGGGCCTGAGGGCGGCAGCGGCGGCGGGCAGGTGGTCGCCACGGGCACCCCTGAAGAGATCGCTGCCAATCCAGCAAGCCACACGGGTCACTGGCTCGCGCCTGTTCTGAAGCCGGGTGCCGTCAATCTTGAGCGGGAGTTGCAAGTCGCGGTCAGCTAGGGCAGCCGGGTCTTCCGTCTGGGCGTGCTACGCTCAGGCAGAAAGTGGGGAGTGGGTGCCATGAAATTTCTCTGGCAGTCAGGCTGCACGCTCGTCCTGGCCGGAATTCTGTTCGGGGTCCTGCACGCACAGCGTCCTTACCGTCTCTACCCCTCCGTCGAGGGATACGACCAGATGCCTCTGCCGTCCGACTGGAAGCGTCCCGCGGAGTGGACCTTCGCGCGGCTCATGTATCCGCCGGGTCCGCTCGACGGTTACTACCCTCGTTTCCAGGGCGACTGGCGGGAGGGACTTTCGCTTTGGACACAGGATTATCCCATCGCCGACCGCACGATTGCGGCGGCGGTCAGACGGTTGACGCGCGTCGATGCCCGGTCGGTGGAACAGTCGGTGAATCTCGACGATGGAGATGAGATCTACAACTGGCCGTGGCTGTATGCCGTTCAGGTTGGTGAGTGGGGTCTGACGGAGACACAGGCGAAGAAGCTACGAGACTATCTTCTGCGCGGCGGCTTCTTCATGGCTGACGATTTTCACGGCACCGAAGAGCAGGCCTACTTCGAAAAGACGATGAAGATAGTCTTTCCGGAGCGGCCCATCGTGGACATTCCCGATGGCGACCAGATCTTTCACACCGTCTTCGATCTCGACGATCGCTTCCAGATCCCCGGGGCCGAACACATAAGCACCGGATACAAGAAAGATGGCCGGGTCGCCCGTTGGCGCGGCATCTATGACGATAAAGGCCGCATCATGGTTGCGATTTCGCTGAACTCCGATATCGGCGACTCGTGGGAGTGGTTCGACAGTCCGCGCTATCCCCAGAAATTCTCTGACCTCGGGATTCGCATCGGCGTGAACTACGTGGTCTACGCGATGACCCACTAAATTGACGCCACGGCGCTCTCTAGTTGGAGCGGAGCGCTTTGACCGGGTCGGCGGAGGCTGCACGTGTTGCGGGAAGGGCCGATGCGGCAAGAGCCATCAGCATCATGATTAGAAAACTCATTACGTAGATGATCGGATCGGTAGCGCTGGTCTCGAAGAGAAATGACCTTACGAGGCGGGACGCTGCGAGAGAGCCAAGCACACCTACGGTGCATCCGATGAGCGCCAGCCTCGCGCCCCATGTGAGGACGAGACCTGCAATGTTGCTGCGCGGAGCACCCACGGCCATGCGAATCGCAATCTCCTGCGTGCGCTGTGAGACGGAGAAGGCCACTACTCCATAGATGCCGATGATCGCGAGCAGCAACGCCATCAGCGAAAAGACTGCGATCAGATCGGTGTTGAAGCGGCGAGGCGCTTCGGACTTTGAGATGACGTCGTCCATAGTTTGGATATGCTGAAGCGCCAGGAGCGGATCGACCCCCGCGACGGTTGAACGGAGCGTCTCCCTCATCTGCTCGGGCGGAAGGGCGGAACGGAGAGTGATGAATCCTGCGGCGGCGTCCGTAAGTTCGCCGGACCAGCGGGTGCCGTAGAGCGTGGCTGGTTGCCGCATCGGCGAATACCACTGGTCGCCGCTGGGTTCGTCGCGAGAGCCTAGCTTCGTATCGGCAACCACTCCCACGACCGTCGCCCAGGGCATATCTTTGTGGGGATTTCCGGCGTGCATTCGTTTGCCGACGGCTCGCTGTCCCGGCCAGGAGTGGCGAGCCATCGACTGATTCACAATCACAACAAGAGGCGAGTTGGCCCCGTCGTCCATGGAGAAGTAGCGGCCATCGAGCAGCGGGATGCCCATCGCGTGGAAGTAGTCGCCATAGGTCGTGTCGAACTGGGCGAAGGTGAGCTTCCATCTTTCGACGGGCTCGCCCTCGATGGTGTAGGCGGCCATGCCGGAAGATCCCGTCGCCGGCAGAGATTGGGTGATACCAACGGCCGCGATTCCGGGTTTGACCGTGAGCCTGTCGACCACAGCGCGGTCGAAGGCTTCGGCGGCGTCGCGAGTGGAGTATCGCTGCCGGGGCAGCTGATAGTCGGCCACCAGAACATGATCCGCGCGAAAGCCAGGATCGACGGCACGCATCTTCTGGAAGCTTCGCAGGAGGGCGACCGATGTGGTGAGCAGCACAAGCGCGATAGCGATCTCAGCGACCACCAACGCGGAGCGCAGCCGGCCATGGCTTGCGGCGCCGGTGCCTGCCTGGGGAGATTCCTTCAGGTTCGCGATCAGATTCGTCCGCATAGCCGCGAAGGCGGGCGCAAGGCTGCAAAGCGCACCCGTCGCCACGCTGACGAGAAGCGCAAAGGCAGCCACGCTGGCGTTGATCGAGATGGAGTCGACGCGCGGCATGGAGCCAGGCAGCAGGTGCATTGCAGTGCGAACCAGAACAGCCGCAAGCGCAAGACCGACCAGGCCGCCGGTTGCGCTAAGTAAGAGACCCTCAAGAAGGGATTGCCGAAGGATAACGATAGGGCCGCGCACCAATCGCCAGACGAACGGCATATTCGCGTCGCCGTCGAATCGCTCGGATCAGCAAGAGACCAGCGACGTTAGCGCAGGCGATCAACAGGACTACCATGACTGCCGCAAAGAGGGTTCGCAGCAACGGTCGCGCGTTGGCAACAGCGTCCTCCCGCAGCAGAATCGCATCGCCGCGAATGTGAATCGAGGACATCGACGGAGGAAAGCTCTGCATGATCTGCCTGGCGACGCGGTCGACATCCTGCGCGGCCTGGTGGACCGTAACACCGTCCTTGAGTCGCCCCACCATGCGGAATCCCCACATGCCGGCGCGACCATCCGAAAGCTCCTCTGGCGTCAGGCTCATCGGGATCCAGAGCTGCGTTTGACTGATATGTCCGCCGCCGAGCAAGGGAAACTCGAACTCGTCGGGCATTACGCCGATGATGGTATAGCTCTTGCTGTCGAGATCGATCGAGCGGCCGAGGACATTAGGGTCGCGATCGTAACGATTCACCCACAAGGTGTAGCTGATCACGGCGAGTTGGCGATGCGCGTCCTCTTCTTCCCGCGTGAAGACGCGGCCCAGGACGGGTTGAACCCCAAGAGTCGGAAAGACATTTGCCGTGAGGCGAGCTGCGCTGATCTCCTCCGGAATGGCAACCCCGGAGAGCTCATACTGCCCAGTCGCATAGCCGCCGAGTGAAGAGAAGGCGCTTGTTGCATTCGCGTAGGTGACGATCTCCCGCGCGGTGACCGGGGTGGTGAGGCGGGCCCCCAGGTGATCGCCAAGCAGCACGAGACGGTCCGGATCTTTGAATGGAAGCGGGCTCAGCAGAATGCCTTCGACCAGCGAAAAGATCGCAGTGGTGGCGCCGATGCCGAGAGCCAGCGTGAGAACCACGGTCGCGGTGAAGCCGGGAGTCTTCCAGAGCTGCCGAAATGCAAAGCGAAGATCTTGTCCTGGGGCAGCCATGCATCCTCTTAAATTTCCGAGATTTGTAATCGCTCATCGACGATTAGAGACCGCGGTGATTGACTTTTTCAATTGCCAACGCGATGATGCACTAATTGCGCACCAGCCTTGGCGGGACGGGTGCCAAAAGGTGCAACTTCATGCAAAGAAGCTTCATACTACGGACGAATCTCACGCAAATCTCGACGAATCTCTAAGTGCAACTAACGGTATAATGAATGATTGACATGGGCCATACTCAAGGACCTAGCTTGAAAAGTTTTATCGCCGCAATTCTTTGCATACTAGTCCCCACGGTCGCGTTCGCGGCGGATAGCAACTACAAAGTCTCCTATGACGGCGGTTCTATTCAGTCCGTCAACCCCGGCTCTTCCGCCGAGTTTGCGATCGAACAGAAGCAGGTTCGCCTGGTCAAGGACAAGAAGGATCTGGCCGTCATTCCCGCTTCCTCAATCACTGAGGTTTCTTACGGACAAGATGTCCATCGGCGGGTCGGTGCCGTCATCGGGCTTGCTGTAGTCTCCTTCGGCATCGGGGCTCTCATGGCCCCCAGCAAGTCGAAGAAGCACTTCATTGGAATCATCTATGCCAACGGCGATCAGAAGGCCGGTTTCGTGATGCAGTGTGACAAAGACGAATACCGTGGAATCCTCACGGCCCTGCAAGGCATTACCGGCAAGAAAGCCGTGGATTCCGACGCAATGACCGTCAAGAACTAGAGCTTGAGCACCCTGTTCGCGACGGCCCTAATCGTCCACGAACATGACCTCAAACCCTCAACTCACTGTTATGCTTGAACCAGCGGAAATAGTTGAAGCCCGGTCATTTGAGACCGGGCTTCCGGTACTTAATGACGAGAGGCTGATCCGGACTTAACCTGTTTTTCTGGAATACTTTGCGTACTCTTACTATAGAGGGAGGGGTGTATCTGGTGGTCTGGAGCAGACATAACGAGAACAGTCGCCCGTCACGGCAACGAGTCATCTTTTCCACCGTGCTTATGGTCGTCTTTTCTGCAGCCCTGATGGCCACCGCCGCCCAGGCCCAACTCCCGCCGGGCACCTCCGACGCCAGCCAGCCGCCAACTCAAAAAACCGACCCGCTGCTCACTGAGGCGAACGAGGCGCTTTCGAAGCAGGACTATCCTGCCGCTCTCAAGGCCCTGACCCAACTGGCCGAGAAGAACCCAAACAGCGCACCGATCCTTTACAACCTCGCCTTCACTCAGGACGCACTCGACCAGCCCGCCGCCGAGGCCACTTACCGCCGCGCCATCGCCGCCGACCCCAACTACTTCGACCCGCACCTCGGCCTTGGCCTGCTGCTCGCCCGCAGAGGAAAGCGCAACGAGGCGCGCGACGAGCTTCTCAAAGCGACAGCCCTGACCCCCGACGATCCGGCGTTGAAGGCTCGAGCGTATCGTGCCCTTGCCCGGCTCGACCAGACGTCTAACCCGTCCGCCGCCAGCGACGAGCTTCTCGCAGGCACTCAAACTCTCCCCGGAGACTCCTGACGACATTCTTTTCACCGGAGAGCTGGCCGAGGCGTCGGGCGACAATGCCGCAGCCGAAGCCGCCTACCGCCGACTGCTCAAAGCCGACCCGCAGAACCGCGATGCAACCGCCGCCCTGACCCATCTCCTTCTGCATCAACAAAAACCAGAGCAGGCTGAGGCTCTCCTGACGGCCGCGCTCGCCAAGGATCCGGATAATCCAACCCTCAACGCCCAGCTGGCTGCGCTCTACGAGCAGGAGGGCAAGCCCACCGAGGCGCTGCCTATCGCGGAAAAACTGCACGTTGCCCATCCCCAAGACCCGGCGATCACACGCCTTCTTGCCCGTCTTTACGCGGGAAACCAGCAGTTTGACGAGGCGGCTCCCCTCTACGCCAAACTTGTCGCCGCAAATCCCAGCGACCCGGTCCTGGCGGACGACTACGCCGGGGTTTTGATCCACATGAAGCGCTATGCCGAGGCTGAGGCTTTGCTCAAGCGCGCTACAGCCGATCCGGCGGCTTTTCCCACCAAAGACGACCTGGGAAACGCTGCCGGGCATCTTGCATTCGCCGCCTCCGCCAATAACGATCCGGCCACCACCTTGCAAGCGCTAACGCTTCGTGCTACAGTATTTGCCAATTCTCCGAGTACGCTGTTCCTGGAGGCAACAGCACACGACAAGCTCCACCAGACCAAACAGGCGACCGACCTGTACAAGCAGTTCCTCTCCGTGGCAAACGGCAAGTTTCCGGACGAGGAGTGGGAGGCCCGCCACCGCCTCATCACCCTCGAACACATGAAATAGCAAGCGCTCCCTACGAGGTGCGTTATGAAATTTCTTCTTCGTTTCTCTTTACTGGTTCTGCTACTGTCCTTCTCTCTCCCCGTTCGCGCCACCTCCGTCGATGAGAATCTTCCCGATGCCCAGGCCTTGGCGCAGCTGGAGTTGCGCGCCCAGCAGGCCGGGCCTCGCGATCAATGCTTCCTCTATACGGAACTGGTCCACACCATGACTGAGCTCGCGGGACGCCAGATGCTCAACGGCGATATTGACCAGGCGAGCGCGACCCTGAAGAAGGTTAACTACTACGCTCAGCTCATCCATTTCAGCCTCGCCGACAATGCCAAGCGCATTAAGAACGCCGAGATGTTGATGCACCACACGACCTACCGGTTGGGAGAGTATCTGCACAAGGCTTCTTCCGAAGATCAGGACACGCTCAAAGCCACCCTCAAACAGCTCGATCAGGTGCACGCGGAGCTGCTCACCGAAGTCCTTAAACATTAGAAGAACCAACCACCGGGACTCTCCCCACAGGAATCGTCAACAGGAATCAATGATCCGCAGGTTACCCCTCGCCCTCTTGCTCCTCTCTCTTGCTCTGCCCGCACACGCCCAGCGCGACGACTCCGGACTCACGGAAGGCGAGGTGGAGCAGCTTCGCGACTCCGCCTACGTCGCCGGCGACCGCATCCTCGTCTTCATCAAACTGCTCGACACGCGCAACAAGGCGATCCAGGATCTCTTCGCGCATCCGCGCAAACCTGGCCGCGAGCAGGACACCCACGATCTGCTGGAGCAGTTCACCTCCATCGCCGACGAGCTGAACGACAATCTCGATGACTTCGGCCCGCATCATCGCGACATCCGCAAGGCGCTCCCAAAGCTTATCGAGGCGACCGAACGGTGGTCCTCGAACATCAAACAGCCACCAGAAAATCCCGTCTACGACCTCTCGCGTAAACTCGCCCTCGAGTCGATCCGCGATATCCGCGAAGAGGCGACGCGGCTTGTCGAGGACCAGAAGGCCTGGTTCGCCGCACATCCTCCGCCCAAAGACAACTCCAACTCGCCGGCCAGCGTACCCCGCTAAGCGCTCCGCTCAATTGCGTCGAGGAAAACTCATTGATTCGTCGAACAATGTGCTGCATTCTTTGTGTGAAGGAACATCCCCCGAATGAGCGACCCGAACGACCGCAATCAGGCCCCAGGTAACACAACCTCGCGTCGAGATTTTCTTGCCAAGGCAACAGGCGCAGCCTTGGCGACCGCACTTCCCGCAGCCGGTCAAGCAGCTCCGCAGCCCAAATCCGCCGCAACACAATCCCGCAGACGCCGTCTCAACGTCCTCTTCTTCATGTCCGACGACATGCGGCCCGAACTCGCCAGCTACAACAGTCGCTTCCATGCGCACAGCCCCAATATCGACGGTCTTGCTGCCAGGGGAGTTCGCTTCGACCGCAACTACTGCCAGTTCCCTCTCTGCAATCCATCGCGTGCCTCTTTCTTCACCGGCCATCCACCCCACACCACCAAGGTTCTCGGCAACTCTACCAGCGTGCGCGATCTGCATCCGGACTGGATCACGCTTCCACAACTCTTCCGCGAACACGGTTACACGACTCTGCGTAGTGGCAAGCTCTTCCACGCCGGTCTGGACGACCACAAGGCATGGACCGACTTCGACGGCGACGTCGAGTCCATGTACCCGACGCAGGCCGGCAAGCCCATGAACATCCCACACGAGCGCATCCCCATGCCAGACGGCGTGCTCCCTGTGCTCCCCGCCGACAATGAACGCGCTGCACACTCCGACCAGATCATCGTCCTGGACGGCAACGGCGAAGGCGCGGGCGATTACATGGTTGCCGACCGTGCCATTCAGTTCCTTCTCCAGTCCGACGACAAACCTTTCTTCATCGGCTGCGGTTTCTCCAAGCCCCACAGCCCCCCCACTGCGCCGCAGCGCTTCTTCGATATGTACGACCCCGCGAAGATCCAGCTTCCGCCAGACTTCGCTGCGTGGCCCACCGTCCCTCCGGGTTTTCCAAAGGCCGCCATCCGTATGCGTAACGCCGATCTCTTCATTGGCCGTGGCGCGTCTGAGTCCGAAGCAAAGCAAGTCATCCGCGCCTATCTCGCGTCCATCTCCTGGGCCGACTGGAACCTCGGTCGCGTCCTCTCCGAACTCGACCGTCTCGGACTCCGCGAAAACACCATAGTCGTCTTCGTTGCCGATCACGGCTACCAGCTAGGGGAAAAAGGAAAGTGGTCCAAGGCTGGCTCGCTCTTCGAAAATGGTACCCGCGTTCCGCTCATCATCCATATGCCCGGAGCGCCCGGCAACGGCCGTTCATGCACGCGCATCGTTCAATCGCTCGACATCTATCGCACTCTTGCGGAACTCTGCCATCTCGAGGTGCCCGCCGGCATCGAGGGCACCAGCCTCGTGCCTCTGCTCAACAACCCACGCGCCACATGGGGCGAGCCCGCCTTCAGTATCTGGAGCGAGGACGGCAAAACGACTCACGGCACTGCCGTCCGCACCGAACAATGGCGTTACGCGGAGTACGGCCCGAACGCCTCCAACGGCGCGATGCTCTTCGACGTTCACTCCGATCCAATGGAGCTCACCAACCTCGCCGAGAAGCCGCAACACCAGCAGACGCGGGCTCAACTGGCAAAGCTTATCGCAGCCTATACGCCGGCTGATCCCGCAGGCTGATTCATGCCATCTCTCCTCAAGAACGAACCAACAATGAAACCCCGCCCGGTGAAAAAAGAGTTGATAACAACTCCGCAAAAGAGTCTGGTCTAATAAAGATAGCGTCGCAACGAGGACACAAGACTCTGACTACACCGAAGCATCCCGGCCCCTCCCCTCTGCGTCAGTTTCTGCAGCTTTTTTCCGCGCCTGCGGCTCCGTCACCGCCCCCCACTCTCTTCGAAGAGATTCCCGCCGCGGCACTCCAATCCCTCACGCGCGAAACCCCAAAACCCCGCAAGCCTCGCGCGATAAAAATCGCGACGCCGGCCTCTCTCATCGCCATCTTCGAGTACGAATACCGCGAGTTGCGCCCCCGCGCGCCCATTCCCGCGCTCGATATTCGCTTTCGCCGTTTCACCTCGCTCAACACAACCATCCGGCTGCGCGAAGGCCGCCTCCACGTCCGTCTCTCCGACATTCTCGAGCACGCACCCGAGTCCATTCATCACGCCATCGCGCACATCCTGCTCGCCAAGCTCTACAAGAAACCCATCGCCCGCATCCACGCCGACCACTACCGACGCCACGTCTCCTCCGAAGCCATATCGAAGCAAGCCGAACACGTGCGCCAGACCCGCGGCCGTAAGCGGCTCTCCACTCACTCCGGCCACCACTACGATCTCAACGAAATCTTCGAGTCCCTCAACACCCGCTTCTTTCACGGGCTTCTCGGCCGGCCAACTTTGACCTGGAGCGCTCACCACGCCCGCCGCATGCTTGGCCACTACGACGCCGCCCACAACACCATCGTAGTGAGTCGCGTGTTCGATCGTGCTGATACGCCGCGATGTGCCATCGAATATCTGCTGTATCACGAGATGCTGCACCTCAAGCACCCTGTCCGCGTCAAAGCCGGCCGCCGCTGCGTTCACTCACGGGAGTTTCAGGCTGAAGAGCGTCTCTTCCCTCAACTGGAAGAAGCCAAAGCCTACCTCAAACGCCTCTAGTAGTTCACCGGCTTTCGATGGCGCAATTTTAGGAGGCGGAAATTCACCCCGAACTCGCTCCCCATGCTAGGATTCCTCTACGCCAAAAAGGCGTGTGTCCGACTCGTTTGCAGATCGCAGGAAGCTTAGCTGATTTCACGGGCCCCGACCGAAATTCTCTTCAGACAAACAACCTTCAGCCATTGAGAAAGGGCAGGTAAATCATGCATCTCTCCAAACGTGCAGCAGCCGAGTTCTTCGGCACCTTCTGGCTCGTCTTCGGCGGTTGCGGCAGCGCCGTCCTTGCTGCGGCGTTCATCTCGGCATCGGCTATGTTGGCGTAGCTCTTGCGTTCGGACTGACCGTCCTGACTATGGCCTTCGCCATCGGCCACATCTCCGGCTGCCATCTCAACCCCGCCGTCTCGATCGGTCTGGTCGTCGGCAAACGATTCCCCGTCTCCGAGCTTCCTGCCTACATCGGGGCCCAGCTCTTCGGAGCCATCTGCGCTTCGGGAGTTCTTTACGTCATCGCCAGCGGTAACTCGACTTTTTCTCTGGCCGGGGGCTTCGCCTCAAACGGCTACGCCGACCATTCCCCGGAACACTACTCGCTTCTGGCCTGTTTCCTCATCGAAGTGGTCCTGACCGCTTTCTTCCTTCTGGTGATCCTCGGCGCCACCGACGAACGCGCCCCCAAAGGCTTCGCCCCCATCGCCATCGGCCTATGCCTCACGCTGATTCACCTCATCAGCATTCCAGTGACTAATACCTCGGTCAATCCGGCCCGTTCGACCGGCCCCGCGATCTTCGCCGGAGGCTGGGCGCTTCAACAGCTCTGGCTCTTCTGGGTCGCACCTATACTCGGCGCTGTCATCGGCGGACTTATCTCCACCGCGTTCTTCGCAGCTCCGCAGGAGCCACTCAGCAAAGAGATGTCGCGTTAGGCTCCAAGAAACACCGACGAACGGCGGGTTCGTACAGTTGCCCTCACTCACGAACTCGCCTCCATCACCGGCGCTTCCACCACACTTCGCTTCTGCGCCACCAGCATCACCGCAATCCCCACCACGACCGAACCGAGCGCAGCCACCTGAGCATTGCTCATTCCCCAATAGAGCCGCGGATTGATCCGCACGAACTCCACCAGAAAACGGCCCACGCCACTCAGCGCAAGATAGAGCCCCGTGAGCCAGCCGAGCGGTCGTGCCTTAGCTCCCAGCCGCCAAAGCAGCCAGGCAAGCGCAATCGCGAACAAAAACTCATACACCGGCGTAGGCTGCACCAGCGCATCGGGAGGAGTCGGAGGTACCAGCGCGTTCTTCGCCATGTGCACGCCCCACGGCAGCGTCGTGTTGATCCCGTAGTCCCCGTCGCCCGAGGTCAGGCACCCGATCCGCCCCACGCCGTACCCAATCGCCGCCGCAGGAGCCGCAAGGTCCAGCATCCGCACCGAAGCCCGCCAACCCGTCAGTCCCTTCCGGTTTCGCCACTCTTCCCTGCCACATCAGCATCGCGATGCCGGCCAGCAGGCCGCCGAACCAGGCAAAACCCGCCTGAAACCAATGCAAACACTCCATCAGGATGTCGAAGGGATGGTTCCACCCCGGCGCCGTCATGGTCTTCAAGGCGTGCCGCAGATCCTGGATGTTCTGGAGCTCATGCCACGTCTTGGCGCCGATCACCCCGGCGATGACCACGAATGCCACTACGCTCAGCGCATCGGCATCCACGCCGTTCCGTACAAAATTCTTGTGCAAAACCACTGTCGCCACCACAGCGGCAAACCACAAAAGCAGCCCAAACGTACCCAGATGAATCGGGCCAATATCGATATAGGGAAACATAATCCTCGCTTTTTAAAGTATAGCGGCTTTGCCTCGCTCCCCCACTCGCGCTACCCTAAGGCCTATATGTCCACAAGCACCCCCGCCTTTCCGCCCGCAGCAGGAATGGAGATCCTTATCTCCAAGCAACAGATCGCCGAACGCACCCGCGAAATCGGCGAGCAGATCACCAAAGACTATAAGGGCCAGTCCATCGTCCTCATCGGCGTGCTCAAAGGCGCAGCCATCTTCCTCGCCGATCTCGCCCGCGCCATCCAGGTCGACAACACCTTCGACTTCGTCGCCGTCTCCAGCTATGGACGCGCCCGTGTCTCCTCCGGAGCCGTCAAGCTCATCAAGGATATCGACAACCCCATCGAGGGCAAGCACGTCATTCTCGTCGAAGACATTCTCGACACCGGCCTCACCCTCAGCTATCTTCGCGGCCTCATGCTTCAGCACAAACCCGCGTCACTTAAGATCGCCACTTGCCTCGACAAACCCGAACGCCGCCTCGTCCCCATCGAAGCCGACTACGTCGCCTTCAAAATTCCCAACCAGTTCGTCATCGGATACGGCATGGACTACGCCGAACGCTATCGCGGCGTCGACGACATCCGCATCTTCCCGTCCGAGGTCGCCGGCCATTGAGACTAGCTTGACTTCGTTGTCTCGATCGGAAACCATCCCACATAGAAAGGTGATCTGTTGGGCTACCACATTCGCGTCCTGGGTAAGAACACGACGAATATTCCCGTCGAGAAGCTACGAGAAGCAGCAAAGCCTGCCGAAATCGAAACCCGAGACGGAAATGGGCGACGCGTGGGAACAACCCGTTCTCAGACACAGATCTGGGACAGCAGATCGCAGTAAGTCGAAAAATATCCTGTAATCGGAACGAGGCCTCGGTGCTGAGGAATTGGAGGAATTCGTGACTGAAGTTCCCGTCTACAAACCACAGTCAGCCGCGGAATGGCTCCAGAAATACTTGCCGACAATCAAAGTTATTTATGCTTTCCAATTGCTAAGCGGAACAGACATAAACGACAGCTGGACAGTTCTTCACCAAGTACCTAAAACAGTCTGGAACCTTGCTGGGGGTATTATTTAGTCCACGGCGAAGGCTTTACCAATGAACAGGGTTTCACGATCCTGTGGCAATCGGAAATGCCGTTTCGGGCCATGGAATGTGGGCATTCTTGGCAATGATGGTCATTGGTCACACTTCGAAATTGATTTAGGGAGTTCTGAACATGGGGAGGTGTTCTCACAAGGCAAAGTGCCCGATGGAGTCAAACTGGTCTAGTTCACGTGTCAGTCAGTGTTCATCCAACATTCTTCCCCAGAAACTCCCGCATCGCGATTGCAATCTCCTCAACGTGCGTCTCCAGCGCAAAGTGTCCGGTCTCTAGAAACTGCACCGTGGCATTCGGATTATCCCGCGCGAAAGCCTCGGCCCCCGGAGGAATGAAGAACGGATCGTACTTGCCCCAGATCGCCAGGAGCGGAGGCTTCGAGGCGCGAAAATACTCCTGAAACTTCGGATACAGCTTCACATTATTCGCATAGTCAAGAAAAAGATCGAGCTGGATATCCATATTCCCCGGCCGCTCGATCATCGCCGCATCGAGCGTATAACCCTCCGGTGCGATCCTCTCCGGATGCGTCACGCCTTCGGTGTACTGTGACTTCAATCCCTCCGGACCCAACGCTCTCCGCAGAGTCAAGCGATTCTTCGCCGTCGGCTCACTCCAGTACGTCCGAATCGGCGCCCACGCATCGCCCAACCCTTCCTCATACGCGTTACCGTTCTGCGAAACAATCGCGGAAACGCGCTCCGGCCGCGCCATCGCCATGCGAAATCCAGTCGGCGCGCCATAGTCGAACACATAAAGGGCGTAGCGCGTCAGCCCCAGCGCATCCGTAAACGCCAGCATCGTCCCGGCCAGCGCATCGAAGGTGTACTTGTACTTCCTCTCCTGCGGAACCTCCGTAAATCCGAACCCAGGAAGGTCTGGCGCGATGACGCGATACCTGTCCGCAAGACGGGGAATCAGCTCGCGGTACTGAAACGACGAGGTTGGAAATCCATGTAACAACAAAACCACGGGCGCATCTGCCGGCCCGGCTTCGCGGTAAAAGACATTCACTCCGTCTGCTTCGATGCGATGAATCGTGGTCAACGGCAAAGACTCGCTCATGAACTCTCTCCTTCAGGATTTAAACACTGAGCCCAAAGACACCCGCCAGCAACTCATAACTCCGCAGCCGCTTCGCCTGCTCCCACACAATCGTATTCACAATCATCTCTCCAATCTTCAACTCTCCAGCCATCTGTTCCAACTGCTCCCTCACGCGCCCCGGAGTTCCCACAAAATACCGCGGCCACTCCCCTTCCTCCATCGGCATCTCGCCCATCAACCGCAACTCCCGCGTCGCATCCTCCGGCGACGCCACCGGCCTGCGATCCCCCTGGCGAATCCGCCGCTGCAGCAACCGCACGCTCGACGCGAGATACTCGGCTTCCTCCTCCGTCTCCGCACAAATCACTCCCACCGCCACAGAAGCCTCCGCCACACTCCGGTATTGACTCGGAGAAAACCCGCGCAGATAGGTCTCAATCAGCCGCCCGCGTGTGCACAGGAGAAAAGAAGTGCGCGAACGAATATGGCAGCCCAAACTCCACCGCCGCCGCAGCACTCCACATGCTCGAACCAAGCATCCACACATCCGGGCCGCCCGGCATCTCCGGCGAAACCCGGATCCCCGCAAACGGATGCCCTGCCGGAAACGAGTGCCCCAGAAAGGCCAGCAACTCGCTTACCTGTTCAGGAAAATCATCCAACATTCTGGTCTTTCGTTCCCGCTTCAATGCGAGCGCTTCGACGGGTCCACCACCCGGAGCCCGCCCAATCCCGAGGTCCACGCGCCCGGGATACAGCGCATGCAGCGTCCGAAAGACCTCCGCCACCTTCAGCGGAGTGTAATGCGGCAGCATGATCCCGCCCGACCCAATCCGTATCCGCTTCGTCTCCGCGCCGATCCGCGCCAGCATCACCTCAGGAGCTGTACACGCCAGCGTATCCATCGCATGGTGTTCCGACATCCAGAAACGCGTATAACCGAGCCCATCCACCAGCCGCGCCAGCTCGATCGAGTTCTGTAAAGCCTGCCCCGGGGTTCTTCCCGCCGGCACCGGTGACTGGTCCAGCACCGACAACTTCAATGCACTATTCAACTTATCGTTCCTCACAGCGATTGGATGTGCTCGAGCCTGAGTCCGGACCACATCAGGACCGTCTATTCCGAAGGAGATCAGCCGAGTGGAACTTGACGACCTGCCTTCACAGAGACCCCGGCGATTAACTCCCACCTCCAGCGCCCTCACCAAAATCTCTCACTGTCAAGCTTGTCTTCCACAGGAAGTCCAACCTCAACCCGCAAGGAATGAATACTTTGCGCAAAATCGTGGGGGTGGGGGCATGGCCTTCAACCAGCCCTTACCCCGGTATGATAGAAAGTAACGCGGCGACTCACTCCCCTCGCCGCAGGAGCAGGCTTTTGAATACGTTGTCCATCACCAATCCCCTCCCTAACGGACCTGAACACTTCGACGCCGCAGCCTTTGCCGCTCACACTCTGTCTTCCCCCGGGAACCTCGCCGCCGTGCTCGACCACACGCTGCTCAAGCCCGACGCCACGCGCAACCAGGTCCTGCAACTCTGCCACGAGGCGGCTGAGCACCGCTTTGCCTGCGCCATGGTCAACCCCACCTGGGTCTCGCTCGCCGCAGCCGCTCTCCAGGGGACAGGAATCCCCGTCGGCGCGCTCGTCGGCTTCCCCCTGGGTGCCACCCTGTCCAGTTCCAAGCGCGACGAAACCACACGCGTTATAAAGCACGGCGCGCACGACATCGACATGGTCCTGAACATCGGCCTGCTCAAATCCGGCCAGAGCTCAGACTTCGAAGCCGTACGCCAGGACATCCGCGGCGTCGTTGAACTGGCTCACGCGCAGGGGGCCATCGTAAAAGTCATCCTCGAAACCTACCTGCTCTCTTACGAAGAAAAACTCCGTGCCTCGGAGATTGCCCTCTCTGCCGGCGCCGACTTCCTCAAGACATCAACAGGCTTCTCCACTGGAGGAGCCACCACCGACGACATCGCTCTTCTCCGCGGCGTCGCAGGAACCCGAGCCGGCGTGAAGGCCTCCGGCGGTATCCGATCACTCGCCGACGCCGTCGCCATGTTGCAGGCCGGGGCATCACGCATCGGAGCCAGCGCAAGCGTAAAGATCGTCGCCGAGCTCGCCGGCAACGCCATCGCCATCCCCTCAGCCGTCCCACACTAGTCGTTCACGTCCAATCTCCTGTCGCCACAAGTGCGGGTAAGTGATTCACTCGACACATGCCTAGTCTCACGCTCTTTCCCTGGGAAACTCTCCCCAAACCCATACCCACCCGGTAAGATCAAACCAAAAGCAGAAATGTCTTCGCCCAACAAACCGCAGCCGGCCCAATCTGACACTCCGGAAACGTCTTCGCCAGAACACCCCTTCGAGGGTGACTATCGCCCGACTGCGCCTGTCCTCTTTCACCCTCACGCCGCCGACCCTAAAATTCGCGTCGAGCCGCTCCAGGTCGACTTCCTCCACAAACTGGCCGACGCCCTGAACACGACGCTCGACCTCAACACCCTCATGCATCGCGTCGCCGACCTCGTCCGCGCCGTCATCGACTACAGAATCTTCGCCATCCTCCTGATCAACGAGCGTGCCGAAGACCTCCGCATGCGCTTCCAGATCGGCCACTCCCCCGAGGCCGAGCGCATGCGCATCAAGCTGGGCCGCGGGGTCTCCGGCCAGGCCGCTCTGCAGCGCAAATCCATCCTCGTCGAAGACGTCACCCAATCCGAAAACTACATCGACGCTAACCCCAACGTCCGCTCCGAGCTCGCCGTTCCGCTCATCATCAAGAACAAGGTCATCGGTGTCATCGACATCCAGTCCGAGCAGGTCGGCTACTTCACGCTCGAACACCAGCGCCTGCTTGAGCTGGTCGCCTCCCGCATGGCCATCGCGGTTGAGAATGCCCGCCTATACACCCGCGTCTCGCGGCAGGCCCAGACGCTCGGAGTCCTCAACGAGATCTCCCGCGAGATCACCAGCATCCTCGACCCCAACGATCTGCTCGAGCGCATCGCACTCCTGCTCAAACGCGTCGTCGACTTCCAGATGTTCAGCATTCTGCTCTGGAACCAGAGCACCCAGCACTTCGAGCACAGCTTCAGCTCCCGTTTCGGCGAACGCGTCATCCGCGAGCGCATCATCGCTCTCGGCGAAGGCCTCATCGGCACCGCCGCCCAGCTTCGCGAGCCCGTCCTCGCCCCCGACGTCCGCAAAGACGCTCGCTACATCGAAGCCAACCCCGAAGTCCGCTCCGAGCTCGCCGTCCCGTTGGTCTACAAAGGCGAGGTCATCGGTGTCCTCGACCTCGAGCACACCCGCGTCAACTACTACAACGACGATCACCAGCGCACACTCTCTACCCTTGGCGCGCAGATCGCCATCAGCATCGCCAATG
Source organism: uncultured Acidobacteriaceae bacterium (assembly GCA_963774735.1). Lineage (GTDB taxonomy): Bacteria > Acidobacteriota > Terriglobia > Terriglobales > Acidobacteriaceae > Edaphobacter. The sequence continues at coordinate 45,157 of CAVZGJ010000009.1, read as the reverse complement.
CGCGGCTCTACCAGCGCATTCACGAGGAAGAGCAGCGCATGGAGCGCGATCTGGAGATGGCTCGCCAGGTCCAGCTCCGCCTCATGCCTTCGCGCCCGCCCAAACTCGAGCGCGCCGAAATCGCCGCCCAGTTTGTTGCCGCGCGCTCTATTGGAGGAGACGTCTACGACTACCTCGACTACGGTCCGGGCCGCGTCGCCCTCGCCATCGGAGACGTCAGCGGCAAGGCTGCACCCGCCGCCCTCTACGCCGCACTCGTCAGCGGGATCCTACGCTCACTCGCGCCACAGCATCTATCTCCAGCTGAGATGCTCGCCGCCCTCAACGATCAACTCCAGGAGCGCAAGCTCGACTCCCAGTACGTCACCATGCTGATGGCGGTATGGGACGACAGCAACCAGACTCTGCAGATCGCCAATGCCGGCTCCGTCCAGCCGCTTTTCGTCGCTGCTAACCCAGTCGACATGACCAAGCGACCCGCCGTTCGCACCATCAACGCAGAAGGCTTCCCGCTCGGCCTCTTCCCAAACGCCGAATACGAAGAGTTCACGTTATCCACCCAGCCCGGCGACCTCATCGTCTTCTTCTCCGACGGCATCGTCGACGCCGTCAACGCCGACAACGACATGTTCGGCGACGACCGGCTCAAGGAACTCCTCGAATCGCAAAGACAGCCGACCGCGCGATCCACCGTAGACTCCATCCTCCAGGCTGTTACCGACTTTCAGGCAGGCACCGCCCACTTCGACGACGAGACCATCGTCGTACTTCGCGTCCTGGAACCGACCGATCACTAACTCAAAAGCTGCTGCTGTCGTCCCCGCCACCTGAACCGTCATCGCCGAAATCCCCACCCCCATCGTTGAATGACGAATCGTCAAAATTAGACCCGCCGTCATCGAATCCGGAATCGTCGCTCTTGTCCGATCCGCCATCATCACCCGAGCCATACAGTGAATCCCGATCGTTACTGGAGTCCGATCTCTTTCCGAAATCCCGATCCACCTGATCGCCCATCGCCCGTTCGTCGCTGGAGACGGCATGCTCGCTGCCCCGCTCCCCGCGATCGTCTCCGTAGTAGTTGTTGATCACCTCGAGGCCGTTCGCTGCCCCCGAACCCGCCAAAGCCCTGCCCATAGCCCGCGGCATGGCCAAAGCCATGCATCAGCGACTCCACGCCCTCGAACGCCAACGCACCGGCCGCAACGCCCGCAGCTGTCTGCAGCGCACCTTGCAGAAATCCGCCGCCGCCCGCCCCCATCGGAGCTCCGTACTGCGGGTATGCGACAGGCGCGCCCATCTGATAGGCCGGAACCTGCGTCCACCCCTGCTGCTGCGGCGGAGGAGGTGGCGGCGGAGCCGGAGCATCGTTCCTCCCCAGCAGATTTCCCAGAAAACTCGTAGCGTGCTTCGGCTCGGGATGCTGCTGCATCTGCTCCATCTGCGCCTTCAACGCCGTCAACTGCGCCTGCGCCTGATCCAGCGCATACTTCTGCACAAGAACAGTCTGCGCCAGAATGTACAGCGCATCAGGATTCTTTCCCAATCCCTCCTGCAGCATCTGTTCAGCGTCCATATCCTTCTCGGCTAACTGGGTCTTCTGCACGCGGTCAATCAAACCGCCGATCATATCCTCTTCTTGGGGTGTCATCTTTCTTCCCTTTCTATTACCTGCAACACTATTCTTCGCGCTCTGCATGAATAAGATGCAAATACTCAGCGCTCTGAATAGACGCGATTCAAGCTCCAAGGTTGCCAATCCCTCTCGCTTGAACTTCGGCGGTGCAATCTGCTCCAGAGGCCACGTACGCAGTAGAACCTCGGGCAGTTCCTTTCGCGGCCCGAGGCGGGCATAACCCATTCACTGTCAATTTCGGCGCAGATATTCACGAAGCCATAACAACCATCTCCTACGCTCCTCGCTGTAGCTAAAAGTCATCCTCAGGAGTCGCCATGCAACCGCATCTCAGCCTCAGCCGCCGCACGTTTGCGAGCGCAGTCGCCGCCGCCTCGCTCACCCTTCTCGCCGCCGGCATTCCAGCCGCCGCACAGGACGACGCCCACTCCCACATCCGTTTCTTCCGCGGCAATCTCGTAGTCAGCCGCAGCGTCTACGACAACGACGCCAACAATATCAAAGTCGGCACAATGCTCCCGCCCAATTGTGCCAGCACAGTCGGCCCCTGCGCCGCTGCAACCAACAACGGCACGTATCCTTTCGTCTTCAATAACGACACTATCGACGCCAGCTTCGGCATCACATCCAAAATCTTCCTCGATCAGGTCACTCCCTTCGGCTTCCTCATCGACAGCCTCGAAGTCCCCAACAGCTCGCTCCATAACGTCCACACCAGCAGCGACCAGCTCGTCACCAGCTTCAGCTCCAAGTCCGAGATGGCCCTCAACCTCTCCACCGATGGCAAACTCCTCACCTTCATGGGCTACGTCGCCCCCATCAACACCATCGACGTGTCGAATTCCAACACCCCCGCCGTAATCGACTCCACTAATCCCGTCGGCGTCAACTTTTACCGCGCCGTAGCCACCGTCGACCGCAACGGCAAGTTCACCTTCACCGAAACCAATGCTTACAGCGGCAATAACGGGCGCGCCGCAATCCTCAACAACACCAACGGTGCGAACTTCATTTACACCGCCGGCAACGCAGGCAACGGCTCCAACCCCCAGCCGAACGGAGTTATCCTTGGCGCCGGTACTCAATTTATCGATCCCTCCACAGCGCCTGAGAGCTTCCAGACCCCCGCCGCCCCGACTCCGGGCGGTAGCTTCTCCGTCACCCTCCTCGGCGACAAGGCCGACAAGGTTGGTAAGGACGACAACTTCCGCGGCCTTACGATCTTCAACGACGTCGTCTACCTCACCAAGGGCAGCGGCAGCAACGGCGTCGACACCGTCTACTTCATCGACACCACTGGCACGGCCTGCTCCAAGGGCGTTGGTATCCCCGCCGCAGGCGCAGCCCTGCCGATTGCACCGCTCAACCTCTCCGGCGTCAATCCTCAAAATGGCCTGCCGAACAACATTTGCATCCTCACCGGCTTCCCCACCACGCTTGTGAAGAATCTCGCGACGCCTGCTGCGCCCTTCGGCCTCTGGTTCGCCAATGCTGACACGCTTTATGTAGCCGATGAAGGCGACGGCTTCGCCAGCGACTCCACCCTTTACACCCACGCAGCCGCACAGACCTCCGCCGGCATCCAGAAGTGGACCTTCAACTCTTCCACCAAGAGTTGGAGCCTCGCCTACACACTTCAGACCGGTCTCGAACTTGGCGTCCCCTATACCGTCGAGCACTACCCGACCGGCAACAACTCCGCCACCAACCTTCCCTGGGCGCCGGCAACCGACGGTATCCGCAACATTACTGGCTCCGTTGACTGGGACGGCAAAGTCACCATCTACGGCATCACCTCCACCGTTAGCGGCAATGGCGATCAGGGCGCAGACCCCAACCGCCTAATCGCCGTCACCGACACCCTCTCCAACACCGACCAATCAGTGGCCGCGAAAGAGAAGTTCACCATCGTCCGCAAAGCCGGCTTCGCCGAGGTCCTCCGCGGCGTCTCCTTCGCCCCCTCCGGTAAAGGTGGCGACGACGGCGATGACGACCATGGTCATCACGGCGACAACTGGTAGCATGGCCACTCCGAACTCGGCAGCCATACGATAAAGCGCGGCGGGATGATTCCCGTCGCGTTCTTTCTTATGTGGACCGTTTTTAGGCCTCCTCACGCAAGCACCCTAGCAATTCCATGCAACGCAATAGACCAAAAACCATTTAAGCTAAGAGAAATGTTTTCCACGTCAAATACCCAGATCGTCCGTCCGGCCCTCAATCTGCAAGGCTCCCTTACCCTTCCCGGCGACAAGTCCATCTCCCACCGCTACGCCATGCTCGCCGGCATCGCCTCCGGCACCTCGCGCCTCTCCAACTTCTCCACCGGCGCCGACCCGCATTCCTCGCTCGCCTGCATGCAGGCCCTGGGCGCAAAGATCGTCCACAACGACGACAAAACCATCTCCATCACCGGCGCGGCGGGCAACTTTCAGCAACCCTCCGGCCCGCTCGACTGCGGCAACTCCGGCTCCACCATGCGCATGCTCGCCGGCCTCATCGCTCCTCACCAGCACATCTTTACCCTGGTCGGCGACCACTCGCTCACCCTCCGCCCCATGGAGCGCATCCGCAAACCCCTCGGTCAGATGGGCGCAAAGATCGACCTCGTCGACGGCCACGCCCCCATCACCATCTACGGCGGCCCGCTCCACGCCATCGACTTCGACACCCCCATTCCCAGCGCGCAAGTCAAAACCGCTGTCCTCTTCGCCGGACTTCAGGCCGAAGGCACCACCAGCCTCACCGAATCCGTCCGCACCCGGGACCACTCCGAACACGCCCTCCGCGCCTTCGGAGCCACCCTCCATCGCAGCAGCGCGGTCAACGGCGAAGCCACCAAACTCAGCATCTCCGGGTGCCAGACTCTCCAAGCCGTGGACGCCACCATTCCCGGCGACCTCTCTTCCGCCGCATTCTTCCTCTGCGCGGCCTTGCTCTTCCCCGACTCCAACCTCATCCTCGACTCCGTTGGCATGAACCCCACGCGCGCCGCGCTCCTCGACGTCATCACCTCGCTCGGTGGCCGTATCAAGGTACTCAACGTCGAAGAGCACAACGGCGAACTCATCGGCACCATCCAGGTCACCGCTCCCGCCGCTGGCCCGCGCGGCATTCACATCGGCGGAGCACTCTCGGCCCAGATCATCGACGAGCTTCCCGTCATCGCGGCCATCGCGCCTTACACCACCGACGGCATCACCATCCGCGACGCGAAAGAGCTCCGCGTCAAAGAGTCCGACCGCATCGCCCTCGTCGCAAAAAACCTCCGCGCCATGGGGGCTACCTTCACCGAGCACGAAGACGGCCTCGAAATCCCCGGCAACCAACGCCTCCACGGCGCCCGCGTCGACTCCGGCTCCGACCACCGCATCGCCATGGCCTTCGCCATCGCAGCCCTTCGAGCAGAAGGCGAGACCGAGATCCATGGAGCAGACGCCGCAGCCATCAGCTTCCCCGAGTTCTTCACCTACCTCGACACCCTCAGCCAGCGTTAGCGTCAGCACAGATGATCGACGGCCGATAAACTCTGCTCCACGCGCTTTCGTCTAGATTCCGCGCTCGCTGGACTAGCCCGCAACAGATCATCCAGTGCCCGAACAACACCGTCCGCTGAAATCTCATCCAGCCGATAACGCTCCGGCACAGTATCACGATCCTGCCCCCGCAGAATCCTCACGTTCCCGACCGTCAGCGGCAGCCACTCTATCGGCCTCTGCCACGAAGGCCCCAGCACCACCATCGGCGTCTTCACCGCTCGCCCGACATGCATGGTCCCGGTGTCCAGCGTAACCATCACGTCGCTCATTGCGAGCAGCGCGGCCAGCTCGGTGACACTCGTCCGCCCCGCAACCGAAACCCCAATCCCACCAGCCGCGGCCCGAACCTCCTCAATCGCCGACTCATCTCCGGCAGTCCCCACATACACCACCGCGAATCCCAGCCCTACAGCATGGCGAATCACCCGCGCAAATCTATCCGTGTGCCAACCCGTGGCCTGCCCCCCGCTGTTCTGCGTCACCATCACCACCTGTGGCCGTCCATCAGGATTCACCTCTCTCATCAACGCCTGCATCGTCTCAGCATCGCGCTGCGAGAAGAAAACCCGCGGCTCCAGCACTTCCCCCCTGCCCCCCACCAGTTCAACCAGTCGAATATTGTTCGCAATCAAACTCAAATTCCGGTCATACTCGAGCGGCCGCTGATACAGCCCCGGATTCACCGTATACCCACCCCGCGACCCACTCGCCGCCAGCATCCCCAGCAGAGCAATCCTCGTCCGCTGATCCGAAGCTCCCGTCCAAACCCAGTCCGCCTCGATCTTCAACGCTCGCAGCCGCCCACGCAGCACTCGCACCGCTCCCCAAAAATCCGCCAAAGGGTCCGGAGTCTCAATCAGTCGGTCCACAAACGGCGAGTGCCGCAAAACCTGCGCCCCCAACCCCCGCGTAGCAACCGCAATCTTCACATCCGGTCGCAAGATCCTCATCGCCTCAAACAACGGCGTCAGATGAACACAGCTACCCAGTGGAAGCATGTACTCCAGCACTAAAACCTGCTTTACCTTCGCAGGTTCCGCCGCTCCAGTCTTCCAGCGCAACATCTTCTCCATACCCAGCAGAGCACGAGCCAGCATTCCTTTAGTCTCTCATTGCCGTCCAGCATCACCGCCACATCTACCTCTGCTAGCATTGCCTGAGAGAGCACCTATCTTTCATGAAAGTAACCCAGGCCGTCTTTGGTGTCTTCCACCACTTCGAACTAGCCCACCAGCTCCACCGTCGCCATCATCTCCAGAAAATCTACTCCACTTGGCCCTGGGCCCGGCTCAAACGCGAGGGCCTTCCTCGTTCCCTTGTCAGCTACCTTCCCACTCCTCCACACCATCGGACTACCTCCTCAACCGCGCTGGCATTAACAACCCGCATCTCTCCTCGAAACTAAACGCTTGGTCCGCCCTCACCTTCGACCGCTCGACCGCCGCACGCATCGCACCCTGCGACGCCTTCGTCGCCATCTCCGGCGCAGGCCTGCTCACCGGACGAAAGGTCCAGGCAACGGGCGGCATCTTCATCTGTGATCGCGGCTCGACCCATCAGCGATTTCAGGAGCAGCTCCTCGACGACGAGTACCGCCGCTGGAAGCTCCCCCTGCCCCTCGCTCAGCCGCACATCGCCCTGCGAGAAGAAGAGATCTACGCGACGGCCAACGCCATCACCGTTCCCTCCACCGTCGCGCGCCGCTCGTTCCTCAAGATGGGCATTCCCCCGGAAAAAGTCCACGTCATCCCCTACGGAGTCCGTCTCGACCGCTTCACTCGCACCCAACCACCACCGCACGACTCCTTCGAGGTTCTCTTCGCGGGCCAGGTAAGCGTTCGCAAAGGCATCCCTTATCTCCTCCAGGCCTTTGCGCGCCTGAAGCACCCCAAAAAACACCTCACCATCGTCGGCGCAATTCAGGACGACATCCGCACCCTGCTCGCCTCACTTCCCACAGAAAATGTCGCCTTCACCGGATCGCTCCCGCAGCCCCAGCTCGCAGAAAAGATGAGCGCCAGCCACCTCCTGGTCCTCCCCAGCGTCGAAGAAGGGCTCGCGCTCGTTCAGGGACAGGCCATGGCCTGCGGCTGCCCCGTCCTCGCCACCACCGCCACTGGCGCAGAAGACCTCTTCACCGACGGCTGCGAAGGCTTCATCGTCCCCGACCGCGACGTCGACGCATTGACCGAAAGAATGCAGCAGATCGCCGACGACCCAGCACTGCAGCAGCGGCTCAGCGAAGCCGCTCTGCTCCGCGTCAAAAGTCTCGGCGGATGGGACCAGTACGGCGAAACCTGGGACCGTCTCCTCCACCAACTCACCGGCAAGCCACCCGACCCGCGCTAGTTACATCTTGTAGCGGCCCATATCGTCGTCGTTCAGACCCTCCAGCCACCGCCGCATCTCGTCGGAGTTCACCGTCTGGTTTCCGCTCGCCGCCTGCTTCGAGCTCTCCAGCACCTCGCGATTCACGTAGATCGGGCAGTCCCACCGCAGAGCCAGCGCAATCGCATCCGAAGGCCTTGCATCCATCGTCACCGTCTCGCCCGCATGGTCCATCCAGATCGTCGCGTAGAACGTATCGTCCCGCAGCTCCGACACCACCACCTTGCGTATCTCGGCGTTCAACCCGCGCGCCATATTCTGCATCAGGTCGTGCGTCATCGGTCTCGGCAGAGTCGTCTTCTCCAGCTCAAGCGCAATCGCATTCGCCTCAAAGATCCCCACCCAGATGGGCAGCACCTGGTCACTCCCCACATCCTTCAGAACGATGATCGGCGTATTCGTCACCGGGTCCATCATCAACCCGCGAATCTGCATCTCCACCTCGTCAGTGGCCTTCACCGCGGATTGCACCTGAGGAGTCGCCATATCAGTTCAGAACCACAAAATCCGGAACTCGTGCCGCCGGCATTAGCGTAGCACCTTCAAAATCCCCCGCCGCCTCACCGACCAGGCAGTTCGGCAGCGTCTTCGTGATCCGCACCGGCACGTAACTCCCAATCGGTGGCTGTTCCATCTCGCCCATCGTGAAGTTCACCGTCTTATTCTGCGAACTGCGTCCAGTCACCTGCTCCCGCGCCGGATTGTACCCCTCCACCATGCACTCCTGCACCTGCCCCAGGTGCCGGCCATAGTGCTCGCGCTGAATCTCGCGCTGCCGGTCCATCAAAATCCGCAGCCGCTCGGTCTTTACCTCTTCCGGAATGCTGTCGATCATCGTCACCGCCGGAGTATTTGGACGCGGCGAAAACTTAAAAGCAAACACCGCGTCGTACTTTACCTCGTCCACGAGCGTAATCGTCTCTTCAAAGTCCGCATCCGTCTCGCCCGGAAAGCCCACAATCATGTCGCTCGTAATGCTGATATCCCGCGTCGCCGCCTTGATCCAGCTCATCCGCTCCAGGTACCACTCCCGCGTATACTCCCGCGACATCGCCTTCAGCACCGCCGTCGACCCCGACTGCACCGGCAGATGAATATGGTCGCAGAGCGTCGCCGTCGAATCGATTGCCTCGACGATATCCCGCGTGAAGTCCCGCGGATGCGACGTCGTAAACCTCACCCGCTTCATCCCGGGCATCTCGCCCACAGCCACCAGCAGCTCCGCAAACGACATCCTCCCCGAAGGATCGCGGTAAGAGTTCACGTTCTGCCCCAGAAACTGAATCTCCGTATACCCCAGGTCCACCATCTTCCGCGCCTCCACCAGCACCGAAGCCGAAGTCCTGCTTCGCTCCTTCCCACGCGTGTATGGAACCACGCAGTAAGCGCAGAACTTGTCGCACCCTTCAATAATCGTGATGTATCCACGATGTGGATTCGACCGCGCCGTAAACTCCGTCTCAAACGTCAGATCCGTCTGCCGGTCGTCCAACCCGGTAATCCTCTGCTCCCCAGCCTCCAGCCGCGCCAGCATCTCCGGCAGGTTCCTGTAGCTCGCCGACCCCGCCACAAGGGACACATAAGGAGCCTTCTCGAAGATCCGCTCGCCCTCCTGCTGCGCCACGCACCCCAGCACGGCAAACTTCTTGCCCTCACCCTGCAGCCGCTTATACTCGTTCAGCCGGTGAAACACCTTCTGCTCAGCCTTATCGCGGATCGAGCAGGTGTTGTACAGGATCAGCCCCGCCTCACCCTCGTCCTCCACCCGCGCATACCCCTGCTGTTCCAGGGTCCCGATGACTTTTTCGGAGTCATGGGCATTCATCTGGCAGCCAAAGGTCTCAATATAAAAAGTCTTCGTCACCCTGCTAGTATATCGCCCACTAGGAACGGCAGTTGTCACGCCACCTAGGTCCGACGAGGCCTCTTAATCCGCAGATCCTTCCCCTGCATGCTCACCGGCAACCCTCGCTTCAGCTTATGCTCAGCCTCAGCCGGCATTTTGACCCGCACCGGGGAAGCCGTCTTCGACGGCAGAACAATCTTCCCTTTCAGCGTATCGGTGAACACCGCCGTGAGAAAATCGCCCATTTCATCGATGGTGTTAACGCCCTTCGAAGCCAGTCGCGCCGATCGAGTTCCCTTCGGGATCAAGACCCCCTCGAACACAACGTCTGCCGTCTTCGGTTCTTTGGTCTTCGCCATCCCGTCCATCCCAACCTTTTTGGTATGCAAGGTTTACGAACAAGCAGCAAGAAAGTTGCGCCACAACGCCTTGGGTAACGTTCATTGGGAGTCTATCAGGATTTGGTAGCGCCACCGGGGCTCGAACCCGGACTCTCAGCCTTGAAAGGGCCGCGTGTTAACCAGTTACACCATGGCGCCAAGCACACAACAACGTTCCACCACTCAATTAAACCAGAAGCCGCCTGCTGCGCAGAAAACGGAATCCAATCCGGACTCTTCACCCAAAGAGCCACTTACGCCATTTTAGATGGATCGCGCGCATTACGCAAAACGCGGGGCTCGCGTGTGTGTGTTTTTCTCGCCTGCTGGGTCCTGTGGGAACTCGCTAAGATTTTGCAAGGCGGATCGGTCGCTTCTTGCTCAATTTGCCTATTTTGCTTTGCTCGGAACAGAGTGCGCCTGCGGCTGACTGCTTGCAGCGAGCTTCATTTCGACCTTGGTCGGATCTATCTGAATTCCAGACGATTGTCCCGGGATCCAGATCATGTCTAAGAAATCGGTGTCTCCGTACTTCTTGAACGTCACCTCGCTAGTTGAATGCCCGGCGGCCGATTGATTGGCAGTGTACTCGAGGAATGCGGAATATTTCCCTGACGCGTCCTGGATCATCAGGGTAGTGTCGTTGTATCCGGAAGGGATGATCTTATAGCTGCCTGCGGGCAGCTTCGTATTGCCTGCGTAAAATGGAAACTTCGTTGTAAAGTCCACACTGTTCGAAATCTGCGCCGCAGCCGGTAATGCGCACAGCAGGCAAAGCAATCCGCCTGCACCGATAACCTTGAAGAAGCTTTTCATAGTCGCATCCTCATATCGATGGCCCCGCAAACATGTACGTTTACGAGGCGTCCAACCTGCTCATTGTTCCGATTCGCGCTGAACGGTGGTACTAGCAACACTCATTGTTTAAAGATAAATTTCTACTAGGTGTGTGTCCGGGCGCTCACGGATGGCCACCTGCCAACAGGCCCGGTTGAGAGAGTTGAGATTGTCGGCCTAAACGAATGGCGCTGGCTGATTTGTTGAACCACGGCCATTGGTTGAATCTACTGGGGCGCGATCGCACCCGTTTCGAGCAGTATGGGCAGATTCTGAACTGGAACGGTACCATTGACGATCGGATTCACGCCGCCGCTAAGATCTCGATAGTCTTTCATTTGTGATGGAGCCTTCGCATTCCTGGTGGCGCTGACGGTCGAGTTCCAGAGTATCTCTGCCTGGTATCCCCCGGGGCGCGTAATCGAGCAGGTCCACGTGCCACTCTTGTCCTGGGCGCAGGGTTGTGTCAGGGTTGCGCCGACAATCCATTTATAGCTTTCGCCGTAAGCTATTCCGCTCGGTAGAAGACTTCCTGTCGCGTCGATCAGCCGGCCCCACTGGGGAGCGCCATCGTAGGCGTACCAAACCACTCGATCTACTCCCCTGGACCACTGCAGGAAAAAGTATTTGGAAAGAAAGGCGGCACGATGAGCATCGTCGCCCATGCTACTTTCCCCCCAACTGCATTCAGTGTCCCACAGCGGCAGGGCGCTTAGATTGTGATGGATCATGACCAGTCGATAGTCGTCGACGATCGCGTTTATCTGCTCGGCCTGCGCTCCTCCATATCCATGAAACGCTACGACGTCGAAGGTATTGAGGCCACCGGCGTTGAGGAAGGAATTAAACCAGGTTGCTCCGGCTTCTCCACTGGCTGACGGAGAAAGAACCGTGGCCGAAGGATCAATGCTCTTGATGATGGCATAGGCATGCTGAGCCATGCTGACCATCGATGGAATATCGCCGCAGTAAGTTGTTTGATCAGGCTCATTCCAAAGCTCCCAGTACTTTATGCGTCCTGCAGCATTTTTGACGACGGCAGCAACGTATTGATCCCATGCGGAGAGAACCGGCGCGGCGCATTGACCAGGTCCATAAGGACCGGTTGCGTTAGGCCTTGTGGATGCCCATTGAGGCGTCCGGCCAAACGTGTAGACAATCTGCCTATTCTCGCTCAGGTTCGTAGCGATATAGGCATTCAGCGGAGCGAAGTTGTACTGTCCCGCGGCGGGATTCGCCTCAGCCCAGTCCAGAGCTGGCCACGCGTCCCATGTCCTGGCTGTTCCAAAGGTCAGCTGAGGCGTTACATTCTGATAGTTGAGGACAGTCAAGCCAAAGAAAGTAGAGGCAGCAGTCTGGCGTGCGATGGTGATTGGATCTGTCGCCGTGGTTGAGCTGCTTCCTCCCGCTGTGCTCTGCGTGGTTCCTGCGCTCAGGGTCGGACGGGCAGGAGCCTCCGAGAACTGGCCGCACCCAGCCAGGGAGATCAGCGTGATGGCAATGCACAACATGCGAAGTGCTCTTAATTGTAGTTTGGGAGAAACAAGGCAGGGAAAGATAACAGGAGGGACCTAAACTTCCAATAGATTTCGTATTTTTAGGATATTGCTGTTCGCATTTCGCGTCGTTGAGCTTAAGCAAGGACCGGTTGCTTTTCCAGCAAAGAGCGCCGTAGACGCGCTCGATCGACGGTTGGTGGCCCTCGCTTCGTTAACCGAAAATCAACAGGTTAGAGTCGTCGCAAAACACTTTTGCAAAACATTGGTCGCCCCCAGAGTCAGCCACATCCGGCTACACCGGATACCCCGGCTACAAACCCCTCCCCGGAGCCCTCGGCGAGTACAACGGTAAGTTCATGTCCTCCCAGGTAGTCCTCCGCGGAGGCTCCTGCGTCACCCCAGCCGCCCACATCCGCGCCATCTGCCGCAACTTCTTCACCCCTTCCACCCGCTGGCAGTTCCCCGGCCTCCGCCTCGCCCGGGACGCAACCCACCCCGCCTGAACGGCATTTGCAAGCTGACCCCCCGGCCAGCCGTCCCACTGGTTATTCTCCTAGTGCCCTTTCGCCCTGCTCCGGTTGTATCGTCTCTCCAACTCCCTCGGGAGAGTTTCGCCCTATTTGCGGCGAGCTTCGCGCAGCATTAGAAGATGCAGAGTCGATACAGGAGCGGTACCCCATGAAGATTCATACCTCAATCCTTCTCTTCACGCTACTTCTCACACTTCCCCTCTTTGCACGAGCACAAATCGGATATACTCGTGATGAACAACGGAGACCGCCTGACCGGCGAGATCAAGGGGCTCTCCGCCGGCACCCTCTACGTCAGCTTTGACTACATACTTAGCACCAGCCTCGGTCAACTGGTCCAAAGTAAATCACGTGGAAAGCACACAGTTGTTTATTGTCAAAACCGAGAACGGGATGGTATACACCGGCACGCTTAAGACAATGGAACGTGCCGGAGAAAGACCCATGCAGATTGAGATCGCGAGTGAGACCGAGCCCGCCGTCGTAGTCGCAGCAACCTCAGATCGTCGAAGTTAATCAAACCGCTGAGCGGTTCCTGCAGCGACTCAATGGTGATATCAATTTAGGCTTCAACTACACAAAGGGCAATCAGGCGGCACAGTACAACTTCAGCTCCTCAGTCGAATACCCGCGCCCGCGCTGGGGCGCAGGGGTAGCTATCAGTCCACTCTCTCCTCCAGCAGCGGATCAAACGTGACGACACGAAACGCGCTCACCTTCGACGGTGAACATCTCTTGCGTTGGGACAACTGGTTCTACGCAGGTAACGCAACCTTTCGGCAAAGTTCGGAACAAAACATCGATCTGCAGACCAACATCGGGGGCGGCATCGGACGTTTCTTGAAGAACACGAACCGCGCCAAGATCTCACTCCTGGGCGGCCTCGCCTGGCAGAATACGAAATACTCCCCGTCCAGCACCGCCCAACTCGGGCAGCAACAAGTTCTCGCTGCATTGATTAGTGGGAAATTGAGCATGTTCCGGTTCAACAAGACCAACCTCGACGTCACCGCCTCGATTCTCCCCGCACTCAATCAGCCTGGACGCTTCTACTACGACACCAACATCACCTATTACGTTAAGCTCTTCGGCGATCTCAACTGGAACACCTCGTTCTATGGCAACTGGGATACTCGCCCTCCGGCAGGCTACTCCGGCAGCGACTATGGCGCCAGCTCAGGGCTTGGTTGGACGTTCGGAAACAAATAAACAGGTCAAATAAATTAGCGCTTCTGCGCATCGCACCATGCTTCGGGTTGAGAACCCTCTGTTTTTGTCTTCATAGGGCTTTGTTTCTGTTTGGTTGTTCCGCATGTTGTTCTCCACCGTGTTTCTATTCGCACTTTGAGCCAGCCGCTGGATACGGCCGCTGAGTTTGACGTGGCAGCCGCCCGCCGCAGAACATCCAAAGCGTACTTCCTCGGATTCAAATCTTTTAGGTCTCAGCCAAACGGAACCAGCATGGAGGATGTCTTCCAACTTCTAAGCGTCTGAACACGCTCGCACAACAATCCATTCGAGCGATGAAGAACCCGGAAGCCCTCTCCACCGATCGTGTCTTTAGTGGCAGTCAGATGGATCCCCGATTGCGTAACTCAGGTTTTCGCACGCGCCTGCCGCGATGCGAAAATCGAAGACTTTCGATTTCACGATTTACGACACACGGCTGCAAGCTGGCTGCGGATGCATGGGGCGGATATTCACACCGTGGCTCAAATTTTGGGACACAAGGATCTCAGGATAGCGGCACGGTACCAGCACCTCTCTCCAGCCTTCCTCTCGGAAGCTGTAAATCTTCTCGACGGCGCTTTCGCAGTACCCGGAAACTTGCTCGAAAACGGGGCTAGTTCGCGGCTTATCGTTACCGTAGCGTGACCGCGATTTTATAAGAATGGCTGGGAAGCCAACTATCTTATTGAAAGGATTGGTAGCGTTACCGGGGCTCGAACCCGGACTCTTCGCCTTGAGAGGGCGTGCGGGGCTATTTTGCGTGGATTTGCTGATGGGTGCAAGGTTCGCGATAAGGCAGGAAAGACGGCGACGCAAGCGGAAGCTGGCTGCGCACACACTGCAACAGGCGCGCAAACTGGTACACGCTGAAAAGCTACGCGCGGATGAGCAGCGCACGATGGGCTATGCTCCGCCCACGAAGGATTCTTTCGCCTCGATACTGCCCAAATATCTAAAGCACCAGAAGGCGCGCCTCTCCCAGCAAGAGCTATGAGCGCACCTCCGGCATTATCGAAAATCAATTGACTCCATTCTTCGGGGCAATGCAGTTGGGGAGTATTCGGCGGACGGAGATTCAGCAATACGTCACGAAGCGGGCTGGCGAAGTTTCGGCGGGAAGTGTCGTCAAGGAATTGAACGTCCTAAAGCACCTCATGGGCTTGGCCGTGGAGTGGGAACTCATTCCGTTCAGCCCCACGCTCAAAATCAAGGCTCCCCGCCCGCCAGCGGGACGCGTTCGCTATCTCCAGCCCACGGAGCTTCGCGCTGTGCTTGCTGCCTGCCCTGATTGGCTGCGGCCTATTGCAGGGCTTGCGGCCTTCACTGCCATGCGGAGGGGCGAGGTTCTCAACCTGCGATGGATAGACGTGGACTTGAACGGCGGGCGCATCCTCTTGCCGCAAACCAAGAATGGCGACGCCCGGATTGTCTACCTGAATGAGTTGGCCTCCCAAGTGGTAAAGAGCCAATGGAGCGACGATGTGAAGCCCACGGATCGGGTTTTCCCGCTTGCCGACGATTGCACGGCCGACAACATCAGCAAGGGATTTGTCGCTGTGTGCCGTCGCCTCAAAATCGAGGATTTCTCATTTCACGATTTGCGGCACACTTGCGCCAGTTGGCTACGGATGCAAGGGGCGGACATTCACACCGTCGCACAGCTACTCGGCCATCGCGATTTGCGGATGGCAACCCGTTATCAGCATCTCTCGCCGGAATTCCTCTCCACGGCGGTTGGGCGTTTGGATGCCATTTTTGGGGAGGTCAAACTGCTGCCTGTCGAAGCCGCCTGAATCAGGCCATTTCGTAGTTGCCGAAAACCCCGTTTTCAAGGAACTGCACGGTTGCCGATCACTTCCACTAAGCCGACATATCAGATCGATGTGATCCTCAATGAGCGCATCAGCGATGCACTTCGCTTCTAGTTAAGGGCGGAGGGTAGAATTTCGGCATGAGAAGTCTGCCAAACGAGCGAACCGAACTTCACAAAGAACCAGCGTTGGATGATTCACTCATTTCCAGGGAATGGCTGAAACTTGCCGCTAAGGGTTCTCCGATGGGCCTGTGGGATTGGAACGAAGAAACAAGGTATGTCTTCTGGGACGCGAAGGCCTGCGAGATATTCGGAGTAAAACCCGGAGGGAAAATACCGCTGGAAACGTTTTATCGCTGCCTGCACCCTGACGACCGTGAGCATGTTGTAGAGGTCTGGCGGCACCAGTTGGAAAAACGGCTACCATTCGACCTAGAGTACCGTTCTGTTAGGCCGGACGGCAGCATTCGCTGGGTTCACGCGCTAGGGAGTGGCTACTACGATGAACTCGGAACCCCCCTTCGCATGGTAGGGGTGATTTTCGACATTACCGAACGCAAAGAGGCGGACCAAGAGCGTCTCGACTTGGCCGGGCGTCTCATCAACGCTCAAGAGCGCGAGCGAAGCCGATTGGCCAGCGAACTCCACGATGATTTCCTCCAGAGACTTGCGATGTTCACCTGTGATCTAGCGCGGGCTGAGGAAATGGTCATGGATCCCCATGTACGCGGGGAGTTGCACAAGCTCTGGGGCAAAATTGATGAAATTGGAGCTGATCTTCGTTCGGTCTCTCACCGTCTGCATTCTTCTACTCTGGACGTCTTAGGCCTGACAGCGGGAGTCAGATCCTTCTGCGCCGAGTTCTCTTCGCAACACGCGATTGAGGTCGAATTTGCTAATAAGGGCATACCTAAATCGACAAATCCTGAGACCTCGCTGTGCCTGTTTCGCATCGTCCAGGAAGGGCTCAGGAATGTCAAGAGACACAGCGGAGCAACTCATGCGCAGGTGAGAATCGAGACGATGGGTGACACCCTTCATTTATCCATCTCCGATGATGGCGCGGGCTACGACGTTAATAACGGCGCGGGTCACCAGGGACTCGGTCTCCGGAGCATGCGGGAGCGGGTGCGTCTGATAGGTGGACGATTCGAAATTCATTCGAAAATTCGAAGGGGGACCCGAATCGACGTATGGGCGCCGGTGGGAGAATAGGATTGCAGCAACCATCTGATACAACTAGCAACTAGACTCGCAGAGTCGGGTTTGGACCCTGTAAGGGGAGGCAAATTGGAGACGCCATCAAGCCGGGTTCTCGTGGTCGAAGATTTTGAACCGTTTCGGCGCTTGATTTGTTCGACGCTGAGACAAAGACCGGAATTTCAGATCGTCGAAGAGGTCGCAGACGGATTAGAGGCCGTTCAGAAAGCCGAAGAACTCCAACCGGACTTGATTATTCTCGACATCGGGCTTCCTTCGCTGAATGGAATGGATGCGGCTCGGCGAATCCGCAAGCTGTCTCCCAAAAGCAAAATACTCTTCATGAGCCAAGAATCTTCTGCCGATGTGGTGCAGGAAGCTCTCGTCTTGGGGGCATTGGGCTATGTGGTCAAGGCGCATGCCGGACGCGAACTGCCAGCCGCTGTGGAAGCGGTTCTTCAAGGCAGGCAGTTTGTCAGCAGCGGGTTATCGGGTCACTATTTCACCCCTGCGTCGGATTCGAAAACTCTCGACCACCCCAATGAGCCTCTCCCACCACTTGCGTTGGGAAGAACGGAGATCACGCGCAGCCACGAGGTTGAATTCTATTCTGATGATGCAGCATTTGTAGTTGGCTTCACTCGTTTCATCGAAGCCGCTCTGGAGTCCGGGAATGCCGTTATCGTGGTCGCGACCGAGTCACATCGAGAGAGTCTTCTTCAGAAATTGCGGGAAAATGGAGTGGATATTGTCGCCGCTGTTGAACAGGGGCGCTATGTCTCTTTGGATGTTGCCGACATGCTCTCCACTTTCATGGTGAATGATCTGCCTGACCCGGCTCGATTTCTGAAGATCGCGGGCGATCTGGTCGCCGCCGCGGCCAAAGCATCGAGCGGGGATCGCCCCCGTGTTGCAGCTTGTGGTGAATGTGCCCCTACCTTGTGGGAGCAAGGGAAGGCGGATGCAGCGGTTGAGGTCGAACACTTATGGGACGAGATCGCCAAGAGCTGCAACGTCGATATTTTGTGCGGGTATGTATTGAACAGCTTTCAGCGTGAACAGGAAAGCCACATCTACGAGAGAATCTGTGCGGAGCACTCCGCCGTTTCTTCCCTGTGAGCGGGCGAAATTTCGGGCGCATTTAGCCAGCCGCACGCTTGGAATCGTTTCCAGAACGCAAAGGCAGGCTAACGTGGACGGTAGTACCTTTTTCGGGTTGCGAATCGATCGAAAACGTTCCCTCCGCTAGATTTACTCGCTGCTCTATTCTGATCAGACCAAGCCCTCGGCCTCTCCTTGCCGCTCTGAGGTCAAAGCCAACACCCGAGTCGCTTACTCTAAGGTTAATTTCATCCGACTCACCCCACAATTGCACGCTGAACTTCTGCACCCCGCTGTGCATCACCCCGTTGTGCAACGCTTCCTGTAGAACCCGGAAAAGGCAAATAGAAACGTCCGGTAGCACGACGCTAGGGAAACCATGGCTCCTGAAATCAATCTCCACTCCCTTCCTCTCCCCGAACTCTTCGCAGAAGGTTCTGATAACCGCAGCAATGCCGAGATACTGTAGTCTCGGAGAGTACAATTCGTGTGCCGAAGCTTTGACATCGGTCAATATCTCCAAGGTCTTCCTCCATACTGCGTCCATGCGGTCGAGGAGTTCAACGGCCTGATGGGGGAAGTCATTCTTGAGTTGTTCGATCGCAATTGCCAATAATGCAAGACGCTGACCGACGTTTTCGTGAAGGTCCCTTGCGATCCGGTCACGTTCCCGTTCTTCTGCCTCAATCACTCTGCGGTTCATGCAGGAAAGGGCTTCTTCCGCCAACTTGCGCTCAGTGATATCTAGCGACACGCCGAGCATTCGCTCGGGGTTACCGTTCCTTGCATAGTAGAACTTGCCTCGCGCTGCCAGCCAGCGAACTGTCCCGTCGGGCTGTACGACACGGAATTCTGCCGCGTACAGCTTCTGGTTTTGCCTTGCATCCGCGATCGCTTCCGAGACTTTCGTCCGGTCATCCGGATGTACGTAACGAATGAACTCTTCCCTGGTTGTTGCGTAAACATCGGAAGGTATTCCAAAGATAGTTTGCAGGTCGCCGAACCAAACATTCTGTCCGCTCTTGACCTCAAAGTCCCACGCTACCGATGTGCTCGCTTCCATTGCCAGACGTAGCCTGTCGTTGGCTAAACCAAAATGGAAATCCTGTTCACGTCTGGCGAGGTACTCCTTTATAAAGGCGGCACTCGCCAGACACAGAATCGCGACAATTGCGACCAGCAGGCGAAGAGTGCGCAGACCGGTGTTCTCATTCCCTTGGAACAGTTCCCAGATAATCGGGATAGAGACCATCACAACAACGAGCATCGCCCATACTGATCCTCGTGAGCCTTGGCTTCTATCGGGTCGCATGGCTGTTGCTTCTCCCTTTACCTGCCGTGCTCGCAGCGGTATCCATACAAACCAGCAAACAGAAGCGGTCAGGCCCAGACCATACAGCTTGCCGTTGACGTAGCCTCCCGAGTCAATTGCAAGGTTGGCGACGGTGGAACTTAACGCGTACAGGGTGGACGCGCCCAAAAGATGAAGATAGATTGACTTCCAAGGAGCCTGCACGCGAAGGGTCAAAATACCCACAACGAGCACCAGCGCCAAATTTTCTAACAGGTAAAGAATGTCAAAGCGCAGGGCGTAGCTGGTGGCGTTCGGGAAGTACTGGTATGGAAAAACAAGGTAACCGTAAAGAAAGCTCCAGAAAAACAATAGGAGAAGAGAGTTTAATATCGGCCTGTATAGCTTGCGGTCGGATACGTTCTGATGTCGGAGGGTTGCCACAGCTGCCATCATCGGTACGATGTGCAGAAACAGCACCGGATCGGCAATCGAATTGTCGGGCGCCTCGATGTGCCGACCAAGCTCGTAGTACAGAACAAGGCACTGGTCTAGCGACCAGAGGCCGTAGGCAATCGCGAGGAACACCCAGAATGGCCGCCGCCCCAGCGTGTTCTGTATTCCGTTGCGGATAGCGAAACTGGTTGCCAAAAGCAGTAGCAGGAAATAACTGATCCCGCTATACGAAACCAGAAAAGATCCGGGCTTTACGTCGAGTGAAAGTACGGCTTTGATGACTACAATTCCGATCAATGCCGTCGGCCAAAAAGAAAATCTTAGCCCCGTTCCGGGATTAGACAAGAATCGTTTCCTCATGATCCTCCCGAATTGAGACGGACACGAGCGTGGATGGTAGTGCCG
Source organism: uncultured Acidobacteriaceae bacterium (assembly GCA_963774735.1). Classification (GTDB taxonomy): domain Bacteria; phylum Acidobacteriota; class Terriglobia; order Terriglobales; family Acidobacteriaceae; genus Edaphobacter. The sequence continues at coordinate 25,006 of CAVZGJ010000009.1, read as the reverse complement.
CGCTTTGGTTGCGAATTGATTGAAAGCTCTCCACCCACTAGCCTCAGACGCTCCTGCATGCTCGTGAGGCCAAGCCCTGGCCCTTCGTTGCCGCTTCTGATGTCAAAGCCTAGCACCGAGATCGCTAACTGTGAGATGAATCTCTTCCGGCATTCCCCACAATTCAACTTCGAAGTACCGTACCCCACTGTGCTTCGCGGAGTTGCGGAGGGCTTCTTGCAGAACTCGGAAGAAGCAAAGTGAAATGTCCGGCGGCAAGGGAGCTGGCATATCGTGGATCTGGAAATCAATCTCCACCCTCTGCTGCTCGCCGAACTCTCTGCAGAAGTCTTCGTCGCCGCAACGATACCCAGATATTGCAGTCTCGAAGAGTGCAACTCGTGAGACAAGGATTGAATATCATTCGCTATCTCGGAGGTTTGGTTTTGTAGTTCGCCTATTCGGCTAGGGAGTTCAGATCCCGAATTAGGAATGTCCTGTTGGACTTGTGCTAGTTGTATGGCCACGAGCGCGAGTCGTTGACCGATGTCGTCATGCAATTCTCTGGCAATCCGGCTACGTTCCTGCTCGTGTGCCTCAATCAACCTGCGGCTCATGCTCGAGAGCGCCTCTTCCGCCAGTTTGCGCTCGGTGATGTTCGCCACCATTCCGATCATTCGCAGCAGCTTTCCTTGCTCGTCGAAGAAGCCTCTCGCGCTCTTCTCCAACCAAACAACGGGTCCATCGGGCTGCAGCACGCGATAGCTAATCTGTGAAGTCGAGTTCTGTGGAGTAAGCTGGTCGACTGAACCGATAAACAGTGCGCGGTCGTCTGGATGAATGGTGGCTAATATTTGCTGACGAGTAAGCTCTTTCTCCTGATAGCTGTAACCGAGAACATTCACGTATTCCTCGGATCGCACGACCTTATCGGATGGAACATCCCACTCGTACGCATACATCTTTGCGGCCTGAGCCGCCAAACGAAAACGTTCTTCGCTCTCGCGCAGTGCCTCTTCCGACCGCTTGCGCTCCGTGATGTCCTCCACAAAGGCAAAGACGAGCGGGGATTCTCCATCCCCGTTTCTCAACAGAGACACATTCAGATGTCCCCAAAGCTGACCCCCATGTTTTCTCACATAGCGTTTTTCCAGCGAGTACTTGTCGATGACACCTGCACGGAGCTGTTGAAAGAGAGCCCGATCGTCTTGGGAATCTTCGGGATTAGCAAATTGGGAACAATTCATGCCGCACAGTTCGTCCTCCCGGTATCCCAGCATGGAGCAAAGTGCTGGGTTGGCAAGCAAGAGGTTCCCTTCGAAATCTTCCACTGCGATTCCCAGTGACGCTTGCTCAAAAAGGTACTGGAAAAGCTGTTTAGCCTGTGCGGGCAACGCTTGCGAGGACATGACGAACTCCAGAACCTAAAGCCTTCTTCAGACGGACAACTAGCACTTTACGCCGCAAAACTGAATTGTGGCCGATAATTGGTGGATTTAAACGCTTATCAAATCACAATCTGCAGAACATGCCTGTCGAATTCTACTTACTTCATGGTACTCGGGATTACAACGCACATGAATCGTCGGTCGGCAGGATTGTTTCCGAGTTGCCGACCACTCGGGAGCAGTCGCGGTCGAGCTAGCTTACGAGAGGCCCTGTTTACGTCAGTTGAGGCTCAATTTCCGAATTGCTCGCTATCCGGGCTAGTCCTGAGAGGCCGCTAATTGGCTGCGAAGGAGGTCCTTCTACATGTGGCCGACCACACTTCCTACCCCCAAGGAAACGGCGCTTCGACAGGGGGTTGAATTGACAACTGGGTTGTCCTAGGGCTAGAATCGCCCAACCCGATTCCCGAGTCAGTTTGACGCAACGCCAGGCAATCGCAGCCGCACGACTCCACATATGCCGAGCGCAGCGATCCCCGGTCCTCGCGCTCCTCGCCTCACGCCGATCCAGTGGCTGATCTGTGCTGTCGCCTGCCTTGGTTTTGCCTTTGATCTTTACGAGACTCTGATGCTGCCGCTCATTGTGCGGCCCGCGCTGACCAGTCTCGGAGACCTGAAGCCGGGGACGCCAGCATTCAACCTCTGGGTCGGGCTGTTGTTCTTTATTCCCGTTGCGATTGGTGGCGTCTTCGGGCTCCTCGGTGGTTATCTGACAGACCTTCTTGGCCGCCGCCGCGTGCTGGTCTGGAGCATCTTGCTGTATGCCTTCTCGGCGTGCGCGGCAAGTTATGCCACTTCGGTGCCGGAGCTCGTTGTTTTTCGCTGCACTACGATGATCGGCGTGAGCGTCGAATATGTGGCTGCGCTCGCGTGGCTGGCGGAGCTGTTCCCCCATCCGAAACAGCGAGAGTCCGTCCTGGCCTACACCCAGTCCTTCTACGCATTAGGAGGCCTGATGGTAGTAGGCGCCTATTACCTCGCCGTCACCTACGCGGAACGATTCCCCACCATCCGCGGAGGCCATGAGGCCTGGCGTTACACTCTGCTCTCCGGAATCATTCCTGCGATTCCGCTGATCTTCGTTCGGCCATTCCTGCCCGAATCGCCGATCTGGCGAGAGAAGAAATCCCAGGGAACTTTAAAGCGGCCCCGCATCCGGGAGCTCTTCCGCCCCGCACTACGAAGGACCACCCTGATCACCACGTTATTGGTGGCGTGTTCTATTGCCCTGGGGTATGGAGCGCTACAGCATACCGTTCGCATCGTCCCCGGGCTTGCCGAAGTGCGAAATCTCGCACCGCGACAGGTAGAGCAAACGGTCAGCAACGTGCAAATGTTTCAAGAGCTCGGCAGCCTGACTGGCCGCGCGATCTTCGCCCTGCTGATCGTCCGAGTCGTGACGCAACGCCGTCGTATGCGCATCTGCTTTGGGCCAGTGCTGATTGCCGTCTCGTGGCTTTTTTTCTATGCGGCAACGCACAGCCTGGCTTTACTCCGGCTTGGAGTTTTCCTCGCCACCCTGCTCTTTAACGGGCTCCACAGCTTTTGGGGAAACTATTTGCCCAGGGTTTATCCAACACATTTGCGCGGCACAGGCGAGAGTTTCGCGGTGAACATCGGAGGCAAAACCATCGGGGTCTCTGCCGCTCTCCTCACAACCCAGCTCGCCAACGTAATGCCGGGCCCAGGCGCAGGCGCTCGCCTTGCCTATTCAGCCGGAACTGTCGCTCTGCTGGCCTGCGTGGCCGGTTTGATTGGAAGTTTCTGGTTGCCTGAGCCTGAAGGTGAGCTACTGCCCGACTGACGGAAAAAGTCGGCTGACTTAACGGCCGGCGCCGATGTGAGTCGGATTGGGAGATACGCAATGAAAACCGATTCATCGCCAGCATTAGCCTTGGGCACGCGGGACCGAAACGAAACTCCGGCGCGGGAGATCGCGCTGTGGCGAATTTATCTTCTGAGGGCCGGATACCTCCTGATTGCCATCGGCATGGGAATGCAGAAGGTTCCTGCCTTCCTTCATCACAGGCCTTGGGAGCTGATGCATGGCGTGGTCAATTCCATGCTGCTCGCGCTAGTGCTGCTGGCGGTCCTAGGGCTACGCTATCCCTTGAAAATGCTGCCGCTTCTGTTCTGGGAAATAGCATGGAAGGCCACATGGCTTCTCGCGGTGGCGCTGCCTGCCTGGCAGAACCACACCATGGACGCAGACACCTGGGACACAACTTTTGCCTGCCTGATGAGCGTGATCTTCCTGTTCGTCGTGCCGTGGGACTATGTCTGGCGGAATTTTGTCGCCGCGCGCGGTGACCGCTGGCGGTGAACGCTTTGCGGTAAGCGTCCGCCATGTCGCCTCGACTTACCTATAACCGCGTGCCAGCTCAACCGGTCGATGCAACACTCATCTAATCAGCTGATCCACAAATGCTTACCCTGAAGAATCGATCTGTTTGGCTGATGTGGCCAAACCTAGCCAGGGTAAGGTTCCGGCTGATCTAACCCTAACCAGCGCTTTTAGATTTTGTTTTCAATGAATGTGGGTCTGAGTTGAGTGTTGCGTCGACCCATTGAGACCACCCCGTTTTCGGCCAACTTCAGCCCGACGTTTGGCAACAACAAGCCTCAATGATTGCATCGGCCTGTGGCTGTTGAAAAACTCAGATGGTGGAAGCCGGACAAAATTACATCGCGTCAGGATGCCCCATTAGCGATTTGTAGGAATCGATTGATCACTTACCATCCCCCAAAATCGTGCCGTTCTTATGAATATCGGGTTTTTCAGCAACCACGCCTGTTGTCGCCAATTGAGAATTACGTCCAGGGTTCCCGTGATCAGCCCGAATGTAGATGATCTCAGACGCCCATGTATACGAGCGCAACAAAGTCACTTGGGTTCTGGAACAGGTTGCTCCATACGGCGTCGTAGCGCGCCCCAGGTTTGGCTGCGATGACTTCGGGCAGGGGCTTGCCTTGTTTTTTGAGTGCAGCGACTTTGTCGCGAATCTCGACCAAGACGTCGCGGAAGAGAATCAGGTCGGCTTTGCTGCCGACGGCTCCATGGCCGGGAATGACGATGGTCTTGTCGGTCACTGCTGCGATGTTCGCTTCGGCGGCTCGGATTTGACCGTCGATGCTGCCTCCGGTGCCGTAGTCGATGAAGGGATAGTCGCGGTTCCAGAAGGTGTCTCCGGTGTGGAGAATGTCGGCCTCGGTGAAGTGCACGGAGATGTCGGAGTCGGTGTGCGCGGGCTGGTAGTGCTTCAGCTTGAGTGTGGTGTTGTTGGCGTGGAGAGTGTGTTCGTCCTTGAAGACGGTGGAGGGAATGGCTCCCGCCGGCGAGGGCGGGAAGGTGTACTGCCAGTTGCCTTCGACGCGCGTGGCTTTGGAGAGATGTACGCGGGTGTTCTCGTGGGCGAGGATGCTGGCTCCGGCTTGATGGACCCACTCGTTGCCGCCGGTGTGGTCGAAGTGCCAGTGGGTGTTGATCAGTTGTTTGATGGGATCGGCGTTGATGCTGGCGAGGGCTTTTTCGACGTTTGGACGGGCGGTGACGATTTCGGCATCGATGAGGAGCTTTCCGTCGGGGCCGGTTAGAACGGCGATATTTCCACCGGCGCCCAAGAGGACGCTGATGTTGCGGCGAAGGTTTTGAACCGTGACTTTCGCTGTGGCGGCTTCCTTGAACGCTCCTACAACGATGCCGCCTGTCTCGGCTATCAGGTAACTTGGAGCAAAACAAGCTGCGGCAATCGTGAGACCTCCGGCAGCGAGAAACTGACGGCGTGAAATGTCAAGTGAGGCTTCGGGAACCATCCTAATCCCCTGTGCTTTCGCCTTGAGTTTAGTCCACATCGTTGGCCTTTTGCGCCTAAATCTAAAACAGAACCATTTTCCCCGATCCTCTGGCATGACCGTTTCACCGAACTTATCCTAGTGCCTGTGAAGTCGCATTATCGGCAAGTTCGCCTCTCACTAGGTGATAGTAGGGGCGAATCACTCATTGAGCGTCCAACGCATTATTCGAAAAAGGTACCCAGCGAGTGAAATTCATAGCGTCACTCCATAATTCACTACCGACGCTTCCCCAGCCCGCTTGGTGATCCTAATGTGCCCGTCACTCCTTGTCGTTATGACACGACGAGTTACGCCATTTCCCCAGTCAACACCAATTGCATGTTTGGTGTAGTCGTGTTCCTGGCTATCGTGAATGAGGTTCTTGTCCGACAGAAGAATCAAATAGGGATTGCAGTAGCTGAACACGTTTTCGCAATAACCTTGATTTCTTCCGTGATGAGAAGCTATGAACATGGTTGTACGCGTGAGGATTTCGCAGAAAGTCGGTTTTTTCAAAAGCGCTCCCAGCCCGCACGCTCCAAGTCACCCGGTATCACAATCACAAAGCCGTCGTATACGAGAAATACAACCAGGCTCAGGTTGTTGGTGTCCGTGAATAACGGATAGTCGTTGTGGAAGTAGTGAACCTTCACGCCACCATAGTCGGGAGGATTGACGACCGGATAAATCCAATTCTCGTGCATTTCGAGGGCACTCCCCATGCTTGCCGTTATAAGGCCAACTTTACGTTTCTCCGTTCTGATGAAGTCAGCTGGCACCGTGCGGTTTCTGCTAACAGAGCCGAACGTAATATTCTGCCTTAGATTGGGAAGGTCGCAAACGTGATCCTGATCGAAATGGCTCAAAAAAAGCTCGCTGATGTGCGTGATATTGCGGTCAGAGAAATATCTTGAAGGATACTGAAGTTCGTTATCGTAGCCGCAATCGAACAGCATGTTCGCTCCGGTTGGAGTCGAGACATACGCACAAAATCCGTGACCGACATCGAACAGGGTGAAGGCGAACATTACGACGCGCCTTTCTCGCCCATTTGTGCGTATGAATTGAAAAGCTCGTACGAGTATTGGCGATAGAACTTGAGGAACCTATATAAGAGGAGAATCCCTGCAACCGATGCGGCGATGGCGTAGTGAACAAGCGTTCTATCCGGTCGGCAGTGTCCGGCGACAGTCAGACAGACCGCGGCGAATAGAAGACTGAAAGACACATTCCTCGCGAATCCGTACTGGTCGCGAAACATGTCAATTTTCGCCATCAGGCGGTCGTTACTAAGAACGTCGGGGGTGTAGCGAATCTTCAAGAAAATCTCTTCGACATCCTTTTGCTGAAGACTCAATGGCAAAAGTTTGGACGCAATTTGGGCGCGGACGAGAGGAGGAAGAGGTGTGTAGAAGCCGGGGAAGATTATCTTGAGAACTAGGGGGGATCGGAGCGCAGGAGATTTCGGGTAGGGCTTTGAAGAAGTTTGTGAACAAGCAAGTCTTCAAAGAGCAACTGGCAGGCCCGGCAACAAGCTGCCCGGCAACATAGACGACCAATATGATGACAGCCGTGTCGAAGAGCTTCAGATCAGCGCCGAAAACCTTCGGGAAGCCGAAAATCAATTGCGACAATACCACTAGAACGAGTCCAGAGGCGATATACCCAAAGAAGTCGTACGGATCGAACGGAAGTTCTTTCATCTTCGTCGGTTTGGTACAAATTGATCCCTTCTCAGACGTTCATGAGCAAATCAAGCCTGTGGATGACATTCGCTTTTTATTCACCTATTCTATCACCATGTTCAATCCTGATGCATATTTACGTCGCCCAAACCGTTCCCTGATTTACTTCGGGGTTTGCATCATCGCAGGGTTGCGTCTGGCGCGAGAAAAGCACGCCAACATCCGTGTCACTTGAGAGCGAGATGGTATCTGCCCTCACGATGTTGCAGCGGCAAACGGAATCAGTAAGGCGGGCTATGAGTGGGGTCATGTACTCACAGAGCTTGCAATAAAGCTGCATAAGAAGAAAGCGACGTTCGACCCGAACCAAGACATAGGTATTTCGGTTTCGATCTTTGGTACTGGTCCCTTTACGCTGATAGAGGGGCTGCGTCATTTTGAGCCGTACTTCGATGAGCTTAGATACCCGCAGGAGCTAAGCAAGATGGAAGGCGCGGGGATGCACGAGTTCAACCTGCTGAATTGTATGGTGTACATCCTGAGGCCGTTCAGCGATCCGCCGTCCACGCCATAGTTCCACTAGTGAACCGCTTTCTCCCCATGCTTAGCCTTTGCCCACGTCCCCACGACCAGAGCATCTAGCCGATCCTGCCTTGCCGTCACCCACGGCGCGTAACTCTTCTCCGTCGTCCGGATCGAAGTGTGTCCGAGCAGCTTTGATACCTCTTCGATCGGTACTCCTTGTTGCAGTAGCCCCACCGCGAACGTATCCCGCAATTGGTGAGAGTGACCGGACGGCATCCCCGCCGCCATGAATGCCCGTTTGAACGCCCGCTCCCACACGTCTACCGCCGCCTTTGGCTTGCCGTCTGCGTCGGTTCCAGAAGATGTATTGAGGATGACCGTTCAGCTCCATCACTGCTGATCACCTCCGCAGCAACGTCAGGCGGGCAGCGGTACCGATACGTGTACTGCCGGTCTTCTGCCGACTCGTGACGACGCTATGCATGTTTCTCTTCGCGTCCCTCTGAATCTCGGTCCGCTCCAATGTCACCGCGTCATGGATCGCAAGACCGCTGTATCGCATGAGCTGGATAAGCGCGTGCAGCCGTTTCACTCTGTCAGGGATCTTGAACTCAATCGGGATGACCTCGAGCAGCTTTGCGTACTGCTTCTCCGTCAGCGGCAGCGTCGGCGGCTCAGTGACCTTGATAGGAGAGAGCTGCGGGATATGGTCGATCATCTTCGCATTGAAGGCGTACCGCAGAAAGCCACGCAACCGTTCTTGGACTTTGGAGCGGGTCAGGGAAGAGGTGTAATGCTCCATCCACCCAGCCCGAAACTCCGTCAGGTCCGCCAGCCCATCTCATGGGGAAAGAACTTGTCCCGCTTTGCCATGAACTCAGTCGAAGCGACCCAGCTCCCGACATGCTTTTTATGTGCGGTGGGGTCTAACCCTTGCGACAGTTTGTCACTGAGGAAGAGTTCGATGGCTCGCTCAATCGTCGGGTGCGTCTCGCCTCCATCCTGACATCTCGGACCGCTAACGGCTGCGTAGGATCAGCCGCCGTGAACCGTTCCTCCACCTCCCGACGTCGCTCTTCAGCAATCGACCACGTACGAGTCTTCGCGGCCTGCCGGTGCTGCTTGCCCTCTATACGTACCAGCGCAGATGTTTGGGGCACCGGCAGCTCCGATAGAACTCGTCTCCGGCGCGAGGGCAGTCTTCGCTAATGCCGGACGAAGATCGTGACGGTGGGGATGATCGGGGACTGTGAAGGTGCCGGAGATTCATTGGGCTAGACCTCTGAGCGGATCGTTCAAGTCAAGACCTAGCATAGCTTATCACAAAAGTTATCACAATTCCACTAGGTTGGCATTGATGCCTATTGATTCTAAATGAGTGATGAAATGGTGGACGCGGTAGGGATCGAACCTACGACCAGTCGATTAAGAGTCGAATGCTCTACCAGCTGAGCTACGCGTCCTTTTGGTTTTGCTCCTGGAGAAGGAGGTCAGTTGAGAGCCTGTCGCGCCGGTTGAAACAAGCCAGACTGCAATCAACCGACCAGTTAAAGATAACACAGCTTGCAGGGTAAGATGTGCCGCTGCAAGCTGTGTGTTGAACGACAAATCTGAAGATTAACCGACGAAATCGACGTTGGCGCGGTGGGGAATGATGCCGCGATCGAAGCCCATGTCGAGGAGCTTGCGGATGGCTTCTCTGCCGTCTTCGCCATAGTTGAGCGTGCGCTCGTTGACGTACATGCCGACGAAGCGGTTGGCCAGCGTGGGATCGAGGTCGCGAGCGAACTGCATGGCGTAGGCCAGGGCCTCTTCGCGGTTGTCGAGCGCGTGCTGGATGCTGTCGCGCAGCGCGTTGGTTGTGGTCAGCAGGGTCTCTGCGCCGAGAGAGCGGCGGATGGCGTTGCCGCCGAGGGGCAGGGGAAGGCCGGTCTGCTCGCGCCACCACTGGCCGAGGTCGAGCAGCTTGATGAGGCCGTCGTTGGCATAGGTGAGCTGGCCTTCGTGGATGATGAGGCCGGCGTCGAACTCGCCTGCGACGACGGCGGGGATGATCTTGTCGAAGGGGACGACTGCGGTTTCGATCTCGGGGGCGAAGAGCTTGAGCGTGAGATAGGCGGTGGTGAGGGTGCCGGGAACGGCGATGCGGGTCTTCTTGACCTGAGGCAGAGTCAGCTTGCGGCTGGAGACGATCATGGGGCCGTAGCCTTCGCCGACGCTGCCGCCGCAGGCCATCAGGGTGTAGTTGTCCTGCAGGTAGGGGTAGGCGTGGAAGGAGATGGCGGTGACGTCGTAGAAGGCCTCGTTGATGGCGCGGTGGTTGAGGGTCTCGATGTCGGTGAGGGTGTGGGTGAACTTGTAGCCCGGGACGCGCACCTTGTTGGTGGCGAGGCCGTAGAACATGAAGGCGTCGTCGGAGTCGGGGCTGTGGGCGATGCTGATCTCTTGGATGGCGGTGCTTGCTGGCGGTCATGATGCGTTTAGTCCTTGCTGGAGGTGAAAGGTAGTGAGATGCGCCGAGTTCATGTGACGGCTCGGCGTGGGGAGGAGAGAAATCGAGTTCAGGGCCTGCAGGTTAGGACTGCCGCCAGCGCTGGAGTGAGCTGAAGATGCCGGCTGCAGCGGTGATCTTGACGATCTCGCCGGGGATGAAAGGGAGCGACGGCCAGCGACCATGTCGCAGAGGCGCTGTGGTGGGCGTAGTAGGCGAACCAGCCGGCGCCGAGGAGGAAGATGGGCAGGGTCGCGGCGGTGGCGGCGGCGAGAGCGCTTCGGAAACGTGTGGTGAGCGGCTGCATGGCGCGTACCACCCAACCGGCAGTTGCTGCGGCCAGTGGGTACGAGAAGAGAAAGCCGCCGTTCGGGCCGAGCAGATGGGCTACTGCCGGCTGGGCCGCCGCTTGGGGTGAAGACGGGAAGTCCGAGGGCGCCTTCGGCGAGGTACAGAACCATTGCGGAGAAGCCGGCGACCGGGCCGAGCGCCATGCCGACCAGAATGACGGCAAAGTTCTGGAGGGTGAGAGGGACCGGCGTGAAGGGCAGCGGAAGCGAGATGTGGGCGCAGGCGGCGACGAAGGCTGTCGCGCCAATGACCAGAAGAGTCTTGCCGGCGAGGGATTCCTGAAGCGATCCGGAACGGTGGCTGAGGCCGAGTTGGGAGGGAATGGCGGATTGCATCGAGCAGGTCCTTTCGCGCTAGAAGCGCTTTGACGAAATGGATTGATTCCGGGTGTCGGCAAGCGTTGGTTCGACGCACGGTTCCAGTTCGTTTTCGCGATAAGCCTTGCGGAGACATGCTGAGGCCAAAGATCGCGTCTGCGGACAGGTGGGTACATGCCGGCTGCGCACGTGCCGAGCGATGGCGATGGCCGCGAGCACGAGAGCGAAAAAGCAGAGAATCGAGATGGCAAAGAGGATATACATGCGTCAGTAAGAAGGATATCAAGGTGCATAGGCTTCGTGCATCTTATTCGAGTGGCTCGATCTGGTGAATTTGCATGCATCGATGATTCTGCGGTGATGACGCCTACGGAGGCGGTATGAACTAGGTACGCTCTCAGCGCGAAATGGGTTTTCCACTTGACGGTGTGTGACGTGAAGTTTGTACTTAGTTCTGTATGACTCGTTCGAGCAAAGCGCGACGCGGTAACAAAGAAGTCGGGTGCGTCGTGCGCCTGTTTGAGCGAAGCCAGGTGGGCTGGCGAAAGGTGGCAACGGGTGCTGCTGCGCTGCTCGCGCTGGCGATGGGGTACCACGTCATCTTTGGGCAAAATGGGCTTACGGTGTATCAGCAGAAGCGGCAGGACGCGCAGAGCCTGGATCGGCAGCTGCACAGCTCTGCAGCGGGAAAACGATCTGCTGAAGGGACATGTCGAGCGGTCTGCAGAACGATCCGAACGCGATTGAACATCAGGCTCGCGAAGAGCTGCACTACACGCGCCCAGGCGAGGTGATCTATACACTGCCTGCGAGTCCGAGTTCTTCGGATGCGGCCGCGCAACCGGCCTCCGCCAAATAGTTTCGCCATCCGGCAGAGGAACTGGTTCGTCTTACAGATATGGATGTCTTGATTGCGGTTCCTCCTGTCTGCGGACCATCGGATTCACTATGGGCCCGGCGAGTGTCAGTTTGGCGATTTGCGGCTGCCTGCGGATGCGAAGAAAAAACCAACACCGCTGATCATCTTCGTACACGGCGGATGGTGGAAGTCGGCGTATGACCTGACCTATGGCGGACACTTCTGTGAGGCGTTGAGATCGTCAGGCGCGGCCACATGGTCGATCGAGTATAGGCGAGTCGGCTCTACCGGTGGTGGGTGGCCGACGACTTTTCAGGATGTCGCTGCCGGTTGCGATTACGCAGCGACACTGGCGAAGAGTTATCCACTAGACCTAAGCCGCGTGATCGCTATGGGGCACTCGGCCGGTGGACACCTGGCCTTTTGGCTTGCCGGGCGACACCACATTCCGGAAACGAGCCCGATTCACACGGAGCAGCCGAAGGTAGCGCCCCGAGGCGTGATTGCGCTGGCCGGGGCTGTGGATCTGAGACTCACTTGTGACCTGGCCGGATACTTCGCGTTTGCCCACGACAAACAAGAGGTGCATAGCCTGATGGGTGGTTTTCCTGCTGAGTTTGAAGATCGATATCGGGCTGGAAATCCTGGTGACCTGTTGCCGCTGGGCGTGCCGCAAATACTGATCCAGGGATCCGAAGACGACCAGATTCCCCCGGAGTTACCCGGGCGTTGGGCTGAGATGGCACGGCACCAGGGTGACACCGTGACGGTCACGACCGTTCCATCAGCAGATCACTTCGATGTTGTCGATCCGCAGAGCAAGGCGTGGGGCATTGTGCAGGCTGCGGTCCTGAAGATGGTTCATGCGTGATGCCGAAGGGGGCGTGGCCACGACGGTTTGCAGAGATTACGATAGGCTGCTGAAGAATAGAGGGAAACCGCTAATGATTTTTGATATGGAAAAGCCCAGGGGGCGGGAGAGCTATAACCTGCTGATTGGCCTGGTCGCGCCGAGGCCGATTGCGCTGGTGACGAGCATGAACGAGGATGGCGGGCTGAATGCTGCGCCTTTCAGCTCGTATAACTATCTGTGCACCGATCCGCCGATCATCGGCATGGGAGTTACGAACCGGCCCAACGGGGGATTTGTGCCGAAGGACACGGCGAGGAATATCCGGCGAACGGGTGAGTTCGTGGTGAATGTCGTGACGGAAGACCTGATGCCGCAGATGAACATCTGCGCTACGGACTTTCCGGCTGAGGTTAATGAGCTGGAGATGGCAGGGCTGACGACTGCGCCGTCGCAGGTGGTGAAGGTGCCGCGAATCGCGGAGGCCCATGCCGCGCTGGAATGCAGGGAGTTCACGACCATGGAGATTGGCAGGTCGCGGATCATTCTGGGAAGAGTGGTTTCGATCTACATCGAAGACAAATTTGTCGATCCTGCCGGGCCGTATGTGCGGGCTGAGGAGTTGCACGCGATTGGACGGATGAATGGGCTGGGATCGTATGTGAAGACGCGGGATGCGTTCCTGACGATGCCTCGCATCTCGTATGAGGAGTGGAAGAAGGGCAAGCGCTAGACGCTCAGGAGAGGTACTCCTTGAGCCAGGGATCGTTGGTGTGGACCAGTTCGTGCGTGGTGCCGTCGAAGACGACCCTGCCTTCATTGAGGACGAGAAATTTTGTGCTGTCGTCGATGCCGTCTGTCGGGGATCGGTTCGATCTTGCCGGTCTGCTGGTTGAAGCGGTGTCGTGGCCAGCAGGAAGGCGTCCTGCAGGCGGTGGGTGATCAGCAGCGATGTGGTGTGGGTGACGTCGCGCTGCTTGATGACGAGGTCGATGATGGTGGTTGAGGTGATGGGATCGAGGCCGCCGGTGGGCGAGTCGTAGAGGATGAGGTCGGGCTTGGCGATGATGGCGCGGGCGATGGAGACGCGGCGGCGCATGCCGCCGGAGAGCTCGGAGGGAAACTTCGCGATGGTGTGCTCGAGTTCGACGAACTGGAGCGCCTCGACGACTCGCTCGTGCGCCTCTTCTTCCGGAACGCTGCTCTTCGTGGAGGCGGTAGGCCACGTTGTCTTCTACGGAGAGGGAGTCGAAGAGTGCCGACTCCTGAAAGACCATGCCGATGCGCGCGCGAAGCTTGAAGAGATCGGTCTCGCGCATGTGAGTGACGTCTTCGCCGAAGACGCGAATGGTGCCGGAGTCCGGTCGAATGAGGCCGTTGGCGAGCTTCATCAGAACGGATTTTCCGCCGCCGGCCGGGCCGAGGATGATGCGGGTTTCGCCACGATGGACGGTGAAGGAGATGTTCTGCAGGACGGGCTTGATGTCGAAGGTGATGGAGACGTCTTCGAAGACGACGACGGGCTCTGCGGAGTCAGGGTCTTGCTGGGTCTTGGGAGACGTCTCCGGGAGCGATATCGGTCTGGCATGGTCTGGATTACCTGCCGAAGATGCCGATCATCGCGCGGCGTGACGATGAAGTCGACGATGATGATGAAGACGGAGGAGACGACGACGGCCTGGGTGGTCGCTCTGCCGACGCCCTGGGTGCCGCCCTTTGTGGTCATGCCGAAGTAGCAGCCGACGGTGGCGATGATGAATCCGGAGAAGAGCGGCTTGGTGAGGCCCTGGACGACGTCTCCGTACTGGAGCGCGCGGTAGGAGTTGTGGAAGTAGGAGGAGGCATTGAGTCCCATGAGGGTGACGCTGACCAGAGCGCCGCCGGCGATGCCGAAGGCGTCCGAGACGATGGTGAGGAAGAAGAGCATGAAGACCGTGGCGTAGAGGCGCGGGGTGACGAGCTTGCGGACGGGGTCGGTGCCCAGGGCGCGCATGGCGTCGATCTGCTCGGTCACCTTCATGGAGCCGATCTCGGAGGCCATGCCGGAGGCGTTGCGGCCGGAGACCATGAGGCCGGTGAGGACGGGGCCAAGCTCCTTGACCATGGACAGGGCGACCAGGTTGCCGGTCAGGCTGACGGAGCCGAACTCCTGGAGCGAGGTCGCGGACTGCAGGGCGAGAACGCAGCCGGTGAAAAAGCCGGTGAGGACAACGATCGGCATGGAGCCGACGCCGATCGAGTCCATCTGGGTGTAGATATCGGCCCAGTAGCGGGGCGGGAAAAGAGATTCGCGACCGCGCGCCAGCGACAGGATGGAGTAGTCCTGGATGGAGGCGATCGTTTGCTTGGCGAAGACTCTCTGGAGAGACAAAGGGCATGTGGTTATGTGGCTCAGATTATCAGATGCGGGCCCGGGCTGGACGATTGCATGTTATGGAAGGATTGCGGAAGGCGTCGGAAGGTGCATCGAACCGGCGCGGAATGAGAAGATAGAGAGAATGATAGCTGAGATGACGGCGGCGGTGCTGTACGGCAAGGAAGACCTTCGGCTGGAGCGGGTGGCAGTGCCGCAGGCCGGGCCCGGGGAACTGGTGGTGCGGGTGGGCGCGGCGCTGACCTGCGGGACGGATCTGAAGGTCTACCGGCGCGGATACCACGCCATGATGCTGAAGCCGCCGATTCCGTTTGGGCATGAGCTTGCCGGAGTGGTTGCGGAGGTTGGGGCCGGGGTGACCGCATTTCGCGAGGGGGACAGGGTCGTGGCGCTGAACTCAGCCCCCTGCGATGTATGTTTTTTCTGCAGGCACGGGCAGCAGAATCTTTGCGAAGACCTTCTGTTCAACAACGGGGCCTATGCGGAGTTTATTCGGATTCCGGCGCGGATTGTGGAGAAGAATACGCTGCTGGTGCCGGATGGAGTTCCGCTTGAACACGCCGCGCTGACCGAGCCGCTGGCGTGCGTCGTGCGCGGTCTGGAAGAGAGCGGAGCACAGGCCGGCGACACGATGGTCGTGATCGGCGCGGGTCCCATCGGGCTGATGTTTATGCATGTGGCCGAGCTGGCCGGGGTCAAGGTGATTGCCGTCGTGAAGCGGGAGGACCAGATCGCCGCGGCGAAGCTGTTTGGCGCCAGCAGCGTGGTGCAGGTCGAAGCTGTGGAGGACGTGGTGGCGGCGACTCGCGCCCTGACACCGGAGGGCCGAGGCGCCGATGTTGTGATCGAGGCGGTGGCTAGTCCGCAGACGTGGGAGTGGGCGGTCGACATGGTGCGGAAGGGCGGCGTCGTCAACTTCTTTGGCGGGCCGCCCAGCGGAACGAAGGTGCAGCTGGATACGAACCGCCTGCACTATGGCGATATCACCCTGAAGGCCAGTTTTCACCACACCCCGGCGACGTGCAGGACGGCGTTTGGCCTGGTGACCAGTGGGCGGTTCAAATGCGCGGAGTACATTACCGGCCGGGCTGG
Source organism: uncultured Acidobacteriaceae bacterium (assembly GCA_963774735.1). Taxonomy (GTDB): domain Bacteria; phylum Acidobacteriota; class Terriglobia; order Terriglobales; family Acidobacteriaceae; genus Edaphobacter. The sequence goes on along the minus strand of CAVZGJ010000009.1, from coordinate 9,201 downwards.
ACTCGACGAGGTGCCTGATCTCTTTGCGCGGATGATGAGCAGGAGCGGAGGCTCGCGGGAGATCAAGACGGCGGTCTTTCCCGGCGGGGTGCCACGGTGAGCGACGGGATTGCGACGCAACATGCGCTTCTGGGCGCTCCGCTGGAGTATCTGACTCCGTTGGAGCGGCCGACGCTTGCGGAGGCGCAGGCATGGTGCCGCGAGCTTGCCACGACGCACTATGAGAACTTTCATGTCGCGACCTTCTTCCTGCCGCGCAAGGTGCGGCCTCACTTTGAGAGCATCTATGCGTACTGCAGAGTGGCCGATGATCTGGGGGACGAGGTCGCCGATCCCGCGGTTGCGACTCGCCTGCTCGATACGTGGGGCTCGATGCTGGATGAGTGCTATGACACGCCGGAGCGGTCGATGCATCCGGTGTTTGTGGCGCTGCATGAGACGATTCGGGAGTGCAACCCGCCGCGTGAGCTCTTCGCGGATCTGCTGCATGCCTTTCGGATGGACCAGGTGAAGACCGCGTACGAGAGCTGGGAGGAGCTGCTGGAGTACTCGCACTATTCGGCGAATCCGGTGGGACGGCTGGTGCTCTGGGTCTGCGGGTATCGGGAGGAGTCGCTCGGGCTGCTGTCGGACAAGGTTTGCACGGCGCTGCAGCTGGCGAACTTCTGGCAGGATGTGGTGGAAGATGCGGAGCGCGGCAGGCGCTATGTTCCGGCCGATGCGATGATGCGGTTCGGAGTCGATGAGGGGCAGATTGAGGGGCGAGTGTTTACGCCTGAGTTCCGCGCGATGATGCAGGAGTCTGGTGGTGCGGACTCGCGAGATGCTGCTCGAAGGCGGGGCGATCAGCAAGCATGTGGACAAGGAACTGGCGGTCACGCTGGACCTGTTCCGCAAAGGCGGGGAGGCGATTCTGAATGGCATCGCGGCGGAGAATTTCGATGTGCTGCGCGGAAGGCCGGTGGTGTCGAAGGCGAGGAAGCTGAGCTTGCTGATGGAAGCACTGGTGGGCAAGCTGCGTGCGGGGATGTCTACGTGACCACTGCCGAGGCGTATGCCGTCTGCAGCGCGATTGCGCAGCGGGAGGCGAAGAATTTCTATTACTCCTTTCGCGTGCTGCCGGAGCATAAGCGGAATGCGATGTGCGCGGTGTATGCGTTTATGCGGCGTGCCGATGATATCTCCGATGATGAGACGCTGCCGGTGGCAGAGCGCCGCGAGGTGATGGCCGCGGTGGCTGGAGGCCTGGCGGAATGCGAGGCGAAGCGGCGTCTCCGATGATCCTGTGTTCCTTGCGCTGAATGACACGCAGAAGAGGTTTGCGATTCCCGATGCGCTGCTGGAAGATCTGGTGCGGGGTACGACGATGGATCTGGAGGAAAACCAGCCGGGCGTAGTAGCCGTCACGACGCGACAGTTACAGAGCAGGCAAGTCGAACGCAAACATTTCAGATCTACGAGAGCTTCGACGGCTTATATCGCTATTGCTATCTTGTCGCGTCGGTTGTGGGGCTCGTGTGTATCCGGATCTTTGGGTATAGCGATCCGAGGGCGGAGTTGCTCGCAGAGAAGACAGGTGTTGCGTTTCAGTTGACGAATATTTTGCGCGATGTAAGCGAAGATGCGGAACGCGGGCGGATTTATCTTCCATTGCGGGATCTTGAGGCAGACCAGTTTCGGTGGTGGAGCATCTTGTATTGGCTAGCTCGACATAGAGAGAAGCCTGAGACGGTGATGAATTTGCTTGCGCTGGAGGCATCCCGGGCGCAGGAGTATTATGCTTCGGCTGAGGAGCTTCTGCCGCTGATCGATCGAGATAGCCGCGCGGCGCTTTGGGTGTTGGTGACGATCTATCGAGGACTGCTTGAGCGAATTGTCGCGAGGAACTACGACGTGTTCTCCGAGCGTGTCAGCGTGCCGACGCCGAGGAAGCTGATGATTCTGGCGCAGGGGATGGCGATGGCTGTGCGCAATCGGATGGGCTCGTGAGCGGAAGAGAACAGAGTGACGTGATTGTGGTCGGGGCGGGGGCGGCAGGCCTTGCTGCGGCGGCTGCTCTGGCCGGGGCAGGGAAGAGCGTGACTGTGCTTGAGCGCAAGCCCTATGTTGGCGGCAGAGCTTGCTCGTATGAACATCCGGCTCTGCATGAGGTTGTGGATTCGCAGCATGTGCTGCTGGGTTGCTGCACCAATCTCATCGAGTTGTGTGAACAGAGCTGGAAGTGCGGACAAGATTCGCTGGTACGACAAGCAGACTTTTCTTGAGCCGGGCGGCAGATCGAGCACGATTTCTGCCAGCGGTCTGCCTGCACCGTTTCACTTTGCTCCGAGCTTTCTGGCCATGTCGATGCTGGGATGGAAGGACAAGCTGGGGATGGCGCGTGGGCTGATGGAGTTCTTTCGCGGGTATCCGGCAGAGGACAATGAGAGCATTGAGCAGTGGCTGAAACGAACGCGGCAGACCGAGCTTTCGATCAGGCACTTCTGGAATCCGATCCTGATGGCGACGCTGAATGATCGCGCCGCACATTGCTCGACTCGTTATGCGGGGAAGGTCTTCCATGAGCTTTTCATCAAGTCTTCGACGGGCGGGCGACTGGGCATTCCGACGGTGCCATTGAGCGAGTTCTACATGGCTGCTGCACGATTGATCGAGTCTCGCGGTGGAACGGTGCAGCTTCGGGCGAGCGTTGAAGCCATTACGCAGGAGCAGGGCGGGCGTTGGCGCGTAAATATTGCAGACACGAGCTACATCGCGGATTCCATCATCCTCGCGCTGCCATTCGAGCAGACGCAAAAGCTGTTGCCGGCCATTCGGTTGAACGAGCAGTATGCGGGACTGGCCCTGAACACGAGAGATGACGTTGGAGCTGAAGATGGCCCGGCAGGTGCATTCGCCATTCACTTCGATTCTTCTCTGGTTCGACCGCGAGATTACCGACCTCGACCACGCGTGGCTGCTGGATACGACGATTGAGTGGTTCTTCCATAAGTCGCGTATCCGCCGGTATGCGCCGGAGAAGGGCAGCTATGTCGAACTGGTGATTGCAGGATCGAGAGCGCAGCTGAGTATGACGCGCGAGGAGATTCTGTCCGGCGCGCTGAATGAGTTGCAGCTGTTCTTTCCTGAGGTGAAGCGAGCAAAGCTGGTCAAGAGCGGCGTATTGAAGGAGGCTCGGGCGACTTTTTCCGTGGTGCCGGGGCTGGATCAATTTCGTCCGGGGCAGACGACGGAGTGGCCCGGGTTGTATCTTGCGGGAGACTGGACCGCGACGGAGTGGCCTTCCACGATGGAAGGGGCCGTTCGCAGTGGCAGGCTGGCGGCCGGAGCTGTCATGGGGGATCAGCGGGCGGTTTATGGCGGAGGAGACACGGGCCAGTGGTCTGATGCGGTGGTTGGTGGGGCGCTAATGGTTTGGGGGTACCCGAATGAAGCGAGATGGCGCGCCATCGCTGAACTTGCTAAGCCTCAATCAGGACCCGGCCATAGCGCTTCTCGACGTACTCATCGAGAATGACCTGAAACTCCTCGACGATACGGTCGCCCTTCAATGTGGTGAACAGTTTTCCGTCAACATACACTGGGGCTTTTGGCTCTTCAAACGTTCCCGGCAGCGAGATGCCGATATTGGCGTGCTTCGATTCACCAGGCCCGTTCACGATACAGCCCATGACGGCAAGTTTCAGCTCTTCGACTCCGGGATACTGCTTCTTCCACTCCGGCATCGACGCCACCAGATAGCCCTGAATCCTCTCAGCGAGCTCCTGGAAGTAGGTTGAGGTCGTCCGTCCGCAGCCGGGGCAGCTAGTCACCTGCGGCATAAAGCTGCGAATCCCGAGCGACTGCAGAATCTGCTGTCCGCATCGAACCTCCTCGGATCGGTCTCCTCCGGGAGTCGGGGTCAAACTAACCCGGATCGTATCTCCGATGCCAGCCAGCAATAAAGGAGCAAGACCCGCAGCCGAAGCCACAATGCCCTTCATCCCCATTCCCGCTTCGGTCAGCCCGAGATGAAGCGCGTAGTCGCAACGTCGCGCCAGTTCCGTATAAACATCGATCAGGTCCCGCACACCGGAAACCTTGGCCGACAGCAGAATCTGATCCCGCCGCAGCCCATAACGCTCTGCCGCGGCGGCGTTGTCCAGAGCCGACACCACCATCGCTTCCATCATCACATCGCGAGCGGGAAGGGGATCGGCAGCCTTTGAATTGTCGTCCATCATCTTCGTCAGCAGCGCCTGATCGAGCGAACCCCAGTTCACTCCGATCCGCACCGGCTTCTGATGCTCGACCGCAACCTCAATCATGGTGCGGAAGTTGTCATCGTCTTTTCGCCCGATCGAGCAGTTGCCGGGATTGATACGATACTTCGCCAGCGCCTTCGCTGTTTCCGGATACTTCTTCAGTAGCTGATGCCCGTTATAGTGGAAGTCCCCAATAATCGGCGTTGACCAACCCTTCTTCGCTAATTCTTCGACGATATAAGGGACGGCCTTCGCGGCTTCGTCGTTGTTGACCGTGACGCGCACCATCTCCGAACCGGCTCGCGCGAGCGCAGCAACCTGCTGTACCGTACTCTCGATGTCGGCCGTATCGGTATTCGTCATCGACTGCACGACAACCGGCGCATCTGAACCTACGCGAATTCCACCAATGTTCACCGTTACCGCACGTCGACGCTGTATCTCTGGCATATGTTACCCTATGTAATTTTATCATCTAGGGCTTCATCGGCAGCCTCGCGATACACTACGGGAAGTGGCCCGGTAGCTCAGTTGCATAGAGCAGCGCACTCCTAACGCGAAGGTCGCAGGTTGGACTCCTGCCCGGGCCACCACTCACCAATCTCAATTAGTCTCTATAATAGTCTAATAAGTCTGCTGGATATCGGGTGTTTCATCCATTTTATAGTCTCAGGTAGTCTAACGGGGGTATATTGAACTGATAATTCCGAGGGATACTTTTGGGGGTATTTGAATTTCGAAATTGGGGTATTTTGCTAACTGACACCGAAATCCGCAAAGCTAAAGTAAAGGCTCTCGCCTATCGCATGACTGATGGGCGCGGCCTGTATTTGATGATCACGCCTGCAGGCGGCAAGCTGTGGCGCTGGAAGTACCGGCGTGGCCGTGCCGAGAAAGGCCGACGGCTTCGGACAGTATCCAGATCTGTCGCTCGCGGACGCTAGGGAGAGGCACGCGGCAGCCCAGCTACTGGCGAGCGGCGCTGACCCGATGGAAAAGCGGAAGGCTGACAAGCTCGCGAGCGCGATAGGGGACACGAGCAGGTTCCGGACGGTCGCGCTCTTGTGGCATGAGCATTGGAAGGTCGATAAGAGTGAGCGGCACGTAGGCAGCACGCGGCGGCGATTAGAGGCGAACGTGTTCCCTAAGCTGGGGGCGAAAGTCGCGATCTTCCCGAATCCAACCTCCCGACTTGGTCGATGATGGTGAAGGCTATCGAAAGTCGCGGCGTGGGAGATCTCGCTCGGCGAGCGCTGGAGACGGACTGGGGCCAGATTTTTCGGTATGGGGTCGCGTATGGCTACGCGAAACGTAATCCTGCGCAGATATTAGGCCTGGGGACGTTCTGAACCTACGCGCGGCCGGCCTCGCCCGTGTGGATGCGGCGGGCTACCGGCGTTGCTGCGAATCGATAGAGGTATATCAGGGGAAGTGATCAACCGATTGCAATGAAGCTGATGGCTCTGACGTTTGTTCGCACCTCGGAGCTTATCGGCGCTCGTTGGACTGAGTTTGACGAGAAGGCGCGGCGCATGGAATATACCTGCCGAGCGAATGAGACGAGGCGCCCATATCGTTCCGCTCGCGACCCAGACGATTGAGTTTATCGAACTGTTGCGCTCAGATGAACGGCGACGGCAAGTTGCCATTTTCCGGAATGTCGACCAGAGAAAGACGATGAGCAATAACACTATTCTTGAACGCTAGACCGGATGGGATACGGCGGCGTGATGACCGGCCACGGATTCAGAGGGCTCGCCAGCACGCTCCTGCACGAGCAGGGATGGCCGAATAGCATATTGAATTGCAGCTCCCTAACGCACCCCGCAACGCCGTAAGCGCCTACAACCACGCGCTCTACCTGGAGTCGCCCGCAATGATGATGAGCATTGCACTTCTCTTAAGCACACAGCGCGGCGGGAAGACTCGGGGTCGTTACGAAACTCAGTTCACGGGGCGGGGGGCAGACTTATTCTTATCTTTGTTTGCGAGCGTGCTCCATGAGGTTGTGCAGGGACAATGATTGCTGATCGCCCCCCGCACAGATCCGTACGAGCGCTCATTAGCGCATACGGCTCTTATCTCGGATATGTGGCGGCGAAGCGGTCAACGCTGCTTTCCGCACACCCGCCAGACCGTGTGACACGCGTGCCCCGCTCTGTGTCGGGCGCGTGCTGGCCTGATGAGTGTTCTCCTCGTTCAGCGGCCTTCCCTCCTCACTCTCCGCCATCGACTTCTCGATTTTGTTCGAATGATTCATCGGCACTATGCCGCTGTCCGACTCCTCGGCTACGTGCATGCGGGTCGTACGGCCTGAGCCTTCACCCGCCGTCCTGCTGCTGGTTAGGCAGCAGGCGTCTCCGAGGTCTCCCGGTTCTCGTGCATAAAGCTTCCAGACGTGTCTGGGGTCTACGACTACGCAGGACCGTGCAGGAACTTGCGATGTCGCTCCCGCCCATATTGCCTTCCGCACAATGCAAAAGCGTCAGCGTCCTGATTGCATCTTTTCGAAGCTCAATACCCAGCCCGCCTGTACCCCTGTTTACGCTTCGCGTGCACCTCGCGTACCCAACGCAAAACTCGGGGCCGAGTGGTTCGCTACTCCTTTCTCGTAGGACTCTTCCATTCCCTGCTTCATGCCGGTTTATCCCGGCGCACTGCATTGGCGATTTGTCATCAATTGAGAAAGATGCGCGGGTTTCAGCTGGACGGTTAGGTTCGCCGCCTTCAGTTTTTGTACGGGTCCAGTTACCGGGGCTGCCATTGTTTTGAAGCCCCCGCCCCGACATGCCAGACGACCCGCCCTGACATCCAACCAGCAGAAACAAACCGGCGATTCCTGAAACTGCGCAGATTGTCGTAGCCGCACGGATAGTCTTCATGGGACTTCTCCAAGCAAGAGTTCGCCCGGCCCGAAGGTCATTGAGGTTTATAAACTTCGGCGCTGGACGTCGGATCCGGCCAAACGCTAAAGCCGCCAGTGATCAGAACTGTGTCATCGGGGAGCAGAGTGGCTGTGTGCGAATGGCGGCCTGCGGTCATCTCACCCGCAAACTCGAACGTGCCGCTAGCAGGTACATAAAGCTCGGCGTAGGCGCTCCCATTCCCCCCGGGCACCTGGCCACCGGCAATCAAGACCGTTCCATCGGTAAGGCGGGAAGCAGGGGCGATTTCGTGATTCTCGATCGCGCTTCCAGTGAAAGCGAATGTCCCAGCCGCCGGGTCGTAGACCTCAGCATCGGCGAAGCTCGAAATCGCCACTGCCTAGAAACAAGACTCTGCCGTCCGTGAGCAATGCCGCGGTGTACCCATAGTCCGGAAAGTACTTATCCATCATCGGGCCGGTCACGCCGAACGTCCCGCTCTGCGGATCGAAGAGCTCGGTCACCCCAACGCTACAAGATCCGTATGCGTCGGCGCACCCGGTGACCAGGACCTTGCCGTTGGTGAGCAAAGTGACGGTGATTCCATACGCGTCACTCAGATTCGCATATGGGCCTGTGGGGGTGAAAGTGCCGCTTTGGGGATCATAGATTTCCGCATTGTTGGACGCCGCGATAAAGACCCTCCCGTCCGGAAGCAAGGTCGTCACGTCCCCAGGGATGGCATATACTTCACCGCCAATCGAGGTCAAATCACCCGTAGCGGTGAAAGCTCCCGTAGAAGGATCGTAGATCTCCGCGGTAAAGACGGAAGTGCCGCCGTTTACACCGCCAGCGATCAAGACGCGGCCGTCAGCCAGCAGCGTTGCCGAGTGTGCATAGCGAGGCGTGATCATGCTGCCGGTGGGGGCGAACGTGCGGGTGGAAGGGTCGTAGAGCTCGGCGCTGGCAAGGGCTTGGAAACCGTCCCCTTCTCCCCCGGCGATCAAGACCTTGCCGTTACGAAGCAGTGTTGCTGTGTGGTCGGCTCGCGCTGTGGTCATGTTGCCAACGGCCGTGAAGTTGCCAGCGGGCTGGGAAGTGACGGAGGCCCTATCGTGACGACTGCGGATGCGCTCGCTGTCGCGTCGGCCGCTTGTGGCGACCACGTGGTAAGTTCCCAACGTGTTCGGGGCGGTGTATACCCCTGAGCTCGTGATCGAGCCTCCGGTCGTGCCCTCTTGAACTGACCACGTGACCGTGGTATTGGCCACTCCTTTTACCGTGGCGAGAAAGGAGAGTGACCCACCCTCCGGTACCGTCGCCGTCAAGGGAACTAATGGCGACAGACACCGAAGACGGGGACGAGGCAGAGGGTGTCGCCGACGTTGAGGGGTTCGCGCACCCAGTTGGCAGAAACAGCAGGCCGAGTGAAAGGGCAAACACCATCCTTGAAAACCAAAGATGCTTTCGCAATTGTGATTTCATGGCAAGGTCTCCTAGTAAGCTGAGTTGCTTACGCTCGCATGCTTACTGTCATCGCTAACCGCCCCAAAGACGGAGACGGGGAAAACCGTGCCTACTCTGGATGAGTTGAGGCTAGCGGTTGAAAACTGATTCAAGCTTTCGACGTGAAATACTCATGTTCATATCGTCCCGATGAGCGTCAAGGACCCGGCGGGGTATCGACGCTGTATATCGAGACTTTGTTCGAAACGTAGGAACAGCAGGATCGCAATTCCACGCATCAACCGTATTCCCTTCATGAAACCTCCATGGTGGAGACACGAGAGTTCATTCTGGATCTGTCCGGAGAGGCGCACCTTGGAAAGGCAAGATCAGTGTGTTTATGCCCTGGTCGTTGACCGTGCTTTTCTGTCCGAGGACCAGTGTTCCGGTTACGCTTTCCCCGACAACTAACCCGCAACTGACGGCTTGAAGTGATCGAAGCGGTTGAGAACGAGCGGCGGAATCATCCGGCGTGCCTCCGTTGAAGACATCCACGGCAACAGCGGCTCTGGCGCGGCCACGAAGACGTCGTCCCCGACGTAGTCGCTCTCAGCAAATCCTCTGACATCTATGCCTGCGCCGTAACT
>CAVZGJ010000008.1:0-218439 GCA_963774735.1 uncultured Acidobacteriaceae bacterium | reverse complement strand
TGCCGGGCAGGAGGGGAAGATTCCGGTGACCGGGATGATGACGGTGAATGCGCACGCCGCGGGGGTGTTGTACTCCTTGACGGGAAGCGGACATGTTTCGCTGACGAATGGTGTGGCCTATGACGAGCCGTATGAGTCCGCTGTTGCAGAGCTAACGGTGCGCGAGAAGAATATTGAAGCGAGCAGCGTCGTGCTGAAGGCGCATGGCGTGCAGATTGCCGGGAACGGAGGATATGAACTGGGGCAGCGAGCATGTGCATGCGCATCTGGAAGGGCACGATCTGTGCTGTCGAAGTTTGAGACGGTGAAGACGGGGAATACCGATCTGGATGGTGTGGTCCGCGCTGTTGCGGATGCCAATGGAACGCTGACTGATCCAGGGCTGAAGGCGAACCTTGAAGCTTCCGGCGCAACCTATGAGGGGCAAGGTGTGGGCGAGGCCGTGGCCGAGGTTCATAGTGAAGGTTCTCAGGTTTTCTTGACGGCGAACTCGACGCTGGTGGGTGCGAAGCTGAATGTGACAGGGCAGGCGGATCTGACGGCAGATTATCCGGTGCAGGCTCAAGTGACTATCGCTGGACTCGATATTGGCAAGCCGTTGGCGATCTTTGCGCCCGGGAAGCTTAATATGCAGTCCTTCGCTGGGCGGCGTGATTGTGAGTGGGCCGCTGAAGACACCGAAGGCACTCAGCGGCGGGCAGAGTTCAATGATTTCGATCTGAAGCTGCAGGGGATTGAGCTGAAGACCGCAGAGCCGCTGCAACTCAGCTTGCAGAACGGTATTGTGAAGCTGGAGCAGGTTCACATTACGGGTCAGGATACGGACCTTCACGTGAGCGGGACTGCGCAGGTATTTGGAGCGACCGATGCCAAGGGCGGTAAGCTGGACGTAAATTCGACCGGAAGCCTGAGCATGACGCTGCTGCATACCTTTGACCCAGATGTGCTGTGCGAGCGGCAAGGTAGAGTTCACGGTTGCGGCTGGTGGGCAGGTCATGAATCCGGCGCTTGACGGGAAAAGTTCAAGTCGACAATGTGAATGTGGCGATCGATGGCGTGCCGAATGGTCTTGAGCAATATGAATGGCACGCTTATCTTCAACCAGGACCGGCTGCAGGTGCAGACGCTGACAGCGACTACCGGCGGCGGGCAGATGAAGTTGGGCGGATCTATTCGCTATCGGAATGGTATCTATGCGGATCTTACCGCGACAGGAGACGTGGTGAGGGTGAGGTACTATGGCCTGAGCGCGACGGCTAATGCCAACTTCAAGCTGCAGGGTAGTCCACAGAGTTCGCAGTTGAGCGGCACGATTCTGATAACGCGATTTGGTATTGGGCAGGATGTCGACTTCGCGGCCTTTCCGGGGCGGGAGGAGTGTGTGCCCCACCCGATCCGAATGCAGCGGCGAACAAGATTAGACTCGATGTGCGGATGACGAGCTCGCCGCAACTTGGATTTTCAGAACTCCTATGCGAAGCTGGCTGGCACGGTAGACCTTACGATGCGCGGAACGGTGGCCATTCCTTCTGTGCTGGGCCGGATCCAGATTACCGACGGCAGCGCTACATTTGCGGGAACGAAATATCAGTTGCAGCGAGGCGATATCTACTTTACCAATCCTGTGCGGATCGATCCGATCATCGACCTGGATGCGACGGCGCAGAGTGGAGAATTATGACTTGACCATCGGTCTGCATGGGACGGCGACGAACCTGAAGCCGACGTATCGATCGGAGCCGCCGTTGAGTGAGGCAGATGTGTTCGCACTGCTGGCGCTGGGGCGAACACAGGAAGAAGCGCAACTGTACCAGGAGCGGCAAGCAGCAGGGTACCGATCCGACGACGAGTGCGCTGCTGGGAGGGGCGCTGAACGCAACGGTGAGCAACCGGGTAGAAAAGCTCTTTGGCGTGGGTAGTGTGAAGATTGATCCTGCGTTTGTGGGAACACTGGGTCAATCTTCGGCGAGGATTACGGTGCAGGAACAGCTGTCGCGGCAGATCACCGTCACGTTTGCGACCAATGTGAACTACTTCGGCGCAACAATTGATTCAAGTGCAGTATGACATTAATCGCAACATGTCGATTGTTGTGACACGAGATGAATCGGGAGTCTTCAGCGTTGTCTACAAACTCCGGCAACGCTATCGATAGCTGGCTGTCGTTGCGTGGAGCTGACTGATTGCATCGAAGGTCAGTATTGATGCTTTGCGGTATGAAAGAGAGAGCCATGTTTTGCATTGGAGGCTGGAATGGCTAGGATGAGCGTCGAATTTCTTAGGGCTGAAAGAGTGGGTCGCAGCATTGGGGCCCTGGCTTGCATGGTGGTCGCTGGGGTTGGCAAGTGCACAGGCGCAGGGTGCGGTGAGCAGCAATGACGCCCAGATTCAAGCGGATGTGATGAAGGCGCTGGATAATAAGCGGTTCAAGGATGTGAAGGCTTCGGTGCATGATGGCGAAGTGACTTTGACTGGCACTGTGGATCTCTATGGTGACAAAGAAGACGCCGATAAGAAGGCTCATCATCGGAAGAATGTGAAAGGTGTCGAGAACGAGATTACAGGTTGCCGGAGCCACTGTCGAGGATGTACACTGCGCGACAAGCTAGCTGAGAAGCTGGCCTACGACCGCGTGGGCTATGGCACGACAGCGTTCAACGCGCTGACCATAGGCGTGAAAGACGGAGTGGTGACGCTGGGTGGAACCGCATATGGGCCAACGGATAAGGATTCGGCGCTGAGCGTGGTGTCGAACTATCCGGGAGTGAAGGATGTGGTCGACAACATCGATGTTGCTCCTGTGTCGCCTATGGACGACAGGATACGTCTGGCTGAGGCGCGGGCGATCTATGGGCTTCGCAGTTGAATAAGTACGCGATGGATCCTGCGAAGCCGATTCGTATTACGGTGGTGAATGGCAATGTGACGCTGTCTGGCGTTGTGGACACGCAGGCGGATAAAGATGTTGCGAATATCAAGGCCAACGGCGTGCCGGGGGTCTTCAAGGTGATCAATAATCTGGAAGTCGCGGCGATAGGCTGCAGCGGAAATAGAATGGTTTATCGTGGATATGGGCAGCGTCTGCCGGTGGCTGGCCCAATTCTTATTACGATGGAAGCATGACCTCGTTTTGGAAGAGTACGGCGGTTACGCTGGAGATGATCAAGTGGGAGCACTCGGTGTTTGCGCTGCCGTTTGCGCTGACGGGCGCGGTTCTGGCTGCAGGAGGCTGGCCTCCGCTGCGGGTGCTGGGGTGGATTGTTGTGTGCATGGTGGCGGCGCGGTCGGCAGCGATGGCGTTCAACCGGTTGGTGGATGCAGAAGCTCGATGCGGCTAATCCGCGGACGGCGATGCGGGCTCTGCCAGCGGGGGCGTTGAGCGCGGGCTTGTGGGTGGATTTGTGCTGGCTCGGTCGCAGTGTTTGTGCTGGGTGCGGCGATGCTGAACAGGCTGACGCTGGAGCTGGCTCCGGTGGCTTTGGTGGTGGTGCTGGCATACAGCTACATGAAGCGGGTGACACGATGGTCGCACCTGGTGCTGGGGCTGGCGCTGGGGATTGCGCCGGCGGCGGCGTGGATTGCGGTGCGCGGATCGCTGGACTGCAGGATTGTGGTGCTGACCGGGGCGGTGCTGCTTTGGGTTGGCGGCTTCGATGTGCTGTATGCGTGCCAGGACTTTGAGCATGACCGCAAGGTTGGATTGAACAGCGTTCCGCAGGCTTTTGGGCTGGAGGCCGCGTTCTGGATTGCGCGGGCGATGCATGTGGGAATGCTGGCTGCTGCTGGTGCTGGCTGATTGTGCTGTTCGGCCTGGGTAAGATTGCAATGTTAGGCGTTGCTGTGGTGGCGATGCTGCTGCTGTACGAACACTCTGATTGTTTCGCCTAAAGATATGCGGCGGATGAATGCGGCTTTCTTCACGTTGAATGGCGTGATCTCGGTGGTGTTCTTTGGATTTGTGGCAGCGGATGTTCTGACTGCGACAGATAGAAAAAAGGCCCGCCATCGTGGCGGGCCTTCAGGTGATGAGAGTTGGAGTGGCAATTGTCCGCTTAGCTGCGATGCTCGCGCTTGAATCTCATCGACTTTTCGGTGACGTTGTCCTTGACGTTTTGCGCGGTTGAGGAATCTTTTCGCGGATGTCGTGGGCCTTGGTCTTCCGCGCAGCCTTGCAGAGTTGTCGCCCTGCATCTGCTTGAGCCCGCTTTGAAGTCGGCGACGTCGTTTGCGGCGTCTTTTGCCTTGCCCCAGGTCTCCTTGGCGGCGCCTTTGATCTGATCGGCAGCGCCTGAGTTGGCGAGTCTCTGATTGCCGATAGCTTCACCGAACTTCTGCTTGATTTGCCTTCGACCTGTTCGAATTTACCTTGACTGTTTCCTTGTTCATCAAGATGCTCCTGCTTTGGTTTACTGGGGAGCGCATGTTGCGAGCAGACGAAGCGTCAGATCGCTCGTCTTCCAGACATGAGGTTGAATGAGCAAGATGATCGGCGATAACCAAGAAGATGTGGATCCATGCCCCCAGACATGTAACTCCTGACGAATCCGAGGAGCCATAGAACGAACAGAATTACAATGATTGTCCAAAGCATTTATTTTTCTCCTGACGAGTTGCCGGCTTATCTTTCTGCCGGTTCGCATGGATGTTGTGCAAGCGGTGCTGCCTTCATCTGGTATGGTGCCGTGTAGTGATGAGGTTGCCAGTGGGTGGAATTAGGAGTTGATGAAGGCCGCATGGTTGATGTATGGGTACTGCGTGCTTTGAAGTAGCGATTCAGGGTGAGTTGGGATCGAACAGTCATATGGCGGCGCTGGAGATGCTGGGCAACCAAAGCGGCCTGGAGATCATCGCGTGCACGGTTTCGGCGCGAGGTGTTGGCGAAGGTTGTGGCGGGTGATGTGGACGGCGCGGTGCTTCCGATTGAGAACAGCCTGCATGGTTCGGTCGCGGAGCACTACGATCTGCTGCTGGAACTGCCGGTGCGGATCGAGCGGGAGAGCCTGCTGCGAATTCGGCATAATGTGATTGCGATGCCGGGGGTGAAGTTGGAGGACGTGCGGCGGGTGATGTCGCATCCGGTGGCGCTGTCGCAGTGCCGGAGATTTCTGGCGGCGCATCCTGAGCTTGAGGTTGTGCCGTTTTATGATACGGCCGGGAGTGTGAAGCATGTGATGGCGGCGGGCGCACGTGATGCGGCGGGCATCGCTCCTGACTGGCGGCGAAGGTGTATGGCGGCCGAGGTGCTGGTGGCGGGCATGGAGGACCATACGGAGAACTTACACCCGGTTCCACCTGCTGCGGCGGGAGGATGCGGTGGCAGGCGCGGAGCGGGTGGACCGAACAAGATGAGCGTGGCGTTTGCCATTGAACATCGACCGGGGACGCTGGTGGCGGCGCTGCAGCGGCTGGCGGCGGCGGGAGTGAATCTGACGAAGATCGAGTCGCGGCCTGTGCCGGGGAGCCCCTGGGAGTATGTGTTCTATGTGGACGTTCGGTTCGATACGGCGGGCAGGCCGATGCTGCGTTGGCTGCGCTCGAGGACATTGCCGGATGGTGAAGGTGCTGGGGCGGTACCGGGCGGCGGCTTAGGACAGTGGCGTCGGCGCAGTGGGTGGCGTAGGATTCCGGTACGCCGATTTGTCAGGCGGTAACAGCGGGGCCTCAGGGGCAGATTCGGATTGGAACCAATCGACTTCGGTGGCCGAGGTTGATAGATAACCGTTTGATCCCGGTACCGTGGATTACGGTCGGATAACAAGAAAATTGCAAAACTAAGTGAAGAATTGTACCGGGAGAAGGCGTCCAACAGGTCAAATCGTGTCGTTTTCTGGGTGGCGGGGGGGTGAAAGGAAAAGCGGCGGCGGGCCGAGATTGAGGGAAAAGGACATCAGGCATTGATGAAGAAGGAGTTATGGGCCGATGACGGGGGTATCCAGCGTGTTTTTGTGGCGGCGGGCCAGGGATTGCGACCAGATTAGGATCTGCTGCATCGAATAGTGGATAATCTGATAGAGGTACACTCAATGGCTAGCGATTTTGTAAGTGTGATCCAGCCGACAGGCGCAAAGGAAGTTGGAGAAACCCGTGCCGAGGGCACTGGACCGCGGCCTGCTCCGGTTTTGCCGGTGCGGGATACGGTTCTGTTTCCTCATGCGGTTCTGCCGCTGACGGTTGGGCGGGATAGCTCGATCCAGTTGATTCAGTCGCTGGGTGAGGAGAAGACGATTCTGGTGGTAGCGCAGCGGGATGCCCGTCAGGACTCGCCGCAGTCTACGGACCTGTATGCCATTGGCACGCGGGCGACGGTACATAAGGTTGTCAAGATGCCGAACCAGAGCCTGTTTGTGTTTACAGAGGGCAACGAGCGGGTGCACCTGGGCGAGTTTACCCAGCTGACTCCGTTTATGACGGCGGGGTATGAGCCGATTGCGGATGTGGAATTGGAGAAGTCTCCCGAGATGGAGGCGCTGCAGCGGAACGTGGTGAGCCAGTTCCAGCAGATTGTGACTTCGTCGCCGACGCTGAGCGATGATCTGCAGACGATCGCGATCAATATTGACGAGCCGGGGCGGCTGGCGGACTTTATTGCTTCGTCGTTGCCGTTCTTGACGACGACGGACAAGCAGGAGCTGCTGGAGACGCCCGATGTTGCGGCGCGTCTGGAGCGCATCAACAAGCACCTGGCGAAGGAGCTTGAGGTGCAGCAGTTGCGCAACAAGATCCAGACCGAGGTGCAGGATTCGGTGCAGTCTTCGCAGAGGGACTACTACCTGCGCGAGCAGTTGAAGGCGATCCAGAAGGAACTGGGCGATCAGGACGATACGCAGAAGGACATTGCGGATCTGAAAGAGAAGATTGAGACCGCCGGGATGCCGGAGGAGGTGAAGAAGGACGCGCTGAAGGAGCTTGGGCGTTTGAGCCGGATGAATCCTGCTGCGGCGGACTACTCGCTGACACGGAACTATGTGGAGTGGCTGGCGGTGCTGCCCTGGTCGAAGACCTCTTCGGGCGAGGTGGACATTCTGAAGGCGAAGGAGATTCTGGATGCGGACCACTATGGATTGAAGAAGGTGAAGGACCGCATTCTGGATTACCTTTCTGTGCGGCGTTTGAAGCCGGATATGAAGGGGCCGATTCTTTGCTTCGTCGGGCCTCCGGGCGTGGGTAAGACTTCGCTGGGGCGGTCGATTGCGAAGGCTCTGGGACGGAAGTTCTCGAGGATCTCGCTGGGCGGAATGCATGATGAGGCGGAGATTCGCGGGCATCGGCGGACGTATATCGGTGCGCTGCCGGGGCAGATCATTCAGCACCTGAAGAGGGTTGAAGTGAAGGACCCGGTGTTCATGCTGGATGAGATCGATAAGCTGGGGCGCGATTTCCGTGGCGATCCTGCGAGTGCGCTGCTCGAGACGCTGGACCCGGAGCAGAACAATACGTTCCGCGACAACTATCTGGATCAGCCGTTTGATCTGAGCAAGGTGCTGTTTATCTGCACGGCGAACCAGTTGGACACGATTCCGGGGCCACTGCTGGATCGCATGGAGATTATTGAGCTGACCGGTTATACGGAAGAGGAGAAGGTGAATATCGCCATTCGCTATCTAATTCCGCGGCAGATCAAGGAGAACGGCATTACGGAGGAGCAGATTGAGTTCCCGACGGAGAGCGTGCATTTGATTGCGCGGCACTACACGCGGGAGGCTGGTGTTCGTAAGCTCGAGCAGCAGATTGGCACCGTGTGCAGGAAGGTTGCGCGCAAGATTGCCGAGGGTGCGACGGAGAAGATTGTGATTACTCCGGAGATTGTGCACGAGTTCCTTGGCGGGATTAAAGTGCGCGTGGATACGGAGATTGCGGAGCGGACGAAGCGGGCCGGCGTAGCTGTTGGCTTAGCCTGGACACCGGCGGGCGGCGATGTTTTGTTCATCGAAGCGAACCGGATGAAGGGCAAGGGCGGCTTCACGATCACGGGCCAGATTGGCGATGTGATGAAGGAGAGCATGCAGGCTGCGTTGACCTGGGTGCGCTCGAATGCCACGTCGTTGGGGATCGATGAGGACTTTTTGAAGGAGTCGGACCTGCATATTCATGTGCCGGCGGGGGCGATTCCGAAGGATGGTCCGTCGGCCGGAGTGACGATGGCGACCGCACTGGTGAGCCTTTTGACGAATGTTCCGGTGCATCCGCTGACGGCTATGACGGGCGAGATTACGCTGAGCGGCAATGTGTTGCCGGTAGGCGGAATCAAGGAGAAGTTCCTTGCGGCAAAGCGTGCGGGCGTGCGGGATGTGATTCTGCCGACGGACTGCAAGCAACAGGTAGAGGAAGACTTATCGCCGGATCAGACGGAGGGCGTGACGATTCATTACGCCAGCCGGATTGAAGATGTGCTGGCGGTGACTTTGCCGAAGACGCAGCGGGAGAAGGTGATGGATGAGGCTCTTCGTGACGAGGTTATCCACGCAGGCGTGTAAGCCGACCGCGGATTCCGCGGGATAAGAATGGATGAAAACATTGGGGCCTGGCTTTTTGCCGGGCCCCTTTTCTCGGATTTTTTTTGGGTTGTGGTGGAGTGGCGTTTTTTCAGGGGGTTTTGGGGAAAAGTGGTGTTTTCGTGATGGTTTTTTGTGGTGAAGTTGTGGTGTTTTGATGGTGAGTTGTGGTGTTTTGGATGGTGGCTTTTCGCGTCTGAATTTATTTCACTGTTTTGAACTTTATTTTTGAGGTGCTGTGGAAATGATGACGATTGGGCACTCGACTCTGGCGATCGATGCGTTTCTGCGAGCGCTTAGGGAGAACGGCGTTACGACGCTCGTGGATGTGCGGCGTTTTCCGGGGTCGCGACGGCACCCTCAGTTTGGGCAGGAGCGGTTGTTCGGGTCGCTGCGGGAGGCGGGGATTCGCGCGATTTGGCGGGAGGGTTTGGGCGGGCGACGGGACGTTGTAAAGGACAGCGTGAATACGGGGTGGAGGGTGGATGGGTTTCGGGGGTATGCGGACTATATGCAGACTCCGACGTTTGCGGCGGAGGTGGATTGGCTGATGAAGCTGGCGGATTTTGATTCAACAGCTGTGATGTGTGCGGAGGCGGTGCCGTGGCGGTGTCACCGGTCATTGATTGCGGATGCGGTGATGGCTCGGGGTGGGGTGGTGGAGGATATTTTTGTGGAGGCGGATGGGGCGAGTTCGCGGCGAGTGCGGGTGATGACGGAGTTTGCGCGGGTGGAGGGTGAGAGGGTTTGGTATCCGGGTGAGGCGGAGTTGTTTGGATGAGGGTGGTTTCAGCTTCCAGATACCAGGGCAACTCGGCGAGGAAGGCATTCATCTCCAGGTGTTAAACGAACCGACTCCCGTGTCGTCTTTGAGGAAGGCTTCGGTTGGCTTTTTCAGGTAGTGGGCTAGTTTGTACTTCGGGGCAGCCAAATTTCCGAAACCCCGTTTTGCAGGACGTTCAAGTGTTGCTTTCGCAGGGTGGAATATCGCTCATTTTAGCGCGGGAGCTAAAATGCCTAGCATGAAGCGCATTGCGAGATTCCTTACCGTCGCAAGCTGGCTAATATGCGTCAGCGCACTTTCTTTCCAAACCAAGCAAGAGAAGGCAGTGGAAACGAACTCTTTGTCGACTTGACAGCTCTCGCCAACAATCCTGTGCAGTTCATAGGGAAACTGGTGCAGGTTCGCGCTCAAATTCGGCCTGACGCGGTTACCGTGAATGGATACTGGTTGAATGGTTCTACAACGTTCCTTGGGGGAGAGGCTAGTACCTGCCGTTTTATACCTGCTAGTTTCATCAGACCTAACGGTCTGTACGGGCACACATACTTTGGCACTTTCACTGGGAGAGTTGTCAGAAACAATCAGGCCGTCGATCCACTTCACGCGTGGCGGCTCAGCAGGGGCACCGTCGTCATGTTGGTGATCGAGAGTCAAGAAGACGTCCACGGCGAGAAAGACTACATGAACGGCCTAGTCAGAAGGCCCCAGATTTACGATCGGCGCAGTCACTCATTCATCACCCCGGAATAACGGATTGTCGGAA
This sequence comes from uncultured Acidobacteriaceae bacterium, assembly GCA_963774735.1. Taxonomy (GTDB): domain Bacteria; phylum Acidobacteriota; class Terriglobia; order Terriglobales; family Acidobacteriaceae; genus Edaphobacter. The sequence continues at coordinate 208,400 of CAVZGJ010000008.1, read as the reverse complement.
CGTTCTGCCTTCAAAGTCGCATTTCTATGAGCAGGTCACTGGAGTCAAGTGTTTTTTGTCTTTTTGTTCATAGCGTCTTTTTATGAGCAGGTCACTGGAGTCAAGTGTTTTTTGTCTTTTCCTTCATAGCGTCTTTGCCTTTGTTGTTGTTTGTTGTGGTTGTTTCCGCGTTGTTGCCTCTCCACCATGTTTCTATTCGCACTTTGAGTGAGCCGTTCGTGGCTCTGTGACGGGTTGGGGTCAGACGGAGAAGTCGATGCTGCCAGTTTTCGGCCGGCCTTGTGAAGGCCCAACGCGACACGCAGTCACCGGGACGCGGGGTTTAGCAACGGTGAACATGATTTCGATCCTCAGGCAGCTACTGCGTAGAACGGGATGTATGGCTCTTGCGTGATCCAGATGCGATGAAGCAGTACTGCCAGCTTGCGAGCAACGGCGACGATGGCCCGATTGTGGGACTGCTTGCCTCCACGCGAAGCCAGATGCAGACCCCACTGTCGTAACGTCGAGTCCCTTCCACGCGGACCGAGGACATGGTTGGCGCACTCGACCAGGAGAGAGCTTAAGTAGATATTTCCAGCCTTGGTAATTCCAAGTTGCGGGTCGCGGTCCCCGGACTGGCTGCGTCTCGGTCGCAGGCCGAGGTAACAGCCCACATCGCGACTTCGCTTGAAGCGTTCTTTGCTTCCCAGAGTCAGCACATAGGTCAACGCAGTGAGCTGGCCGACGCCGTAGACCTGAAGCAGCGCCTGCGTCTCCTGATACTCCGTCTCGGTGAGTCGCTTGATGATGCGGTCGTACTGCTGGATCTTCACCGTCATCGCAGCGATCTGTTCGAGAACCGGGCCAAGCGCCACAGCCAGACCTGGCGGCAGCACGGCCATGCACCGCTTGGCGAAGCATAAGGTGGACGAAGCTGGAAGCCGATAGCCGCAGGGCTTCGCCAGGCCGCGCACTGAGTTAACCGCCGCTGTCCGCAGACGAACGATCAGGTTGCGGGCACGAATCAGGGTCAGAGCTTCCTGTTGTGCAACCGTGCGATGGGAGATCGGTCGCAGTATATCCGGATCGAGCCGGGCATAGCGAGCGATCTTTTCCGCATCCACCGTGTCGCTCTTGCGGTCGCTGTGCGAGATCGCCCTGAGCTCGCGCACGTTGGCTACGATTACTTCGTGGCCCAGTTCTCGGAGTTGTTCGCTGACCCAGATCGAATGGGTTCCAGCCTCCATCGCAACCCGTGCCCTGGGCACATCGGTAAACCACTTCTCGACCCCCGAGAGTGTCGTGCGAAACCGCCCCCGGTCAACCACTTCTCCATCTTCGTTGAGCGTGCAGTAATGGCTCCAGACGTCCCCAAGATCGATCCCGATCGTCATCCTAGCCTTGGCGACGCTGCGTGGAACTTCCGCGATGAGGTGTTTCGATGGCTTTTTCATGGCGATAGTCTCTCCGATCCAAGAGACCGGCTCATCCCATTTTTCGGAAACTGTCCGTAACTGCCGATAACCTCGTTTTGCGGGAATGGGCGCGATGCCTCAGTTTGAATTATTCACACCGATGGCCATAATTTCAGGCTTGTCCGCATTGAAGTCTTCGTGGATGTGGACATGGTAACCATCCCTGTATTCGCTCATGCCGATCTGGATGAGGAACTTTCCCAAAGCGACCAAACCCTCGCTATCACCTGAGATGAATGGTGCGTGTCCCACCCCCCAAAACCTGAAGTACTTCATCTCCTGAGTAGAAGTCGGTTGTCATACCGTCCCACGTTGTCCGGTAGACTTCGCCGAGCCATCCTCAAACTCAAATATGAATTGCTTTTCATATCTAACGGTAGTTGAACGACTGTTTCCCGCAAAGTCGGGTTTCTATGAGCAGGTCACTTTATGTCAAGCGGTTTTGCTTTTGTCTTTTTCCTTGATAGCGTCTTTGCCTTTGCGGTTGTTGGTTCAGGTTGTTGTTGCCTCTCCACCTTGTTTCTATTCGCACTTTGAATGAGCCGTTCGTAGCTCTGTGCCGGGTTGGGGTTAGACGGAGAAGTCGATGCTGCCAGTTTTCGGCCGGCCTTGTGAAGGCCCAACCCGACACGCAGTCATCGGGACGCGGGGTGGCGACAGTTGAACATGAGAGAGACCTCAAGCTGCTTCTGCGTAGAACGGCACATACGGTTGTTGCGTGACCCAGATGCGGTGGAGCAGGACGGCAAGCTTGCGTGCGACAGCAACGATGGCTCGGTTACGCGACTGCTTGCCACCGCGCGACGCCAGGTGCAAGCCCCACTGTCGCAACGTGGAGTCTTTTCCTCGCGGTCCCAGGATATGGTTCCCGCACTCGACAAGCAGTGATCGCAGATAGATGTTGCCAGCCTTCGTGATGCCCAGTTGCGGATCGCGGTTGCCGGACTGACTTCGCCTTGGCCGCAGGCCGAGATAGCAGCCGACGTCTCGACTTCGCTTGAACGCTGCTTGTTCCCAAGGTCAGAACATAGGTGAGAGCGGTAAGTTCACCCACGCCGTAGACCTTGATCAGTGCCTGGGTCTCGACATACTCGGTCTCCGTGAGTTGCTTACGAGCCGATCATAATGCTTGATCTTCACCGTCAATGAGGCGATCTGTTCGAGCACCGGGCCAAGTGCTTGAACAAGTCCGGGCGGCAGTACCTCCATGCACCGCTTCGCAAAACACAGCGTCGATGAGGCTGGCAGACGGTAGCCACATGGCTTGGCGAGACCCCGCACCGCGTTCACCGCCGCTGTCCGAAGCGGACCAGCAGGTTACGAGCTCGGATCAGCGTAAGTGCCTCCTGTTGAGCCACCGTCCGATGCGAGATCGGCCGAAGGATCTTCGGGTCAAGTCGCGCATATCGTGCCAGCTTCTCCGCATCCACCTGGTCGCTCTTGCGATCACTATGTGAGATCGCTCGCAGCTCCCGCACGTTCGCCACGAGTACTTCGTGACCAAGCTCTTGCAATTGTTCGCTGATCCAGATCGAATGTGTCCCCGCCTCCATCGCGATCCGGGTGCGTGGTAGTCGGTAAACCACTTATCGACTCCCGCGGGTGTCGTTCGGAACCGCCCCCGGCCGACTACTTCACCGTCTTCGTTGAGCGTGCAGTAATGGCTCCAGACATCTCCAAGGTCAATCCCGATCGTCATCTCGACCTTCGAGCTGCTGTGTGGTACTTCAGCAATGAGGTGATGCGTCATCTTTTTCATGGGAACAGTCTCTCCGATCTCAAGACCTGCTCATCCCATTTTTCGGCAACTTGCCGAAAGCCCCGCCGGTGCGCAGGCGCGCAGACCGCTCCCCAGTCGCGCTATGTTGTCCCACACGCGACCTGAGGACGTCGGGACGTAGATTTTTTCAGGCGCGAGAGTTCTACGCCGTTGCACATAGCTGTTGATCACATGAGTGATTTGTTTTAGTAGCGGAGCGATTTACGATCTCATCGCCCCGCTAATGGATCTCCACCTATGCCTTTTTTCTACGATAGATGATAGTGCCCAGTGTGGCTGCGGCAAGGAGTGCAGCTGCTAGACGAATAAGAATTACTGTATCCATAACTTAATCTCCTCTCCGTGATCTGGTCAGCGAATCGAAGCCTGGTTGCTGATCTGATCTCGTAACTTATGGTTGTCTAAGAGACGCTATCATCGCGTCAAACTAACATCCATGGCACTTTCTGGTGAGGACCGAAGGATCCGATCCCCCAGTTGGCCTGTGTGCGACCGGAGGGCTATCGCTATCGCCGGGAAGACCAGCGCACTCCGACTGTCAGGCGAAGTTCCGAAATGTGTGCTTAATTGAACATATTTCCCCGCAGAGCTTTTGTATGTTGGAGGTTATCCACGGAAAGAGGCCGCACGATGGTTCTCGCGCTCTCAACTGTTTTTCCGCACAGTGATGAGCTGGAATTCGTTGATGAGCATCTTGACCAGCAAAACGAGATTGCCGATCACATCTTGGGGATGGTAGTGAGGCGAGACGGCAAGCCATTGGACCGAAGTAAGAGTGCAGCTTGGCAGCGGGGATGGAGTGTAAGGAGCAAGCGCAAAACTGCTGGTTGAGTGACAGGCGCAACTTGTCATTTGATACGAGTTCTTCCTGAGTTCCGGAACCATGCGCCCCAGTTCAGGTACTGCTGCCCGCGCGCTCCTCCGCGAATTCGGTGACTGCTTCGGCGGATGCAGGCGTCTTTCGGTCGGACTGTGCGTGAAACTCGTGCGGGATAGCGGCGTTCATCGGCTGGACAGTTGCATAGTGGATCAGCGTGTCGCAATAGATGCAAACTGCCTCGTGAATCACGAAGTCGGCGGCGTCGACGATGAGCGGAAAGGCCCTAAGGCACTCTGGACAGCCGATGATGACCCGCGCTCTCGACAAGGAGTCGCGCTCTGTGGGCGAGATCCAGATGGGAAGCGACGCGCTGGACCCCGCACGAGGCGGCTGGTCCGGAAGAGCCGCACTCTTCATAAGCTGGAACAAGGACGGCAGACCTGTAGCCTTCTCATAAAATGCATCCGCTGCGATGCCATGTGGGACCTCGTCGCCGCTAAATGCGCCACTTGTGGCAATCACATAAATCTCCGGTATACGACGCCGCACTACCGATAGCAGCTCGAAACCGGACATCCTTGGCATATTCAGATCGGAGAGAAGGATGTCAGGAACTTCCGCCCGAATCTGCTCCAGCGCCGAAAATCCATCTTCGGCAGTGTTTACATCGTGACCCAGGTTGCTGAATATCTGTGTAAGCAGGCTCCTGGTCGAAGGTTCATCATCCACAATCAGGAGCTTTGGTTTCAGTTTGCCCACTTCGAGCCTCCGCGTCCGGCTTTTAGCTGCCTAAAACCAGCATTACGTAGCGGGGGAAGTCTCTGCTGGTCAAAATTGCTCACACAAGACGTCTTTTTCTTACAACGGACCGAAGCGGGGAATGTCCATTTCTCTCCTTCGGTTGCTGGGCGTTATGTTCCGGCAATTGATCGTGCAGGACAATGTTGAGCAGCGACTTGTGCACCTTGATCCGTCCGTTGTACTCGATAAATCCGAGCTTGCGGAAGCGGTTCATGAAGAAGCTGACCCGCGAGCGGGTCGTCCCAATCATCTCGGCGAGAGTCTCCTGAGTGATCTTGGGGATCAGGAGCTCGGGCTCGCCGGGTTTGCCGAACTCAGCCATCAGCAGGAGGATGCGCGCAAGTCGCTTCTCGCTCGAGTTGAAGAGTTGGTCTACGAGGTCGGCCTGGGTACGCATGCTGCGGGCCAGTAGGAACGTGAGGAACAAGTCAGAGAACGTGTGCTCCTCGTGCATTACGCGAATCATCTCATCGCGTTCAATCATCAGTGCCGAGCAGGCGGTAATAGCGGTTGCGGTTGCCATACGCAGTCCCAGCGGGCCGGCGATGGACTCTTCGCCGATAAAGTCGCCAGCCGCAAGCAGGGTAATTGTCGCTTCCTTGCCCGCCTTCGATACCACCGTCAGCTTCGCCCGGCCGCTTTGCAGGTAGAAGACGAAATCAGCAGCGCTGCCTTGGGTAAAGAAATTAGCCGAAGGTTTGAAGTGCACGATCTTCCGTCCCAGGCCCGCATTGGCCAGGAAGATTGCGGGGTCGAATTCAGAAGAACGAGGCGGCGTCATTTCAGGTCTGGCTCCAGGCAACGCCTTCAGCCGCTACAGCGTCGGCTACCTAACATAAGCATCGCACTTTTCAGCAGGCAGAAACTGAGCACTTTTGCTCATCTTTGGTTTCGCCATGACTTCTGACGCTTGGAGGACGCCTCTCCAGGCCTCAACGGGGCGAGCGACTGCGATCAGCTAGTGAGAATCTGCGTTCGGAACTGCCCGCAAAGTCGCATTTCTATGAGCAGGTCACTGGAGTCAAGTGTTTTTTGTCTTTTTGTTCATAGCGTCTTTGCCTTTGTTGTTGTTTTGTTGTGGTTGTTCCGCGTTGTTGCCTCTCCACCGTGTTTCTATTCGCACTTTGGGTGAGCCGTTCGTGGCTCTGTGACGGGTTGGGGTCAGACGGAGAAGTCGATGCTGCCAGTTTTCGGCCGGCCTTGTGAAGGCCCAACGCGACACGCAGTCACCGGGGCGCGGGGTTTAGCAACAGAGAGCATGATTTGGATCCTTAGGCAGCTACTGCGTAGAACGGGATGTACGGCTCTTGCGTGACCCAGATGCGGTGAAGCAGGACGGCTAGCTTGCGAGCAACGGCGACGATGGCCCGATTGTGGGACTGCTTGCCTCCACGCGAGGCCAGATGCAGGCCCCACTGTCGTAACGTCGAGTCTCTTCCACGCGGCCCGAGCACATGGTTGGCGCACTCAACCAGGAGAGATCTGAGGTAGATGTTTCCAGCCTTGGTAATACCAAGTTGCGGGTCGCGGTCCCCGGACTGGCTGCGTCTCGGCCGCAGGCCGAGGTAACAGCCCACATCGCGACTTCGCTTGAAGCGTTCTTTGCTTCCCAGAGTCAGCACATAGGTCAACGCAGTGAGCTGGCCGACGCCGTAGACCTGAAGCAGCGCCTGCGTCTCCTGATACTCCGTCTCGGTGAGTCGCTTGATGGTGCGGTCGTACTGCTGGATCTTCACCGTCATCGCAGCGATCTGTTCGAGAACCGGGCCAAGCGCCACAGCCAGACCTGGCGGCAGCACGGCCATGCACCGCTTGGCGAAGCATAAGGTGGACGAAGCTGGAAGCCGATAGCCACAGGGCTTCGCCAGGCCGCGCACTGAGTTAACCGCCGCTGTCCGCAGACGAACGATCAGGTTGCGGGCACGAATCAATGTCAGAGCTTCCTGTTGTGCAACCGTGCGATGGGAGATCGGTCGCAGGATATCCGGATCGAGCCGGGCATAGCGAGCGATCTTTTCCGCATCCACCGTGTCGCTCTTGCGGTCGCTGTGCGAGATCGCCCTGAGCTCGCGCACGTTGGCTACGATTACTTCGTGGCCCAGTTCTCGGAGTTGTTCGCTGAACCAGATCGAATGGGTTCCAGCCTCCATCGCGACCCGTGCCCTGGGCACATCGGTAAACCACTTCCCGACCCCCGAGGGCGTCGTTCGAAACCGTCCCCGATCAACCACTTCTCCATCTTCGTTGAGCGTGCAGTAATGGCTCCAGACGTCCCCAAGATCGATCCCGATCGTCATCCTAGCCTTGGCGACGCTGCGTGGAACTTCCGCGATGAGGTGTTTCGATGGCTTTTTCATGGCGATAGTCTCTCCGATCCAAGAGACCGGCTCATCCCATTTTTCGGAAACGTCCGTCGTTCGCTCCAAACTGACCCACTACGCTTTTTCGCCACCTGTTCTGGGCTTATTCGTCTCTGCTAGCATGGGTTCTCTTTGTTACCGGAGTTGGCGCTTGGTTGAAAGGGTTCGCTGGCTAGCTATTCTCGTTTTGGGCTCGACAACTTTCGGGTTTGGTCAGGGTGCGCCGGGGCCGGCCAATGCTCCTGCTGCGACGATTCGGGTGACGACACGCACGGTGTATATCGATGTGGTGGTGAAGGACCGGGGTGGGAAGATTGTCCATGGCCTGGCGCAGGATGACTTCAAGCTGCAGGAGGATGGCAAGCCGCAGACGGTCGATTATTTTGCTGCGCACAGCCATGATCTGGCGGCTAGTCAGCTGGCGGCGGAGGCGGCGTCGAAGGCTGCGGCGCGACGGGAGTTCTCCAATGTTGCGCAGCGAGGGGTGACTTCGGGTGCGGTGAACATTATTCTGTTCGACCTGGCGAATACGCCGCCGTCGGACCAGTTTTATGCGCGCAAACAACTGCTGAAGTTTTTGACGACGCTGCCGCCGGGACAGCAGGTGGCACTTTTTGCGCTGACGGACCGACTGCACATGGTGCAGAACTTTACGGCGAGTTCGGACAGGCTGGCGCAGGCAGCGCAGCTGATTCGTCCGGAGGACTTCAGGTTGATTGAATCGAAGAGCGAGGTGATGGAGGACCTCGATTTGTTTGCCGGGTTCGCGAAGGTGGCTGGCCGGGGCGGGCCCGCTATGATGGCCACCGCTAAAGATGACGCGGCCTTCAGCGCGGGGGCAGGGTTGGACAGACGTACGCGGATCACGCTGGCCGCGTTGGCGGACCTGGCGCGGGCGACGGCAGGCTACCCGGGGAGAAAAAACCTGCTGTGGCTGTCGGAGAGTTTTCCGCTGACGCTGGATCCGGATATGGCGACGAGGTTCAATGCAGGGGCTGTGTTTCCGGGAGAACGCGATACGTCGAATCTGCTCGCGAGTGTGCAGATGGCGGTGTATCCGATCAGCCTGCTGGGACTGGAGACGAGTGGCGTGGGAGCGGAGACGAGTGGGGCGGGAGAGGTTTCGCTGATTGGCGGGCCGCAGAGTTCGGCGGTGTATTCACAGATGAACGACACGATGAAAGGACAGTTTACGGATCGGGCGCTGTTGAAGGAGCGATTAAACGATGTGGCGAGTGAGACTGGCGGCGAGGCGTTTGTTGGGACGAACGATTTTGCGCGGGCTCTTCGGGCTGCGATGAATGATGGATCGAATTACTACACGCTGGCGTATCGACCGGGCAACAGGGACTGGAAGGGGCAGTTCCGGAAGGTGCGGGTGGAGGTGCCGGGGAAGAACTACTCGCTGGAGTACCGGCGAGGCTACTATGCGTTTCCTGAGACGAACACGGCGGCGGATAGCACGCAGATGTTGAAGGCGGCGCTTGCGCCTGAGACCCCCGAGGCTACGATGCTGCAGCTGAAGTCCTCGATCGATATGCCGCACGCGCAGCGTAAGGTTGTTGCTGTGCACTCGACGCTGACTGCGGAAGGGCTCAATCTGGTCGAGGGAGCGGATGGCCATCGGCGAGGGCAGTTGCTGGTGATGCTGGTGGCGTTCGATGACAGTCCGGGAGGAGCGAAGGACCAGTCTGCGGGGCTGCCACAGACGTCGGCGGTGCTGAATCTGGATTTCGATGCGGCGCAGTTTGAGACGATCCAGAGGCAGGGGATTTCGTTTACTCAGCAGCTTTTGTTGGCGCCGGGACCGTATCGTCTGCGACTGGGTGTGAGCGATGCGAGCAATGGCCGGTTGGGCACGCTGGATATGCCGATTGTGATTCCTCCTCGGGGGCAATAGGCGCCCTGGGGCACCGGGTTCTCTTAACAGGTGTTTTTACGATTTGTGGTACAAGGGTATTTGTTTCTTCAGCCTTCGAGAATCATTGCGGTTGGCCGATTTTTGTGGAGAAATTTAGAACCAATGACATGCGCCGGGTTGACACGGATGTTGGTTTTCTCCTCCCTCTTTGTGTTCGCAGAGATGCCAATGCTCGCACAGGGCGGCCAGGATTCAGGGGCGAAGCAGTACAAAAAGACATGCGCTGGTTGCCATGGGTTGGATGGCTCGGGCAGCGCAAAGGGAGAGGCGATTGCTACCATCCCGAGGGTAATCGCGCTCTCGGACGATGACCTGATCCGTATTGTGCGCGACGGCGTTCCGGGCAAGGGAATGCCGGGGGAGAAGCAACTCGGTGATGAAAAAATTCAGGCAATTGTGCGGTATGTACGGACGTTGCAATCGACGAGCGCGGCTGCGGCTGCAACCAGTCCGGCTGCGGCTACGGCGTCGGGCAATGTGAATGCTATGGCGCCGACGGAGACGCATGCGGCGCAGGAGAATCCCGTGAAGGCGGCGGCAGGGAAGGCTGTTGAGCCAGTCTCTGGCGGTATAAGCCAGATTGATGTGCAGCAGGCCCAACTGAATCAGAAGGAGATCAGGGAGAACTGGGTCTCTTACAACGGTGACTATACGGGACGGCGATTCAGCAGCATGGCCGAGGTGACGCCGGCAAACGTGAACCACCTGAAGACGGCCTGGGTGTTTCACACGAGCGGAGCAGGCGTGATGGAAGTGACTCCGGTGGTGGTTGCCGGAGTGATGTTCGTAACGCGCTCGAATGATGCGTATGCGCTGAACGCGAAGACGGGCAAGCTGCTGTGGCACCATGGACGTGCTGTCTCCGAGGGGCTGATCGACGACGCCTCGGGCCATATCAACCGCGGCGTCGCGGTGCTGGGAACGCGTGTCTACATGGAGACCGACAACGCGCATCTGCTGTGTCTGGACGCACGTACGGGAGAGGTGATCTGGGATGTTGCCTATGCTACGGGCAACAAGAACTACGGGGCGACCAGTGCTCCGCTGATTGTGAAGGACAAGGTGCTGGTGGGAACGTCGGGCGGCGACGATGGCGTGCGTGGCTTTGTGGCAGCTTACGATGCGGAGACGGGCAAGGAGGCTTGGCGTTTCTGGACCATTCCGGCGCCGGGCGAGAAAGGGTCGGAGAGCTGGCCGGGCGACATGTATCTGCATGGCGGCGGGACAACATGGATGCCGGGCACTTATGATGCGGACCTGAACACCATCTACTGGGGCACGAGCAATCCTTCTCCTGATTTCGACGGCAGCGTGCGGCCCGGAGATGACTTGTATACGAGTTCGCTGTTGGCGCTGGACCCAGATACGGGCAAACTGAAGTGGTATTTCCAGTTCAACCCGCATGACCTGTATGACTACGACGGAGTGCAGACGCCGGTTCTGGTGAATGCAAACTTCAAGGGTCAGCCGCGCAAGTTGGTGGTGACGGCGAACCGCAACGGATTTCTCTATATCCTGGACCGGACGAATGGAGCTTATCTCTACTCGAAACTGTTCAGCCCAAGCCAGAACTGGGCGAAGGGCATCGATGAGAATGGGCGGCCGATCTCCAACAACCTGATACCGGATGAGAAGGGAGTCACCGTTTGTCCGGGCTACAGTGGCGGAACGAACTGGTACTCGCCGAGCTATGACCCGGACACGAACATGTTTTACTTCCGTTCGCTGGAGGCATGCAGCCTGTTCAAGGGGAAGACGGAGCCGTTCGAGGAAGGGAGCGGTTACTATTCCACCGGGGCAGAGCGCGCGCCGGGCAATACTCCCAATGCGGGATACATCAACGCCTTCGATCTGAACACGCTCGAGTTTGCCTGGCGCAACCAGCTGACAGGCGGCCAAGCCATCGCAGGTGTGATGTCAACCGCGGGCGGACTCGTGGCCTTCGGGAATGACGCCAACCAGTTCGAGATCGACGATGCTCACACAGGAAAGAAGCTGCGGACGTTTGACCTGCCACAGCCGATGCATGCATCTCCCATGTGCTATGGCATCTCGGGCAAGCAGTACTTCGCGGTTGCCGCAGGGGATGATGTGATCGCCTATGCGTTGCCGTGAAGGCTTGCGCAGCTCGATCGAATAGCTTGCCTGCCATCAAACGGAACAGGCCAGAAATTCCAATCACCCCACAGTCGAACTGTTCTGTCGCTAAAGCGATCTCGCGCGTAATATCCCCGCAAAAACTAGTATTTTCCCTAGTTGTCTAACTTTTTAGCCTGCGTACAATCCGAGCCATGAAACCCAAGACGGATCTCACCCTGCGAAGTCTCGTCTGTTTCAACCCAATCGCCGCCATTACAATCGTAATCCTCATGCCGCTAGCCGGCTGCGGAGTCGGTACGACTATCACTGGCGGCGGCGTCTCCGCCAGCACCGTCTCGGGCCGAGTCCACGGAGGCCAGCAGCCCATCGTCGGAGCCACCGTTACCCTTTACGCCCCCGGCACCGGCGGCTACGGCTCCACCCCCACCGTCATCACCACCGCCACCGCCCCCACCGACAGCGCCGGCGGCTTCACTCTCACCCGACCCTACCCAAGCGGTTGCCCCGCGAACTCACCCGTCACCTACATCGTCGCCACCGGCGGCAACTCCGGAGCCGGAGACAACGCCAATATCGCCCTGGCCGCTCTCCTCCCTGCCTGCAGCAGCCTCACCGCGTCCACCTTTGTCTGGATCTCTGAGGTCACCACCGTCGCCGCCGCCTATGCGCTCGCGCCTTTCGCCGCACTCTCTCCTGGAACCACCAACATCGGCACCTCGTCCACCAATCTCCTCGGCCTCACCAACGCCCTCGCTCCGGCCACCAACCTCGCCGACACCACCACAGGCAACGCCAAAGGCGCAACCTCCATCCCAGGCATCATCCTGCCCACCGACGAGATCAACACTCTGGCAAACATCCTCGCCGCCTGCGTCAACTCCAGCAACACCCGCTTGCCGTCCACCACCTGCGCTACGCTCTTCACTGAGGCCACACCGCCCGGAGGCGTCGCTCCGCTCCCACCGACACCTTCCAGGCCGCCATCGACATCGCCCTCAACCCCGGCAATAACGCGGCAACCCTCTTTGGTCTCGTCACCGGCACCCCGCCGTTCCAGCCCGCGCTCGGCTCCGCACCCACCGACTTCGCCGTCGGCATCCAGTACAACGGAGGCCCCATCGCCGATAGCGGCGGCGGCTTCGGAATCGACATCGACCGTTCAGGCAACGCCTGGGTCACAGTCCAGTCGCCAATGGCGATATATTAGACAACGTCACAGAGATCTCCCCCGCCGGCGCCATCCTCTCCGGCCCCACCGGCTATCTCAGCGGCATGCCTCCACACCCCTTGGGGCATCGCCATCGACAACAGTGGTAACGCCTGGATCGTCAACTATAACGCTACCCACCCCTCCAACAGCCTCGCAGTGCTTCCCCTCTCCAGCACCTCCGGCGCCTCTTTCTTCACTCCCGCTTCCGTCGTATACCCAGTCGCAATAGCAGTCGACAACCGCACTACAACAGCATGGATCGGCAACTTTGGTCCTAGTGGTGGTCCTAATGGTACTACTGTCAGCCACATCACTGCTGCTGGAGTCGACGCTCACCGGAAGCCCCTACGGCGGCCAGATCGCTCCCATCGGTGTCGCCATCGACAATACCGGCAACATCTGGGTCGCAAACTCTGACAACGACGTCCAGGCACCGGAAACCTCACCAAATTCACTCCTCCCATCGTCCCCGGAGAAGCCTACACCTCACAGATCTTCCAACACCGGAACAGGAAACTACCCCTTCGATGTCGCCATCGATGGCTCCGGCAATGTCTGGGTCGACGAAATTGCCGGCGTCACAGGAGTTCTCCAACACCGGCACCCTTCTATCACCCCGCGCGGCTTTCCCCAAAACGCCACCACCGCCCCCGAATCCATCACCATCGACGGACTAGGCCGCGCCTGGGTCAGCAACGTCGCCCTCGACGCCTCACTCGCCATTCTCCCTATGCCCGGATATGGCAGCGTCACCGTCTTCAGCCCCACCGGAACCCTCATCAATTCTAACGTCTCCACCCCTGTTACCGGCGCCCCGAGTTTCCTCGGATACACCGCCGCGGGAACCATCTCCCAACGTTCCCCTTGTTCTCGGCATGAAGATCGACCCCTCCGGCAACCTCTGGATAGCAGGCGGCAACCGACTCGGCAAACTTCAGGTCGTCACCGAGCTCATCGGCATAGCCGCCCCCGTCATCACGCCGCTCTCCGTCGCAGCCTCCACCGGGAAATTAGGCACCCGCCCCTAAGGCAACATGCAACACGAATAGTAAGTGAGGACATTATGAAAAGCAGGAATTCGTTATTGATCTCCGTCTTCGCTCTCTTCTTTGCGTTTGCCCTTCCTCTTGACGCTCAAACTGGCTGCGATAAGTCTCCTGAAAATCCAACCTTGATCCTTGCAGTAATCGGCTCGGCCGCTGGCTTCTTTGTCTCCGCTCGCGCTCGCAGGAAGGCACGACGTGACTCCAAGTAGACGGATTCGTTCCTGCATCAGCTCCTTACTGAGTCCTTTGAAAATGGACACTCATGTCCACACTGTCAGCGGCTAACCCACGCTCCCATCTCAACCCGCCAGTAGTCGGCCTGACGCCCCTACAGAGCGCGGGAATCGCCACGATTCTGGCAGTTCTCGGTGTGTGCTCTATCTGGTCCACTGTGGGGTTCCTCTGGAATCTGTGGACGACCGATGCTCTTAAGTCCATTGGCATGGCGATCCCGCTGGTCAGCTTTGTGATCATTCTGCGGATTTGGCGTTCTCAGCATTGGCAGATGCAAGGCAGTTGGTGGGGACTGGCCATCCTGACAACAACCATCGCCGCCGTTCACATCCGCGATCATGCGATTCTTGTCTTTGTCTTCTCTCCGCAGTGGGCGGTATATTTTCCTCCGCATTCGCTTGTGGCTTTAGCCTACGTTTCAGGGGTCGTGCTGCTCTTCGGCGGAGCAAAGCTTTATCGCGCGGCTCTTTTTCCTATCATCCTGATTTGGTTCGTTAATCCCATTCCCCATATCTTTAACGTGTATGTGGATCTCCCGCTGCAGCGCGCCTCCGCACACGTCGCACGCGCCTTCGCTACCGCCCTCGGGCAACCGCTGAGTCACGATCAGCTCAGGCTTATGTTCACACCTGACTTCGGCATGTTCATCGCGCCTGGCTGCAACGGCATCCGCGGTGCGGTCGCCATGGGCTTCGTCGCTCTCATTGCAGGCTATCTTTATCGATTCCGCTGGTACGCTCACACGGCCGTCATCGTCGGAGCCGTCCTGCTCGGATATATCTTCAACTTCGTGCGGCTCTGCATCCTTGTTCTTTATTACCTTGTTGCCCTGCGCTTCACGTCGCTGCAGGACAAGGCCGAAATGGGTGATTACCTCATAGGCGGCTGCCTCTTCCTTCTCGCCGCTTTACTGCTCTTCTACGCAATTCGCCGGCTCAGCAATACACCCGGTCAAATTAAGTCTCGGAAGCTCCCGGAGCCGTCTCCCACTAACTCGGTACGCGGCTCGCTCGGTCTGCGTATCGTCGTAATGTTCGCCATCGCCTCATTCGGCTGCTATGGCTTCGCCCATGCTGTTATCAGCAGTCGAGCCGGCGCGAAAGTTGCCGGCATCGAGACGGACCAGAACGCGCTGGGGCAGTTTCCCGCCCAGTTCGGCAGTTATAAGCTGTCGCGCTCCTGGAACGAGAACCTCATCACCGGCCCGCTCCTCTATCATTGGGCAGAGTATGTTCCTGCCGATGGAGGAACGCATATCGTAGTTGGGATCGCTCCCTTAATGGGATCGCACGATACTCTGATCTGCCACTCCGCGCGCGGCGAGGCTCCTCTCTGGCACGATCAGCTAACCATAGCCACAGCGGGTGGCACTTCTGTCAGTTTCAGTGCCGCATTCTTCAACGACAGCGCAATACAGTACCTTGAGGCGACGACTCTCTGCAATGGTTCTACCTGCGGCGAATACTCGAGCAACCGCACTCACTTCGGCTTTGTCTACAGCAAGCCTGATCCGCACACCCTCTTCGCGCAGGACCCGCAACGCCCGATTCCGATTCTTATCCGTGCCGAAACGCTAGATACTACTCTGCCCTCGAATGTAGCTCGGCAGCAGTTGTGCGCCTCGATCAGCACATTCCTTGCATCCGTCAACCTTGATGCGCTCACGCAGCCGTATCGCCACCTCTGAGAAACTCGGTCCTCGTTGCGATCCGTGCAATACATGCCGCATCGCCGAATTCGTTTCGACAACGATTGCGGTGAGAAGTAGTGTCAGACCTACATATAGAAAGCCCTTCGACACAATCGCCAGAGGGGTCAATCGGAAGAATGGTCGATCCTTAGCAGACGATTTTCGAACTTTTCAGGCTTCAGAAAATAGGATTGTGTGGATATAGCGAATTCTGATTTTGTAGTCGTTCAGTCTCCAAAACGGAGCAACGCGGGCCTACTTCATCGCGATCCCGTGAGGACGGGCCGGGCCCGTTTTGAAGGCCGTGTTGAAGTCCAGATTGAAGCGCTTGTCCTCGATTAGGGCGTTGTGCGTGACTTTGAGGACGTGGACTTTGTGGTCGCCCTCAAAGTGAATGATGCCTCTCTGCGTCTTCGTTGAGGAAGTAATCTGTGACCACGAGGCGATTTTCATCGCTGCTCAGCACTATGTTGTGCGGACCGGAGTTCTCGCCGAAGCTGGCAACAGATACCTGCTTCGGGTTGCGCCGGTCTGAGACGTCCAGCATTACCACCTGCCCGGCCATGAAGGTGCCAATGATCAGCCGGTCGCCACTTTGCGGAGTCGCCATGATCTGACCCATTCCGCCTGGCGTCGAACTGCCTACGTGAGGCTTCACGGTAGAGAGATCAAACACGGATTCGCCCGTGCCCCGGTAGGGGTCGATCAGGTAAATGTGGCCGTCGAACATGCCTGATGTGTACCCGTAGCCATGCGGGTCCCTGGGCAGCATCTTGACGTCCATCGTGCCTTGCGCGGGATTGCCGTCCGGCGAAAACAGGTCGATGGTCTTGATGATCTTGCGTTCGCGGTAGTTCCAGATGCGCACGGAACCTCGGAGGACCGGCCCCATCGAACCCATCAGCGTGCTGCTGGGCAGGATGAAGTCCGAGGTCATCATCAGGTTCAGGTCCGGACGTGCGGAGATGCCGTGGGGATTGAACCCATCCAGCGGCGGCGAAGAAGGCCACTCCTGGAACAGCGACCATGGACCAAAGTGATTCGCGATGAAATGCATGTTGCCGTCGAATTCGGCGACACGGCCGGGCGCCATGCCGTCGGCAGAGCCCATCTGGGTGATCAGGAAGCCGCCGTTTTCAAGGGGCAGGAAGTCGTCGGTCATGCTCGATTCCACGGCTTTGGCGGAGAACATAAAACGCGGCTTCTTCGCATTGGTTACGTCGAAGAAGAAGATGCCATTTTGATTTTTCAACAGGCTGAGCAGTCCACCGCATCCCAGGATGGTCTTGGTCGAATTCAGGTGGCAGTGATGCGGCTCGTTGCCGGTGTTGCCGGGAGGCGGCAGCGGTACAACATTAATCACTTCTCCATATTTCGGAGACTGCTCGTCAAAATCGACCACGGCAAGAAAATCCGGTGCAATCTGGGCCTGGTCCTGCGCCCAGATATAAAGGACCTTGTCGACCCCAGCGCCATGATCGTCTCTGTCTCGCCCACCGTCACGGTCGTTTTGCCTACTGCCATGATCGTCTTGCGCTCCGCCCTGGCCGTATTGGGCCAGTGAGAGGGTCGATGCGCCAAGCAGCAGCGCGATGGTAAGGAACAGCTTCGCGGTCGTTCGTGCAATTTCGTTAGCTATCTTCATCTCACACTGCCTCCGCGCGGCAAGGCTGATAAGTCCGCTAAGCCAAGGTCGACATTCAATTGTGGGGGGGCCGAATACCGCGCAAGAGTATCACAAGCCGCTAATTCGAGTGTCATGGAGACGTAAGAGCGTCGGCGCCTTCGATTTCGCCGGCTTGCACCACATCTGTGAATTGCCTGCAAGGAAATGGTCGGGGCGAGAGGATTCGAACCTCCGACCCCCTGGTCCCGAACCAGGTGCGCTACCAGACTGCGCTACGCCCCGAATGTATGCTGCTGTGAGTTGTCGATTTGAGTGGCTTTCCGTGTTGCTCAAGCGTGCGGGTGGGCTTGCTGGATCGCTGTTTCGACTTTGTTAGTTTAGCAGATTTGGCGGGGTGGGGTGTGGGTAGCGACTGCGGAAGCAGAATCCTCCGCTTTGCTACGGATTGGCGGGCAGTAGGGTAGACAAAGACAAAAGGCAATGGCGAAAAGCAGGTCCTCCCGCGTTGCGGAAGGATGACAACTAAAAGCTGGAGCAAAGGCAAAGGCAAAGCAGGAGCAAAGGCAACGACAAGAGCAGCCGCAGGTTTCTTCAACGGGCTCAGGGCTGGCTCTTCGACTGCGCTACGCGTCGGTCAGGATGATAGATGATGGGGTTTTAGGGTTAGAGAAAAAAATGGAGAGGAGCCCTAGTGCATCCTCCCCATCAGTGGTGCAAAGTCGACAGCCTTGCGGCTGTTTAGTGGGCTCTGGCGGCGGTTTTGGGCTTGCCGTAAGGCTGCCCCTGCCGCTTCACCGAGCCTGGATCGAATGTGGATGTGTCTCCGGGAGCAAAGGTGGCTCCAGTGGGGACGAGGACGCTGTCAACGGTGCGGCTCTGCTCGGTGCTGGTGCGTAGCTCGATTCGTGAGGGGTCGATCCCCTTCTCGTCAGTGAGATATTGCTCGACATTGAGTGCGCGTTGGGCAGCGGCATCAGGAGATTCATCGGCAGCACGCTTGCCGATGATTACCAGTTTGGCCGAGGATTCGCGGTTGAGGGTGAGGGCGATCTCGTCGAGGCAGCCCTTGGCCTCGTTGTCGACGCGGACGGGGCGCTTCTTGTCGCGCTCGAAGGAGACGCTGCAGAGATTGCTGGTCTGCGGCGCGGGTGGCGGCGGCGGGGTGTTGATGGTGACCTGCGTGGAGGCTGTGGCTTGTTTGCCGAGGTCGTCGACTACGTTGCAGGTAATGTTGATGACTCCGGATGGGGCTCCGGCGGTGTTGAGGGTTGCGGTGGCTGCGGTTCCGGTGATCTGGCCTGCGGACGCGCTGTAGGAGTAGGTGAGCGGGCGGTTCTGCGGGCTGGAGGCGACCGAGGTGATGGTGGAGGAGTCGCCCGGCATGATGGTGCTGGGGTTCGCCGAGCAGGAGATGGTGGGGGGCTCGAAGGCGCGGATGTGGAAGCTGGCGGTGCAGGTGGCCTGCTCGAAGGGGCGCGGGCCTTCGCTGACGTGTCCGGTGACGGTGTAGTCGCCTGCGGCGAGGTTCGCGGTGGAGATGTTGGCGGTGCCGGTGGTGCCGGAGATCTGGCCGCCGGTGGAGGTCCAGGTGTAGGTGGCCTTCTTTTTGGGATCGAGATTTGTAGCGGTGGCGGTTGCGGTCATGGGATCGCCGGGGAAGGCGGTCGCGGGCTGAACGGTGCAGCCGAGTTGAACGGGCGGCGGCGGTGTGACCTGGCCGAAGCGGAAGACGACGCCGGCGGAGAGACGATAGGCGTAGATGGTTCCTATGCCGCCGGAGACGGAGCCGGGGCCGGGAGTGCCGTAGTCGACGTGGGAGAAATCAAAGTCCGCCTGGATGGGACGAATGGCGATGAGGTTGTTGAAGGCGGGAAGAATGTAGTCGACACCGACGCCGGTGGTGACTCCCCAGCCCCAGGTGCAGGGTTGGAAGATGGGGCCGCCGACTTTGGCTCCGCCGACGAGCGTGTGGGCGAAGGGAGCCCAGCGGTTTTTCTGGAAGCGGACGACGGGGCCTGCCTGCGCGGTGAAGACGCAGTCGTTGGGGCCGGAGGGGAAGAAGCTGCCTTCGGCCTGAATGCCGAGGTAGCGGTCGAAGTATCCGGTAGCGCTGACCACGGCGCCGGGATTGATGGGCTGGTAGTTCACGTTGCCGATCTCGCCGCTGAAGGGATGGAAGTAGCCGTAGCCGCCGTAGAGGTCGAAGCGCGAGGGCTCGGGCGGCGGGGTGGTTGCCTGCGCGGCTGCGGGCAAGGTCGAGAGGGTGAAGAGGGAAGCAATGATTGCAGCGAAGAGAGCGGGGCGGCCTTTGAGGGAGCGCTGTGGGTTGCTGTTCGGATGGCCTGAGCTCACGGATGCGAAAAACATAAGGGGAAATCCTCCAACTACGGTGCTGCTTCCTGATTTCAGAGGACTGCCGCTCGCCAGAGACAGATCTGGCGGACGGCGGTCAGGATTACTGGTTACCGACGGACAGGACGACCGAGGTGGATTGAGCGGGTGCTGAAGAGTTGACGCTGGTTCCGGTGATGACGATGGTGTAGCTCTTGTAGGTAGTGCTGGGGCAGCCGCATCCTGTCAGGCCCAGAATAGCAAGGGAGAAGAGGATGACAGTGAGCAGGTGCATCTTCTGAGTACCTAGTTTTTTGCGGCGGCGGAAGCCTGCGAAGAAGACTCCGAGACCGGTGAGTTCGACGGGGAAGACTGCGGCGGCGGTGATGGGCGCGAAGTCCGCCGGGTTGAACTGGGGGATGGCGGGATTGGTGAGTTTTGCGTCGGCCGTGGTTGTGGTGACCGTCATGGCGACCGTTGCGGTGCCGCCGGCGGTGAGGGTTGGGTTGCTGGCGAAGGTGCAGGCGGCGTCAGCAGGAAGACCGGAGCAGGAGAGATTGATCTGTCCGGCGAAGGCTGCCGACAGAGGTGACGGCCACCTGGTAGACCGTCGCGCCCGCGCCCTTGATGTACTGGGTTGCCGGCGAGGCGGCGATGGTGAAGGTTCCGACAGGCGCGTTGACGAGCTGGGCGACCGAGGCGGAGCTGGCGAGGAAGTTGTTGTTGGCCTGGAAGGCGGCGTTGATGGTGTGCGTGCCCTGGGCCAGCGACGAGGTGGAGAAGGTCGCGACACCGGAGGCGTTCAGCGTGCTGGTGCCGAGGAGGGTCGTGCCGTCGAGGAAGTTGACGGTGCCGGAGACGACTCCAGCGGCAGAGGTGACTGTTGCAGTGAAGGTGACCGTGGCGCCTGCGGTCGCGGGCGAGCCTGACGTCGTCACCGTCGTGATGGTGGTGGCGGCGCTGACGGCGAGGCTTCCGGGATGGATGGTCGCGATGTAGTTTCCGGCGGAGGTTCCCGAGACGTTGGCGCCGATGGCGTAGTTGCCTGCGGGCGAGGTTGGAGCGGCGGTGGTGGAGTAGGTGACGACGACGTCATCGCCGGGGATGACTCCAGTGATGGTCCCGGAGAAGGCCGGGTTGGCGGCTCCGTAGACGCGTGCGGCGCTGTTGACGTTGACGACCAGCGACGAGGGATTTTGTGTGACGTTGAGGGTTCCATTGACGGTGGAGAGCGTGTAGTTGGCGCTGACGCCGGTTACGGCCGGGACGATGGCGTAGGCGCCGACAGGTGAGTTGAGGACGGCTGCGGTGGAATATGTTGCGTTGACAGTGTCACCGTTGACGAGTCCGGTGATGGTGCCGGTAAAGGTTGGGTTGGCGATTCCGTAGGCGCGGCTGGCGTTGTTGGCAGTGACTGTAAGGGGAGCCGCGGTGACGGTGAGCGTTCCGCCGGCGATGGTGATGTTGTAGTTGCCTGCGGCTAAACCGGAGACCGTGGGAGCCACGGTGTAGGTGCCAACGGGTGAGGCGGCGGTCGCGGTGGTGGCGTAGGTGATGGTGAAGGTGTCGCCGTTGAGCGCGCCGATGATCGTGCTGGTGAAGGTCGGGTTGAGCGCCCCGTAGAGGCGTGTGGCGTTGTTGTCGGCTACGTTGAGCGTGACGGTAGCGGTGGTGATGGTCAGGGTTCCCGGGACCACGGTGATGGTGTAGTTTGAGGCGGCCGGTCCGCTGACGACATCGTTGATTGCGTAGCTTCCAACGGATGAGCTGATCGTTGCTGCGGTCGAGTAGGTGTTGGTGAAGGTGTCGCCGTTGAGCGCGCCGGAGACGGTGCTGGTGAACGTTGGGTTAGCCGTGCCGTAGGGGCGGCTGGCGTTGCCTACCGTGACAGTGAGTGGGGCGGCGGTAACGTTCAAGGTCCCCGCAACGAAGGTGACGGCATAGTTGCCGGAGGCTGAACCCGAGACCGTCGCGTTGATCGCGTAGGTTCCGACCGGCGAGGTGATTGTCGCGGTGGTCGAGTAGGTGATGGTGAGTGCGTCGCCGTTCAGCGTGCCTGGCTTGGTTACGCCGTTGAGCGTTACGGTGGTGGTGCTTGAGAAGGCTGGGTTCGGCTGCCCGTACTGGCGGCTTGCGCTGAGGGTCGTGACGGTCAGGGGCGCCGGTGTCACGGTGAGGGTGCCAGGGTTGTTCGTGATGGTGTAGTTCGAGAGCTTGGTCGAGCCGCCGCGGCGGTGAGAGTCGCGGTGATGGGATAGGGCCCGACCGGGCTGGTGAGGATGGCGGCGGTGGAGTAAGAGACGAGGACCGTATCTCCTGGGAGCACGCCGGTCAGGGTTCCGGTGAAGGTCGGGTTGGCCGCTCCGTATTCGCGCGAAGCGTTGTTCGACGGTGACGGTGAGAGGCGCTGGCGTTACGGTGAGCGTGACGGTGCCGGATGCCGACGTGTAGTTGCTGTCGCCGGTGTAGCTGAAGGTCACGGTGTAGGTGCCGGTGGACAGACCGCTGCTCGGCGCGTTGCAGGTGGTGGTGGCGGTGAGCGTTGCCGTGAGGGTGCAGAGGATTGTTTTGCCCAGGCTGAAGGTGATCGTGCCGGTCGGGGCTGGGTTGGTGCTCGAGACGAGGACGGTCTCAGGGAAGGGCTGGCCGTAAACCTCGGTCTGCGGAGGAAGCGTGAACTGAAGCGGCAGAATCTGCTGGCCGGTTCCGGTGAGGTTGAGCGGCTGGGGGCTGTTGAACGAGTTCGAGGCGAAGACCACGGTCGCCGAGGCCGAGCCACTGCCGGTCGGAGTGAATACGAAGCCCAGGTTGCAGGTCGAGCCCGCGAGAATCGTTGTGCCGCATGTCGTGGTGGAGCTGTCGACGGTGAATTGTGGATTCGAGGTCGAGATGGACGCAGTTAGATTGAGATTGTCCGTGCCGAAGTTGCTGAGATTCTGCTGCAGAACGGGCGAGCTCTGGCCGACCGTGATGGTGCCGAACGCGAGTGTCGTGCTGGGATAGTTGATCTCGCGGACGGAGCTGTTGCCGTTGTCGACGACGAAGAGGTTGGCGCTGCCATCGACGGCGACGCTGACCGGGTTGTTCACCTGGGCGAGATTGGCAAAGCCGCCGTCTCCGGTGTTGCCTGCGGTGCCGGTGCCGAGCGTCGTGGCGATGTTGCTGCCGGAGCTGGTGGTCGAGGCGAAGACCGTATAGACGCGATTTGCGGTGGCATCCGTGATGTAGATGTCGCCGGCCGCATCGACAGCGAGCGAATTCGGGGCCAGCAGGGCAGTGCCGGTCGCCTGTCCTGGGACCGTGGTGGTGGTGGTGCCGTTGCCCGCGACCTGGTGGATGATGCCGGACTTGTCTACTGCGTAGACGAGGTGGCCGCCGGCGTCGGCGATGTAGAGGATGCCGTTGAGGTCGGCGGTGACGGCGCCTGGGGAGACGAAGCTGGCGGAGGAGGCGGAGACGCCTTGCGCGGAGGTGTTGGAGCCGCTGCCGGCGATGACGCGGCGTGGTCCGCCCGCGTAGACCTCGATGACGTTATGCGACGAGCCGGCCTGGGCGACGTAGAGATTGTCGAAGCTGTCGGCGTAGACAGCGGTAGGGTTGTCGAGTCCGGTGACGTAGCTTGTGTTGATCGAGCCGTCGGCGCCGAAGCGGGCGATGGAGCCCTGGGCGGTGTCGGCGATGAAGTAGTTGCCGGTGGAGTCGATTGCGAAGCGCAGCGGGAGTGACGAGGCCGGCGCCCTGCGGGATGACGGTCTGCGGCGCGCCTCCGCCAGCGGGGATGACGAGAAGGTCGGCGCCGCCGGACTTGTTGCCGGCTTCGAGGATGTAGGCGTCGCCGGTGGAGTCAACCGCTGTGGCAACTGGATCGGCCAGAGAGGCAGCGGCGGTTTTCACTATCCCTGGAGTGAAGACGCTGAGCGAACCTGTCGCGTTGGCCTGCAGCCCCTGGGAGAAGATGTTTCCGGAGATGGAATCGCCCAATTTGAGGGAGGTGCTGCGCTGGCCCGGGCGAGTTGGGGTGAAGCGAACGAAGACCTGGCAGGTCGTGGGCGTCGCTCCGGGCGCTGCTGGGGTAAACGAGCCGCTGCAGGTGCTGCTGGTGATGCTGAAGTCGGAACCGGCGGAGGCGGAGAGATTGACGGCCTGATTGACCAGGAAGGTCAGCGGCATGGTGGCGCTCGATCCGCCGACGGGAGTGGTGGGGAAGATGATGTTGCTGCTCAGCTCGCGTGCGATGCCATTGCCCGAGTCGGCGAGGAAGAAGTTGCCGAGGCGGTCGGCGGTGATACCGCGAGGTGCCGTTGAGCGGCGTTCCCACTGCCGGGGCGCCGTCCTGTGAGGGGCTATATGGGCCGGAGGCTCCGTTGGCAAGGCCTGCGGCGAGGGAGAGGCGTCCCGGAGCCGAGGACGTAGTTGACGACGTTGTTGAGGCCGGCCTGGGTGATGAGAATCGTTTGCGTTGGCGAGAACGCGAGGCCGTAGGGTTTGTTGAGCGCGGTGGCGGGGTTGCCGGAGTTGTCGTTCGAGCACTGGCCGGCGGCGGTGTTATAGGTAGTGAGCCCGGCGACCTCGCGGACGCAGTTGTTGCCGGTGTCGGCGATGAAGAGATCTCCCATGGCGTCGATGGCCAGCCCCGAAGGCGCATTGAGCGCTACGCTGCCGGAAAGGCCGGGGCACGCGTTGGGCACCTGGGCTGAGGGAGCGCCGGCGATCACACACGGGCTCGAACCGGGAGCCTGCTCGAGGACCTGGTAGGTGCTGACGGTGGGGAGTGTCTCTGTGTCCTGGATCGAGATGTAGAGGTTGTTGGCCGAGTCGAGGGCGAGGCCGTTGGGGTTGGGTGTCGTGGAAGCCGATGTGGAGGAGCCGCAGGTGCCGGCGACTGTGGTGAGAGAGGCGACTCCGGTGGCACCGCTTGAAAGTTTGCGGACGCAGTTGTGTTTGCTGTCGGCGATGTAGAGGTTGTTGGCGCTGTCGATCGCGAGGCCGGTGGGTTGGTACAGACCCTGGGAGGGGGTGGGAGTGGGATTCGACGCAGTGGAACAGGTGTCGCCCTTGCCCGATACAGCCAGGCCGGCAACGGTGCTCATCGAGCCCGAGGGATCAATCTTGCGGACGCAGTTGTTCTGCGTGTCCGAGATGTACTGATTCCCGTTCGCGTCGAAGACGATGTAAGAGGGTGTGTTGAGGCTGACCGTCGTCGCGGATCCGAAGTCCCCGTTGTAGCCCGGCGTGGTCGTTCCGGCATAACGTGTGCCGCTCTGCAAGAGGCTCAGCGCCTGAGAGTAGGCCAGCGTCGGGCTAAAGGTGGAGGCAGTAAAAGAGGCTACAAAAGAGACAAGGTTGAGAAGGACTTTGACTGCAGAAACACGGCCGATACGCATTTGAAGCTCCTAGGGGTGTCTTGCAAAGTGATTCAGGTCGAACTTGCCGACCCAAGTTGGGTCGAGCGTGCAAGAGTTCTTGGAGGTCTGTTCAAATACTTGGGGTTACACAACCCCCTCAAGCACAGGGAGTGCCAAAAGCGGTGCAAATGGTACTTTTTTTGCCGATTGACTGCAAAGTGACGACAACAAAGGAGAAGCGGGCGCGCGAATCTGTTGAAAACCACGGACTTAGGAGGAGTTTTGTTGTTTTGGCAGTTACTGACGTCCGAGTAAGGTGTGCACTGGATTGCCAAAAAAGAGAAAACATTTTCTCTTTCTCCCTGGGGCACGGTCGGGAAGGCGCTTTCCTTTCAGCGCGACTCAGTCGTGAAGTCGAGCGTCTTAGGATCAGCGTAGGATCAGCTGCTTTTTCAGTGGACGTAATCGGACTAGTCTTAGATGAGAGAGGCCGGAAGGTTTTCCATGATGGAGTGTCGGCAGATTGTTCGCTTGTGGCAGAAGGGCGGCGCCGCAGCGTTCGTGACTCTGGTGCGGGCGGAGGGCTCGAGCTACCGGCGGCCCGGGGCGCGGATGTTGATGGGGGCAGGCGGGGAGTATGCCGGGACGATCAGCGGAGGCTGCCTCGAGGCGGAGGTTTTGCGGAAGGCGGCGTGGCTCATGAGAGATGGAGCCGTGGTGGAGCGCTACTCTACGATGTTCGACGACACCGCAGAGGTGCCATTCGGGCTGGGGTGTGGCGGGGTGGTGGATCTGCTGCTGGAGCCGGCGGAGACGGCCGAGTGCAAGGCGCTGATGACTGCGATAGAAGGGGCTCTCGCGGGCGTGGAGGCGACCGTATTGACGTGGCTGCCTGATAAGGAGCGGGGACTGGCTCGGGCGGTGCTCACGGCGAGTGGGGACTTTAGTTTTGCCAGCGAGAAGTTGAGCGAACCGGAGTTGGTGGAGGCGCGGGCTGGGGTGCTCCGCGGCGGTTGGCTGGACAAGTCGCCGCGAGGGAATCTTTGTGGAGAGGATTCTGGCGCCGCAGAGGTTGTTTGTTCTGGGGGCGGGGGACGACGCGAAGCCGTTGGTTAGCATGGCGGCGCTGCTGGGCTGGAGCGTGATCGTCATGGATGGGCGGGCAAATCTGGCCCGGGCAGAGCGTTTTCCGCAGGCGGAGCGGGTGAGCGCCACTCCGGCTGACCTTGCCGGCGGGTTGGCGATTCGGCCGGAGGATGCTGTTGTCCTGATGACCCATAGCTATGAGCAGGACCGCGAGCTTGCTGGCAGCGTTGTTGCTGCTGCGGCCGAGATATCTGGGGCTGCTGGGCGCGCGGCACAGGAGTGCGCTGCTGGTGAGTGAGGTGGCGGGGAAGCTTGGGTTGAGCATCGAGGCTTGTTGCGAGCGAATCTATGCGCCGGTGGGGCTGGATCTGGGGGGCGACGGAGCTGAGGCGATTGCGCTGGCGGTGATCGCCGAGGCGCAGGCCTGCTGCATGGGCAAGCTGGGCGCTTCGCGGAGACTCTCAGCCGAGGACGTCGAACGACATGTGCGGGAGGGTGGGGTTGCGCGGTATCTGCAGGCGCAGTGCGCGCTGTGAGATTCCTGCGGTTGTTCTGGCAGCGGGGGCTTCTTCGAGATTGGGTGAGCCGAAGCAGTTGATCCGGTTGGGTGGAGAGAATCTTCTGGAACGCGCTGTGAGAGTGGCTCGTGAGGCCGGGTGTGAGCCGGTGGTCGTCGTCGTTGGCTCGGAGTTCGCGCGGGTGCTGGGCGACAGCGTGCTTGGAGACGTCGTCACGGTGATCAACGACAAGTGGGAAGAAGGGATGGCGTCGTCGATTCGCCTTGGCGTGGGAGCTTTGAAATCCGCAGCGAAGGACGCGGAGGGTGCGGTGCTGATGACCTGCGATCAGCCTGCGGTGACGGCGAAGCATCTGGGGCTACTCACTTCGCGGGCTGAGGTGAAGGCTTCGCGATATGCGGGGAGGAACGGAGTTCCTGCATTTTTCCCGAAGAGAGATTTCGAGGCTTTGATGGGGCTGACGGGGGACAAGGGCGCGACGGGAGTTGTTGGCCGAGGCGCGGTATGAAGAGTTGGAGAATGGGGATCTGGATGTGGATACGGCGGAGGATTTGGTGCGGACGCGGGAGATTTTTGGCTAGAAGGTGCGAAGGAACTCTTCAAGGAGATTAGCCGCGACGGTGGCGCGGTATTTGGCCGTGCTGCGGATGTCGTCGATGGGGCGGGCTTCGGTGAGGATCGCGGCGCGGGCGGCGGCGATGGTGGCAGGGGTGATGGGTTGGTGGAGGAGGGCTTTTTCGGTTGCGGAGAGCCGGGTGGGATATTCGCGCAGGCTGGCAGCGCCGAGGCGGATGTCTTGAATCATGCGCTCTTTGCCCTCGGCGACCAGCGCCAATCCTGCGAGGGCTACCTTGGAGATGGCCTGGGCGTTGCGGGGGCCTACTTTGCGGATGTAGGTTTTGTAACCTTTTAGGTTACGTAAGAGCGTGATGCTGTGGAGGAGTTCGTCGGGTTCGAGGGCGGTTTCTTTGTAGGCGAGGTGGAAGTCGTTGTAGGGGATCGTTCGGGCGCCGCGAATGGAGACGAGGGTGACGGTTGAGTCGTAGGCGAGGAGTACGGGTGGCGAGTCGGCGGCGGGTGAGGCGTTGACGATGTTGCCGCCGAGGGTGCCGCGGTTCTGGTTGGCGATGGAGCCGGTCCAGCTTGCGGCCTGGGCGAGGATGGAGAACTCTCTTGCGATGAGGGGGTGTTTGCGGATGTCGGTGAAGGTAGTGCCTGCGCCGATGACCAGCGCGTCGGGGGTTACTTCGATGAAGCGGAGTTCGTTGAGGTTCCAGAGGGAGATGAGCTTTTTGGACTGGAGGCGGCCGGCGCCGAGGGCGACCATGAGTTCGGTGCCGCCTGCTATGGGAGTGTAGTGGTCGGGGGAGGCGGCGAGGATTTGCAGGACGGCGTCGAGAGTGCCGGGGGCGATGAGTTCGTATTGGGTGACGTTGGAGCGCATTACTCTTGCGGCTCCGGCGGCTGCGGCTTGCTGGACGGCGTTGAAGATGCGCATGTAGCCGGTGCAGCGGCAGAGGTTTCCGTTGAGGCCTTCCTGAATTTGTAACAGTGTTGGTTGCGGATGTTTTTCGAGGAGATGATGGGTGGCGAGGATCATGCCGGGTGTGCAGATGCCGCACTGGGCTCCGCCTTCTTCGAGGAAGCATTGCTGGATGGGATGGAGTCTTTCGTCGATGGCGAGGCCTTCGATGGTGGTGATGTCGGCGCCTTCGGCCTGGAGGACGGGGATGAGGCAGGAGTTGACGAGGTCTCCGTTGATGATGACGGCGCATGCTCCGCATTCGCCTTCGCCGCAGCCTTCTTTGGCTCCGGTGAGGTGCAGATCTTCGCGGAGGACGTCGAGGAGGCGCTTCATCGGCGGGGCCTCGATGGTTCTGGGTTCCCCGTTGATGGTGCATTCGATGGTGGTCATGCGATGGTCTCGCTGAAGATGGGACCGGCGATGGCGGGGTTTAGATCTTCGGTGCCGGAATCAGGGATTTTGGTCATGCGCTCGAAGATGTCTTCGGGCAGGAGAGGGATTTCGTTGAAGGCCTGGCCCGTGGCGTGCTCGATGGCGTTGAGGATGGCGGGGGCTGGGCCATCCATGGGGAGTTCGCCGATGCCTTTGGCTCCGAATGCTCCGTGGGGCGAAGGAATCTCTTCGAAGGTGACGTGGATGGGCGGGAGGTCGGCGCTGGTGGGCATGATGTAGTTGGTCATCTGGTTGTTGGCGAGATGGCCATTTTGCCAGAGGCATTTTTCGTAGAGGGCGTAGCCGATGCCCTGGGCGACGCCGCCTTCGATCTGGCCGGCGGCGAGGATGGGGTGGAGGACTTTGCCTACTTCCTGGATGGCGTGGAAGTTAGTGACGGTTGCGGCGTAGGTGGTGGTGTCGACGGCGACTTCGGCGACGTAGGCGGCCCAGGCGTAGGCGGGATAGGCTTCGCCGCTGTAGGTTTCGTCGTCCCAGAAGATGTCGCCGGGGGATTCGTAGCGGGCGCTGACTTTGAGCGTGCCGTGCTGTGCGAGGTAGTTGACGGCAGCGCGACGGAAGTCTTCGGGAGTGTAGTCGTGGGGCATTCCGGCGCCGACCAGAGTGCCGCAGAGGGATTGGGCAGGCGCGCTCTACGAGTTTGCCGACGACCATCGCGGTGCGGGAGGCTACGGTGGGGCCGGAGTTGGGGACGCGGCTGGTGTCGGGCTGGGCGATGAGGACCTGGCTCGTAGGGAAGGCGGAGGGTCTGGGCGGCGACCTGGCAGAGGATGGTGTTGGTGCCCTGACCGAACTCGGTGGAAGAGACGAGGATGCTGGGTTGGCCTTCGGGGGTGAGCTCGATTTCTACCAGGGAGTTGAGGCGGCGCTCGCCGGAGCCGGTGAAGCCTGCTCCGTGGAAGAAGGTGGCGAAGCCGATGCCGCGCTTGATGGTGCTGGTTGGGATTTTCGCGGTCGAACTGTTTGCGTTTGGCGTGGTAGTTGGATTCTTCGAGGGCGCGGGTTAGCAGATGTTGCATGTCGACCGGGTCTTTGAGGATCTGGCCCGTGGCGGTGCTGCCGCCGGTGGAGAGGAAGTTGCGGCGGCGGAGTTCTTCCGGCGTGAGGCCGACGACTTTGGCGATCTTGTCCATGTGGCGTTCGAGGGCGAAGATGCTTTGCGGAGCGCCGAAGCCGCGGAAGGCTCCGTGGGGCGGGATGTTGGTGGCCACGGCTTTGGCGCGGACGGTGAGGTAGGGCCAGTGATATGGGCCGGGGGCGTGGATGGTTCCGCGGGAGAGGACGACCGGGGAGAGTGTCATGTAGGCGCCCCCGTCGATGGCGAAATCGATTTCGCCGGCGAGGAGTTTGCCTTCTTTGCTGACTGCGGTGCGATGGCGGGTGCGGGAGGGGTGGCGCTTGGTGGTGGCGGCCATGTCCTCGGCGCGGTCGTAGCAGAGTTTTACGGGGTGCCCCGATTTCATCGCAAGTAACGCCGCGTGACTGCCGATGACGCTCGGGAAAGTCCTCTTTGCCGCCGAAAGCTCCGCCGGTCTCGGTCTGGATGACGCGGCATTTTTCTGCCGGGAGGTTGAAGACGAGTTCGAGGGCGTGGACGAGGTAGTAAGGGCATTGCATTGAGCCTCTTACCGTCACACCGGTTTCGGGATCGTATTCGGCGATGACGCCGTTGTTTTCGATGTAGAGCTGCTCCTGGGCTCCGGTGCGGTACTCGCCTTCGACGATGAAGTCGGCTGTCTGCCAGACTTCGTCGGGAATGGGGACCTGGTTCTTCTGCATGAGATAGGTTTTGAAGGTGTTAGCGGATTCGCCTTCGCCCCAGATGATCTGTTCCTTCTTTTCGGAGTCCTCGATGGTGTAGATGGCGGGGAGCTCTTCGTAGGTGATGTGGACGGCGGCTACGGCGGCGGGTAGGACGGCGCGATCGGGGTGGGCGAGGAGGAGGATGGGTTCTTCTACATGGTTTACGTGGGTAGAGGCGAGGCAGGGGTGGTCTTTGGCGAGGTGGACGATGGTGTTTTCGCCGGGGATGTCGGCGGCGGTGACGATGGTGAACTCGTGCCAGGGGATGGAGGGGTCAAAGGCGATGGAGGAGATGCGGCCGCAGGGGATGGTGCTGCGGACGGTGGCTCCGAACCACATATTGGGAAGGCTGATATCGTCGACGTATTGCGCGCGGCCGAGGACTTTGGCTGCGGCCTTCTTTACGGAGGGCGTATTGGCCAACGATTTGGGTGGAATCGGCCATGGGTAGGGTAAAGAATAGACGAAACCGGCGCGGCATGAAACACCGATTCTTGGACGCGGAGCACCGTGGTCTGGTTGTTGCGTGCGCGGGCTTTATCTGGCTGGCTTAATCTGACACACTAGAGCTATGAGCACAGCAATTGCGACGAAGATATTTGCGGACCGCATCGACCGCATCGAAGTTTCGGCAACCATGGCGATTACCGCGGCGGCGCTGAAACTGAAGTCCGAGGGCGTGAACCTGGCGGACTTTGGCGCCGGCGAACCTCACTTTTCGACACCGCGGCATATTAAGGATGCGGCGATTGAGGCGATTGAGAAGAACTTTACGCGGTATACCAATGTTGCCGGGATTCCGGAGGTACGCACAGCGGTGGTGGATCGGCATGCCTGCGACTTTGGTTCGAACTACGCTCCGGACGAGTGCGTGTTCACCGCGGGCGGCAAGCTGGCGCTGTTCAATGCAATCCAGGTGCTGGTGGACCACGGCGATGAGGTGATCCTGCCGGTTCCGTACTGGGTTTCGTTCAAGGACATTATTCAGTATGCCGGCGGCAAAGTGGTGCTGGTCGAGAGCAAAGAGGAAGAGAACTTCCGCGTCACGGCGAAGATGATTGAAGCGGCGATTACGCCGAAGACGAAGGCGATCATTTTGAATACGCCGTCGAATCCGTCAGGAGCGGTGGTGGCTCCGGAGGATTTGGAGGCGATTGTTCGGTTAGCGCATAAGAATGGAATCTTTGTGCTGCTGGATGAGTGTTATGTGTACCTGAACTTTACCGGCCAGATTGTCAGCGGCGGATCGTTTACTGACTGCAAGGAACATGTGCTGGTGATGGGGTCGCTCTCGAAGACCTATGCGATGACGGGTTGGCGGGCTGGTTTTGCGCTGGGGCCGAAGGCGATTATTGCGGCGATGAGCAAGCTGCAGTCGCAGAGCACTTCGAACACGGCGAGCATGGTGCAGAAGGCGTCGATTGCGGCGCTGAGCGGATCGCAGGAGTGCGTGACGGAGATGCGCGCGGACTATCATTAAGTTGCGGGATCAGGTGCTCGAGGGGTTCAAAGGGATTCCGGGGTTGACGTGCACGGTGCCGCAGGGTGCGTTTTATGTTTATCCCAATGTGAGCCGGTTTATTGGCAAGAGCGGGATCAAGTCGGCAACCGATCTGGCGGCGAAGTTGTTGAGCGAAGCGCATGTTGTTGTTGTGCCGGGCGAGGCGTTTGGGACAGCAGAGCATATTCGGCTTTCGTATGCGGTGTCGCATGATGTTGTGGATGAAGGTGTGAAGCGGATGCGAGAGTACTTCGCGACGCTGGGATAGTTTGTTGGTCTTATGGACGGGCGCATCTCGGTGCGCTCGTTTCCTTGAGATGGAGACATATGCCGATTGAAGGCAGTAAAGCAGAGCCGAAGTTCGCTCCGGTGATTCTTGCGGGTGGAAGTGGAACTCGGTTCTGGCCTCGCAGCCGGAAGACGCGGGCGAAGCAGGTTCTGGCGTTAGACGGCAAGCGAACGATGATTCAGCAGACGGTGGATCGCCTGGCTCCGCTGAGTGATCCGGCGAAGATCTGGGTGATTACGAACGATCTGCTGGACGATATGATTGCCGAGCAGCTTCCGGAGATTTCGAGAGCTCAAATATTGAGCGAGCCTGCCGCTCGAAATACTGCTCCGGCGTGTGCGCTGGCGGCGTTTCTGCTGGAAAAGACTGAGCCTGAGACGGTGATTGGGATCTTTCCTTCGGACCATGTGGTTAAGAATGTGGCGCGGTTTGCCGACGTCATTCGCGCCGGTATTGCGGTTGCTTCGAGTGGAGACAAGATCGTTGTGCTGGGTGTTCCTCCAACCAAGGCAGAGACTGGCTACGGATACATTGAGGTGGGTGCGAAGGTTGGGGAGACGCAATCTGCGAGCGGCGCGATTGCGATGCGGCGGGTGAAGCGGTTTACGGAAAAGCCCGTCGCGGCAGTAGCGGAGCAGTTTGTTGCTTCCGGCAACTATGGATGGAATAGCGGAATCTTCCTGTGGAGTGCGCGCACGCTGGCGAATGCGATTCGCGAGTATCGTCCGGCGATGGCTCCGCTGATGGAGAAGATTGCTGCGGCTTATGGGACGGCGGAGTTTGAGCGCGTGTTTGCGGAGGTTTATCCGCAATGCGAGAACATCAGCATTGATTATGCGGTGCTGGAGCCGCGCTCGGCGATGGGTGAGGCGGGTGCGGAGATCTATTGCCTTCCGGGAGACTTTGAGTGGAACGATCTGGGGTGCTGGTCGGCGCTGCATGAGCACTCGGCTGGATGCCCGCCGGAGAAGGTTTCGGTGGCGAATGTGTTTGACGGCGAGGATCCGCTTTGTATCTCGATCGACTCGACTGGGAATTATGTTCATGCTCCGGGCAAGGTGATTGCTTTGGTGGGTGTGAGCAATCTCGTCGTGGTGCAGACGAAGGATGCTTTGCTGATTACGACACGCGAGCGGTCGCAGGATGTGGGTAAGGTGGTTGCGGAGCTGAAGAGCGCGGGGCGGGAAGACCTGATCTAAGTTGTGCTGCGAGAATTGAAGGGATATGGCGGAGACGACTGTCGTTAAATTTGGAACAGATGGGTGGCGTGGGGTCATTGCGGATGACTTCACGTACGCGAATGTGCGAGTGGCCGCTGCGGCGATTGCGAACTATGTGCTGGCGGAGGAGGATGCTGCGGCTGGAGTTTGTATTGGGTATGACACGCGGTTTGGGTCGCGGTCGTTTGCGGGGGTTGTGGCGGAGGTGCTGGCTGGAGCGGGGATTCCGGTGGCGATGGCGGCTGAGATTACGCCTACTCCGGCGCTGTCGTATGCGGTGCGGGAGCGGAAGGCTGCTGGTGGAGTGATGATTACGTCGAGCCATAATCCGGCGGAGTGGAATGGGGTGAAGTACAAGGCTAGTTATGGCGGATCGGGCAAGCCTTCCATCATGACGGCGATTGAGAGCTATCTGGGGAAGCCGCTGGCGAAGGCCGCTCAACCGGCGGCGATTGAGACGGTGGACTTCAATCCGGAGTACAACGCGGCGATTGCGCGGTTTGTGGATCTGGCGGCGATTCGGGCTTCGGGATACAGGTTCCTGATCGACTGCATGTATGGCGCGGGACGCGGAGTGATTGCGGGGATCTTCGGGAGGGCCGGGATTCCGTTCGTGGAGATGCGGAGTGAGATCAATCCGGCGTTTCCGGGGATCAATCCGGAGCCGATTCTGCCGCATATCAAGGCTACGCAGATCGCGGTTGTGGCGGAGAAGTGCGATGCGGGGCTGATTACGGATGGCGATGCGGACAGGATTGGCGCGGTCGATGAGCATGGCAATGTTGTGGATGCGCACAAGATCCTGAGTCTGCTGATGTGGTGGCTGCTGGAGCGGAAGAAGTGGCCGGGCGATGTGACGCGGGCGTTCAACACGACCAAGATGGTGGATCGCATTGCGGCGAAGTATGGGCGGAAGCTGCATGAGCATGGGATCGGGTTCAAGTATGTTGTGGATCTGATGCTGGAGCGGGAGATTCTGATTGGGGGCGAGGAATCGGGTGGAGTTGGAATCAGCAGGCATTTGCCGGAGCGCGATGGGCTGCTGAACTCGCTGCTGCTGGCGAATGTGATGGCGGATGAGAAGAAGACTTTGGGTCAGCTTGTTGCGGCGCTGCAGGAGGAGTTTGGCGAGCATCAGTATGGCCGGGTCGATATGCATATCGATGAGGCGGTGAAGCAGGCGGCGATTGCGCGGGGCGAAAGCTGGAGTGAGCGAAATTGCGGGGATGAAGGTGCTTCGCGTGGAGACTCTGGATGGGATCAAGTTTTTTCTGGAGAATCCTGATTGCGCGGGGAAGAAGAACGCTGCAGAGACCTGGTTGTTGCTGCGGGCTTCGGGTACGGAGCCGTTGCTTCGGGTTTATTGCGAGAGCTGTTCGGTGGAGTCGGTGGGGCGGGTGCTGGAGGCGGCTCAGCGGTTTGTTCTTCAGGGGAGCGCTGATTGAGCGGGTTGGTCTCGGTCAGGGCGCAGGGGATTTTGTTCGATATGGATGGGGTGCTGGTGAGCTCCATTGGGTCGGCGAGAGCGCAGCTGGCGGAAGTGGGCGGGATTGTATGGCGTTCCGGATGCCGAGACGCTTGAGGTGCCGCATGGGCGGCGGGCGATCGATATTGTGAGGCTGCTGCGGCCGGACATCGATGCGGATGCGGGATTGCGCGTGATCGAGGATATGGAGGTTGAGGATGTGGCCGACCTTCGAGTGCTGCCGGGGGTGAGGAGGTTGCTGGAGAGTCTGCCGCTGGAGCGGTGGGCGATTGTGACCTCGGCTACTCGTCGTTTGCTGCTGGCTCGGTTGACGGCGGCGGGGCTGCCGGTTCCGGAGCGGATTATCAGCGGGGAGATGGTGGAGCGGGGTAAGCCTGATCCGGAGCCGTACCGGAGCGGGGCGGAGTTGCTTGGGATTTTTGCCTGGGGAGTGCGTGGTGGTGGAGGATGCTCCGTCGGGAGTGGGTTCGGGGAAGGCCGCGGGGTGCCGGGTGATGGCTGTTTTGGGAACGGAGCCAGTGGAAGAGTTGCGGGCGGCGGATTGGGTGGTGGAGTCGCTCGAGGGGGTTTCGGTGGCCGTGGGGGTGGAGGGTTTGGAGTTGCGGTTCGCGGCTTTGTAGGGGGTACCCCCTCCCTGTTGCCTGGGCGTAAATCTCCTGGATTGATTGGGGTTACGCGATCGGGTTGGTCTGCAAAATATTCATAACAAATGGGTTGCGTCCAAATTCGCCCATATCAATAAGTTAGCCCCGGAGAGTGTCCGGGGCTTTCCTTTTCTCTGATCTATAAGTTAATTATATGGGTTTGAATGTAACTAAATTTCATTTCTATTGGATTTATTTTGTTGGAGTTGCGGGATTTTGGACTTGACAAGTGAGTTTTGGGTTGTTTTCGAACCGAAAAGTTGTCAGTTGTTTGTTAGGTTAGGCTTGCGAGGGTGACAATTGTGGAAGGCATACCCCGAGGGCTGAAGCTCTTTTTCCTCGAGCGCCGAGAGGGCCAAGCCTGAAGGCTTGGCTTACCTAGAAGCGATGTGCCGACAAAAGCAGAATATCTGAAGGCTTGGCTTACCTAGAAGCGATGCGACGACAAAAGCAGAACGTCTGAAGGGTTGGCCTAGAGGCGATGGGTTGACGGGTTGGTGGCCATCTGCTGCATCGTCTGACTCATGTCCGGCGCTGCGGCGTAGACCTTGGCAGCGATGGAGGAGCAAGGGTCGGTGTCTCCGCGATCTGTCGCGAGAAAACGCGCGCCGGTACTGACAGCTCGGTTAATACAAGCTTCTGATTGAGGGCCACGGGGAAAGAAAGACGCCGGTCATGATGAGAAGGAGAATGGGCAGGAGTCGGCGAGCTCAACCAGAGACCCACCAGTTTCGTTTTGCCGGAGGTTTTGACGGCGGTCCGGATTCTTTTCTTGGCGTGTTTTGCTGATGGAGGTTAGGTTCTCGTGCGTACGCCGAACTTTGGCCCAAGAACGCTGCTGCTATTGTGATTCGTCAATGTGGTTGTCCCGAGGCGCTTCAGGCTTGCCGGGTTTGAGGGTTCAGGGCGAGGAGAAGGCAGAGGGCAGTGGCGGTGTGGACGACGATGGGGATGATGAAGAAGAACTTGAACATGAGGATGGAGGTGGCTACTTCGCCGAGGAAGAGGACGAGGACGATGGGACGGATGGCGAGCGTGGTGGAGAGGGTGGCGAGTTGCCAGAGGATGGCGCACTCGACGAGGCAGGAGATGGTGACGAAGAGCTCGTAGCCAAAGTAGAGCTGCCAGTAGGAGTGGAGGAATCCGCCGAAGCTGAAGACGTGGGTCTGCATGGCGGTGACGACTACGATCTCGTCGGGGCCGTGGGTGGGATGGTAGGTGAGGAACAGGAGCGTGTGGCCGAGGGCGGCGACGAGGGCGAGGATAGAGGCGATTCGGAGGGGCAAGGCGGGTTTCATGGCTGCTCCGCTGTGTGGATTTTGGCCGGGTGGGATTCGATGTGGAGAGTTTAGCGGGGATTCGGGAAGGGAAGAAGGAACAACGGCAAATGCGACGGCAGATTTAGTCGCTTTTCGCTCCTGCCTTCGGCAGAGTGGTATTTCGCCTTCGGCGTGGCCTTTTCTTGGGGTTGAAGCCCCACGCTTAATCCTGAAGGGCAAAGGCAGATCCTCCGCCTTTCGGCGGAGGATGACAACTAAAGCGCGAACAGCGAATAGTAAACAGCAACAGCAAAAGCAAAAGCAAAAGCAACAGCAACAGCGACCGCAACGGCAACGGCAACGGCAACCGCAGGTCCTTCGACTGCGCTGCTCGCAAAAGCGCGAGCAGCTTCGCTCAGGATGACACTTTTTTTGTTTTTTTGGTTGAATTGGTCGTCAGTGGATAAGGCAAAACGCGAAGGCAAAAGCAAGGCAAAGTCAAATGCAAAGTGTCGACCGCAACGCAACTGCAGGTCCTTCGACTTCGCTCGCTCGCGATGAGCGCGAGTAGCTTCGCTCAGGATGACACTATTTTTCGGTTTTTTCGGGCGGGTTGAGGCAGGGCAACCGCAGGTCCTTCGACTGCTCTGCGCTCGCTCAGTCAGAATTGGTGACTCCGTGATAAGGCAAAACGCGAAAGGCAAAAAGCAAAAAAAAGGCAAGGCAAAAGCACCAACGCAACGACAAAGGCAAAATGCAGGTCCTCCGCCTTCGGCGAAGGATGACAACAAAAACGACGCAACGGCAATAGCAATCGTTGGAAAAGTAACCGGCAGAGTGGCAGGCCGAACGCGAAGCAGGTCCTTCGATTGCGCAGTTGACAAAGAGCGCGAACTGCCTCGCTCAGGGTGACATCTTCAGGGTGTCGTATCAGCCGATGAACTTTTCAGGAGTGATACTGCTAGCGGCTGCGGAGGAGGGATTCTACTCGGTGTAGGTCTTCTTCGGTGTCTACGCCTATGGTGTCGTGGGCGGTGGGTTCTACGTGGATGGGGATGTTGTTTTCGAGGAAGCGGAGTTGTTCGAGGCGCTCGGTTTGTTCGAGGGTGCTAGGGGGTAGGGTGGGGAAGCGCTGGAGGGCGGCTCGGCGGTAGGCGTAGAGGCCTATGTGTTTCCAGTATTGTGGGGTGGGGTTGTGTTCGGGGTCGCGGTTGTAGGGGATCGTAGAGCGAGAGAAGTAGAGGGCTCTGGCCGTCGGCGGCGGTGACTACTTTTACGGCGTTGGGGTTGTTGATGTTTTCGGGGGTGCAGAGGACTTTCAGGGTGGTGACTTCGACGTCGGGTTGGGAGAAGGGGCGGAGGAGGGCGGTGAGGTGTTCGGGTTTGAGGAGGGGTTCGTCGCCCTGGATGTTGACGTAGATGTCGGCGGGGATCTGGAGGGAGACGGCGTGGACTCGGTCGGTGCCGCTGGGGAGATCGGGTGAGGTGAGTTGGACGGGCCAGTTGTTTTCGCGGCAGAGCGCGGCTACTTCTTCGGAGTCGGTGGCGATGAGGACCTGGTTGAGTTGGGGGCAGGCTCGGGCGGCTTCGTAGACCCATGCAAGCATGGGTTTTCCGGCTAGCGGACGGAGGACTTTGCGGGACAGGCGGGTGGAGGCGAGGCGTGCGGGGATGACGCCGAGGACAGTGGTGCGCTGCTTTTCGCTGGCGGCGGAATCAAGTATGATGGAAGCTGGCTGTGCCGTGGCGATGATCTCTTTCCTCGAGAGAGTTTTGTGCCGGCGTAACCCTTTTCAACACATCGGCGGCGTAGCTCAGATGGTTAGAGCGACGGACTCATAACCCGTAGGTCGGCAGTTCGATTCTGCCCGCCGCCACCAAAGTGTTAGTGCTGGTTTTCCGGCCAAGTCTTACGGTTCGAGAGTATCATTTTGGTTGGTGGATGCGTCTAACCCTTGCGGTGAGGACTGTCCCTGATGGAGCCACTTTTAACTATGCCTAAGATTTCGAAGATTCTGTTGCTTGCCGTGTCGGTGGTTCTGGTGGTGGTGGTGTTTCTTGGCGTGAATACGCCGGGAGCGAAGGCGGCTTCGGAGCCGCAGGATGGGGCCTATCGCCAGATCAACGTGTACAGCGAGGTGCTGCGGCATATCCAGACGGATTATGTGGAGCAGCCGAATATTACGGCGGTGACGAATGGCGCGCTGAGGGGGCTGCTGGAGTCTCTCGATGCTGACTCGAGCTACCTGACGCCTGAGGACTACAAGGCTTACAAGTCGGACAAGGGCGGCAAGGCGCAGGTGGGGATCAATGTTTCGAAGCGGTATGGGTACGCTTCGGTGGTCTCGGTGATTCCGGGGAGCCCGGCGGATAAGGCGGGGATCAGCGATGGGGACATTATTGAGGCGATTGGACCGGCGGACACGCGGGATATTTCGCTGGCGATGATTCAGCTGCTGCTGGAGGGTGCGCCGGGAAGCGAATTGACGGTGTCGGTGGTGCGGCCGCGGAAGTCGGCTCCGGACAAGATTGTGATGACGCGCGCGGTGCCGGTGCTGGCTCCGGTGTCTGAGGCGATGTATGAGAATGCGTCGATTCTTTATCTGAAGCCGGGCGTGCTGGACCATGACCATGTGCAGCAGATTGAAGCGAAATTGAAGGTGATGCAGAAGCAGGGGAACAAGAAGATTCTGCTGGACCTGCGCGATGCTGCGGCGGGAGATATGGCAGAGGCGACGCGGCTGGCGAACTTCTTTTTGAAGGACGGCACGATTGCGATGCTGGTGGGGCAGAAGGTGGAGAAGCAGACGTTTACGGCGGATGCTTCGAAGGCCGTGAATACGACGGCTCCGCTGGTGGTGCTGGTGAATCGCGGGACGGCTGGACCGGCGGAGTTGGCGGCGGCGGCGTTGCTGGATAACAAGCGCGCGGATCTGGTGGGGGAGAAGACGTTTGGTGAAGGGGCTCAGCAGAAGACGTTTGAGCTGCCGGATGGTGCGGCGCTGATTCTTTCGGTGGCGAAGTATGAGTCGCCTTCGGGGAAGAA
This sequence comes from uncultured Acidobacteriaceae bacterium, assembly GCA_963774735.1. Taxonomy (GTDB): domain Bacteria; phylum Acidobacteriota; class Terriglobia; order Terriglobales; family Acidobacteriaceae; genus Edaphobacter. The sequence goes on along the minus strand of CAVZGJ010000008.1, from coordinate 168,848 downwards.
GCTGCAGGATGATGGGGTTATGCCGGGGGTGATTGTGGCCTCGAATTCGGACCAGCCGGTGGTGGATGAGGATGGAGAGGCGGCGGAGAGCCCGACTGCTGCTCCGGCTAAGCCGAGCGTGACGGTGGATGAGCAGTTGTCGAAGGCGCTCGCGCTGTTGAAGAATAAAGCGGCTTAGGCGGCCGGCTTTTTTCTGAACTTAGTGTGGTTCTGCAGGGCGGTTTGCGGGTGTCTGTGCGTGCTATGGTGAAAGGCAATGCTGAGCCTCTACACGCGCGAAGACAGGCCGTCTGAAGCTAAGAAGATGCCGCGGTGGAGGCGGGTGCTTCACCGGATTACGCTGACTGGGCCGGACTATCCCAGCCGCCGAATTGCGAAGCAGGTTACGTTTTTTGCGCTGCTGGAGTTGTCGGCTGTCTTTGGGGCTCTTTGCGGCTTGATGTTTGTTTATTCGATCGACCTGCCGCAGATGGATGACCTGGCGCGGTACAGGCCGAATACGACAACTGAGCTGCTGGATGTGCATGGAAAGGCGTTCGGGTCGTTTGCGCTGGAGCGGCGGGTGGTGGTGCCGTATTCGGATTTTCCTCCGGTGCTGCGGCAGGCGATTATTTCAATTGAAGACAAGAGCTTTGAGCGGAACTGGGGGGTGAACCTGATTCGCGCGGTGGGTGCCGCGTGGCGGGATCTGCATTCGAGCGAGAGGACGCAGGGAGCTTCTACGCTGACGATGCAGTTGGCGCGGAATCTATTTTTGTCGTCGGAGAAGACTTATGGGCGAAAGATTCAGGAGGTTCTTCTTTCGGTCCAGATTGAGCGGCGATTTACGAAGCAGCAGATCTTTGAGCTGTATGCGAACCAGATTTACCTGGGGCATGGGACTTATGGGTTTGAGGCGGGGTCGGAGTTTTACTTCAATAAGAAGGTGAAGGATTTGACGCTGCCGGAGGCAGCTTTGCTGGCGGCGCTGCCAAAGGGGCCGGAGGCTTATTCGCCGCTGAAGTATCCGGATCGGGCGCTGCGGCGGCGGAATCTGGTACTCAGCGAGATGCTGGCAGACAGGAAGATTACGCGAGCGCAGGCAGATGCGGCGATGGCTGCTCCGCTGGGCCTGCACCTGGAGCCGCCGGCGAATAGCGTGGCTCCTTATTTTGTGGAGGAGGTTCGGCGGCAGCTTGAGAAAGAGTATGGCGTGGAGCAGGTGCATGGTGCCGGGCTTCGCGTGTATACGACGCTGGATCTGGATCTACAGATGGTGGCGAATAAAGCGATTCTGGATGGGACGGCGACTTATGAGCGGCGGCATGGGTGGAAGGGGCATTTGCCGAATGTGGTGCTGGAGGGGGTGGATGTGGAGAGCTACCGGCATCCGGACTGGGTGCAGCCGGTGGAGAAGGGAAGTTATGTTCATGGGGTAGTGACGGCGGTTGCGGCGAAGAAGGTTTCGGTGAAGGTGTCGCCGGACCAGACGGTGGTGCTGACGCCGGAGGATTGGAAGTGGACGAAGAATGTGGATGGGGATAGTTTTCTGCGGACGGGGGATGTGGTTTATGTGCGGATTGAGAGCGTGGCGGCGGATGGCGGATTGAAGGCTTCGCTGCAGCAGGATTCGGGCGCGCAGGCGTCGATGATGGCGGTGGATAATGCGAGCGGTGAGGTGTTGGTGATGGTAGGCGGCAGAGATTTTGCTCTGTCGCAGTTCAACCGGGCCACGCAGGCGCAGCGGCAGGTGGGGTCTTCGTTCAAGCCGTATGTTTATACGACGGCGATTGAGAATGGAGCGAAGCCGACAGACATTATTGTGGATGGGCCGGTGAGTTTTCCGACGCCGAATGGGCCTTACACGCCGCATAACTATGAGCCGAACTATAAAGGGCGCGATGACTCTGGTGGAGGCCTTTGCGGAGTCGCGAAATATTCCGGCGCTGAAGCTGGCGGACCGGTATGGGATTCGCAAGGTAATTGATACGGCGCACCGGTTTGGGATTACGAGCAATCTGCCGATGTTTCTGCCGGTGGCGATTGGAGCGGCGGATATTACGCTGGCGGAGCAGGTGGGAGGTTACAGTGTGTTTCCGAATGATGGGATACGGATTGAGCCGACCGTATATCCGGAAGGTGACGCAGGCGGATGGGATGCCGCTGGAGGAGGCTCCGGGCGAGGTGACGGAGGTGATCTCGGTGGAGACGGCGCGGACGATGATGCAGTTTCTGCAGGCGGTGACAGCGCATGGGACGGGCGCGGCGGCAGCGCAGTTGAAGCATCCGCTGGGCGGGAAGACCGGAACGACTAATGATTTTACGGATGCGTGGTTTATTGGGTTTTCGCCTTCGGTGACTTGCGGGACCTGGATTGGGTTTGATGACCGGGAGTCGCTGGGGGAGAAAGAGACGGGCGCGCGAGCGGCGCTGCCGATGTGGATGGATTTTATGCGGGCGGCGATTGCGAATAAGCCGAATGAGGTGTTTGCTACGGGTGGGGCTCCGCAGAAGAAGCTGGATGTGCCGTTGACTACGGTGGCGGACAGGGCTGCGCGGGCGGTTTCGGTGGCGAAGGCTGATGAGGCGGACCCGGATGCGGTGGAGACGCCTAAGGAGGCTGCTCCTGCGAGTACGACACCGGAAGTGCCTAAGACGATTCCGCCTTCGGAGAGTGATCCGGCGCGTGCGGCTCCGCGGGCTGTTCCGCATAATGATGCCGAAAAGGCGGTTGCGCCTCATAGTTGACGAGGCTGCCGCCAATAAAGGCGTACCTCAGCGGCTAAAGCCGCACTGCAAGATGAGTGGCAGCGGCACGGCTATAAGCCGTGTCCTTAAGCAAGGCGAATTTTTCATTACTCTGAAGACCTTTTGGGGAGGCGGTTTTCGTAACGCTAAATTCTGCCTCTAATTTCCAAAAGCAGAGCGAGATTTTAGCTTGTCGCTGATGTGGAGAGATAAAGACGAAGAAAAACTGATTGCGGAAGCGGAGTTGCGTTACGCCGGTTGGGTTTGGGTGGGGCGGGGTTTTGAGGCGAGGGTTCGGCAGAGGTGAAGTAGCGTTTTGCTTTGGCTACGTCGCGGCCGATTTGTTCGCGGAGGGCTTCGGGGTTGGGCCAGCGGATTTCGGGGCGGAGGCGGTGGAGGAAGGTCAGGGTGAGGGGTGTTTGTTCGTTGAGTTCGATTGGGTGGAAGTTCAAGAGGTGGGATTCTACGGTGAAGGAGTCGGCGCCGAAGGTGGGGCGGTTGCCTACGTTGGTGACGGCTTCGAAGGTTTCGCTGTGGGCACCGGTTTCGGCGTGGGGCCGGAGCCGATGGTGAGGGTGGTGATGTAGACGCCGTTGGCGGGGAGGAGTTCGTTGTAAGGAGCGAGGTTGATGGTGGGGACGGTGTAGCGGGTGCCGTAGCCGCGTCCGGAGGCGGGTGTGGAGGCTATGGCGAAGGGATGGCCGAGGAGGGCGCGGACTCGGCTGACGTCGCCTTCGGTGATGAGTTGGCGGATGCGGCTGGAGGAGATGGGCTGGTTGCGGATGGCTTCTGGGGGAGTAGACCTTGCAGGTGAAGCCGAGTTCGCGGCCCAGGGCTTCGAGATTGTTTACGTCTCCTTCGGCGTGGTGGCCGAAGCGGAAGTTTTCTCCTTCGTGGAGTTCGATGACGTGGAGGGTTTGCTGGAGGACTTCGGTGGCGAAGGCTCGGGCGGTCATTTGTGAGAAGTCTTTGGTGAAGGGAATGACGACGACTGCGTCGAGGCCGGTGGTGGCGAGGAGCTCGAGTTTTTCGGTGAGTGGGGTGATGAGGGGGAGGGTGGATTCGGGGCGGAGGACGCGGGCGGGGTGGGGCTCGAAGGTGATGGCGATGGATTTTTTGCCGAGGGTGCGGGCGCGGGCGATGACCTCTTCGATGACCCAGAGGTGGCCGCGATGGACTCCGTCGAAGTTGCCGATGGTGGCGACGGTGGGGCCGAAGTTGGCGGGGATCTCGGAGAGTGAGCGGTAGATCTTCATTGGGCGATCTCGAATTGGAGCTTCAGGCCGTCGTAGGCTAGCTGGATGTGCGGGGGGAGGGTGGCATTGGTGGTGGCGTGGTCGAGGTCGTGGCCCATGTGGGTGAAGAAGGCTCGCTGGGGTTTGAGTTGTTCGACGATGGCTACGGATTTTTCGAGGTGCGAGTGGCTGGGGTGCGGGGTTGAGGCGGAGGGCGTCGAGGATGAGGATGTCGAGATTTTGGAGGAGGGGGATGCTGACCTCGGGGATGTCGCTCATGTCGGTGAGGTAGGCGGCGCGGCCGAAGCGGTAGCCGGTGATCTCCTCGGGGCCGTGGGTGACGGGGATGCGCTGGAAGCAGGCTCCGAAGATGTCGACGCCGGCGCCGGGGGTGGGGTCGAGGCGATGGATGTGGACGCGGGCGCTGGTGGGGTAGCGGTCTTCTTTGCGGAAGGTGTACTCGAAGATGCGCTCGATGTTGCTGGCTGTGGGTTCGTCGGCGTAGATGGGGACGTGGTCGACGCCGTGGAAGGTGAGGGGGCGGAGGTCGTCGAAGCCCATGATGTGGTCGACGTGGCCGTGGGTGTAGAGGACGGCGTCGACGCGGCGGATGTTTTCGCGGATGGCCTGGGCGTGGAAGTCGGGGCCGGTGTCGATGAGGACGGTGCGGTGGTTGTATTCGAGACGGATGGAGGGGCGGGTGCGGCGGTTGCGCGGGTCTCCGTTAGGTGAGGTGGCGGAGGTGCAGACGGCGCAGTCGCAGCCGAGCGTGGGGACGCCCATGGAGGTTCCGGTGCCGAGGAAGGTGAGGGTTGCTTCCATCGTTTAGCGGACGATGCTCGGGCCGGTGGGGCGAGGCGGCTGGCCGGGAGCGGCTCCGGCTTTGGCGGCGGCGGAGCGGGCGATGGCCTGGGTGATCTCGAGGAAGGCGAGGCGGAGCTCGAAGAGGGCGCTTTCGAGGAGTTGGGTTTCGGCGGGGGTGAGGTTGCCTTTGGTTTTTTCCTGGAGGACGCCGAGCATGTCGATGCTCTGGCGCGCGCCGATGATGTCGACCTGGGGCTGCTGGCCTTCGCGGGTGGTTCCACCGAGCTGCATGAGGGAGGTGAGGTAGACGGACTGGACGAGCTGGTCGAAGCTCATGGCCGGGGGGTGATCGGCGCCGGGGTTGGCGGAGCGGATGGCGGTGTCGAGGCGGTCGGCCGTCATGTCGTAGGCGCGCTTGGCCTGGTCGGTCTCTTCCTGGGTGGGAGGAGACGGGAGTTGAGGCTCGGGCCTCGCTGGAGGCGGCTTCGGGTGTGGGGACGGCTGTGGGTTGTGGCGCGGCGGCTACGGGTTCAGGACGCTTTGGGCTCCTCGCGCTCTTCGCGCTCGGGCGAGGGGTCGGCGTCGGGGCGAGGCTCGCCTTCGAGGGTGAACTTGCGGCGGTCGGTGATGACGAAGGGCTTGTTTTGTTCTGGCATTTGTGTGGCTCTTTCTTTCAGATGCGGATAGATGATGCTACGCTGCAGCGGCGGAGTAGGGAAGCTGGACTGGAGTTGCGGTGCCGCCGGGGTAGTGCAGGGGAAGGTTGCGGTCGAGGGCTTCGCGACGGATGTAGCCGAGGGCTAGCTGGAGGTGGTTGCCGTTGGGGAGTTCGATGTTGGCGACGCTGGTGAGTTCGCCTACGGGTTTGCCATCGGCTTCGAGGGCTGCGCCCGCGGATGGGAGTGTGCCTTCGAGGCGGAAGGCGGCGAAGGTGCGGTGGACGTTGCCGCGGGAGCGGATGCGCTCGACGATCTCCTGGCCGAGGTAGCAGCCCTTGTTGAAGTGGAGGGCGCGGGTCTGGGCGGTCTCCTGGGGGAGCTCGCGGGCTTTCTCGGAGTTGCGGATGTCGGTGCCGTAGAGCGGGGTGCCTTCGAGGATGCGGAGGGCTTCGAGGGTTGGGGCGTCGCAGGGGATTGCGCCGGCTTGTGGTGAGGGCGGTCGAGGAGTTCGGGCGCGGCTTCGGGAGTGGTCCAGAGCTCGAATTTGGGGATGAGCGGACTGTGGGCGTGGATGATGGTGACGGTGGTGGCGTTCCACGGGAGCGTGGTTGTGGTGAGGGGGTCGAGGGTTTCAGGTGTCGACGTTGAGACCGATTTTGGCCAGCAGCGAAGATGCTTGCGGGCCTGCGACGAGGATGCCGGATTGGGTGGCGGAGATGTCGGTGAGCTCCACGTCGTCCATGATGATGAAGTGGTCGAGGTGGGCGAGGAGGTTGGGGAGTTGGGTGGCGGCGGTCTCGATGAGGAGCGCGTCAGGTTGGGCGAAGATGGTGGCGTCGCCCTGGATGCGGCCCTGAGCGTTGAGGAGGAAGTTGTAGTTGCCTTCGTTGGGCTTCAACTGCTGGATGGAGTTGGTGACCATGCCGTTGAGCCAGCGGACGCGGTCTTCGCCGGTTACTCGGAGCCAGCCGGTGTGGTCGAGCGGGGAGATGCCGGTTGCCTTGAGTAAGGCTGCGAGTGAGTTGCAGGTCTTTGTGGGAGCAAAATCGGCTTGTGCGGGTGGGGTCATAGCGGGTCGGGGAGAAAACTCCCGTACACTTGATTATAGCGGCGGATTGCGAGGGTTATGTTGGCGCTAGAGGTTGGCGGCGGGGATAAAAGGTGGATGCGGTGGGTTGCCTTGTGCGCGCTGGCGGCGGTCAGTGTTGCGGCGCAGGGACAGCAGACGAAGGCTCCGGATGCAGGGCAGAAGCCAGGTGAGGCGCAGGGTTCGGACAAGCCGCAGAGCGCGACGCAGGCTCCGATGACGAAGGAGCAGGCGAAGGAGCTTTTTCGCTCGGTGGACGAGATTCTTGATTTTGCGAGCAAGGATACGAAGCTGCCGATTGAGCATGGCGTGAAGCGGAAGCTGATCTCGCGCGATGAGGTGAACAAGTATCTGCGGGAGAAGTTCGACGAGGATGAAGGCGCGAAGCGGATGGAGCGGTCGGAGATTGTGCTGAAGAAGTTTGGGCTGCTCGATCGCGATTTTCATCTGCGGCCGTTTCTGCTGTCGCTACTGACGGAGCAGATTGCGGGGTTCTACGACAACAAGACGAAGACGGTGAATCTGCTGGACTGGATTGAGCCGGACCAGCAGAAGCCGGTGCTGGCGCATGAGCTGACGCATGCTCTGCAGGATCAGAAGGTCGACCTGACGAAGTGGTCGGCGATCAGCGACAACGGGACTTCGCACAATGTGCAGGAGGACAATAAGCATCTGCAGGTGGATGAGGCGGACACGGCACGGAGCGCGGTTGCCGAGGGTCAGGCGATGGCGGTGTTTGTGGATTACACGCTGCAGCCTTCGGGGAAGACGCTGGCGAATTCGCCGGAGATTTCAGGGCAGTTGAAGGATTCGGTGGCGGATACGAGCGGATCGCCGATTATGGCACGGGCTCCGCTGCTGCTGCAGGAGTCGTTGCTGTTTCCGTACAGCGACGGATTGAGCTTTGAGCAGGCGGTGCTGGTGAAGGCGGGGAAAGATGTGGCGTTTGCAGGCGTGTTGATGAACCCACCTTCGTCGAGTTTTGAGATTATGCATCCGAAGGCTTACATGGCGCATGCTCCGGTGCCGGTGGTGCGGCTGCCGGATATTCATCCGTTGCTGAATGCGGATTATGTTCCGTATGACGTCGGGGTGATGGGCGAGCTGGATGTGCGGATTCTGGTGGAGCTGTTTGGCGGGCGCGAGATGGCGGATGCGCTGTCTCCGGCGTGGAATGGCGGGGTGTACTACGCTGCGCAGAAGAAGGCGGCTACGGCTGCGGAGAAGGAGTCGACGGCCTCGCTGGGGCTGATTTATTACTCGCGGTGGAAGAATCGAGATTCGGCGCACTCGTTTATGCGGACGTATGCGGACCAGATTCCGAGGAAGTACTCGAATGTGGTGGAGAGGACGAAGGACGAGGTGAGTGGCACGGAGCAGATTTACTCAACCAATGAAGGCGATGTGCTGATTTCGGTTTCGGGGACGGGAGTTTTTATTGGCGAAGGGTTCGACCTGGAGCTGTCGCGGAAGCTGCGCGATCTGATTGTGAGCGTGCAGCCGGAGGGGCGGATTCAGCAGGCGATTGTGCCCGCGGGAGAGCCGGCGTTGTCGATGGCGCGCGTGCTGGCTTCGCTCGGCGAGGTCAATGCGAAGGCGCTTGAACGATATACTTCCAAAGGGTCCAAGTTTTGAAGCGGTTTTGAGCGCGGCTAGCGTTCGCAAAGGGAGCGAAAGAGTTTGAAGAAGGCAGAGATCGGCATTATCGGGGGCAGCGGACTTTACGCGATGCCCGGGCTTAGCAATGTGCGTGAAGAGCGGGTGACGACGCCGTTCGGCGAACCGTCCGACGCTTTTATTCTGGGGGATCTTGAGGGCCGCAAGGTAGCGTTTCTTGCGCGGCATGGGCGGGGGCACAGGATTCTGCCGAGTGAGCTGAACTTTCGCGCGAATATTTTTGCGATGAAGATGCTGGGAGTGGAGCGGATTCTTTCGGTTTCGGCTGTCGGGTCGTTGAAGGAAGAGCATAAGCCGACTGATTTTGTGATGCCGGATCAGTTTATTGACCGCACGTTTGCGCGGGTGGGAACGTTCTTTGGGGACGGGATTGTGGCACATGTGGGATTTGGCGATCCGGTTTGCGCGACGGTTGCTGCGACTTTTCAGAAGGCATGCGATGCGGTTGGTGTTGTGGGGAAGAGTGGCGGGACCTATGTGTGCATGGAGGGGCCGCAGTTTTCTACGCGGGCGGAGTCGAACCTCTACCGGAGCTGGGGAGCGGATGTGATTGGGATGACCAATCTGCAGGAGGCGAAGCTGGCTCGCGAGGCGGAGATTTGCTACGCGACGATGGCGATGGTGACGGACTACGATTGCTGGCGTGAAGGGCATGATGATGTAACGGTGGACCAGATTGTGGCGGTGATTCATCAGAATGCGGATAACGCGGCGAAGGTGGTGCGGGCTGCGGTTGCGGCGATGCCCAGGGAAAAGAGCTGCGGGTGTGGCGATGCGCTGAAGTATGCGATTCTTACGGATCGCAAGGCGATTCCTCCGGCTACTCGGGAGAAGCTGTGCGATTCTGTTGGATAAATATCTTTCGTGATCGTTCGGCCGTCGGAGTGTGACGTGTTTGTATCTTTATTGGTTACATTTTCTATTTACTTGAAAAGAGGTTTATGGCGATTCTGGTTGTAGGTTCGGTTGCGTTCGATAGCATTGAGACTCCGCATGGCAAAGTGGATCATTGCCTGGGTGGTGCGGCTACCCATTTTGCCCTGGCGGCGAGCTACTTTACGCCGGTGCGCGTGATTGCGGTGGTGGGTAAGGATTTCACGGCGGAGCATGAGGCAGTCCTCACGCGGCGTGGGATCGATACACAGGGGATCGAGCGGTCGAATGGGTTGAGCTTTCACTGGACCGGAGCCTATTCGGGAAATATGGATGAGGCGAAGACGCTGGGCACGGATTTGAATGTCTTTGAGACGTTTGAGCCGAAGATTCCTGCGGGTTACAAAGACAGCGAGTATCTGTTTCTCGCGAATATTGATCCGGTGCTGCAGGCGCGAGTGCGCAGCGAGATGCCGAAGGCTCGGATGGTATGCGGCGACACGATGAACTACTGGATTGCCGATCATGGGGCGAACCTTGCGAAGGTGTTGCGTGAGCTGGATGTGCTGTTGATCAACGATGGCGAAGTGCGGATGCTGGCGGGCGAACGCAATCTCGTGTTGGCGGCCGAAAAGGTGCTGTCCATGGGGCCGAAGACGTTGGTGGTGAAGCATGGCGAGTATGGTGCGACGGCGTTCTTTAGCGACCGGTCGTTTCCCGGTGTGAAGCTTTCGCGGCCATTCCGTGCTCCGGCTCTTCCTCTGGCTGAGGTCGTTGACCCTACGGGCGCGGGCGATTCGTTTGCCGGTGGCTTTTATGGCTACCTGGCATCGCAGCCTGAGCTTACTCCGCAGGTGTTTCGCACGGCGATGTTTTATGGCGGCGTGATGGGGTCGTTTGCTGTGGAGCGGTTTGGGACGGAGCGCCTGCAGAATGTGACGCGGCAGGAGATCGACGAGCGCTTCAATTTATTCCGGGAGATTTCGCATCTTGAACACGCGGGGGTCTAGGCCTTCGAGAGGGATCGGCGCACGGCGAACGATGGCTGGCTCGTGTTGCCGGAGCGGAGGCTGTGAATTACGATCCGGATGTCGTTCGGGCGGCGACTCGCGAAGAGACGTTCCCGGTTGCGCTGGCATCGGTACTGCTGGCTCTGATTGCGTTGCTGGTCTGTTTTTCGCGGGGATACCTGCTTGCTGTATGGGGATGCGGTTGCGCATCTGGGCATTGCGCGGCGCATTCTGGACTCGCACAATCCGGGGCTGGTCCAGCTTGGAGGCGTGTGGCTGCCGCTGCCGCATCTGCTGATGCTGCCGTTCGTGCAAGAGATGGCCTGGTGGCAGAATGGGCTTGCGGGCGCGTGGCCTTCGCTGCTGTGCTATATCGCGGGAACGGTTGGATTTTATCGTTTGGCGCGGTATTTGTTGATGCCGCGATGGGCGGTGGTTGCGACGGCGTTCTATGCGTTGAATCCTAACCTGCTTTATCTCGCGACGACGGCGATGACAGAGCCGCTGTTTCTTGCGCTGCTGATCTGGACGACTCTGCTGACGGTGGAGTGTCTTGACGCGGTGCGTGGAGGCCGTGATGCGCTGGCCGCGCGGCGCCTGGTGCTGCTGGGAGTGATGATTCTGGCGGCGGTTTATACGCGGTACGATGGCTGGATTCTTGGAGCGGCGGTTTGGTGCGTGGTTACTGTGGCGCTTGCTCGGCGGCGCGATGTATGGCGGAAAGTCGTTCCGTCGTTTGTCTGCTTCACGCTGCTGGCGGTTGCGGGGCCGGTGAGCTGGCTGGCTTACAATCAGCACTTTTTTCACGATCCGCTGGATTTTCTTCGGGGGCCTTACTCGGCTTCTGCGATTGAGAAGAAGACGGCTGCGCCTGGCGCGGAGTCACTATCACGGGTGGCATAGTCCCTTCTGGGCGTTTGTGTACTATGCGCGCACGGCGCAGGTTGACGCGGCTTTCTGGGAGACTGGTTTTCTGGTGATGGCGGCTGCTTTGTGCGGATTGGCGCTGGCGATTCAGCGAAGAGACCGCGCTAGCGTCGTTGCTGCTGTGGATTCCGCTGCCGTTTTATGTGTACTCGGTTGCTTACGGTTCGGTGCCGATCTTTATTCCGCAGCTTTGGCCGTTCTCGTATTACAACTCTCGATACGGGATGGAACTGCTGCCGGCGCTTGCGCTGTTTGCGTTTCTGGCGGTGCAGTGGGTTGAGGTTCGATGGAGTGCGTCGCAGCCGCTGGCGAAGAGATTGATGCAGCCGATCTTTCTGCTGCTGGTGGCTTTGAATGCGGTAGGTATGATTTACCGGACTCCGCTGGTGCTGAAAGAGGCGCTGAACAACTCGACGACGCGGATTGCGTTTGAGTCTGCGCTGGCGCGGCAGCTGATGATGTTGCCAGCCGGGATCGACGATTCTGATGTACAACTCGGATCATGTTGGAGCGCTGCAGGCGGCGGCGATTCCTCTAAAGCAGACGATCAACGAGGGCGACCACGATGGATTTCAGGCTGCGCTGGCTGCTCCGGCAGAGCATGCGGCGTACGTTGTGGGGATTGCGGGGGACCCTGTGGCGGCTGCGGTTGCGGCGCATCCGGAGGGTCTGACCGAACTGACGATTTTGTGCACGAGCGGGCAGCCTTGTGCGCGGATTTATCAGTCGGATCGGGCTTCGACGTCAGAAGCCTTAGAGTTACCTGACAGGAGTGCGTGCTGAGGCACAATAGAGAGACATGATTCCGTTTGTTAAAGCGCATGCCTGCGGGAACGATTTCCTGATCATTGAAGAATCGCTGGCTCAGCGGCGCCATGCTGAGCTTGCACGGAAGCTGTGTGCGCGAAATACGAGTGTTGGTGCGGATGGGATTGAGTTTCTTGAGCGCAGGGCTAACGGCGAGTTTTTTCTGAGGCTGTTCAATGCGGATGGCAGCGAGGCGGAGCTTTCGGGCAATGGGACTCGCTGTGTTGCGGCGTGGCTGGCGAGCAGCGAGGGAATGCAGAGTGTCGCGTTGGGAACGCATGGCGGGGTGCGGACGTGCCGCGTGGTGGAGGCGAACGATCCGGTTTATCTGATTGAGAGTGAGATGGGGATTCCGCGCGTGATGCCGCGCACGATTGAGTTGCCGGGTGTGGGGAATGTGCCGGGGGCGATGGTGAATGTGGGGAATCCGCATTTTGTGTTGTTTGTGGAGGCGGAGGATTTCGGTGCGCATGGTCTTGCGTGGCAGCAGTTGGGTGCGCAGATCAGTACGAGTCCGTTGTTTCCTCATGGAACGAATGTTGAGTTTGTTCGGGTGCTTTCGCCGACGGAGATTGCGTTTCGGATTTATGAGCGAGGGTGCGGGCCGACGACTTCTTCGGGGACGGGGACGTGCGCTTCTTCTGCTGCGGCGATGACGATGCGCGGTACTGAGAGGGAGTTGACGGCGGTTGCTGAGGGTGGTGCGCAGCGGACCGTGTGGCCGGGGAGCGACAGCGCGATGTTGCTGACTGGACCGGCAGAGATTATTTGCCGCGGCGAGGTGTGGGCGCTGTGACGATTGCTAAGGGGGCGGGGAAGCCTCGCGGTTTGCGCGCTGGTGCGACGCTGGCGGTGGTTTCTCCGGCGAGTACGCCGAAGGCTGAGTTGGTGCAGCGTGGGGTGGCTCATCTGGAGGCTCTGGGTTATACGGTGATTGTGTCTCCACATGCGCTGGATAGCGGGCCGCTCTATTATGCGGGTGCGGTTGAGGAGCGGGCTGCGGGATTTTCATGCGGCGTTTGCTGACCCTGGGATTGATGGTGTTATTTGTACGCGGGGAGGGTGGGGGTCGGCGGAGCTGCTTCCGTATCTTGATGCCGGGTTGATTCGGGCGAATGCGAAGCCTTTTATTGGGTATAGTGACCACACCTCGCTGCATGTCTGGCTGCATAATGAGGCGAATCTGGTTACGTTCTATGGGCCGATGGTGGCGGCGGATTTTTCGCGCGAGGATGGCGTGGACGGCGCGAGTTGGCGGCATTGTTTTGCGGGGGATCCGTCGTGGCAGGTTGGCGGCTGCGGAGGGGTTGCGTGTGCTTCGGCCTGGTGTGGCGCGGGGACGGTTGGATGGCGGGTGTATTTCGATTTTTGTGGAGGGACTTGGGGACGGCTTATGCTCCTCGGATTGAGGCGGAGACGATTTTGTTTCTCGAGGATATTGGGACGAAGCCTTACCAGTGGGACCGGATGCTGTTGCATCTGCGGTACTCGGGGTTGATGGAGAGGGTGATCGGGATTGTGTTTGGGGATATGGGACAGTGTGTGGCGGTGGAGGAACAGGAGTTGCTGGAGAAGGCGATTCTTCATGCGCTGCGGGATTTTGAAGGGCCGATTGGGATTGGGCTGCGAAGCGGGCATGTGAGCGCGGGGAATGTTACGTTGCCGCTGGGGGTTCCGGTTGCGTTGGATCTTGGTGATGCGGGGAATCCGCGGATGGAATTTCTTGAAGCGGCGGTGAGGGTTTAGGCGTTAGCTTTATTTTGACTATGCAGAATTCGAAACATATTCATCTGATCGGGATTTGCGGGACGGCGATGGCTTCGCTGGCGGGGATGCTGCAGTTGCGGGGGCATCGGATTACGGGGTCGGATACGGCGGCTTATCCGCCGATGAGCGATCTTCTGGCGAGTCTGGGGATTCCAGTGTTTGAGCCTTATTCGGAGAAGAATCTGGAGCCGCGGCCGGATCTGGTGGTGGTGGGGAATGCGATCTCGCGGGGCAATGTTGAGTTGGAGTATGTGCTCGATGAGCGGATTCCTTTTTGTTCGATGGCTTCGATTCTGCATGATGAGTTTTTGCTAGGGCGAGAGCCGCTGGTTGTGGCGGGGACGCATGGGAAGACGACGACGACGAGCATGCTGGCGTGGATTTATGAGGTTGCGTCGCGGGGGAATGCCGAGTTTGCGCCTTCGTTTTTGATTGGAGGCGTGGCGGAGAACTTTGGCACGAGTTTTATGGTGCGGCCTACGCGGCCGTTTGTGCTGGAGGGCGATGAGTACGATACGGCTTTCTTCGATAAGGGGCCGAAGTTTCTGCACTACTTTCCGGATGCGCTGATTTTGACGCATGTTGAGTTCGATCATGCGGATATTTACACGGATCTTGCGGCGGTGAAGACGGCGTTCAAGCGGCTGGTGAATCTTGTGCCTCGGCGTGGGCGGATTGTGGCGTTTGATGGAAGCGAAAATGTAAGCGAGTGCGTTGCGAAGGCTTTTTGTCCGGTGGAGCGGTATGGGTTTGGGGCGGAGTCGCATTGGCGGATTTCGAATTTGCGGCATGAGGGCTCTGTGACGCGTTGGACGCTTGAGCGTGGGGGAGTTTCGTTTGCGGAGATGACGCTGCCGATGGCGGGAGAGCACAATGCGCTGAACGCGACTGCGGCGGCTGCTCTGGCGGCGGGGCAGGGTGTTCCGGTGGCGGCTATTGTTGAGGCGCTGGCGACGTTCCGGAGCGTGAAGCGGAGGCTGGAGGTTCGTGCGGTGGTTGGTGGCGTGACGATTATCGATGACTTTGCGCATCATCCTACGGCGATACGGGAGACGCTGCGGGCTTTGCGAGAGTCTTATCCGGGGCGGCGGCTTTGGGCGGTGCTGGAGCCGCGATCGAATACGCTGCGGCGGAATGTGTTTGAGCTTGATCTGGTGGAGAGCCTGGGGCTGGCTGACCGGGTTGTGCTGGCTTCAGTGTTCAAGTCGGAGAGCATTCCGGTTGCGGAGCGGCTGCATCCGGAGCATGTGGTTGCGGCGTTGAATGTGCGTGGCACGCCGGCGTCGCTTTATGCGGATGCGGATGCGATTGTGGAGGCGATGGCTCCGGAACTGGAGACTGGGGATGTTGTGGCGATTCTGTCGAATGGCGGGTTTGGCAATATCTATGAGAAGCTGCCTGCCGCTCTGGCTGCGCGGACAACTGCGAGTGCCTGAACTGCAGATGGCGATGCGTCTGCGATATGCTTCAGAGAGGGAATGTTTTCAACCTTCAAATTAGCTTTTGTCTATCTGGCGCTTGGTCCGCTGGCCGGGATCATTGGCATTCCTTACACGCTGCTGGTGGGGGACATCAGCCTTCTTTATCGTGTCGCGATGTGGATTACGAACGCGGGCGTGCGGGCTGCGGGGATCAAGATACAGAGCTCAGTGGATACGAGAATATTCCAGCTGGCCGCAGCTGCATCTTCATGTGCAACCATGTGTCGAATCTTGATCCTCCGGTTTTGCTTCCTTTGTTGCCGGGGCGCAGCTCGGTGCTGTTGAAAAAAGAGCTGATGAATATTCCGATTCTGGGGCGCGCGATGAGAATGGCGGATTTTGTGCCGGTGGAGCGGGGCAGCCGTCGCGATTCGGCCAAGGCCAGTGTGGATGCGGCGGTGAAGGCACTGCAGTCGGGGCTGAACATCGTCGTTTTTCCGGAGGGGACTCGTTCGCGCGACGGCAGGCTTTCGGCGTTCAAGAAGGGGCCGTTCTTTCTGGCTCAGGAGACGCAGGCTCCGATTGTTCCGATTGCGCTTTCGGGGACGCAGACGATGATGCATAAGGGAAGCTCGGCGATTGTGCCGGGGTTGGCGCGGATTCAGTTCCTGCCAGCGATTGAGCCGTCACAGTATGCGACGCGTGAGGAGCTGATGGCTGCGGTGAGGGATGCGATTGCGGAGGCGCTGCCGGCTGAGATGAAGCCTGCGGCTATTTGACGATTGCGTTGTTGTAGCCGTCGGCCTGGAGGCGCTGGCGCATGGCGTCGGATTCTTTTTTCGTGGCGAAGGGGCCGATCTGAACGTGGAAGAGCTTGTCCTGCGGGACTCGACGGACGGCGACGGGGTATCCGCGACGCTTGAGGTCGAGGGCTACGACGTCCGCGTCTTCCTGATGCGACATGGCGGCTACCTGGACTACGGACGATCCGGGTGAGGAGGCAGCTACGGCGGTGGGGATGGGGGCTTGTTGTTTGGGAGCTGCGCTTGCCGTGGGTTTGGCGGGTGCGGGAGTCGGCTCTACGGCAGTCCGCCTTGACTGGCGCGGGGACCGATATCTGCTGTTCGTCCTGCGTGGCGTTGGAAGGCTTGGTCGTGAGAGGAACTACCGCGGTGTCGGAGGGGGTAGCGGATTGTTTATCCGGCGCAGGCAGGCTGGGTGGCGACGCTGCCTGAGGGCTTGGAGGCATTGGTTTCGGGCGTCAGGGTTGATTCGGGCGCGGCGGCGACGGATGGGACTGAGCGTCTGCCCTGCGAGTATCCGAAGCCGAAGAAGATGGCGCAGAGCAGGGCGAGGGCAAAGAAGATGCCGAGGATGGTGGTGGCTCCGAGAGAGATCTCGCGGTCTGGTTCTTCGGAGTGCTGAAGATCGCGGAGATCGTGTGTCGGTTTCGTATCGCGTGTTCACAGTCAGACCTTTTTCTCCAGCGCAGCAGCGTCAGGAGTCACAGTCTTATTGAACAGGTTTATGAGTTCCAACGGGAGAGGAAATACGATGGTGGTATTTTTCTCGACACCTATCTCTGTGAGGGTCTGGAGATAGCGGAGTTGGAGGGCCATGGGTTGCGTGGCCATAAGCTGCGCCGCTTCAACGAGTTTTGCGGCGGCGTTGAATTCGCCTGCGGCGTGGATGATCTTGGCTTTGGCCTCGCGTTCGGCTTCGGCTTGCTTGGCCATTGCGCGCAGCATCGATTCAGGCATGTCGACCTGCTTGACCTCAACCGCTATGACTTTGACGCCGAAGGGGGCGGTGTGGCCATCGATGATGGTCTGGATGCGGAGGTTGAGTTCTTCGCGATGCGCAAGGAGTTCGTCGAGATTTACTTCGCCGAGGACGGAGCGGAGTGTGGTCTGGGCGAACTGTGAGGTCTGATAGATGTAGTTATTAACCTCGATGACCGCCTTGGTGGGGTCGACGACTCGAAGGGTAATGACGGCGTTGACCTTGAGAGTGACGTTATCGCGGGTGATGACGTCCTGCGGCGGGACTTCCATGGCCTCCTGACGGAGGGAGACGCGAACGATCTGGTCGAGGGGGCGGAAGACCCAGATGACGCCGGGGCCCTTGGCGGCCTCTTTGACGCGTCCCAGCCGGAAGATGACGCCTCGCTCGTACTCTTTGAGGATGTTGAGGGCGTTGATGATGTAGAGGACGACGATGACGACTGCAAAGAGAATCGGGAGAGACATCATTGGGCAGGACCTCGAGTTGACCGCGCTACGGCCAACGCTGCGATTGTAAAGCAGTTGCTCCGAGGCCGTTGTCCCGCATCAGAAACGCAGGAAGAAACCGAAGCCTGGCTCGTAGGTAGTGGTGTGCTGCTGGATGGTGAGGTAGTTGGTTTCGAAGTCGGGCGCTTTGAAGAAGACCTGGCGGTACTGCGCGCGAACGCCGAAGTGGGGTGAGAGGACGGTAGTTTCTGCGCCGACGGAGCCGTAGTAGGTTGCGCGGGCCTGCTCGGGGAGCGCGAGGCCGCCACCGGAGGTGGGACGGAAGACGGTGGTGCCCGCTCCGCCAGAGATGAATGGTTGCAAGCCGAAGAGTTTTTTGCGGGGGTGGACGACGTAGCCGAGGGTGTATTCGCCTGCGTTCTGCTGGACGCCTCCCACGGGCTGGGTACCGAAGGGAGTGAAGGTGTCGGTGTAGCGGGCGTAGCTGTAGTTGAGCTCGAAGCCGACCCAGGGGGAGGCGGTGTAGCGAAGGGTGACGAGGGCACCGGCGGTGTTGCCTGGGCTAAGGTTTACTGCTGTCGGCTTTCCATTGACGATGGCAGTTCCGTTGGAGTCTTTGTTGAAGATGCCGAGGCCGACTACGCCAAGGTCGATGCGGGACAACTGACGGTCGAGGGCCGTGGGTGGCTGGGAGGTTTGCGCTTCGGCGGTTGATGCTGCAGCGGTCAGCAAAAGACAAAATAAGATACTCCGGGCACACGACGGGCGAAGCAAATTCAACATCAAGACGAAACTCCCTTTTTTCGAAAAACTCCGTCCTTTTAGTCTACTCTGGCGTGACGATTAGCGGGTGTTGTGGGGTTTAGATCGAGTCTGGCTCGGGCTCTACGATCAGAGTCAGGCCTTCGACGTTGCGCACTCGGACTACGGAGCCAGCGGAGAGCGGGGTTGGGCCGCGCAGAGAGGCTTGCCAGAGCTCGCCGCGGATTTCGACCTGGCCGGTGGGATTGAGTGGGGTGCGGGCGATGGCTTTGGCGCCGATCATGGCTTGTGGGCCGGTGAGGACTTTGCCGCGACGGGCTTTCAGGGCGATCCACGCGAGGCCGAAGGAGATGGCGCCGAAGCCGAGGCCTGCGCCGATTGCCGTGGCAGGATGGACGCGCAGTTCGGGGATAGGGCCGTCGACCAGCGTTGCTAGGCCGAAGACGAGCGAGATGATGCCTGCCAGCGCGAGCACGCCGTGGCTGCCGTATTTTGCTTCGAGGAGCATCAGCACGAAGGCGGCGAGCAGCAGGACGATGGCGGTATGGCGGATGGGAAGGAGATTGAGGCCGAAGAGGCTTAGGAGAACGAAGAGTGTGCCGATGGAGCCGGGAACCACGGTGCCCGGGACGTTGAACTCCAAGTAGATAAGGAGGCCGCCAAGGATGAGGAGGAGAACGGCGACGTCCGGGTTGGTGAGCTTGCTGAGGAGGCGCTCGCGCAGGGAGGGAGGGATGGTGATGATTTGCGGCTCCCTTGAGGTTCAGGGTCTGGCGGGAGCCGTCGAAGCGCTGGATTTCGCGGCCGTCGAGGGCGTTGAGCAGAGAGGCGTCGTCGGGGGCGTCGATGTCGATGAGTTTGAGTTTGAGGGCTTCCTGGTCGCTGTAGGATTTTGAGTTGCGGACGGCGTCTTCGGCGGCGTCTACGTTGCGGCCTCGGCGGGCAGAGTAAGAGCGGAGGAAGGCTGCGGCGTCGTTTTCGATTTTTTCTTTGAGGATGGGGTCGAGTTGGTGGCCTTCGACGATGGGGTGGGCGGCTCCTGCGTTGGTCCCGGGAGCCATGGCGGCGATGTCGGCGGCTTCGAGGAGAAAGAAGCCTGCGGAGCCGGCTCGGCTGCCGGCTGGGGAGATGTAGATGACGACAGGAACGGGTGAGGCTTCGATGGCCTGGACCATGGCGCGGGTGGAGTCGAGCAGACCGCCGGGAGTGCCCATGGAGACGAGGACGAGCTGGGCGTGCTGGCGGGCGGCTTCCTGGAGGCCGCGTTCAAGGTAGTCGGCGGTGATGGGCTGGATGGTGTCGTGAATGGTTAGCTTGACGACGGTGGGGGTTTGAGCGCGGAGGCTAATGGGGATGACACAGACGAGTGCGAGAAGGAGATGGGGACGCGCGGATTTGACGAGGAGTTTCATGGGAGGTTTTGTCCGCGGGCTTGCAGGGCTTGTCGCATGCCCTGTGCGGCGGAGTCCTTGGGTTCCAACTGGAGCGCTTTGCTGACATTGGAGGCGGAAGAGGCGAGTTCGTTGGCCTGCAGATCGAGGCGAGCCAGAACGAGGTATGCGGGGACGTTGGGGTGAAGGTTGAGGGATCGCTGGGCCTCGGCGCGGGCGTCGGCTGGGTTGCCGCTGTGTTCGCGCACCTGAGCGAGACCGGCGTGAGCGGCGGCACTGGAGGCGTCGGCGGAGATGGCGGCCTGGAATTCCTGTTCGGCCTCGGGGATGAGGCCCTGGGCGAGGTATTCGTGGCCTAACTGGGTGTATTGGGTGGCTTGCTCGCTGGGAGGGAGGGTTGCCATGCGGGCGGCGCGCATCTGGTCGAGTTGGAAGGCTGCCTGGCGGAAGGAGGCTTCGGAGTAGGTGCGGCGAATGCGCTCGAGTGGGGCGAAGTTTGATGGGGTGGCGTTGGCCGCGCTTGTGGGAGGGGCGATGTGGCGGCCGGCGCTGATGGCGGTCTTCAGTTCGGTGGCTTCGGCGTCGGACGGGACGAAGCTTGAGGGTCTGGTCGACCTCGCGCTGGGCTCCGGCGAAGTCGCCTCGGCGCAGTAGGGCGACGGCGACGTTGTAGTGGTAGTCGGGGTCGTTGGGATCGGCGATGGAGGCGCGCTGGAAGAGGGCGACGGCGTCACGACCCTGGCGGCTGGAGGCGACGGCCTGATTGTTGACGACTTCGGGGAGGGGGAGACGGCTGGCGACGAAGGCGAAGGCAGACTCGGCTTCGGCGTATTTCGCAGTGTTGAAACGGGCGAGGCCGATGTAGAAGTGTGCTTCGAGAGCACGGCGGTCGGATGGGGGGATTTTGGCGAGGGTAGTCGCGGCCTGATCGTAGTCGCGCTGGGTGAATTGAGCTTTGCCGAGAGCGAGGAGCGCGGCGGGATAGTTGGGGGTAACCTGGATGGCGGCCTGGAGGCGCTTGATGCGCTCTTGAGGGGTGGATGCATCGGTGCCGCGGATGTAGTTCTCGAAGGCGCTGAGTTGGATATTGCCGGATGCGGCGAGAAAGGTCTGCTCGGCTACGGTAAAGTGGGGATCGATCTGGCGGGCGACCTTCCAGGCGATGGCGTTCTCGAGGTCGAAGAGGCGCGCGAGTTCTGCGGAGTCGGCCAGAGGTTGTGAGAGGCGGAGCTTGTTGACCTCGAGGACCTGCGCCTGTGCAGTGATGCGGCCGTTGTCGACGGTGTAGCTGCCGACGATGACGTAGTTGGCGTCGAGGGTTTCGGCGATGCGGATGGTGGTTGCGCGGGAGGGGCGGAAGTCGACGGGGAGACCGAGGTGATCGAGCGCGTATTGGCGGTCGTCGCGGGAGATAGTGAGGAATCCGGCGGAGGTAAGGCGTTGGTTGAGGGTGTCCGGGAAGGAGTCGCCGATCCAGGCGAGGTTGGTTTGGCCGGAGCGGTTGTCGAAAGGAAGGACGAGGACGACGTGGCCGTTGGTGTCGGGGGCCTCGGGGTCTGGCGTGGACTGAGAGAGAGCGGGGAGAGCGCAGAGGAGAAGCAGCGCAGGCCATTGTTTCAGCAGCCGGCGGAGTGGTGAGGGCCTGGTCACAGGTATGAGTATAGAGCGTTAGGGTTGAGGCGGTGAGAGGAGTTGGGCTTCGACGATGCGGGGGAAGTGAATGACGGCGGCCCACTCGCCTTTTCGTTGGGCTTGCCAGACGACGTCGCCGTGGAGGAGGGTTGCGACCTCGGCGGGAGAGAGGTCGCGGTGAAAATCGAAGTATTTGGAATCAGTGGGTTCGTTGCCGCGGGCGAGGTTGAGGAGGTTGGCCGGAGGTTGCCACTTGGTGGAGAAGATGAGGGCTGTGTCGTAGGTTCCGGGTTCGGCTGCGGCCTTCTGGATCTCGTCGATGGAGAAGTTCTGGATGGGGGTGGTCTTGACGGGATGGTTGGTATAGCCGAGTTCGGGGCGGTTGAGTTCGGCGGCTGCGGGCCATGCGGTGAGAACGGTCGCTTGCGGATAATGCTGGTCGATGTATCGGATCGCGTGTTGATGGAGGACGACGAAGTCGCGGTAGGTGAGGTTGTCTTCTGGGGCGAAGGCGTATGGCGGATTGATCCAGATGCCCGCGAGGAAAGCTGCGGCGCTGAGGGCGGCGATTGCACCCCATTGGCGGAGATGGCGATGCCAGGTTGCTACGCAGATCAGCAGGATAAGCGGGTACATGGGAAGGAGATAGCGCGTGAGGAGCGCTCCGCCGAGGACGGAGAAGGCGATCCAATTGGCGAGGAGGACTGCGGCGATGGCTTTGAGTTGTGGTTTGGGGATTGGTTGCGGTGAGCTGGATGAGAGGGGAATGAAGGCTACGGCGATGGCGCAGACGACGGGGACGAACATATTCATGTGGGTCGTCAGATGGAGGAGGCGATGCCAGAGACAGAGGGCTATACGGTGGGCGTCGAGGTTGGCGGTGGCGTTGTAGCGGAGGTATTCGGGATTGCCGAAGACGAAGCCGGTCTTGTAGCGGTGGTAGGCGTACCAGGCGATGAGGGGGAGGATGGGTGAGGCGAGAATGAGTGTCCACTGGAGGTGGAGTTTGCGCTCTGGTGCGTTGCTGCGATTGCGAAAGAGCTGAATGATTTCCCAGATGGCGAGAGCGGCTGGTGTGACGATGGCGGTTTCTTTGGAGAGTGCAGCGAGGGAGAAGAGAAGTGCGATGAGGAGCTGTTTTTTGGGCGGGGTTTTGCCGGTTGGATCGAAGTAGAAGGCAAGAGCCCAGAGGGTGAAGGCTGCGGCGAAGATGTCGGCGTGGGCGAGAGTGCTTTGCGCGAACCAGATTGGGTAGATCGCAGTGAGGACGACAGTGACGGCTGCGACTGTGGTGCTGGTTAGATTTTTTGCGAGCTTGTAGACGGCAAGGAGTGCGGCGGCCGCGATCATGCAGATGAGGGTGCGGGTTCCGCTGACGACGTATCCGGAGAGGTGCCACCAGGCGGCGAGGAGGATGGACGGGAGGGGTGGGTGAGCGTTGGTGAGGGTGGTTTGCGGGATGAGGGTGCCGGTACGGAAGAAGTCCCAGGCGGCGGGGATGTAGTAGCCAGCTTCGTCCCAGAAGTAGGGGAGGCGGAGGAGGCGGAAGTGGGAGAGGTAGACGGCGACGAAAAAGAGCGGGTAGAGCATCCAGACGGGGATGTCACCGAGGGGTTGCCGTTCTTCGCCGCTTCGGGTGCCTGGGGTTCGCACGCTTTAGTTGACGGGACCGCCGGTGGGTGGGAGCTGCTCGAGGGTTAGGGTGCCGAATGCCTTTTCGTACTGGGCGAGGTTGTGGCCGAGGACGTTCCAGAGGGCTTTGGCCTGCTGGGGGCTGAGGTAGATGCCCTGGAAGTTGCGAACGTTGAGCACTTCGGGGTTGTCCTGGCTCATGGTGCCGAAGACCAGGAAGAAGTCCCAGACGCTCATGCGGACCTGGACGCTGTTGGCGTAGCCGTCGCGGTAGTCGGGTAGGTTGGTGAGCGTGAGGGTGGGCTGGTCTTTTGGCTGGTTAGGGTTCTGCATTTTTCTCTTTTCAGGGCTAGAAGGAAGATGTGGTGCGGGAGAAGGGACTCGAACCCCCACGGATTGCTCCGCTTGGACCTAAACCAAGTGCGTCTGCCATTTCGCCACTCCCGCGACGGGCACGGTGCCAGCCCTTAGGGTATGGGAAAGAGGGGTCGATTGCAATTAGTGGGTTGAGAGCTGGTTAGTGCTTGATGAGCCACATGACCCAGCTTGCGGCGATGGTTCCGCCGACGAAGAGGGCGAAGCAGAAGGCTCCGAAGCGGATCATCATGCGGGGGTCAGAGCGCTGGGTGATGCCGAAGACGACGGAGGTGAAGAGGGCGAAGAGGAGGACGGCTCCGAAGTGTGAGATGGTCATGAGCGCTTTCTTCCGGTGGCCAGCGAGTGGGCGTCGACGGCGGAGATGATGTTGAGCAGACCGGCGACGACGATGAACTTGGTTCCGTAGTCGGCGGTGGCTACCTGGACGGCGGCAGTGCCGAGATCGAAGGGCGCGGGCAAGAATATAGAGGAGGCCGTTGCCGAGGTCGCCGGCGAAGTTGAGGATGTCGAGGAGGTCGCCGGTGTTGGGGGTGTAGATTTTCCCCTTGAGGGCGAGGCCGATGGCGAACATGGAGAGGATGGAGATGGCGATGAGGGTGCCGCGAATCCACTTGCGGAGCAAGAAGTGGCCAGCGCCGGGGACGAGCCAGCCGGCGATGAGGACCATCGTGGGGAAGGTTGAGGATTGGGCTCTTGCCGGGGCGGAGACGTTGGTGGCCATTGCTGATCCGATGATAACAGGATGGATGCCGGGAAGGCTCGGATGCCCTGGGATTCCGAGATCGCAATTTAGGTGATTGCTAGCAGTTTTGTGAGGTCTCGCGAGTTTTGTTCCCGGATATTCTTGTACAAGAATACCTAGTGCTTTTTCGCGTTCACGACCGGCTGCCAGCTTGAGACACTGACTGGAATTTGCTGGCGATTTCGGGCTGGAAGCGGAAATAAAATCTCTCGCACGACGAGGAAACGACAATGTCAAAGGCTCGACCGATCATCGGAACTGACGGGCTCGCACTCCCCATCTTGCCACCGGACCGCGATGCGCGTGTCTGGGCTCGACTGGTGCGCATCATGTTTTACCTGCCTGGCTTTATGGGCCTGCTGCTCATCAAAACCGGCGAACCTGCGAGCTTCGGAATTACTGTGGAATTGCTGATGCTGTCGAGCGCCTCGGCGATCGTTGGAGGCATACTCATTGGCTCGCAATCCACGGGTGGGGGCGCAGATGCTCCGTCACAGGTTGGCACCTGGAGCGGTTCGCTGGTGCTTGAATTGCTTTCAGTAGTTCCTTTTCTCGCTGCAATTCCGGCGCTTTTCCATGAACTGGCGCATAGTACGCTGCTGCACACGCATGCGCCGGGTGCCGTCGACATTGCGCTGGGCGCCTCTGAGTTGCTGCCGATGGTGGCGATCCTGCCTTTTATGCTTTACCAACTCGCGGGCTTCGGCACACTTGGCTACGTTGTCTCCAAGCCCATCAACTGGGTGATTAACGTTGCCATTCTCTGCCTGATTGTCTCCGGCTACTATTTCTACCGAGAGGGTGACTACCCGATGGAAAAGAGGCTAGAGGCTTTTCTGGTGGTTGTGATGGGGATCGTTGTGATCTACGGCGTGCTGAAGCTTATCCGGATGCAGACGGCGTATGATGCGCACGTCGAACCTAAGGATGCGAAATAGCCAGAGGACGCGAACCCTGGAGTAGCCAAGATTTATTACTGCACGATGGCCCAGCTGGGATCGGGGTCGAATTCCGTCATCGCACTTGCGGTCTCTGTCGTAGTCTTTCCCAGATCTCTTTGGAGGAGGACGCCATCCTGGTTGATCATGAAGGTCATAATTCCTGAGTTGCCGTACTCGGCGGGGTAGGCGACGAAGGCGTATCCTCCGGTCATCTTTCCGTTGACGAGATATTCCTTCGCTCCGCCTGGAGTCTTGGCGGTTTGGCCTTTCAACATGTGGAAGTAGTATCCGTGGAACGCGGTGTGTCCCTCAGGCTTTTCCGTATAACCCTCGGAGGTTGCGAAAGCTGCCAGCGGGCCGAGCGGGCTCTGGGGCTGTCCGTCTGCCGGCTTCCAGTACAAGCCATCCTGCTTGCCGGGGGCACTGATGAATTTGGCGGCGAATTGTCTTGTCTTGTCGCCATCATGGAACTGAGAGAAGTATTGGGCCTGTGCGTCCGCCACTGCGTTACAAACATCGATGATTGCCAGCTCGTTCCGGCCAATGCGGCGATTCAGAATCTCATCCCTGCCTGCGGCGGTATCGAAGAACCACTGCCCCGCATTATTTTTCTTGAGGGGGATGGGGAAAGGGAAGTTGTCCGCTCCGACGAGCAGAATCTGAGCCCCATCCGGCATCTTGCGCCAACGGTGCATCTGGTCATAGCCCGCGATAAACAGGTTGGTGACGTTCTTGTCCTGGACGGCGTCGCCTGATGAGATGAGTTCCTTTGAATCCGGGCCAAAGATTGCGAGGAGCGCGTTCTGATCGCCTGACTTAGCCGCTGCCAGAAGCGCACTCCCCGCGTCGTCTGGGGAGGAAAAGACGTTGACCGAAGGTTTGTCAGCTTTTTTGCAAGCGGCCAGCGAGATAACCAATGCAAGGAGCAGTGACCGGCCTGAAAAAACCATGCTGCGGGATTTGAGCGACATCACATCCTCCAAAAACCTGGTTGCGCAACTCTTCGCGGTGAACTGGTGGCGTTACCTTCGACCGCCCCAGCCTCCGCCGCCACCTCGGCTTGCTGAACCGCGGGCACTCTCCGCCCTGGATTGCCAACCGCTACTGCCTCCGCCGCCGCCCCAGGCTGAGGAGCCGCCGCTCTTTTGCTCTCCGCCGTAACCGTGGGAGGCCGCAGAGCTGCTTCCGGAATAGCTTGAAGTGTTATGGGGAGTGCCTTGAGTCTGATTCCAGCCGCTCCCGGTGTTCTTGTAGACGTTTCCGTTGGCCGCGGCATACTTATTGCCATTTGCGGTTTGTGCTACGCCGCCGCTGTTGCCATACTTGCCCGACGCGGCAGCGGCTGAGCCTCCTGCCGAAGTTTGTGCGGAGGCAACCGTCCCATTCGAGTTAGTTGCGTGTTGCGTGTAAGCGGTATTGCCGTTCTTGGAGTACACCGAGCTACCGGAGCTCCCATAGGCGTTGGAGGTTTGATGTGTCGCCGCATAGGCTCCCGTGTTCGGGTTGTAAGCCTGCCCGACCGCCTGTGAGCCGTAGGCGGTCTGCGTCGACGCGCCGCGCGCATAAGTCCCCGTGGATGGGTTATAGCCGGTGGAGGCGTGGGCGCTTCCGTACGGTCCGTAGGCAGATGCGGTGCTGCCATAGTAGCCGCCATGCCATGCGCTGTTTCCGTAGTAACCGGTGCTCCTGTAGACCACTGTGCCGCCGTGCCAGTTGCAGTTCCAGTAGCTGTAACCCCAGCTGTTGCTCATGGCGGCGCCCACTGCGATACCGACTCCGAAGGCAAGCACGGCGGTTGTGACCACGGCTGCGGTGCTGTATCCCGGAGTCACGTAGGGAGTTCCGTAGACGATGGTGGGGTTATAGGTTGGGACGTAGACCACTTGCGGGTTAGTGGGCTGGATCACGATGACTTGTGGGGACTGTTGTACGACCGTGATCTGCGAGCCGGACTTCAGATTGCCGGCGGCTTGAGCTTTGGCGCGCAATACCTGGACGGCCGACATCACATCAGCAGGCTGAAGGTGATAGGCCTCGCCTAAGGAGGATGTCCAGGCGAGGTTCTTCGCGAGGGTGTCGAGGACTGACGGAAACTGGGTGAGGGCCTTTACGCTGGGATCCCACGTCTGCGCGTCGACGGCATTCGTTAGGACAGTGCTGGTGAGATTCTTGTTCTGCAGCAGCCAATTCTGGGCGATTGCAACCTGGTCCGGAAAGGTCGCGGCTCCGAGAATCTGGGCGACGAGTGCATCCGGGTACAGCGCTATAGGCGCGACGAGTTGTTGCAACTCTTCCGGAGATTGGGGCGCACCTTGTCCCGCATATTCGGTCGGCGCTGTAGGGGCGGGTTCCTGACCTGCAGCGTCCAACGGCACAACGGGGAATACCAGCAGGAACGACAAAACCGTTGACAACGCCCGCTTCATGAAAGTCCGGATCATTTTCTTTCTCCGTCTACGAATGGCACATATCTGGCGGGCAAAGCGTAATGCGCAAAAATGGACCCGCAACGCACGTCCGGCCTTAACTGCTATGAGATTAGGCATCGGGAAGGAAATGCGGAACTGGTAAAAGTCGTAGCGCTCCCAGAAAAACCACCAATTTTGGAGAGAATTTGGTTATCCCGCGGTGAGCCGGTTTGGTCCGGTCCGGTGGCCTCGGTCCCAGAGGCGACGTAGCAGGCAGCAGCCTCTCTGTATAGGCTTGACAGCACTGGCGTTAGGCCGCAACATCAACTTGTTGCCGCGGTCATACTCCCCATCCTCGCGGCTGGAGTATCTATGACCAGCAGGCGGCCTCGAATCTTTTACGGGTGGTTGATTGTCCTGGTGAGTGCGATCGGACTCTTTCTTGGACCGCCGCTCATGGTCTTTTCCTTCAGTGTGTTTTTCAAGTCGCTGGTACAGGATTTTCACGCCAGCCGGGCCGCCGTGTCCTTTGCCTTTTCTCTGTTCAATATCGTGGGTGCGCTATTGATTCCGTGCATTGGCATGCTCATCGATCGTTTCGGGGCGAAGCGAGTCATCCTTGTGTTTACGTTGCTCTACGGCCTCGGCTTATGTTCTGCCTTGTGGGTGGGGAGTGCCCTGTGGCAGCTCTATCTTCTCTTCACTGTACTAGGAGTTACGATGGCCAGCGGCCCCTCACCTGTTCCTTATGGCGTCGTGATTTCACACTGGTTCAATCGCCATCGGGGACTCGCGCTGGGTCTGTCGATGATGGGAATTGGAGTTGGCTCCATCGTTGTTCCGATTCTCGCTCAGCGCCTCATCACCAGCTTCGGCTGGCGTGCCGCGTTTGCGATCTTTGGAGGCGCAGTCGTCCTGCTGCCGCTCCCGATTCTTGCTGCTCTGCTGCAGAACAACCCCGAACAACGCGGCCTTCAACCAGATGGAGACGAGAAAAGTCAGGTTACGCAATTGCAACCGCAGGACAAGCAGGGTTTGACGTGGCATGAGATCTGGCACAGTCCGGCATTCTGGATCTTGATCTGCATCTTCTCTCTGGCGGGGGCGAGCGTACATGGCGCCGCCCTTCATATGTCTGCAATCTTTACGGATCGAGGCGTCACTGCGGAGCGTGCCGCCATTGCCACCTCACTTGTCGGAATCGCCGTGATGTTGGGCCGCGTCACTTCGGGATACCTTCTGGATCGTCTCTTCGCTCCTCGGGTTGCGATTCTTTTTTACGGCGCAACGGCGCTGGGAATAGCGATCTTGTGTGCGGGAACCTCCGGGCCACTCGCACTGGTTGCTTCGTTTCTTGTCGGGCTCGGCATGGGTGCGGAGGTGGAGTCTATGGCCTACATGATCAGCCGGTACTTTGGCCTGGCGGCCTTCGGCACCGCGTATGGGCACGCCTTCGGCGCATTCATGCTTTCAGGCGCGGCTGGTGTCTTCCTGATGGGCGCGGGGTACGACCGCTTTCATTCCTACACGGTCCCGCTCGCAGTCCTCTGCGGGGCGATGGTGCTTGCGCTGGTTCTGCTCGCCCGTCTTGGGCCATACCGGTATGGAGTCGAAGCGAAACCGAATCGGTCGATCACACCCGTGGAATTGGCGAGCGGAGCGTGAACTTGTCCGCCTGGTCATGCCCCGGTTCGCTCAATTGATCAATTGCCTCACCGAAAGTAAGGAGAATTCATGACGCAGCAAGCACCTTCCAATCCTCTGCCGGCAATACTGTTGCGCGCGAGAGACGGACTGATCCTTCATCAAACTTTGTACGTCGCGGCCAAATTGGCAGTGGCGGATCACCTTGAAGGGGGTTGGCGCCCGGCTGAAGAATTGGCTCGGGAACTGAATGTGAATGAGGATGCGCTCTACCGCGTGCTGCGTCTGCTGGCGAGCCAGGGGATCTTTGAAGAGAACGACGCTCGTTGCTTCAGGAACAATGAGGTCTCGTATTTTCTGCGAGCGGGCGTTCCGGGTTCGGTTCGCTCCCTGTTTATCTTTTGGGGCAGCGAGTTTCACTACCCATCTTTTGGGGAGATTCTGCATAGCGTGAAGACCGGGGAGTCGTCCCGGACGATGCTTTCGGGGACGGATGGGTTCGAACACCTTCGCCGGGATCCTGAGCAGGCGCGAATCTTCGATGATGCGATGACGAACATGTCGGAGCTTGCGGGACCTTCGATTGCAGCAGCTTATGATTTCGGGGCGTGGGGGAGCCTTAAGGATGTGGGCGGCGGCAACGGGATTTTGCTGTCGCACATTCTTCGTGCTCATGCGGGACTGCGGGGCGTGCTTGCGGATCAGGAGCATGTGCTCGAACGCGCACGGGAGCGCGGATACCTGGGCGGTGCGCTTGAGGCTCGCGCGACGATGGAGCCGTGTAATTTTTTTGAGCATGTTCCGCCAGGTTGCAGAGCGTATGTGATGAAGAGCGTGATTCACGACTGGGACGATGAACAGTCGCGGACCATTCTAAGCAATTGCCGGAAGGCGATTCCAGCGGATGGTGTGCTGTTGCTGGTGGAGTGGGATCTGTCCGGCGCGAACGTTCCTTCGAATGGCAAATTCATTGATATCGTCATGCTGGTTTTGACGGGAGGGCGCGAGCGATCGGTGGAGGAGTACCGGGAGTTGCTGGCCAGCACGGGGTTTCGGCTCAATAAGGTGGTGCCTACTGCCTCGCAGTTCGCGGTGATTGAGGCGTTTCCTGTTTAGGCGCGGACGAGTTCGGTTTGGATACGGCCGGTGACTTCGGCTTTTCCTTTGCGGGCGATCATGTCGACTTCGCTGCGGATGCCGAATTCGCCGGGGAAGTAGAGGCCGGGTTCTACGGAGAAGCAGGTGTTGGGGAGGATGAGGCGCTCGTCGTGGGTTTCGAGGTTGTCGAGGTGGGCCCCGTTGCCGTGGATGTCGGTGCCGATGTTGTGGCCGGTGCGGTGGGTGAAGAAATCTGCGAAGCCCGCGTTGCGGATGAGGTTGCGGCCGGCTTCGTCGGCTTGCCAGCCGGCTATGGGGGTGTTGGAGGCGAAGGCTTCCTGGACGGCTTTGATTGAGGCGTTACGGGCGTCGCGTACGGTGGTGAAGATGAGTTGTTCGCGCTCGGTGGGCTCGCGGTTGACGACGCCGGTCCAGGTGATGTCGTACCAGACGGCGGTGGGGTCGTGAGCCAACTTGCCCCAGATGTCGATGAGGACGAAGTCGCCGGTGCGGATGGTGCGGGAGTTGGCTGCGGTGGGTTCGTAGTGGGAGTCGGCGGAGTTGGGGCCGGCGGAGACGTTGGGGCCGTGCTCCCAGACAAGGCCCGCGCGGGATAGGCCTTCTTGCAGGTACTGGACGATGGCGTATTCGGTGGTGCCTCCAGACTGGGCGCGCGTGCCGATCTCTTTCCAGGCGGCTTCGAGGAGCTCGTCGATGGCGCGCTGGGCGACGTAGTGGGTGGCGAGTTGCGCGTCAGTGAGGACGGCTTCGAAGTGGCTGACGAGGTCGGCTGAGGTGACGGGTTCTTTGCCGAAAGAGCGAAGGAGTTCGATGGTGCCGGCGTCGACCATGGAGACGTACATGATGGCGTTGCGGGGGGAGTACTGCATGGCGATTTTGGTGGCGCCGGTGAGGAGGGTCTGGAGTTGGGATTCGAGCTCCTGCCAGGAGGAGTAGACGGATTTTGTGCCGGGGAGGGTGTCGAGTTTGAAGGACTCGATGCGGTGGACCAGCTTTTTGGGCTCGGCCTTGGAATCCGCGGGGATGAAGTAGAACCAGCGGCGGGAGACGAGGGTGGTGGGGTCGAGGCCGAGGATGGAGTAGGCGAGGGGGTCGCGGTGGTGGTGGTCGTAGAAGAGCCAGCCGTCTAATTTATTTTCGCGCAGGGCGGATTGGATTGCGGCGAGGTCGAATTTGGTGTTGGCTGGCGTCTCGGTGATGGTCTGCGACATGGTACCCCCTCCCCCATACTAAAGTATGCAAAGTATTCGAAACAGGAGAGATGAGTCCGGACTTCGGTTTCCCGGTAAATTGTGAAGGTCCGGCGGTTTGCCGGCTCGTCCTGAGGATTTAGTGCTGGTGCGGTGTCAAGTGTTTGGTTTGTGGGAGTTTGTTGAAGGCGAAGGATGACAACTAAAGGACAAGGCAACTACGAGTCCACCGGGACCGGCATTTACGACGGCCACGTTTGACGTCAGGTTCTCGTCGAGTCTTTCAGGAGTCCGAGGGCGATGAGGCTTTCGGCGGTGGCGACGATGGAGTCTTCGGTGGAACGTGGGGTCCAGCCGAGGAGGCGGCGGGCTTTTTCGTTGGTGGCGTTTTTGTGTTTGCCGAGTTCGGGGAGGATTTGTTTGATGGCTGGGTCGGCGAGGGATGCCATGGTGACCATGAAATCGGGAAGTTCGCGGGTTGGAACTCTGTGGGCGGCTTCGCCCATGCGGGATTTGAGGATTTTGGCGATGTCGAGCATGGAGACGAAGTCGCCGGCGACGGCCAGGAAGCGCTCGCCTCGTGCGGCCGGGTTAGTCATAGCGCGGAGGTGGAGGTCGGCTACGTCGCGGACGTCGACTGCGCCGAAGTAAATGCGAGGGACGCCGGGGATGGCTCCGTCCATCATGCGCTGGACGATGAGGATGGAGGTGGAGTAGTCAGGGCCGAGGACAGGGCCGAAGACGCCTACGGGATTGACGACGGAGAACTCGAGGTCTCCGGCTTCGTTCGCGATGAAGTCCCAGGCGGCGCGTTCGGCGAGGGTTTTGGATTTGACGTAGGCGGTGAGGTCTTCGCCGTTGAGATTGGTCCAGTTGGTTTCGTTGAAGGGGGCTTGCTGGGGCGGCTGGCCGTAGCCGATGGCGGCGAAGGATGAAGTGAGGACAACGCGCTTGACTCCGGCGTCGCGTGAGGCACGGAGGACGCGGAGAGCGCCTTCGCGCGCGGGGATGATGAGTTCGTCCTCGTGTTTGGGAACCGTGGCAGGGAAGGGGGAAGCGACGTGGAGGACGTATTGGCAGCCAGCTACGGCGTCGGGCCAGCCTGTGTCGCTTTCGAGGTCGGCGGCAATGAAAGAGAGGCGGTCGGGTGATAGTAGATCGGGTTCAGAGATGCCGCCTTGTTTGAGCATGGCGCGGACTTCGGGTTCGCGCTGGAGGGAGCGGAGGGTGGTTCGGACGCGGTAGCCCGCGTTCAGGAGTTGCAGGATGCAGTGCGCGCCGATGAATCCCGATCCGCCCGTTACAAGTACCAATTCGTTGCTCATTATTCGATTATTACCCTCAGTAGACCGAACGTTCATTTGCGTCTGTGGGTTTGACTGGTTCCCAGACCTTTTCGGCGACGTGGCGCTGGGTGTGTTCCTGGGGGGCTGCGCGAGTCCTGTGGAAACGACTGGGGATTCTCCCAGTAGAAAAGCGCCTTGCGTCCTGTTTCCATTGAGTAGGAACGGTTTCAGGTAGACCCGACGATGTCGTGGCGTGCCGCAAGGTTCCTCAAAGATAAGGAGAACGCCGATGAGAATTAGAAAAATCGCTACAGTCCTCGCAATGATTCTGGTGACTGTCAATTTGGCAAGTGCCAAAGATTCCCCCGACAAGAAGCGGGAGAAGACTCGGAAGATGGCTACTAAAACGCTGAAGACCTGTACAAATTGAAACCCACGGCTCAGGGGGCTATCCAAAAGTCTGCCGGATATGCCGTCTTCGACAACTTTGGGACGAACCTCTTCGTGTTGAGCACGGCGCGTGGCTCAGGAATCGCTGTCGACTCCGGCAGCAAGCAGGAGACCTTCATGAAGATGATTTCGGCTGGGGCCGGTCTGGGTATTGGAGTGAAGGACTATAGCGTGATCTTCGTGTTCGAAAACGATAAAGCGTTATAACGATTTCCTGAATTCCGGCTGGTCGGGTTCAGCGCAGGCGGACGCGGCAGCCAAGGCAGGCGACTCGGGCGGAGCCTACTCGGGAGCGACCCAGGTCTCCCCGGGCGTCTGGGTCTATCAAATTACCAAGAATGGTCTCGCGCTGCAGTTGACCCTGCAGGGTACGAAGTACTACAAGGACGACGACCTCAACAAGAAGACATAGCGCTGCTGAGTCGCATTGGGGTGTATGGAAGCACGGAGGCAAGGCCGAGGAGGAAGGCACGCAGAAGAAGGCCGGGATTGCTCCCGGCCTTTGCTTTGCTGCTGAGTGGTTATGCGTTGGCTGTTTGCTGCGCTGTGCGTGGGCAGTTTCTGTGGCGGTTCCTTTTCGGCCTTCTCGGCTTTGCGGGCTGCGGCGGGTTCTGGCCTAGTTCGGCGGCCATCTTTTCGGTGGTGAAGGCTTCGATGGTGTCGCCTACCTGGATGTCCTTGTAGCCGGCGAGGTCGATGCCGCACTCGACGCCCTGACGGACTTCGCTGACGTCGTCCTTGAAGCGCTTGAGCGAGGCGATCTTGCCCTTCCAGACCTCGGCGCCTTCGCGGAGGAGGCGAACGTTGGCGTCGCGGCGGATGAGGCCGTCGCTGACGATGCAGCCGGCGATCTGGCCGACCTTGGTGATCTTGAAGACGTTGAGGACCTCGGCGCGGCCGGCGTAGTTCTCCTTGAAGACAGGTTCGAGGAGACCGTACATGGCCTTGGTGATCTCGTCCTGCAGCTCGTAGATGATGGAGTGCAGACGAATCTCGACGTTTTCGCGGTCGGCGATCTCGGCGGACTTGCGGTCGGGCCGGACGTTGAAGCCGATGACGACGGCGTTCGAGGCGGAGGCGAGCAGGACGTCGGACTCGGTGATGGCGCCGACGCCGGAGTGGAGGACGCGGACGCGAACCTTCTCGGTGGACATGCGCTCGAGCGAGTCGGCGAGGACTTCGACTGAGCCCTGCACGTCGCCCTTGAGGATGAGGTTGAGGTCCTTCATGCCGGCTTGCTTGATCTGTTCGGCGAGGCCTTCGAGCGAGACGCGGGAGCTCTTGGCGAGCTGGGCTTCGCGCTCCTTCATCTTGCGGTACTGGGCGATGCCCTTGGCCTTGTCGCGGTCTGCCATGACGAGGAAGGTGTCGCCTGCGTCGGGCATGCCTTCGAGGCCGAGGATTTCGACCGGGGTGGAGGGTCCGGCTTCGGTGATGGCGCGGCCACGGTCGTCGAACATGGCGCGGATCTTGCCGAAGGTGTTGCCGACGATGTAGCTGTCGCCGGTGCGGAGGGTTCCGTTCTGGACGAGGATGCTGGCGACGGCGCCGCGGCCGCGATCGAGCTTGGCTTCGATGACGGTGCCGACGGCGGGACGGTCGGGCTGGGCCTTTTGTTCGTTGACGTCGGCGACGAGGCAGATCATCTCTTCGAGCTTGTCGAGGTTGATGTGCTTCTTTGCGGAGACTTCGACGAACTCGGTGTCGCCGCCCATGTTGGAGGGCTGCAGGCCGCGGGTGGCGAGCTGCTGGATGACCTTCTGCGGGTTGGCCTCGGGCTTGTCGATCTTGTTGACGGCAACGATGATCGGCACGTTGGCGGCGCGGGCGTGGTCGATGGCCTCGAGGGTCTGGGGCATGACGCCGTCGTCGGCTGCGACTACGACGACGACGATGTCGGTGACCTTGGCTCCGCGGGCACGCATGCGGGTGAAGGCCTCGTGACCGGGGGTGTCGAGGAAGACGATCTCGCGACCGAAGGCGGGGGAGTCGGGCTTGGTGATTTTGACCTTGTAGGCGCCGATGTGCTGGGTGATGCCTCCGGCTTCGCCGCCGGCGACGTCGGTGGAGCGGATGGCGTCGAGGAGCGAGGTTTTGCCGTGGTCGACGTGGCCCATGACCGTGACGACTGGCGACCGGACGACTTCGACCATGCCGGTGGTGTCTTCGAGGAAGCCTTCGATGGCTTCGTTCTCGAGCTGCTCTTCGACGGAGATGATGGTGGCGTCGGCTCCGAACTGGCGGGAGACGTCTTTGACGAGCTCGGCGTCGAGGGTCTGGTTGACGGTGACGAAGACGCCCTTCATGAGAAGAGAGGCGATGAGGTCTTTGCCGCGGACGTCGAGTTTTTCGGCGAGGTCCTTGACGGAGATGCCCTCAGTGACCGTGATGGTCTTGGTGATGGGGAGCGGCTCGCGGGAGATGTTGGACCCGCTGAGACGCGGCGGGGGCTGGAAGCCCTTCATCGGGCCTTCTTTGGTCTTCTCGTAGCGCTGATTGCCGCCGCGGCGTTGGCCGGGACGGGCGCTGGGGCGCTGGCCGGTGGGTGGCGCTTCGCCGGCCGGGATCATGCCGCCGGGTGCTCCGCCGGGGCGGGCACCGAAGCCAGGACGTGCACCGAAGCCGGGACGTGCTCCGCCGGGGGCGAAGCCGGGACGTCCGGGGGCTCCGCCGGGGCCGGATGGGCCGCCGGGGAAGGTGCGGGTGGGGTGCATGGGGCGGCGTGCGCCGGGAGCCGTGGGAGCGGGGCGTGGGCCGCCGGGGATCTGCGGGCGGGGGCGCTCGAAGATGGGGCGGCCGCGCTGCGGGGCTCCGGGGGCGTTTGCCGGGGCGGTGTAGATGGGGCGCGGGCCGGTCTGCGGCATGATGACGCGGCGGACTGGAGCGGCGGGAGCGGCGGGTTCTTCGGGCGCGGCTGGCGCGGAGACGGCTTCCGGTTCTGCCACGGGAGTCTGCGGAGCTGTTGCAGGCGGGGCTGCGGCAACGGGAGGCGCGGGGGTTTCGGCAACGGCCGGCGCTGGGAGCGGCTGCGGCTTCGACCGGCGGCGGGACCGCAGGAGCGGCGGGCTTGGCTGGAGGAGAGGCGGCGCGACGACGGCATGAGCTGCCGGGTGGGCGGCTGCGGCGGGCGGGCGGGCAATGACGGGGCCGACGGGCGGCTTGCTGGCAATGGCCGGGGCCGGAGCGGGCGTGACGATTGGGGCCTGGGCGCGCGGCTGGGGAACGATGCGGCGCGGCGCAGGTGGCGCGAGCAGGGTGAGCTGCCTGGGGCTGAGGCGGGGCTGAGGGCGCTGGCGCGGCTACTGGCGGCGGGGCGACGACTCTGGGAGCGGCTGCCGCGGCGGGTGGTGGCGTGACGACGACGGCGGCGGGACGGGGCGGGGCAGCTTTGGCTGCGGCCTCGGCCTGTTTGCGCTCGAGGATGGCTTTGAGGGCGTCGCCGGGCTTGGAGACCTTGGAGAGGTCAAACTTTGGCCTGTTATCGGCGGGTTGCTTGGGCGCGGAGCTGCTCCTGCCGCCGTTTTTGAAGTACTCCCGGACCCTTTCGGCCTGGTCGGCTTCGATGGAGCTGGAGTGGGTCTTTCCGGTCACGCCGATTGCTTCGAGCGCGTCCAGGATTGGCCTGCTCTTGACTTCCAGTTCTCGTGCCAGATCGTTGATTCGAACTTTGCTCATCCGTCCCTTTTCGGTTCCCTCTGCGCTTAGCTGCTCATATCAGCCTCATAGAAGGGTGAATTCTTATTGTAAGTGTTTCCCTCTGGCCGCGGAGTTCGCGGCCCAGAGAACTTTGTGCGTGTGTGGCGAAAGCGGCTAGCCACGGTCGTTTCCGTCGTCGATTCCTTCATCGGAGACCTCCTGGGCGTCATTGACCAGGGTGTCTACGGTGTCGTTATCGAGTTCAATTCGTTCTTCGCGTGCATCGGCGTCGCTGAAGGCGTCGATGCCTGAGGTGCGGTCTTCGAAGTCGACGATGTCTTCGGTGGAGATATCGTTGACTTCCTTTGGCTGTGCCGTTGCCGGCCTCTTCGGCGAGGATGGCTTCGGGTGTTTTGTCCATTGAGCTGACCTCCGGTTCTGCGGCGGCGACGAGAGTGGGTTCCGGGACGCTCTTCGCCCTCTTCGTATTGGCCGAAGTAGTGGCGGACGGCGACGGAGATCTTCTCGACTGTCTTTTCGCCGATGCCGGGGACCTCTTCGAGCTGCTCGGGGGTCATGTCGGCGAGCGCTTCGACGGTGGTGATGCCGGCGGCGATGAGTTTTTCGAGGACGGCTTCGCCGAGCTCGGTGACCTGTTCGATCGGCGTGGTGGGGCCGCCGGACATGGCCTGCATCTGCTGCTCGACCTCCTGACGCTTCTCCTCTTCGCTCTTGATGTCGATCTTCCACTGGAGGAGCTTGGCGGCGAGGCGGACGTTCTGGCCCTTCTTGCCGATGGCGAGCGAGAGCTGGGTGTCGTCGACGATGACTTCGATCTGCTTCTCGGCGAGGTCGGTGATGGAGACGCGGGCTGACCTTGGCGGGCTGGAGGGCCTTTTCCGCGAAGGTGGTGATCTCTTCGGAGAACTCGATGATGTCGATCTTTTCGCCGCGCAGTTCGCGAATGATGGACTGGACGCGCATGCCCTTCATGCCGACGCAGGCGCCGACGGGGTCGACGTCCTTGTCGCGGGACATGACGGCGATCTTGGTGCGCTCGCCGGCCTCGCGGGCGATGGCCCTGATGGAGACGGTGCCGTCGTAGATCTCGGGGACTTCGGACTGGAAGAGATTCTGGACGAGGACCGGCGAGGCGCGGGAGACGATGACCTGCGGACCTTTTGCGGCGCGGTCGACGCGGAGGAGAACGACGCGGACGCGCTCGCCTACGGCGAACTGCTCGAGGCGGGACTGCTCGCGCTTGGGCATGCGGGCTTCGGCTTTGCCGAGGTCGAAGATGACGTCCATGGGCTCGAGGCGCTTGACGGTGGCGTTGAGGACCTCGCCGGCGCGGTGGTTGTACTCGTTGAAGACGGTGTCGCGCTCGGCTTCGCGGACCTTCTGGAAGATGACCTGCTTGGCCATCTGGGCGGCGATGCGGCCGAGGGGGGTGGTGTCCTTGTAGAAGCGGAGTTCGCTGCCGACTTCGACTTCGGGGGCGAGTTCGCGGGCCTGCTCGAGGGTGAGCTGGTTGACGTTGTCTTCGAGCTGCTCGGGGGTTTCGACTACGGTCTTGTAGACGTAGGCGCGGATCTCGCCGGTTTCGCGGTCCATCTCGGCGCGCATATTTTCCTGCGTCTTGTAGTACTTGCGCGTGGCGAGGGCGATGGCATCCTCGACGGCGCCTACTACGACGGCCGGTTCGATTCCCTTATCGCGGCTTAACGTTTCAATCGACTGATACAGAACACTTGCCATTGTTCACTCGTCCTTCTTTGTTTCCCCGGAGGCCGGGTTTGTTTCTTGTCATTGCGCATGTTGAAAGTTCGGATTGCGGCTTCGAAAGAAGGTTGCCTCGTAACCCCCGTTGATTTTCGTAGGGCTAAGCCCTAGCTATCCACAACGTTTTTCAGCAACCTCCTAGATTTCGGCGACCAGATTGGCCTTTTCGACGTTCGCGAGAGCGATGTCGACGGTCGATTCGGTCGCGGCCTTCTTTGCCTTGCCCTTCTGCTTGACGGCAGAGAGGTCGATCGTGAGTACTCCGTCTGCGAATTTTGTGAGACGGCCTTGCCACTGCCTGTTCTTGTTGACCGGAGTGAAGGTCTGGAGCTTGACCAGACTGCCTTGAAACCGGGTGTAGTCCTCGGGCCGGAGGAGCTTGCGTTCGAGACCGGGCGAGGAGACCTCCAGGGTGTATTCGGCCCCTGGGATGAGGTCTTCCACGTCGAGGACGGTGCCGAAGTCCTGCGCGAACTGCGCGCAGTCTTCGTGGGTTACGCCGGAGAGCATCTCGACTGGGACGCCCTTCGGGAGTTCGGATGTTCCGGCTGCGGCCTGCTCAGCCAGTTTGGCTCGTTCTGCTGCGTTCTTTTCGATATAGATGCGCAGGGTGCGGTGTTTGCTGCCGCCCTGGAACTCGAGATCGACCAGCTCCAGGTTGTGTGAGGCGGCGACGCGCTCTGCGGTTGCTCGAATTTGGTCTAACTGGACTGCCATACGCTCTGCTTCCGGTCGATATTGCCGTGCAAAGCAGAGCGCTTTTTAGAGCAAATAAAAAGTGGGCTTTGGCCCACTCATCTCCTCCGTCAAATCGCCGGTGCGATCACGGCATACTAATTACGACGGAACAAAATCGTCTGCAATCCTGATGATACATGGATTTTTGGGGGAGTTCAATGGGTCTTTCCGTGATGGACAGTTTGGCCGTGGTTACCGTTGAGGGAACAATCCTTCGCCCTTTGGCGCAAACGGTCGATACAGCGGGTGAATTCGCGCAGGTCCGGCAGGATCTGGGCTATAGCTTCCGGAGGCTTTCGCGGGCTCCCGGCCTGGTGTTCACTGTGGTCGTCTCCATCGCTCTTGGGATTGCGGCCAACTCCACGATCTTTTCGATGATCAGCCGGTTTGTGTTCCGTCCGGCCCCCGTGGCGGTGCAACACGCTGCTGGCGGTTCACACGACTCGTCGATGGAACGCGTGCTGTAATCACTTTTCCTGGCCTCTGTATAACGACGTGCGAGACGGGGCGAGCTCTTTCTCGGGTGTTGCTGCGTATTACGAACTGCTTCCTGCTTCAATCGGCAAATATAGGGAGCTCGAGCGCTGTCTAGGGGCAGTCCGCCTCAGCGAACTTCTTCGATCTGGCGCAGCTTCGATTGGCCTCAGCCGCAGATTTATCTCTTACGAGGAGCATCCGCCGATCATTGTGATGAGCTATCGGCTGTGGCAACGCCGGTTTGGCTCGGACCCGGCGATTCTCGGCAACCCTATTACGCTTTCCGGGCACCCGTTTACTGTTGTCGGGATTGCGCCGCCCGGTTTTCATGGACTCGATCTTATTCTCGATCCTCAGTTCTGGGTTCCGCTGGGCAATTTGGAGCAGCTTGCGTGGAGCGTTCCGCGGCGAGAGTCTCGGACGAGTTACTCGTTTGCATCATTCGGGCGGCTGGCTCCCGGCGTCACGTCGTCGCAGGCGAGCGTGGAACTGAACACTCTGGCGAAACGTCTGGCCCAGACTATCCGCGAGCGATAAGGGAAGCGGTTTTCTGCTTGAACCGGGCGGGCTCGCTGCCGCCGAGGGATCGCGCGACGGTGTTGCTGTTTCTTGCGGGGCTTTCCGTTGTTGTTCTGCTTCTTCTTGGCATTGCGTGCGCCAATGTTGCGAATCTTCTGCTTGCACAGGCTGCGAGCCGCCAGCGCGAGATGGCCATTCGGATTGCGTTGGGAGCGAATCCGCGTCAACTTCTACGGCAGATGCTTCTGAAGAATGATCTGTTGGCTCTGGGCGGAAGGCCTCTTGGCACTCAGCTTTAGCTGTGGGCTACGTCTTCGCTCTCGGCGTTTCATCTCCTGCACCAGTTCCGCTGGATATTAGTGTTAGTTTCGATTGGCGGGTCCTTGCTTATACCTTCGCTCTTAGCGTTGGCACTGGCTTGCTGTTCGGGGTTGTTCCTGCGTGGATCGCTCGACGGCATTTTGACGAGCGCACTCAAAGGCGAGGACGCTCTTGTGCGGCCGGGGCGGCGTCTCACGCAGCGCTTTTTGCTTTTCTTCTCGCAGATTGCGATGTCGATTGTTCTGCTTTGCGCTACTGGACTGTTTCTGCGGACCCTTTGAAAGAGGCGTAGGGTATCGAGATCGGCTTTCGCTTCGCGTGACGTGTTAATGATGTTGGTCGATCCGCGCGTCGATGACTACACGCCGAGAAGACCACCCCGTTTTAGCGCAACTACGGAGCGTGTGCCGGTCTCGGGGTGTTTCGGTCGCTGACTTCAGCGTACTTCTTGCGGGCGGCACCGTAAGGCGCACATGCATCGGCCTATACGCGCATATTTCCCAGTGTCGCAATCGGCAGCAAACCCGACTTCACAATTGTGTTCGCCTGCTGCAGGGCTATGTTGGCATGAAGCGGCTGAGCCGAAGGTCGATAATGGAATATTCCCTTCTGACACCTTGGGGGCATACGGGGAATGGCGGCGAACTACGGCCGCCGCCGATGTGATGTCGGATTGGGGAAGAAGAGCACGCAATGGCAAAACACGCGGTATGTTATGGCGCTTCAGCATCAGCCTTGGGCGTGATCCGCTGGGTATCGAAACGATTGTAACTCCGGGCGTTGCGGAGATCGCCTGCTGTGGCGCATTATCCTTATCTTCTTTGACGAGGCCGGATTTCTCATGGTTGTCGGGCATGGGAATGCAGAAGGCCTTTCCTGCCTCTCATGGCACAGACCTCTGGGAGTCTTTGGCTGCATCGGCGTGGCTCTCAATGCCATGCTGCTTGCGCTAGTCTGCTGCTGGCGGTGGTAGATGGGCTACGCTATCCCCTGAAAATGCTGCTCGCTTCTGTTCTGGGAAATAGCATGGAAGGCCATATGGCTTACGGGTTCCTATGGCGGTTGGCTCCTGCCTACCTGGGGTGCAGTTACCCACACCTATGGACGCAGCACACCTGGGACACGACTTTTGCCTGCCTGATGATGCGTGATCTGTTCCTTTTCTCTTGCTGGGTGCCGTGGGACCTCTGCTGGATTCGGAATGTTTGTCGCCGCGCGGGGCTGACCGCTGGCTGTGAGATTCGCTTTGCACCTGCAGTGAGACGCTGTTCCGAGACGGCGCGGACGATTCGGGCATGGTTATGAAACTTTGCGGGATATTGAGTACGATCGAAGTTGCTATGGGTGGTTGGCGACACTACAATCGATGAAAT
This sequence comes from uncultured Acidobacteriaceae bacterium, assembly GCA_963774735.1. GTDB lineage: Bacteria > Acidobacteriota > Terriglobia > Terriglobales > Acidobacteriaceae > Edaphobacter. Next base: position 127,202 of record CAVZGJ010000008.1, on the reverse strand, counting down.
CCGGCGAAATTCGGGCTTGCTGCCGCATAGCCCTTCGCTTTTAACCATCAACAACTGGAACCTATAAAAATATGATTAGCTCCCCCGTACCCGAAGCCCTTACTTTTGATGACGTTCTCCTTGTGCCTGCCTATAGCGAAGTGGTGCCGACGCAGGTGAGCACGCAGACGCAGTTGACGCGGAATATCACGCTGAGTACGCCGCTGATGTCGGCAGCGATGGATACGGTGACGGAGGCTCGGCTGGCGATTGCTATGGCGCAGCAGGGTGGGCTGGGCGTGGTGCACCGGAACCTGACGATCGAGCAGCAGGCGGGGGAGATCGATAAGGTGAAGCGGTCGGAGAGCGGGATGATTGTGGATCCGGTGACGATTGTGCCGGACCAGTCGATTGCGGATGCGCTGGAGGTGATGCGGCGGTACAAGATCTCGGGTGTGCCGGTGACGAAGAATAAAAAACTGGTGGGGATTTTGACGAATCGCGATCTGCGGTTTGTTTCGCGGACGGATCTGTCGATCGATTCGGTGATGACGAAGGAGAATCTGATTACGGTTCCGGTGGGGACGACGCTGGAGCAGGCGGAGCAGATTCTGCATCAGCACCGGGTGGAGAAGTTGCTTGTCGTGAATGATGAGTATGAGCTGAAGGGTCTGATTACGGTCAAGGATATTCAGAAGAAGCTGAAGTATCCGAATGCTTCGAAGGATTCGCAGGGGCGGCTGCGGGTGGCGGGGGCGATTGGGGCTACGGGAGATTTTCTGGAGCGGGCGGCGGCGCTGGTGGCGGCGCGGGTGGATGCGCTGGCGATCGATTCGGCGCATGGGCACTCGTCGCGTGTGCTGGAGGCGGTTCGGGGCAAAGAAGCGGTTTCCGGAGATCGATATTCTGGCAGGGAATATCGCTACGTATGAAGGCGCGATTGCGCTGATGGATGCGGGGGCGGATGCGATCAAGGTGGGGATTGGGCCGGGGTCGATTTGCACGACGCGTATGGTTACGGGGGCGGGGATGCCGCAGATTACGGCAATTTCAGAGGCTTATCGTGCGGGCAAGGAGCGCGGGATTCCGGTGATTGCAGATGGCGGGATCAAGTATTCGGGCGATGTGACGAAGGCGATTGCGGCGGGGGCGAGTGTGGTGATGATGGGGTCGCTGTTTGCCGGGGTGGATGAGTCGCCGGGCGAGACGATTTTGTACCAGGGGCGGTCGTTCAAGGCTTATCGCGGGATGGGGTCGCTGTCGGCGATGGCTCAGGGGTCGGGTGAGCGGTATTTTCAGGGCAAGGCGGATATGGAGGATGCGGCGAGTACGGAGCGGCCATCGCTGACGGCTCGGGAGAATGGGGATCGAACCGGCTGGCTAAGTTTGTGCCTGAGGGGATTGAAGGGCGTGTGCCGCATCGCGGGCCGCTTGAGGGGATGGTTTATCAGTTGGTGGGTGGGTTGCGGTCGGGGATGGGGTATCTGGGGTGCGCGACGATTGCGGAGTTGCAGGAGAAGGCCCAGTTTATCCGGATCTCGAATGCGGGGTTGAGAGAGAGCCATGTGCATGATGTGATCATCACGCGTGAGGCTCCGAATTATCACGTGGAGTAGGTATTCGAAGAGGCTGGAGTTTTGGCTGGTTCGAGCAAAATGCGGGGGTCCCTCCACTTCCCCGTCGACTGCCGCTCGCCGGGTCCTCGCTCGGGATGACGCTTCATTTGGCTGATCAGGCTAGCCCGAAGCGTTCGGCGGAGCGGGCTTTTAGCTTGGCCTTTTCTTCTTCGCGGTTCTTGGGTGGAGCGGTGGTTTCGAGCGAGTGGAGGAGACGGGCGCAGACGGCTGCGACTTCGTCGATGGCTGTGTTGAAGGCTTCTTCGTTGGCTTTCGAGGGTTTGTTGAAGCCGCTGATCTTCCGGACGAATTGTAGAGAAGCGTCGCTAATCTCTGCGTCGGTCACGGGGGGATCGAAGTTGAAGAGGTTTTTGATGTTTCTGCACATGCCAAAATTATAGGCGGTGGGGGACGGTTTCGCGGCGTCCGACCGAAATGCGGGGGTCCCGTTCGACTTCGCTCAGGGCAGGCTTCTCCACTACGGCGGCAAATACGCCGCCTCCGGTCGAGATGACGCCTTCTTTGAAAGTTGAACGAAAACAGTTTAGAAATTTTCGGTAAGAATTTAGGATTTGTTGAGGACCATGGCGTCGAAGCGGTGGCGGGTGAAGAAACCGGAGTCGTGGTAGAGCTTGACGGCCTGGTGGTTGGCTTCGGTGACGGTTAGGGTGATGGCGGCGAAGCCGAGGTGAGTGAGGTGGTGGATGCAGTGCTCGAGGAGTGCGAGGCCGAGGCCCTGCCTGCGATAGGCGCTGGAGACGCAGAGTTGCGTGATGTGGGCGACGTCGGTGGCTACGCGGGAGCAGAGAAGCATTCCGATGATGGCTCCGCTGTGTTTGTCGCGGAGAACCCAGGATGCGCCGGGATCGAAGACTCCACAGCCGGGGAAGCGGACGATGTTGTGGAGGAAGCGCAGGGAGCCGTGGAGGGAGCAGTACTGGTCGTTGATGCGGGCGTCGATGTGGTTGAGGTAGGACTCGTGGATGAGCTCGGCGGCTGCCTGGTAGTAGTCGGAGGACCAGCTGAGGAGTTCGATGTGCGGGGGCAGCGTGGATGGGGGCGGAATCTTCGAGGTATGCGAGGGCGGAGGTCGTACTCGAGGAAGAGACGGGGGTACATGGAGAATCCGGCGGCGAGGAAGGGCTCGTCGATGGAGCCCGCGTCGTAGAGGAGGAGCTGGGATTCGACGCGCTCGATGCCGGGGAGTGGTGGAGGAGTTGAAGGAGCTGGTGGAGGAGGGATTGGGTGATCGAGAGGGTTTGCGTGGGGTCGCTGTGGGCGGCGAAGGCGTCTCCGACGACGGCTTTCTGGCCTTCGTAGACGCAGAAGGTGAAGCCGCAGATGCGGCCGCGTTCGAGGGCGACAAAGCCGGGGAGGATGCGGGAGTCGAGATACTGGAGGAGGAGCTCGGTGGAGCTTTGATAGTTCCAGCGAAGGCGCTGTTGCCAGAGGCGCGACTCGGCTTCGAGCAGCGGGCGCAGTTGACGCGCGGAAAAATGACGCAGGTCGAGGATTTCGAGTTGGGTCGCGACGGTCATACTCTCTTCGAAGTATTGGAATATGAGCTTATAGGAATTTTGCGGGGATGGGCGAGGGATGGTGGGGGAGTATCGGGGAGCTTACTCCTGCGGTTGTCGGATTTTGAGGCGGAAGGGGGCGGGCTTTCAGCCCTCGGGTTTTTATTGTACCGGTCCCCCAGGGCTTCCGCCCGGGGCTGGTATGGGATGCGCCTTTGGCGCTCTTTGCATGGGTAGGCGAAGGGGCTGCTTCCTGCAAGAGTCTCCGGCGAGACGTAGAGAGGCGTATTGCCTGGCGTAGACGCGGTAGACCTCGAGGCCTTGCGATTCGTAGAGGAAGAGGGGCTCGTAGACTCGGCCGGTGAGCCAGTGGTCGAGGGCGGCGGTGTCGTTGGCGCGGATGACGAGGAGGTGTTCGGCATCGGGGACTCCGGTGGATTCGAGTGGATCATGGGCTGGTTGCGGTAGAAGGCGAGGCCGTAGTCCATGTCGCGCTTATGGAGTTGGTGGCGACGAGTTTGACGTTAGGGGCTTCCTTTTGTATTTCGCGAGCGAGGGGGCGGGCAGAGTAGTTGATATCTAGTTCTTTGCCGTAGAAGCCGAGCAGGAAGATGAGCATGGCGAGGACGGGCAGGAGGGTGACGTTACACACCTGAGAGACTCCCCAGCGGCGAATGACGATGAAGACGATGGCGGCGAAGAAGAGCGCGGCGACAAAGGCGGCGGCGAGCCATTGCACGGAGGGGACGAGGGTCTCGTACTTCATGTGCTGGGGGGCGAGGGCGAGGACGAAGACGAGGACTGCGCACATGGCGGCGTGGGCCAGAGGAGCCAGTTGGGAAGGCCTTCGCGGCGGATGCGGTTGAGGTAGTCGGCGGTGAGAATGGTGAGGGGCGGGATGGAGGGAAGGATGTAGCCGGGGAGTTTTGAGCCGGAGAAGGAGAAGAAGAGGATGGGGAAGAGAGCCCAGAGGACGAGGAACTCGGGGAAGGCGTCTCCTGCGCGAGTGTGGCCGAGGTAGCGGCTGGGGTTGTGCCTGACCTTCCACTCGGCGATGGAGACCTGGATGGCGTCAACGAGGGCGCGGATGGCCATGATGGTCCAGGGCATGAGGCCGATGAGGAGCACGGCGAGGTAGTACCAGGGGGGCTGGTGGTGCTGGAAGCGATTGGAGGCGAAGCGCTCGAGATCGTGTTCGAGGAAGAAGAGGCGGTAGAAGGTCGGGTTGCGGCGCTGGACCTCGATGTACCAGGGGAGGACCATGATGAGGAAGAGAGTGACGCCGGGCCACCAGATGGTTCGCCGGAGGAGAGACCACTCGCGACGGAGTCCGGCGAAGAGAAGGATGATGGAGTGCGCAAGGAAAGGGGCAACGGGCCTTTGGCGAGGGTCTGGGGCGGCTCCGAAGAAGTAGAGGTCAAAGAGCCAAATTTTTTGCCGGTTTCGTACCAGGCGTACCAGCCGAGCATCCGATGCAGAGGGCGCAGCGAGCTGCATGTCGGTGGAGGCTCCGCGGTGAAGCCGACGATGGCGATGCAGGAGACGGTGATGAGGGCGGCGTCGAGGTGGCCCAGGGCGGAAGCGGCGCATGTGGAGGAAGACGAGGACGACGAGGCCGAAGGTGGCGGAGGAGGAGGGAAGGCGGGCGGTCCAGTCGGAGACGCCGAACTCTTTGAAGAAGCTCATGGCTCGCCAGTAGTAGAGGGCGGGTTTTTCGAGCCATGGCTGGCCGTAGAGGATTGGGGTGACGGTGCCGCCAGCGATGCAGTGGAAGGAGGCCTGGATGTCCTCGAGGGCGGAGGCTGCGGGGGACCATCTTGGCGTTGACGGCGTGGCAGGCGTCGGAGTGTGCGGCTAGCATCTCCCGGGCGATCTGGGCGTAGCGGGCTCGTCGGCGCCCACGAGGCCGAGTTGATCGCCGCCGAAGGTAGGGACGAGGCCGTAGAGAAGGAGAAAGGTGGTTACGGCGAAGAGGATGAGGAATTCGCGAACGGTGACGGCTGAGGGCAGCCTCCCCTGAGCCACCGGCCGAGTGCGTGGTCGCTCTTTCGCCGACGGCGGCGGATTGTTGCTGGTCGGTCATCAGTTTAGAAGGAGCCAAACAAGGCTATCAGAGTCCTGTCCGGAGCTGGGTCAGGATGCGGCTGATGGCGACATCGAGAGGACCGTTGAGGGTGCAACCGCTGGCGTTGCGATGTCCGCCGCCGCCGAAGTGCTCGGCGATGCGCGCGACATCGAGCTTGCCTTTACTGCGATACTAGCCGGAACTGACTGACGTCAGGGACTTCGCGGAGGAAGACTGCGGATTCGACGCCGGCGATCTGATGAGGTAGTTGACGACGCCTTCGCAGTCTTCTGCGCCTGCTCCGATGCGGTCCATGTCTTCTGCGGTGATCCAGGCCCAGGCAACGTCGCCTTCGCAGTTGAGATTGGAGAGCGCGATGCCGAGGAGGCGGATTTTGCTGGCGGGATTGGAGAAGTAGATGTCGCGGGCGATCTGGCTTGGATCGGCTCCGTGGGCGGCGAGGTCGTGGACGAGAGCGAAGGTGTGGGCGGTGGTGCTGGAGTAGGTGAAGGTTCCCGTGTCGGAGAGGATTGCGGCGTAAAGACAGGTGGCCATCGAGGGTTATGCGGACGCCTGCCGCGATAGCGATGCGGTAGACCATAGCAGCGACTGCGCAGGCATGCTCGTCGATCCAGTTGATGGAGCCGAAGGCTCGGCCGCTGGCGTGATGGTCAATGTCGACGAGGATGGGTCTTCGAGGCCGAGAAGTCCGGTGCGGGCGATACGTCGCACTCGAGCAGAATGGCGGGGACGGTGCCGGTTGGATCGACGTCGTTGGCGGAGACGTGTGGCGGATGCGGTGGAGGTTGGGAAGGGCGGAGAGGTGGAGGGTACCGGGTCGGCGAGGAGGATGTCGGTCCTGCAGCCGAGCTGGTCGAGAACTTCAGCGAGGGCGAGGACGGAGCCGATGGCGTCTCCGTCGGGGCGCGAGTGCGAGGTGAGGAGGAAGCGCGGTTGGCTGCGGAAGAGAGCGAGGAGATCGGCGATGCGGCGCTCGTGCGAGAGGGATTCGTCGGCTGAGCTGCCTGCTGGAGTTCGTAGAGCTCGGTCTTGGAGTCATGATTTGGTTGTCACCGGCGAAGCGGAGTCGGCGACGTTACGCTTCCGGTCGCGTTTTCGGGTGCGATCGAGGAGTTCCTCCATGCGGCTGGTCATCTTCTGGGAGCGATCAATGGCGAAGGTTAGTTCGGGAACATGACGGACGCCCATGCGGTCGCGGAGCTGGGAGCGGATGTAGGCGCGCGCCGTGATGAGGCCTTAAGGGTTGACGCCTTCTCCTCTTCGCTGCCAAGGACGGCAACGAAGATGCGGGCTGATTTGCCTCCGGGGGCCAGGACGACATCGGTGACGTAGCTGGGGGCGATGCGTGGGTCGGAGAGTTCGCCTTCGAGCATGGCGCCGATCTCTTCGGAGAAGGTATTGGCGACTCGGTTGCGATGGTAAGTTCTGGCTCGTTGCTCAGGCATATCGTTTTGGCAGGGCGAACGCTAGAGAATACCAAAGTTGGGGCGATCTGCCTAACTTGAGAGAGGAAATTGTATTGGTTAAAATTTATTTGGGGTTAGGATTTGATGATTTTTTGGTTATTCGGGGAGGATTTCGGCATAAGAATCAATGACTTCCGCGCTTAGGGCGGCGGAAAAGCGGTGGACGGCGCGGTCAATTTGCTGGATTTGGCTGGTGAGATAGCTGGTGGATGAGGAGATGGTAGCGACGCCGAGGGTGGCGCGGTTCCAGACGACGCCCTCGTCGAGCTCGGCTACGGAGAGGTTGAAGGCGTGGCGGAGCTTGTCCTTGAGGGAGCGGACGACGTGGCGGCGGTCCTTGAGGGATTGGGCGTGGGGGATTTCGAGTTCGATGGTGAGTTTGGCGATGGGCATGTTCAGCGGAAGAGCATGAGGTAGATGGCCAGGCCGATGCCGAGGGCGGCGAGAATAAGGCCGAGGATGACGGCGTCGCGGGAGACTTTGCCGGGCTGCCATGTTCCGGTGCTGAGCTGATGGATGAGTTGAATGTGGCGAAGGACAGAGCTGAGGTCACGATAACGCCGAGGAGGACGAGGGCGACTCCGGACCAGAGGGAGAGACCAGTGGTGCCAGCGGGGGTGTGGGTTTCTGCGAGGCTGAGTTGGCGGAGGAAGAGACCGAAGCGGCTGACGGCGAAGCCGATGCCCATGAGACCGAGGCCAGTGCGGATCGAAGCGAGGAAGGTGCGCTCGGCGGCGAAGTAGACTCGGGGGTCTTGTTCGGCGGGCTGGTCGGTGAATTGGCCGGCGGGGGGCATGGTGGGAATTTAAAGGCGAACGCCGACCAATCGCTGATTGAGGCTGACATCGATGGGCAGGTGCTTCGAGCGAAATGCGGGGGCCCCCCTCCACTCCGCCTTCGGCTGCGGTCGGGATGACGCATCATTTTGTGACGAGGAATTTGCGGCACTCTAATCCAAAAACTCCAAGGGTCAGCCTGCTTGTTTGCGGAGGGCCCAGGTGGTCATGCAGCGCTGGTCCTGGACTACGGTGGTTTTGATGGGGTCGATGAGTTCGGCGTGGAAGGCGGCGGTGAGGTGCATGAGGAGAGGTTCGTCGACGCAGTAGAGTCTGACGCCGTTGGGGGCGAGGTAGTGGCGGCCGGCGAGATGGTGCTGGGGCATGCCGATGGTGGAGGCGAGGCGGCAGAGGAGGAGTCCGCCGGGCTTGAGGACTCGCCAGAGATTTTGGAGCATGGCGTTGAAGTGGGCTTCGTCGCGGGCGAAGTGGAGGACGGCGCTGCAATGGACGACGTCGAAGGAGTTGTCGGGGAATGTGAGAGACTCAAGCGGCTCGACGCGGAAGTTGGTGGAGGGGAGAGCGGGGGCGAGAAGGGCAGCGAGTTCGCGGGTCTGCCGGATGGCTTCGGGGTTGTGGTCGTTGGCAAAGATTTCGAAGCCTTCGCGGAGGAGATAGATGAGGTTGCGTCCGGTGCCGCAGCCGGCGTCGAAGATGGTCATGCCGGGGAGTATGTTGCCGCGGAGGAGGTGGTCGAAGAGGTAGATGTCGATGGGGCCGAATTGCTGCTGGAGGGAGGTGGGCATTTTTGGTTCACCGCTTGTTTGGAGGGATTTTTTCGAGGGTACACTGCGGTGACAATCGCTTTACCGTTGTTGCCTATATTAGCGAAATGAGACTGTGACCGGCGAGGGAGAGGATGAGGCTACGGACGGGGCTGGTGAGGGCTTGCGTGCTCGGGGTTGTGGTGTTGTCGTTCGCGACGGCTCGTGCGCAGACGGCTAAGGCTCAGTTTGTTGGATCGGAGAAGTGCCAGAGCTGTCATGCGGCTGCGTACGACGGGTGGAAGAAGACGCGGATGGCGAATGTGGTGCGAGATCCGAAGGTGCACCCGGAGGCCGTGCTTGGGGATTTTCTTCATCCCGATCCGGTGGTGACGTTCGGTCTCGATCAGGTTGCGTTTGTTTATGGGAGCCGGTGGAAGCAGCGGTACTTTACCAAGCGTGGGGATGACTACTATCCGTTGCCGGCGCAGTGGGACGTGGCGAAGAAGAAGTGGCTGCCATATCACATTGAGAACGGGACGGACTGGTGGGTGCCGTTCTATGGGCCGACGAACTTTGACCGTCCGACGGGACCGACTTGCGATGGGTGCCATTCAGTGAACTACAACGTGGAGACGCACCAGGTGACGGAGTGGAATGTGGGGTGAGAGAAGTGCCATGGGCCGGGAAGCCTGCATGTGGCGCACCCGACGCGAGAAAACATCGTGAATCCGAATCGGCTGGATTATGTGCGAGGGAACGATACGTGCATTCAGTGCCATAGCCAGGGGCGGCCGGTGACGAATCCGATTGCGGGGAAGTATTACGACTGGCCGGTGGGGTTTGTGCCGGGGGAGCGGCTAGTGGATTATTGGCGGCTGGAGGAGCTGAAACCGGGGACTACGAACTTTCTTCAATACGCGGACATGACCGCGCACAAGAATCGCATGCAGGGGAACGATTTTGTGCAGAGCAATATGTATCACCGGCAGATGCGGTGTTTTGACTGCCACCAGGTGCATAGCGCTGAGAATCCTTCGAATTTGAGGGCGCTTGGGAATGCGCTCTGCCTTTCGTGCCATGCGAAGACTAAGGACAATCCGGCGGGGCTACTGGGGACGGTGAGCGAGCATACGCATCATGCGGAGGGGAGTGAGGGGAGCTCGTGTGTGGCTTGCCATATGCCGAAGATCGAGGTGACGATCAAAGACAACTTTGTGAGTGCGCATACGTTCCGGTTTATTACGCCGGCGGAGACGGAACAGTCGGGAATTCCGAATCCTTGTACTTCGTGCCATAAGGACAAGACGACGGAGTGGGCGACGAAGGAGTTGCGAGGGTGGGGGAATGTGTCGCCCTGGCGGGTGGGGCAGTAGCGGCTTGCCTGGCAGTTAGAGCCTCGGGGTACCCAGAAGCAATCGAAGGAACAAAAAGCAACCGCAGGTCCTTCGACTGCGCAATTCGCATAGAGCACGAACTGCTCCGCTCAGGATGACAATTTCGTGGTTGTATCGAGGGGGCGGACCAGGGCTACGGCGGTGAGGTCCTCGCCGCGCTCAGGTTTGGCGAAGGGGAGGTTTTGCAGGCTGTACCAGGGGAGTTTGCGGAAGTCGTGGGCCTGGTCGAGGGTGGTCTGGCTGAGTTCGGGAGCGGAGCCCCGGGCGTGGCTTTCGACGATATTGACGACGCGCTCCTCGCCGAAGTCGGTGCGTCCCTGTCGGGATTCGAGAATGCCCTTGGTAACGAGGAGCAGGCGCGAGCCGGGTTCCAAGGCCTGGATGGCGGGCTCGTAGGTCATGTGAGTGAAGAGGCCAAGGGGTACGGTGACGTGGCCCAGGGTTCGGGTGCCGTCGGAGTCGCTTAAGACGGGTGAAGGGCCTCCGGCATTGATGTATGCGAGGAGTCCGAGGGAGAGATCGAAGCAGCCGACGAATGTGGGGGCGAGGCGTGAGCCGCCGGCGGCGTTGTAGATGGCCAGGTTGATCTCGTGGGTGAGGGCGGCGAGGGTGTCCATGAGATTGATGCCGTCGATGCCGAAGAGTTGAGGGGCCTGGCCGCGGAGGATGTCCTGAACGTCGGCGGCGATGGTGTGGGCTTCGTCGCGCTGGCCGGCGATGTCAGTGAGGAGAAAGACCATGTGGGGGCCGACGACGACGGCGTCAAAGAAGTCGCCTCCCGTGCGGGTGGAGTGGTAGCGGGCATAGAGATCGAGCCCCGGGAGCGGAGGCAGAACGGTGGGCTGAGGGGTGCGTGTGGGCTGAGATTCGTTCTGCATGGATGGTGGGGATTGTACTTTGTCTGACGCCGGTAGTCAGGGTTTTTTCAACGGGTATTGCCACTGAGCCATTGATGTTCGTCAACGGTGAGTGGCGAGGCGGTTTTTCAGGTTGGCGGCTAGTTCTATGAGGCGGTCACGCTCGCGTCTCTCCTCGTCGATGTCGCGGAGAACGACGACAGCTCCGGAGACGATGCCTTGAACGTCGAGGATGGGCGAGGCTGTGAAGCTGATCCAGGCACTGGTGCCGTCGGGGAAGTCGCGAAGGAATTCTTTTGGCCCGATGGTTCTTCCGCCCAGGACGGCGGTGATGAGGGGGTGCTGATCGGGGCCAGTGTGGGGCGCGCCGGGTGAGAGCTGGAAGTAGTCGTCGATGGATGCGGAGGGGTCGATGAAGGTGCGGAGGATCTCTTCGGCGCGGGGGTTGCAGGCGGCGATGTGGCCGGCCGGAGCTTCGGCGATGAGGATGCCGACGGGGACGGAGCTGAAGATGGCATGGAGTCGGGCTTCGCTGCGGCGGAGTGCTTCTTCGGATTTTTTATTGTCGTCGATGTCCTCGAGGGTGCCGTACCAGCGGATGATTTTTCCCTCGGGATCGCGACGGGGGGCGGCGCGTGCGCGCATCCAGCGCCAGACTCCGTCGAAGCGACGGACGCGGTACTCGACATCGATGGGATTTCCGGTGCGCAGGGATTCTTCCCATGCCTTGAGGGTTGGAAGAAGATCGTCGGGATGAAGGGCACGGGTCCAGCCTGTGCCGAGGGTCTCCTCCTGGGTGAGCCCGGTGAGGGCGGTCCAGCGGCGGCTGTGAGCGTTGATGAGTCCGTCGGGTTCGGCGGTCCAAGGGATGTTGGGATTGAGTTCGACGGCGTTGCGGTAGTGGTCTTCGCTTTCGGCGAGGGCCTTCTCGGCTCGCTTGAGGTGGGAGATGTCGACGACGGAGACGGAGATGCCGATGACCTCGTTGACCTCGTCGCGGGCCGGTTGATAGGAGACGAGATGGGTGTAGCCCTCGCCGGGTTTGGCGTCAGTATCGGGATAGCAGATTTCGAGGCCGGTTGTGGGTTCGCCCTCGAGGGCGCGAAGGAGAAAGGGTTCGCACTGGTGATAGATGGTGGGAAGGATTTCCGAGACGTAGCGGCCAAGGTGGGCGGCGACGGGGAGATGGTGGATCTCGGCGAGGCGTTTGTTGACGCTGACGTAACGGAGGTTATGGTCCAGGAAGCAGAGGCCGACGGGGATTCCGTCATAGATGGCGTTGAGCTGGGCGAGGCGCTGGGCGGGAAGGGCCTCGAGGCGGAGCGGGAGACTGGCTTCGGCTACGGGGGAGCGATACTCGGCAGAGAGGTGGGAGGGTGCGGGGGCGATATGTTCGGGAAGGGATACGGCGAGCTGTTCGGGTGGGACGGGACGGCCGTAGAGCCAGCCCTGGCCGATGTCGCAGCCGAGCCAGAGGAGCATGTCGGCGATGGCCTGGGTTTCGATGCCTTCGGCTACGGTGGTGAGGTTGAGGGAGTTTCCGAGACCGACGACGGCGGCGGCGATCTTTCTGGACTCGCGGGTGTGGTCCATGGAGCGGACGAAGCTGGCATCGATTTTGATTTCGTCGAAGGGGAGGAGCTGGAGATGGCGGAGGCTGGAGTAGCCGGTGCCGAAGTCGTCGAGGGAGAGGCGTGAGCCGTTTTCCTTGAGCTCGTGAGTGATGCGGGCGGCGGTTTCGGTGTTGCCGACGATGGCGCTCTCGGTGATCTCGAGGACGAGGCGATTGAGGGGGAAGTTGGCTTGACGCGCGGCGTCGGCGACGTGGCGGGGAAGGGTGAGATCGGTGAGTTCGGTGAGGGAGATGTTGACGGAGATCGTGAGATGGGAGGGGATGTCTTTGGCAGCGGCGAAGACGGCTCGGAGGAGTTCGCCGGTGAGGAGGCCGTGGAGGCCGGAGCTTTCGGCGAGGGGGATGAACTCGTTGGGAGGGATGAGGCCTCGTTGGGGATGTTGCCAGCGCGCGAGGGCTTCGAAGCCGCGGAGGAGGCCAGTACGGAGTTCGACGAGAGGCTGGAAATAGGGGACGATCTCGTTGTGTTCCAGGGCTCTGCGCAGATCGCTCGCGTCGTCGGCAGCCATGGAAGAGACGATACTACGGCAAGTCGCGGGTTACCCAATGAAATTTCGGCGGCGCCAGCGGAAAGTCAGGTCGCGAGCGGCCTCAGGCCAACTGGGGGAATGTTGGCGAGGAGATGGACTTCGACGCTGTGGGAGAGGTCGAAGCAACGTTGGATGGGTGCTTCGATGATGGTGATCTCTTCGAGCTGGATCATCGCGGGAGGTGGCCCTCTTGTGTAAGAGTAAATGTGATGGATTTTGAGGTGAGTCGATGAAGACGAATGAGATGAGTTTTGTGAAGACGAGTGATGCGAAGAGCTTTACGCCGGAGGCTGGGATGGTGCGGCAGGTGCTGGCGCATAGCGATCAGTTGATGCTGGTGCGGCATTTTTTTGAAGAGGGATGGGTGGGGGCCCGGCATAGCCATCCGCATCATCAACTGGTGTATGTGGTGAAGGGGGCTATTCGGGTGGATGTGGATGGGCGAGTGTTCGACGTGCTGGAGGGGGATAGCTTTGTGGTGGATGGCGGGGTGGAGCATCAGGCTTCGGCGCTGAAGGAGTCGGAGGTGCTGGATGTGTTTACTCCGGTGCGGGAGGATTACCGGGAGTTGGTGGGGTGACGGCTTCTCGGAGTGGAGAAGCGGGTTTCTCCACTTCGCTCCGCTCCGGTCGAATGACGACGATTTATTTCTCGACTCTAGGTTATTTTTTTGAGACGAGGCGCTAACTAATGGTTTAGTTGGTCGTCTGACAGGGTAGAACGGCTCTCGGGCAGGCAGGTTCCTCCGGAGACGGGCTTGGGGATTTATGCCGCCGAAGAAGTCCATCACACTGACGGAAGCTGAGTTACGGCTCATGAGGATTCTGTGGGCGCGCGGGGAGTCGGCTGTGGGGGACCTGGTGGGGGCTATGCCGGAGGGTGAGGCGCTGGCTTATAACTCCGTGCTGACCACGGTGCGGATTCTGGAGCAGAAAGGCTATGTGCGGCACCGGCAGGAAGGCCGGGCGTTTCTGTACGTCCCTTGCGTGGCTGAGCATGAGGCCAGCAGGTCTGAGATTCGACATATGATGCAGCGGTTCTTTGGGAATTCACGGGAGAGGTTGCTGCTTTCGCTGATTGGGGACGATGAGGTGACTCCTGAGGAGTTGGAGCGGCTGAGAGAGGCGATTGCTGCTGCTGCGGATGACCGCGTGGGGGAGGATCGATGATGGCTATTGGATCTGAACCTGATGCAGGGTGTGGAGAGCGCTTCGCGACTGGTGGCGAACTCGTTCGTTTCGGGGATTTGGCAGGGAGTGGTGCTCGCTGCGGGGGTGGGGATTTGTTTGCGGCTTGTTCCGCGGACTACTGCCACGGTGCGGTTTGCGATCTGGACGGCGGTGTTTGCAGTTCTGGCGGTTCTGTCTTTGGTGCATGTTTATGGGTTGCGTGTTGGTGGTGTGGCGGCAGGGAATACAGCGGTAGTTCGGGTAGATGTGCGGTGGAGTTTTGCGATTGCTGCTCTGTGGGCGGCGGTTTCGCTGGTGCGCGGCGTGAAGCTGGCGATGAGTGCGGTACGGTTACGCACGATTTGGAAGCGGGCGGTGCCTGTTGTGGGATATGAGGCGATGTTGGCTGCGGCGGGCGTTCGCGGGGTTGAACTTTGCACGTCGAAGGATGTGGACCGGCCTAGCGTAATTGGATTTTTCTCGCCGAGGATTCTGGTGCCGGAGGAGTTGTTTGCGGAGTTGCCGGTTGAGGAGTTGGAGCAGGTTGTGCTGCATGAGGCGGGTCATCTGCGGCGGCGGATGACTGGATGAATCTGCTGCAGAAGGTGAGCCTGGTGTTGGTGCCGCTGAATCCGGTGTTGATGTGGGTTGAGCGGCGGCTTTGCCTGGAGCGTGAGCTGGCTTGCGATGAGGATGTGCTGCGGTTGACGAAGGCTCCTAAGGCTTATGCGACCTGCCTGACGAATCTTGCGGAGCATCGGCTGGGGCGTCGGGCGGCGGCGTTGTCGCTGAGTGCGTGGGAGAAGCGGTCGGAGCTGGCTCGGCGAGTGCATAGTATTTTGCGCGGCGCTGAGGCGATGGGCCGGACCAGAGTCGCGTGGTGATGGGTGTGGTGGTGATGGGTTTGCTGGGCGGGGCGGCTGAGTTGGCGCGGTGTCCGCAGTTGGTTGCGTTTTCGCGAGCGGAGGTGCCGGTTGCGGCCGCGGTGCAGATTCCGCCTAACGCGTTTCAGCCGGTGATGTTTCGTGAGCGCGGCTCGACTGGTGCGATGACGAGCGGGGCGCATGCGACTTTGCTGAAAGCTTCGATGCCGGTGAATCCGCCAGTGGCGCCGGTTGTTGTGAAGGCTAAGCCCCGGCGGGTTGTTCGGGCTAAGGCTGCGGTTCGCACTTTGGAGAGCCGCGTAGATATGCCGGTGGTGCGCCGGGCTCAGGGTTGGGTTGTTCTTACCACGTGGGAGGAGCAGGAGAGACCGAGGGTGGTCTTTGCTGTGACTGAGGGCCGCGTGATTACTCCTTCGTATGCAGCTGTGCCTACTGCGGGCGGCTGGCTCGTTATTCAACTTTAACCAAGCTGTTCAAATCATTGCTGAGGTACGATCATGTCGTTTGAAACTAATCAATTAGTAGGTAAGGTGGGGCGCTACGGCGCTCCTGCAGGGGCTGCCTTGGCTGTGGTGCTGGCAGCTGGGATGTTCTTTCATCACAATGGCGTTCATGCGGCGATGATCTCGTCGCCTGCTCCGCTGGATGACAACAGTGTTTCGTCGCTGGTGGCGCTGGATAACGCGGTTGAGGCGGTTGCGACGCGAGTATCGCCGGCGATCGTGAATATCCAGGTGACCTCGCGCGGCGGCGAGCATGAGACGAGCGGAGAGCAGGATCAGAGCCAGCAGCAGGGAGTTCCGCAGCAGGACCTGCCGCCTGGATTTGCCCAGTTCTTTGGACCGAATGGACCGCTTGGTGGTGGCAGGATGCAGCCGCAGCAGCCGCAGATCGAGCATGGGATTGGCAGCGGTGTGATCATCTCGCCGGATGGTTATATCGTGACGAACAATCATGTGGTCGATGGCGCGATGCAGATGCGCGTGATGCTGAACGACCGGCGTGTGCTGACGGCGAAGCTGGTTGGCGTGGATAAGCTGACCGACCTCGCGGTGATCAAGGTGGATGCGCATGATCTGCCGAGCATTGCGTGGGGCGATTCGACGAAGCTGAAGCCGGGCCAGACGGTGCTGGCGTTCGGGAGCCCGTTTGGGTACTTCCGCAACTCGGTTACGCGCGGGATTGTGAGCGCGGTGAACCGCGAGAATCCTTACCGGGATGATGCGCGGAAGCCGGGTGGATATATCCAGACGGATGCTGCGATCAATCCGGGCAACTCGGGCGGCGCGCTGGTGAATGCGCATGGCGAACTGGTGGGCATCAACACGTTCATCATCTCGAACAGCGGATCGTTTGCGGGGGCAGGGTTTGCGATTCCTTCGCAGATTGTGCGGACGACGGCGGAGCAGCTGATCAAGACCGGTGCGGTTCATCATGGCTATCTTGGCGTGAGTTTGAACGATGTGACTCCGGCAAATGCCAGCTTCTTCAACCTGAAGACGGCGACGGGCGCGATTGCAGCGCAGGTTACGCCTGATTCCCCGGCGAGTAAGGCGGGGTTGAAGAATGGCGATGTGATTGACTCGTTGAACGGACAGAAGTTGGAGGATGGCAGCGCGCTGCAAGTTGCGGTGAGCCAGATTGCTCCGGGGACCACGATCGAGCTGGGGATTATCCGCAATGGAAGCTCCGCAGACGCTGAGCGTGAAGGTCGGCGAGTATCACAAGGATGCAGAAGTTGCGAGCGATGGCGCTGCTCCGGGAGCGCAGAAGGGCAAGCTGGGGTTGGCAGTCGCTGAGCTTACTCCGGATGTGCGGCAGCAGTTGCATATTCCTTCGAACGTGAATGGCGTTGCCGTGCAGGGCGTTCGTCCGGCTAGCCCTGCGGAGGATGCGGGCCTGACTCAGGGAGATGTAATTCTCGAGGTCAACCGCAAGCCCGTGACTTCGGCGGAGCAGTTCGTAAGCGAGGCGCATGCTGTTCCGACCGGGAAGGACCTGTTGCTTCTGGTGTGGTCACAGGGGAATGCCAGCTATCGGGTCGTGCATACGGATAGCGGGAACCAGAGCGGCGAATAAAGTTGAATCGCGTGGGCCGCTGCGAAGCTAAATTTCGCGGCGGCCATTTTTTTGCTCGGGATTGAAGAAGCATTTCTTCATTTGCAAGAATGGATGCGTCCTTTTCAGCTTGGTAGGCGTATCGTGACTGGGACCAAAACAGAGTTGGCGTGCACTTTAAAGGAGAGTCGTTCATGATGACCACGAACCGGCGGCAGTTTGTTGCCTCTGCACTTACTGGCGGGATTGCAGCCGCGATGCCGAGTGCGGCGGGGGCGCAGTTTTTGAATGCGCCGCGGCACGGATTGCCGGGGACTTTGAAGGAGCGGTATGCCAAGCTTGACGCGATTTTGAAGGAGCCGGTGTTCAAACGGGAATTGTTTCCCGATCCGGTGATTATCGAGTCAGTGGAGTTGCTGAAGAACAAGAAGCAGTATCTGTGTCGCGTGCGATCGAAGGATGGGCATGAGGGGATGTCGGTTTCGAATGCGCAGCAGATGGAGGTGCTGTATCCGATGTTTGTGAAGCATATCGCGCCCTTTTTTATTGGGAAGGATGCGCGCGATATTGAGGAGCTGATTCCGGCGGCGACGGTTTATGAGAACAACTACAAGGCGCAGGGACTGGCGATCTGGGTACCGATTGCGACGATCGAGTTTGCGATTCTGGATATGTTCGGGAAGATGTCGAAGCGGCCGATTGGATTGCTGATCAGCGACAAGATTTATAACAACAAGATTTCGGTTTACCAGGCGAATGGCGAGCGCGACATTACGGCAGAGGAGACGATTGAGCATCTGAAGCGCGATGTGGCGATCTCGAATGCGAAGGCGATCAAGTTCAAGCTGGGCGGGAGGATGTCTCATGCAGAGACGCCTCCGGGACGGAGCGAGAAGCTGATTCCGCTGGTGAGGAAGACGTTTGGGGATCAGATGATTATTTCGGCTGATTCGAATGGGTCTTATACGGTTGCGGAAGCGATTCCGATTGGGAAGCTGATGCAGGAGTATAAGTACGCGTTCTATGAGGAGCCGGTGCCTTTTGACTGGTATGAAGAGACGAAGGCAGTGGCGGATGCGCTGGAGATTCCGATTGCGGGCGGGGAGCAGGAGCCGAGCACACATAATTTCCGCTGGCTGGTGGCGAATGGCGGGTTGTCGATTGTGCAGCAGGATATGTTTTATTTTGGCGGGATGATTCGTTGCATGCAGGTGGCTCGGATGGCGAATGCTTTTGGCAAACAGTGCATTCCGCATATTTCGTCGACTGGGTTGGGTTATGTGTACATGATGCATTTTGTGTCGGCGATACCGAACTCTGGGCCTTATCACGAGTTCAAGGAGTTCAATACTGAACTGCCGTATCACTGCGAGACTTCGAGTCTGCGAAGTGATAGCAATGGCGTGATCCAGGTGCCTTCGGGACCTGGGTTTGGCGTGGATATCGATCCGGATTTTGTGAAGCACGGCTACCGTGGTTAAGGGGTGATGGGTAGCGGTTCGGCGGGGCGCGCGCTGGAGCGATAGGCGGCTTCTACGAGGGCCATGGTCTCGTACGCGGATTCGAAGTTGGTGGGGAGATCGGGGACTGAGCCTTCTACGTAGGCCTGCAGGGAGCCCATGCTGCCGATGAAGGCGTCGGGGAACCAGTTGCCTTTTATGGGGAGAGATGTCCAGTGTTCGGTGGATGAACCGCGTTCGGCGTAGGAGAGCGTGTCGGGGCGGCCTTTGGGGTAGTCGAGGTTGACGCCCATGTCCATGCGGATGGCTCCTTTGGTTCCTTCCCACTGGACGAAGCTGCGGGCGGATTCGGGTGGGAGATCGTGGCCGTGGTTGGTGACGACGAAGACGCGCTTCCACTCGCCGTAGTCGAGGATGATGGAGGATTTGGTGGCGGCGAGGGATGGGGTTTGCGGGTTGCGGACGGTTTTGGCGTAGACGCCTTGCGGGGTGCCGAACCAGGAGCGTACGAGGTCGAGGTAGTGGATGCTGTGGTAGAGGATCTCGAGTCGGGGTGCGGTGGCGAGGAAGGTCCATAGCTGCCAGGGCATGTAGGTGCGGATCTGGACCTCCATGTCGTGGAGATCGCCCAGGAGGCCGGCTTTGTGGAGAGCTACGGCGCCGAGGTTGTTGGGGGAGTAGCGGAGCTGGAAGTTTACGGCGGCGGTGAGGCCGTGCTGGCGGCAGTGGTTGCGAATGGCGGTGGCTTCTTCGAGGGTTTCGCCCATGGGTTTTTGAATGAGGGCGGCGGCTCCGTTGGGGAGGTGAGGCAGGATAGTCATGATCTGCGAGGCGGGGACGGCGATGTCGAAGATGGCGTCGGGTGGGGCGAAGGCGATGGCTTGCAGGATGGAGTCGAAGGCGCGAGGGATGTTGCGTTCTTTGGCTAGGTCGGCGGCTTTGGCTGGTGCGGGGTCGGCTATGGCGATAACGGGGAAGCCGGCTTTGCTGTAGGCGGGGAGGTGCGCGTCGCGAATGATGCCTCCGGCTCCGAGGATAACGATTGGGCGGGGTATTTTGGGGAGGGGTGGGGCGGATGCTTCGACGGCCTGCCGGTAGCGCTCTTCGTTGCTCTGCATTCATTCCTCGTTGCGGGTGTGTTGGGCGCGAGCTTCTACAATTGGATGGCTAAGTGAACATATTACGTGAGGATGTTTATGCAACCTGGTTCGGCGGGATCGAAGTTTCGGTTGGATGGGCGGTCGGCGATTGTTACGGGTGGGGCTAGTGGAATTGGGTTTGCGATTGCCACGGAGTTTGCGCTTGCGGGGGCGAAGGTTCATATCGTCGATTTGAATATGGACGCTGCCAATGAGGCGGTAGGGAAGATTGTTGAAGCTGGTGGGAGTGCGAAGGCGCATGCGTGCAATGTGGCGGATCCGGGTGAGGTCGAACGGGTCTTTGGAGCGCTGGTTGGGAGCGAGCGGATTCATATTCTGGTGAATAATGCGGGGATTGCCGGGATTGGGCGGGTGGATACGACCGCGGATGCGGACTTTGATCGGGTGTTTCAGATCAATGTGAAGAGTGTTTATCACTGCACGCGGGCTTGTATCGGGTCGATGGTGGAGAACGGTGGTGGGGTGATTTTGAATATGGCTTCGATTGCAGGGTCGAGCGGGCTTTCGGACCGGTTTTCGTATTCGATGAGCAAGGGTGCGGTGCTGGCGATGACTTACTCGATTGCACGGGATTTTTTGAAGAAGGGGATTCGGTGCAACGCGATTTCGCCGGCGCGGGTGCATACGGGATTTGTTGATGGGTATCTGGCGAAGAACTATCCGGGCAAAGAGGCGGAGATGTTTGAGAAGCTCTCTGCGGCTCAGCCGATTGGGCGGATGGGAGAGCCGGAGGAGGTAGCTAACCTTGCGCTTTACCTGTGTTCGGATGAGGCGGGATTTATTACTGGAGTGGATTATTTGTTGGATGGGGGATTTATGAATCTGAGGGACTAGGGACTTCGGAACTTGTGGGTGTTTTACCGGATGCGGTAGATGCGGGTGGCGTTTGCGCCGAAGATTTTTGTGCGGTCTTCGGGGGTGAAGTTTTGGAAGTAGTCGCGGAGGGTCTGCCACCACTCGGCGTAGGTAGTGGCTACGAGGCAGACGGGCCAGTCGGAGCCGGCGAGGAGTCGGTTGGGGCCGAAGGATTCGACTGCGGTGTCGAGGTAGGGGCGGAGGGATTCGAGGGACCACGTGGACCAGGAGTCTTCGGTAACCATGCCGGAGAGTTTGCAGGAGACGTTGGGGCGCTTGCTGAACTCGCGGATGTGAGTGCGCCAGGGTTCGAGTTCGTGGGCTGCGATTTTGGGTTTGGCGATGTGGTCGAGGACAAAGATTTGTTGCGGATGACGGTCGACGAAGCGGATGGCTTCTTCGAGTTGGCGCTCAAAGATGAGGATGTCGTAGACGAGGTTGGTTCGGGTGAGGGCGCGGATGCCACGGTTGAAGTCGGGAGAGTCGAGGAAGCCTTCGGGTTCGGCCTGGGCTACGTGGCGTAGGCCTACGAGCTTTGGCTGAGATGCGAGTTGAGGAAGGGATGCTTCGAAGCTGGGGGATGCGATGGGGGCCCATCCTACAACGCCGCGAATCTGGGGACAGGTGCGGGCTAGTTCGAGTAGCCAATGGGTCTCTTCGAGGGTTTGGCGTGCCTGGACGGCTATGGCTCCGGCTATGTTGGCTTGCGTGAGTTCGTGGACTAGATCTGCGGGGAGGAAATCGCGGCGGAGAGCGGTCATGGTGGCGTCGATCCAGCCGTATTCGGTGGGTGAGTAGCGCCAGAGATGATGGTGGGAGTCGATGACTTCGGAGGGCGCGGAGGGAAGGGTGCTCATACCGGAAACCATGCTATTGGCATGCGGCGCGTGGCGCAATTTTGAGGGGGCTTGTTTCGGGATGGCTGCTTTGAAGGGCAGTCAGATATTCTCTTGAGATGCGTGTGCATGTGCTTTACTTCGGGGTGCTTCGGGATCGGCTTGGTGGCTCCCAGGAGTGGCTGGAGTTGGTCGAGGGAGCTACCGTTGCCGAGGTTTTGAACGTCTACAGAGAGCGACTTACCGACTTTGCGTGGGACTCGATTGCTGTGGCGGTGAACCAGGAGTATGCGAAGGCAGAAGACGTGGTGAAGGATGGAGATGAGCTTGCGCTGCTGCCTCCGGTGAGCGGCGGATTGGAACGGTATGCGGGTTGAGATTACGGACGGGGTGATTCCGTCGGCGGAGATTGTGGCCGCGATGAAGGCGGGGCCGGATGGGGCGGTGTGCGTCTTCGACGGGGTTGTGCGGGATAATTCGCGCGGACGGAAGACACTGTATCTGGACTATGAGGCTTACCGGGAGATGGCGCTGGAGCAGATGCGAGGGCTGGCCGGGGAGGCGGTGACGAAGTTTAGCGTGCGGGATGTGGCGTTGGTGCATCGTCTGGGCCGGCTGACGGTTGGGGAGACGAGTGTGCTGGTGGTGGTGGCCTCCGCGCATCGTGGAGCGGCGTTTGATGCTTGCCGGTGGTTGATCGATACGCTGAAGAAGACAGTACCTATCTGGAAGAAAGAGCAGTTTGTGGATGGGGCGATTTGGGCGGATGGGGAGCCGTTTCCGGAGGAGATTATTGCCGCTTCGCCGGAGATGCGGGGATGAGGCTAGCCGGTCTGGTGTTGGGTGCGGGATTATTGCTGCAGGGTGCCGCGATGGCGCAGGCGCCGGTTGTTCGCAAGCCGCCTCCGCAGAATGGAACGCAGGCTCCGCAGACGGAAGACGACGCTCAGGTGGCGCCGGTGAGCGGGGGACAGAGCAATGGGGGACAGAAGGGGAGCTCCCAGAAGGACGAGTCTCCGAAGGGTGGTTTTCCGACGATCGAGGTGCAGACGCGGCTGGTGAATGTGGCTCTAAATGTTGTCGATGCGAATGGTTCGCCAGTGGGCGGGCTGGTCAAAGATGACTTTCAGATTCTTGAGGATGGGAAGCTGCAGGAGATCCGGATCTTTGAGAGGGAGACGACGACGCCGCTTTCGATTGTGCTGGCGATCGATACGAGCGAGAGCGTGTTGTCGAATGAGCGATTGGAGAAAGAGGCAGCGAAGCATTTTGTTAATGCACTGCTGCGGGAGCAGGATGAGCTGGACTTGATGGAGTTCTCCGACTCGGTGCGGGAGCTTGTGCCATTTACGAATCAGAAGAAGCGTATCGAGGCGGGCATTAATAGCGTGCAGCGGGGCGATGCCACGGCGTTTTTTGACGCGGTTTATCTGGCGTCAGAACGGCTGGCGGGGACTTCGGCTGCGGATGGAAGACGGCGGGTGGTGGTGCTGATTACGGATGGCGGGGATACGGTGAAGGGGTCGAAGTATACGCAGGCGATGGAGGAGGCTCAACGGGCGGGCGCTATGGTGTATGCGCTGATTATCGTGCCTATCTACGCGGATGCGGGAAGAAATGTGGCAGGGGAGCATGCTCTGATTCAGATGGCGAATGATACGGGTGGGAAGTATTATTACGTTGTGGATCCGAAGGATCTGGAGCCGGCGTTCAAGCATGTTTCGGATGATCTGAGGACACAGTATCTGCTCGGGTATTACGCGCCGAAGCGGGGGATGGACGACTCGTACCGGGCGATCAAGGTGCGGATGGCGAATGCGGATCTTCGTGGGAGTTATGAACTGCGTTACCGGAGTGGATATTACGCGGACGCTCGGTGACCCGTTGATCGGCGCGGATTCTAAGGCTTAACACGGATTTACACCGATGACACGGATCAAAACGGATCAGAGCCGATGATGGCTTTCGCGGTTGTGGCCTGTGGTGTACTTGTTTGTGAGGTGTCTGGATGGGAGTTGATTCGTTTGAGTTTGTAGGTGAGGCGGAGAAGATTGCGCGGGAGGCTGGTGCATTGCTGCGTGATTTTTACGCGAAGGGTGTGGAGACGGAGTACAAGGGCGATGTGGATCTGGTGACGGAGGCGGACCGGTCGACCGAGAGGCTGATTGTTTCGAGGCTGAAGGCGGCGTTTCCGTCGCATGGGGTCTACGGCGAGGAGGGGACGAGGAGCGGGCTTGAGAGTGAGTACCGCTGGTACGTCGATCCGTTGGATGGCACGACGAATTTTGCGCATGGGTTTCCTGCGTTTTGCGTGATTTTGGGCCTGGAGCGCAGAGTGACGGGGTTGGCACCGGATGCGGATGGTGAATTGATCGCGGGGGTGATCTACGATCCGCTGCGGGATGAGATGTTTGTGGCGGAGAAGGGCAAAGGCGCGTGGTTAAACGGGCGGCGGGTACATGTTTCGAAGATAGCTACGCTGCAGGAGTCTTTGACGGGGACGGGCTTTCCGAGCAAGAAACGACATGACAACCCGAATGTGTACTTCTACCAGGAGGTGACACTGCGGTCGCATGGGGTGAGGCGGGCGGGGAGTGCGGGGCTGGACCTGGCATATGTGGCTTGCGGGCGGCTGGACGGGTTCTGGGAGTTCAATTTGAATCCGTGGGATACGTCGGCGGGTGTATTGCTGGTACGGGAGGCTGGGGGGACGGTGACGCACTTCGATGGGGGGCCGTTTACGCTGGATAGCCGCGAGGTGCTGGCTACGAACGGGCGGATTCAAGGGGAGATGGTTTATTTGTTTACGGAGATGTTTGCGGGCAGAGAGATGGAGCCGGTTGCTACTCCGGCGGAGTTTGCGCGGAGGCGGCAGGCGGGGGAGAGGTGAGAAAGAGACGAACGGCGCGGGTGATGCTGTTCGATGAGGGCGGGGCGGTATTGTTGATTCGATTTGTGGCGCTGCGGCCGGATGGGGAGTTTGTGTTTTGGGCTTTGCCGGGTGGGGAGATTGAAGGCGGCGAGACCGAGGCTGAAGCGGCGGCGCGGGAGTTGAATGAGGAACTGGGGCTCTCGGTGGCGGTTGAGGGACCGGTTTATCGCGATGCTAACCAGTTCTGGCACCAAGGGGAGATGCAGGATAATCAGGACTTTCTGTTTCGAGGGCGGTGTGGACGGGATGAGCCTCGATTGGCGGGGGTGACTCCGGAGGAGATTGGGATGATGCGGGAGATGCGGTGGTGGACCGCAGAGGAGATTGAGGGGTCGAGGGAGAGGATTTTCCCGGTGGAACTGGCGGATCGGGTGAGGGAACAGCGAGGGTTGGCGGAAGGAACGGCAGTCTGATTGGCTGTGGTTTTGAGGGTGATGTATGATTTTGCAGGCGGGTGCGGTTGTGCTGCTAGAATCGTGTTCAGCCCAGAGATGATTGGCGAATTCCAGAATTGGCGTAAGGGAGATTTTTAGCAATGGCCTATGTGATTGCAGAACCGTGTATCGGGACGAAGGATTCAGCTTGCGTGGATGCCTGCCCGGTGGATTGCATCCATCCAAAGAAGGATGAGGCGGGACACGGGGAGGCAGATCAACTCTTTATCGATCCGGTGGAGTGCATTGACTGCGGCGCGTGTGTTCCGGTGTGTCCGGTTTCGGCGATTTATGCTGGCGATGACCTTCCTGAGAAGTGGGCGGAGTATCAGACGAAGAATGCTTCACACTTCGGGCGGTAGATTGCGACTGGTTTGATTTGCGACCGCGTGGCCCTGAGGCTGCGCGGTTTTGCTTTGGGGGGATGGAGGGATGAAGAGTCTTGCCTCGCCGCTGGTGGTCGCGGAGACAAGGGAGAGGCTACGGAAGTTGAGGGCGGACGATCGTCCGCGCTGGGGCAAGATGACGGCGAGGCAGATGGTGCGGCATCTGAGTTGCTCGTGCGATGTGGCTTTCGGTGAGAGGTTGGTTCGGCCGGTGAAGGGACTGCCGCCGGTGTTGGTCAAGTGGATGGCACTGCGGTCGGGTTTGCGGTGGACGAAGAACATGCGGACAGCACCGGAGCTTAAACGAGCGATGGCTTCGCATTCCGATGCTAACTTTGACGAACTGGTCAATGTTGCGATCGATAAGGTGGAGAGGCTGGCGCGTGAGAATCGCTTTGCCGCCTGGCACCCGATGTTTGGGCCGATGACGGAAGCGGACTGGATGCGGTGGGGGTATCTGCATGCGGACCATCATCTGCGGCAGTTTGGCCGGTGAAGGATGATCCAACGGCAGAGTGAGGCGATTGTGCTGCGGGTGTGGCCGTTTCAGGAGGCTGACCTGCTGGTGAGCCTTTTCACGCGGGAGCAGGGGCGGGTGAAGGGTGTGGCTCGCCATGCGCTGCGGTCGCGGCGACGGTTTGGCGGGGCGCTGGAGCCGATGACGTATGTGCGGGCTTCGTATGCGGAGAAGCCGAAGCAGGAGTTGGTCCGGTTGGATGCGTTTGAGATTCTGAGCTCGCCGCTGAGCCGACCAGTGGATTACGCGCGGACGGCGGCTCTGCAGTTTGTGGCCGAGGTGGTGGAGGAGGTCTTGCCGGAGGGGGCGATTGAGGATGCGGTGTTTCGGCTGGTGCTGGCGGTGTTGGAGGAGATGCAGGTGGGGCGGGTTTGGCTGCCGGTGACTTATTTTGCGTTGTGGATGAGCAGGCTGATGGGGTGGATGCCGGAGCTTGGGCATTGTGTGGTGTGTGGATTAGACCTGCGCGGGGGGACGGTTTGGTATTCGGCTAACGGCGATGGGGTGACTTGCAGAGATGACCGGCGGGGTGGGAGTGCGGCGTTGTCGGCGGAGTCGGCGAATGAGGCGCAGAGGATCTTTCGAGGAACGGTGAAGGGGCTTGCGGAGGAGGACTGGCCGCAGGCTCGCGGGGCGGATCTGCGGCGGTTTGCGGTGGAGACGCTGGAAAGGAATTTGGAGCGGAGGCTGGTGAGTGCTCGGGCTTTGGAGGCGACGAAATGTATTTAGGACAGATGAAGGTGTTGATTTGTGTGATGGTCTTAGTTGGGGTACGGCAGTCGGGAGCGCAGCCTGCCGAGCACTGGGTTGGGTCGTGGGCGACTTCGCAGCAGATTCCTGAGACGGCGAATCTTCTTGATCCGGAGTTGATACGGGATGGGACGTTGCGGGAGATTGTGCATCTTTCGGTGGGTGGGACGCAGCTGCGGGTGCGGGTTTCGAATGCGTTTGGGACGCAGCCGCTGCATCTGACGGCGGTGCATGTGGCCCGGCCAATGTCTGCTGCTGAGAGTGCGATTGACGCGGCGAGCGATACGGCGGTGATGTTCGGCGGGGCGCCGGATGTGATGATTCCGGCGGGGGCGGAGTATGTATCGGATGCGGTTACGTTTTCTGCGGCGCCGCTTTCCAGCGTGGCGATTTCGATTCATTATGACGAGCCGCCGGTGGGAGAGACTGGGCACCCCGGGTCGCGGGCTACGTCTTATGTGGCGCATGGAGATCTCGTGTCGGCGGCGAATCTGCCGGATGCGAAGAAGGTGGAGCATTGGTACCAGATCTCTGGCGTGGATGTAGTAGGGGCAGAGAAGTTGGGGGCGGTGGTGGCGCTGGGTGATTCGATTACGGATGGGCATGGAGCGACGACGAACGGGAACGATCGTTGGACCGATGTTCTGGCGGCGCGGATGCAGGCTGAGAAATCGACGCGGGGGATGGGAGTTCTGAACCAAGGGATCGGCGGGAACCGGTTGCTGCTGGATGGGCTTGGGCCGAATGCGCTGGCGCGGTTCGATCGTGATGTGATTGCGCAGACGGCGGTGAAGTGTGTGATTGTGCTGGAGGGAATTAATGATCTGGGGACGTTGACGCGAGATCATGATGCTTCGGCGGAGGCGCATGCGGCTTTGGTGAAACGGATGGAGGGGGCTTATGCGCAGATGATTGTGCGGGCGCATGCGCACGGGATTCGGGTGATTGGGGCGACGATACTGCCGGACGGCGGATCGAAGTACTACCACCCCGGACCAGAGAGTGAGGCGGATCGACAGGCGGTCAATGCCTGGATTCGGGAGCCGGGACATTTTGATGGGGTGGTGGATTTCGACAAGTTAATGCGGGACCCGGCCAATCCGAATTTGATGTTGACGGCATATGACTCGGGGGATGGGCTGCATCCTTCGCCAGCGGGGTATAAGGCGATGGCGGATGCTATTCCCTTGAAACTCCTGGTGCCTTAGCCGGGGGATGATTGGTGGGCGCGCCGGAGGGCTCTGCATTGGAACCAGAGAGCGAGTTGATGACCGCAACTCCACCTAATGATGGATGTTCAACGGCGGAGAGCGTGCGATAGACTTACCGCCCTATGAGCACAACCTCGTTTTCCGTTTCAACTCCTCGCCGGCGCTCGCTTGAAGTCGCCCTCGCCGCACTCATTGCTGTGGGCGCGGTGCTGATCTTCTGGAGTCAACAGCGGTATCCCGCGCTTTTGAAGAAGTTGCATGCGGGAACGGGAGTAAAGGTCGCGGGAGCGATCTCGTTCGACGCCTTGTTGAAGGTGAGTCCGGAGATGCCGGCGCCGACCAGAGTCATGCGGACGAGCGTCAACTGGCTGTATACGAACCGGTTTGGGATGTACTTTGCGCTTCCGTTTGGCGCGGCGATGATGACTTTGCTGGCGGGAATGGCGGCGCCGAAACGATTTTCGTCGGCGGCAGGGAATGTACTCTGTGGGGCGGTGGCGGGCGCGCCGTTGGGGGTTTGTACTAACTGCGCTACTCCCGTTGCCCAGAGCCTGCTGGTTGGTGGCGCGAGCACACGGCTGACTCTGGCGGCGATGATCAGTTCACCCAGCTTTAATCCCGTTATCGTGGCGATGGTGTTTGTGTTGTTTCCGCTGCCGCTTGCGGCAATGCGATTGGTGGTTCCTGTATTGTTACTCGCGGCGTTGCCGCTGCTGGTGCGGGAGAACGAGTTGGGGGTAAGGACGATTGTCGTTCCGGCAGTGGACGAGGCGATGATCCCGAGATTAGTTACGTTTGGCCGTACTTATCTGCGGAATTTGTTGCGTCTTACATTTTTGACGTTGCCGTGGATGCTGTTGGCTGCCGTCATTGGAGCGTCGGCGGCGGAGATGATTCCGGCGTATGGGACGCATCTGCCGGTGTCGGTGTTTGGCGTCGTTTGCGTCGCGATATTTGGGACATTGCTTCCTGTGCCGATGGCACTCGATGGGGCTTTGGCATACGTTCTCTACCATGCAGGGGCGCCAGTGCCATATGTCGCCGCCCTGCTTTGTACGTTGGGGCCCGTGAGCATCTACTCACTGAGCGCGATTGGGAAACAGCTGGATTGGCGGACGAGTTTACGGCTGGGTGGGGCCGTTGCTCTGCTCGGGTGCGTCGCTGGACTCGTTGTGATGCTGGTCCCCGCTTTTTCGCGATAGCGCGATCGACCTATCGAGTGATGCCCGCGGGTGTTCCTTCTCCTCTGTGAGAATCCTAAAGCGGTTGTCGTTGATTCATGGTGAACGCTGAACGGCAGACCTGAGTCCGTGATGGAGTTGCCGGTTATGTTCTGTCATACTTCGGTGATGGCAAGCCGCACCACGGTTGGATGTGACTCCCTGTCACGAGGTCGCGTGTTCTTGCTTTTGATGTCAGGTCTTTTTTTCTGGATGCTCCGCGTCGCGGACGCGCAGGATGAGCCGAAGGTGGTGGACGGCGGCGTTCCTACTTTGCATGTGTATACCAACCTGATCCAGATACCGACGCTGGTTCTGGGGCCGAGTCTTGAATTGATCAAGAAGCCGATTGCGGAGAACAGGTTCTCGGTCAGCATTGACGATGGACCCTGGTTTCCAGCTATTCATGTGCGGCCGGAGGGAGACGATCCGATTGCGCTATCGATTCTGCTGGACGTAAACGGGGATACTGCCGTGCTGATGCCGAAGATTGGCGACGCGTTGGCGGAGCTTGCCCGGTCGTCGCTGCATTCGCGCGACCGGATTTCGTTATATGCCATGGATTGTTCGCTTATGCGATCGCTGGCAGGTGTGCCGGGTGATAGCGTCGTTGTGAAGCGGGGTACGGATGCAGTGCTCGAGTCATGGACTCTGCGCAAACGGCACAAACAGAGCTGCGGACAGACCATTCATCTATGGGACGCGTTGGCCGCGGTGGGGGTGGAGACCTCGAAACTATCGGGGCGGCGTGTGATTCTTGCGGTCACGGACGGACAGGATGGGGGGAGCAAGCATAGCTGGAACGAGTTAGCGACGTTCGCTCAGGAGAACGGTACGGCGATCTTCGGGCTACGTTATGTCGAGTACCAATCGTGGGGAGGCGGGCCGACGGTGGGTCG
The DNA here is from genome assembly GCA_963774735.1 of uncultured Acidobacteriaceae bacterium. Taxonomy (GTDB): domain Bacteria; phylum Acidobacteriota; class Terriglobia; order Terriglobales; family Acidobacteriaceae; genus Edaphobacter. Next base: position 97,810 of record CAVZGJ010000008.1, on the reverse strand, counting down.
ACGGAGCGGGGGCGCCCCCTTTGGAATCAATGCCGGGCCTAAGGAGGTAGAAGAAGGGTGGACCTCGGTGACTGAACTGAGCGGCGGAGTTGTGACGACGGCCAGCGATACGAAGTCGTTGGGGATGGTCCTCGGACAATTCGTGACGATGGTGCGGGGGCGCTATATTGTGGAGTTTCCACGGGCGTTCAATTCGACAGCGGGAACCCACGTGATGCAGGTGAAGGTTGCAAAATCCAACTACATCATCAGGCCAGCCGGGATCACTGTGCCTCTGCCGGATGCAGCTTTGGCCGGGGACCCGACGACGATCCAAACCGGGCCGTCGGCTGCGCCGGAGCAGGGTAAGCCGAAGAGCGCAGCAAAGCCGAAGTGAGAGAACTGGCGACCAGTTAGAATCGAAGGACTGCCGGATTTCAAGAGAGAGTTATGAGTGGATTGGTGTCGCGGGTTGGCGAGAAGAGTGCGCTGACCTTTCAGGAGCTTTTGTTTACGCTACAGCGGTTCTGGGCCGACCGCGGATGCGTGCTGCAGCAGCCGTACGATGTTGAGGTTGGGGCCGGAACGATGTCTCCGGATACGTTTTTGCGCGTGCTGGGACCTAAGCCCGTGAGGATCGCGTACGCTCAGCCATCGCGGCGTCCGGCGGACGGGCGGTACGGGGAGAACCCGAACCGGCTGTTTCGGCATACGCAGTTGCAAGTGATTTTGAAGCCGCCACCCGTAAATATTCAGGAGATGTACCTGGAGTCGCTGGTAGCGATCGGGATTGACCTGCGGGAGCACGACATCAAGTTTGAAGAGGACAACTGGGAGTGGCCGGTCGGCGGCGCATGGGGTGTGGGCTGGCAGGTGATGCTGGATGGGCTGGAGATAACGCAGTTCACTTACTTTCAGCAGTGCGGAGGGATGGATCTGGACCCGATTTCGGGTGAGATTACGTATGGGTTGGAGCGAATTGCAGGGTTCTTGCAGGATGTGGATTCGATTTATGACATCGTGTGGGCGGTGGAACCGGAGACGGGGCGCGAGGTGACGTATGGCGAGATTCGGCTGGCGGAGGAAGAGCAGTTTTCGGCTTACAGTTTCGATTATGCGGACGTCGGGAAGCTGTGGGAGCATTTGAATCTGTATGAGGCGGAGTGCCTGGCGTTGCTCGGAAAGGCGAAGGGCTTCGACAAGATGGATGAGCTGACGCTGAAGCGGTTTCCGGTGTTGGGAGCGTATGAGCTTGCGCTGAAGTGCTCGCACGTGTTCAATCTGCTGGATGCCCGGGGCGCGATTTCGGTGACGGAGCGGGTGGGTGTGATGGCGCGGATTCGGACGCTGGTGGTGGGGGTGGCGAAGGCTTATGCGGCGCAGGGAGAGGCTTTGGAAGCAGGGGTTCGATAGACGACATGGCGGAGTTTTTGTTTGAGATTGGGTTGGAAGAGGTTCCGGCGCGGATGATTGGCGGGGCTCAGGCGGAGCTTGAGCGGCGCGTGGTGAAGATGCTGGAGCGCGAGAGGCTGCTGGGCTCGGGTGCGGAAGCGAAGAGTTTTGCTACGCCGCGGCGGCTGGCGGTTTGGGTGAAGGATGTTGCGGAGCGGCAGGAAGATTTGGCCGAGGAGTTGGTTGGACCTTCGGTGAAGGTGGCTTATAAGGACGGCGCGGCGACTCCGGCGGCAGTGGCTTTTGCGAAGAAGGCCGGTGTGGCGGTTGAAGAACTGAAGACGATTACGAATGTGAAGGGGGAGTATCTCGCGGCGACTGCGGTTAGGGCCGGACGTGGCGCGTCTGAGGTGATTGCGGCGGAGTTGCCGAAGGAACTTGCCGGGATCTACTGGGCGAAGAATATGTACTGGAGGCCGGGTAAGCCGGAGCGGTTTGTACGGCCCGTGCGGTGGATGGTGGCGATGCTCGGTGGTGAGGTGGTGCCGGTGGGATTTGGTGGATATGTAGCGGGTAAGGTTACATATGGGCACCGGGTTCTGTTTGGAGAGCAGGAGATTTCGCTGGCTGCTCCGGGTGATTATGAGGATGCGCTGCTGGGTGGGTTTGTGATCGCAGATGTGGAGGTCCGGCGGCAGAGGATTCGGAAGGCTTTGGATAAGGTGACTCGTAGCGTTGAGGGAATGCGTTGGCGAGAGGACCATGGGCTGGTGGATAAGCTGACCCAGTTGACTGAGTGGCCTTCGGTGCTGCTGGGCGGGTTCGAGACGGAATACCTGGCACTGCCTGAAGAGGTGCTGGTGACAGTGATGAGGGATCACCAGAGCTATTTCGCCGTAGAGGATAAGGATGGAAAGCTGGCCTCGCATTTTCTGGCGGTGTTGAATACGGAGGCTGATGAGGCTGGGGTGGCTTTGATTCGGCATGGAAATGAGCGGGTTTTGCGGGCACGATTCAACGATGCCCGGTTCTTCTGGGAGTTCGATCAGAGGGTGCCGCTGGTGGAGCGGGTGAAGCTGCTGGAGAATGTGACCTTCCAGAAGGATTTGGGGAGTTATGCGGCGAAGACGGAACGGGTGAAGCGGGTTGCTGCCGCACTTGCCAGGCTGGTCGCAGATCGGGGAGTTTCGGTGGATTCCGCGGCGCTGGAGACAGCTGCCTCGCTCGCGAAGACGGATCTTACTTCCGAGTTGGTGAAGGAGTTTACGGAGTTGCAGGGTGTGGTGGGCGGACTCTATGCGCGCGCACAGGGTTTTCCTGCTGCTGTGGGCGAAGCGATCTATGACCACTACAAGCCGGAGTCGATGGACGATACCGTTCCGCGGACGACGGAAGGGGCATTGCTCGCTGTTGCGGACAAGGCGGACACGATCGCCGGGATGTTCGGACTGGGGTTGGAGCCGACGGGGTCGAAGGATCCGTTTGCGTTGCGCAGAGCGGCGAATGGAATTGTAAAGATCCTGGCGGAGACGACGGTTCCGCTACCGCTGACGCTTGGGGATATTGTCGATGCGGCTTCGGTCAGCGAGGCGGTTCGGCTTGGCGCGGAGGTTTTTTTTGCGGAGCGGCTTGAGTTTTATCTGCGCGAGGCGAAAGGACAGGCTTATGACGTGGTGAAGGCAGTGCTTGCTGCTGGAGCGAATGACGTCCGTGATGCGGTGGCGCGCGCGGAGGCTTTGACTGCGGTTCGCGGGTCTGCCGATTTTGAGGCCGTGTCAGCTTCGTTTAAGCGGATGAAGAATATTCTTTCGCAGGCGAAGGAGAAGGGTGAGCTGCCGACGAGGGAAGAAGGGCACGGTGGAACCATTCATCCGGCGCAACTGGAGTTAGTGACAAAGGAAGAAGAGATCGCGGATCGAGTGAAGAAGATGGCCGAGAGGCGTGAATATAGGGGTGCGCTTGAGGCGATCGCGACGCTGCGCCCTTCGGTGGATGCGTTTTTCGATCAGGTTATGGTGATGGATCCTGATCCGAAGGTCCGCGCGGGCCGGTTATGGCTGTTGACAAAGATCGTGAGCAACTTCTCGGGTATTGCCGACTTCTCGGAGATCGTTGTCGCCGGTTAGTGGGTAAGGATGATCGCGCCAACGACGAAGAGGAGGGCAGCGCCGAGTGTTGCAAGGGGAATGACGACGCCTTCGTAGATGGCGAGTGAGGGGCGATCGGCAGGGCCGTCTTCGGCACGAGAGTTCGATTGATACATTGAAATCTGATCGTTCTGTTGTGTGTATTCCATCTTTATCTTCCTGTGTGATTCTCGCCGATTGATGCGCGAGAGAGATAAGCGGGAACTTGCCGGCTTTTGTAAGTCTTCATTCGCTGCGAGTTGGCGATCCAGCTCCTGCGGGCAATGATCCATGACGGAAAATGCTGTCTGCAAGGGCCATGTAGCGAATGGTATATGCGACGATAACGGGCGGTGAATGTGCCTTTTGGGTCATGCAGGTAACTTTCCAGGTTCAGAACTTCAACTGCACCAGGTCCGCGTGGCGGAGGGGCTTCGCGGCAATGATGCCAGCTGGAGGGAGTTCTCCGATGGCCATAGCGATTTCGTCGCATGCGTTGCGCCGGGCACAGCGAATGCAGTCCTTTGCCAGTTTGTCTTGGAAGGCGTGACGGTTGGCGATGCGGAAGTCGAAGTGTTCGAAGAAGGCTGGGATGCGGGTGAAGAGACAGACGCACTTAATTCCGCCGGCGTTGGCTTGATCGAGGAGGGCGCGGACCAGGAGGCCTCCGGCTCCCTGTCCCTTGATGTCGGGATGGACAACGATCGAGCGGACCTCGGCAAGGTATGGGCCGTAGACGTGGAGTGAGGCGCAGCCGACGAACTGGTGAGAGCCCGTTTCGACGATGGTGAAGGTGCGAATGTTGGCGCGGATCTCTTCAAGAGAGCGATGGAGGAGGGTGCCGTCGCAGGTGAAGCTCTCGATCAGCTGGTAGATGGCGACGGCGTCCTGCAGCTGTGCTTTGCGCGTTCGCAGGGGGCTTGCCCGGAGGTCGCTTTCCGTTGTGATGAAGGGGATTGTGAGTGATTGCGAGAACGAGGGGGCCGGGGGTTCAACGACGGACAATGCCATAGGACACTGCACTTTTCTTCTTTCCGGGTTGTGATGGGCCGGAGTGATTCGGGTTTAGGTTGATATTCGGTCGGAGGTGGAGAGCTAGCTGCCGTAGTGGCGGCCTTCGTCGGAGGGTTCCCATGGGATTGGGGCAAAGGTCCGCTGGAAAAACGTGTTGTCGACGATGTAGCGCTCGTGGTTCTCGCCTTCAATGATCCAGTCGCCTGGGTAGGCTTTCCGCTGTCCAGAGTCGGTGAGGATGACGGCGGGTTGGCGGCATTGCGTGGCGTTTACGAGTAGCGGTCTGCGGGTGCGAAACGTGTTCATTAAACTTCTCTCCTGGCGGCTCTATTTCACCGCCGAAGAGTATTTCAACACCGCGTCCGTAAGAAAGGAGTAATGATCCGTAAGAAAGTCGTAATGGTTTTCTTCGATTTTCGTAAAGACGTCAGTTGACGCGCTGGAGGCGGTCGATGAGCTTTTGGGCGAGGGGTTCGCCGGATTCGGTCCAGAGGAGGCGGCTGCTGATGCCACAGTTTTTTTCGACCGAGAGGGTGAAGGCGAGGAGCATCTCGACGTTTTGCTGAATGTGTTTGGTGGCGTCTTCGTCGAGGTCCTCGTCGTCGAGGGTTTCGGCGAGCCAAGGCGTGTCGAGGCCGAAGTCGATGCGGATGTGCCCGTTCTGTTCGAAGGTGGCATCGTCGAAGCCGGGCCCGAAGCCAATGATTCGGACGGTTGCGGGCTGCCGCTTCCAGAGGGTATCGAGTGTTGCGGCTTCGGCGACTTGATTGGCGCTCGCGTCGGGCGCCCAGAGATTCCATCGCATCTCGAACTCGTAGGCGGTGTCGTCGTGGAGTTGCTCGGTTGCCTCGGCTACTGCATTTTCGATGAGGGAGGCGGAGGTTTCCTCGGAGCGGTCGTCGTTGACGTAAAGGCGCTGGTAGGCGGGGGCTTCGTTGAAGCTGATTGGGTAGGCGCTGGCGGCCCAGACGCGGGGGTTCCCGCTGATGAGGGCGAACTGGCGCATGACCGAGACGAGGGTCGCGGGGAGGGTGTCGAAGCGGAAGTTGGGGAACCAGAGGCTTAGGTAGAGCTGATCGGCCATAGGGATAGTTTAGTCCCGATGCGACCGCGGATTGCGCGGAGAAATACGGATGAGAGGCGAGGAGGTTTTGTGATGTCAGGTTTGTCCAACGACGCTTTGAGCTTTGGGTGAGAAGATAGAGGAGGAATGAGCGTTTCGGTAGAACGGCTGCGGGTCTGGTTGCTGGTGGGTGCGGGCCTGCTTGTTCGTTGTGGTTGCAGCCTTCCTGGGTTACGCGCATTACCGAAAGCACAGGTTCCTGGCGAATCTTCCGGCAAAGCTGGGAATCGACATTCGCCGCGAAACCAATAACGTTACGTATTCGCAGTCGGTGCAGGGGCGAACCGTTTATACGATTCATGCGGCCAAGGCGGTGGAGCGGGCGGATGGCAAGATGACGCTCCATGATGTGGGGATTGTTCTATACGGACGCAAACAAGACAGAGCCGACCGGATCTACGGCAACGAGTTTGAATATGACCAAACGAACGGCATTGTCCGTGCGGAGGGCGAGGTGCATATCGATCTGCAGGCGCCTGAAGCGGCAGATGCGAAGGCAAAGATGGACTATGCCGCCGGGAAAGATCTGCACGGAAGCGGGCAAGAAAGCCGGGATCCGCGTCTGATTCATGTGACGACCAGTGGGCTTGTGTTTTTGCAAAAACTGGGGGTCGCGGCGACGGATAAGGACATTGAGTTTGAATCGGGTGGTTTGACGGGACATGCAGTTGGGGCAGAGTACAACTCGGACACGGGCGTTGTGGTGCTGCAGTCGGCGGTGAAGGTGAACGGTCTGGAGCACGATCAGCCGGTGCTTTTGACGGCTTCGCATGCAGTGCTCGACAGATCAGGGAAGACCGTAGTGCTGTCGATGGCGAAGTATGTTTCTGTGGGCGGGAAGGCTAAGGGGGAAGAGGGACAGACGGCGCGGGGTGACCATGTGGTGGTTCGCCTGCGAAGCGATGGTTCGGCCGAGAGCGTGGAAGCGGAGGGAGAGGTGACGCTGACGAACGGCGCTGGAGGGAGCGTGGTGGCTCCGCGTGGGGAGCTGATCTTGAATGCGCAAAATCAGCCGGAGTCGGCTGTGATGACGGGTGGGGTGAAGTATGGCTTAGATGATCCGTTGCGACAGGCGAAAGGTGCGGCGGCAAATGCCCGGGCGGGATTCGACAGCAAGGGACGCATGGAGCATTTGAGGATGACCGGTGCGGTGGAAGTCAGGGAACGAGTGCGGGCTTCTCAAGCAGCGGGTGAGCCGTGGAACGAGCGGGAGTTGAGCGCCGCAGCAGTGGAGTTGGCGTTGGCGGCGGATTCGGCGGGGAGGTCGCGATTGCGGGAGGCGATTGCCACGGGAGAGGCGCGTGTGAAGGTCGTGAACGCGATTGCGAAGGGTGGAACGGAGAGCAGTTGGTTGGGCGGTGACGTTTTGACCGGGCACTTTGTCGAGATTGGGAGTGTGGATCATATTTCTGAGGTCCGTGGAGAAGGACACAGCTCGCTGAAACGGGTGAGTGCGACTGGTGTGGTGAGCACCGGGTCCGGCGACTCGCTGGTGGCGCATTTTCGGGGTGGGACGGGCGAACAGGGGGTGGCCGGGATCCCAAAAGGGCAGGTGGCGGGGAAAGGGTCAGGTGCTCAGGGTGGCGATGCGATCTCCGATGCGACGGAGTTCGGGCATGTCGTGATAACGGAGCTGCCTGCGCGCAAACCCGGGGATGCGGCTGCTCCGGCTGAGGAGCGGGCGACGGCGGAGCGGGCGGCCTATGATGGCGAACTGCAGAGGACAACGTTGACAGGCAATGTGCAAGTGGACGATGGGACGAGCGTACTTTGGGCCGACCGGGTGGTGATGGAACAAGAGAGCGGCGACTCCACGGCCGATGGGTCGGTGAAGGCAAGTTATCGGCAGCCAGGAAGCGCGAATGAACCGGTGCATGTGCTGGCGGCACGCGCCGAACTGGCCCACGAATCACAGATCGCGACCTTTCACGGAGTTGCTGGAATTCCTGCACGGTTGTGGCAGGGTGGGTCTCAGGTCGATGCTCCTGTGTTGCAATTTGAACGGAGACAGAGGCGGCTCCTGGCGCATGGAGAAGGTCGCGGGTCGGCTATGGCTGTCCACACGGTATTGGTCAGCAGCGGAGGCGTGCTTCCGACCGGCAAGGCGGATGCGGCAAAGCCGGTGTCGGGGAAGGCTACGGTCACCGGGCGGGAAGACGAATGTCGTTCGAGTGGCGAGCCGTGACCTTGTTTATTCGGACGAGGCGAGGAAGGCGGAGTTTACAGGGGGAGCAGAAGTTGAGAGTGCCGACGGAGTTATGAAGGCGCAACAGGTCGTGGTCTACCTGCATCCCGCGCAAAAGACCGATGGCGGGGGTAAGACGAATGCTTCTCCTTTGGCGGCCGGCGACGGTCTAATGGGCGGCAGTGTGGAACGGATCGTCGCTACCGGGCGCATTGAGATGGAGCAACCAGGACGTCGCGCGACAGGGGAACAGTTGGTGTATACGGCGAGTGACGGCTTCTTCGTATTGACGGGGACCGCGACCATCTTTCCAAAGGTGGTCGATGATCAGCGAGGCACCGTTACGGGTACGTCCCTGCGATTCCACACGGGCGATGACAAGGTCGTGGTTTCTAATAGGGGAGAGAGTGGCGCTGGCCAAAGAGTGCGCACGGAGACGCGGGTGAAGAACAAGCAATGAAGACGTTATCGACGGAGGAGATTGCAAAGTCGTACGGAGGGCGCCAGGTCGTCAAGGGGGTGAACCTGCAGATCGAGCAGGGAGAGGTGGTGGGTCTGCTGGGGCCGAACGGCGCTGGGAAGACGACGAGTTTTTATATGATCGTGGGTTTGGTGCGGCCGGATTCGGGGCGGATATTGGCAAATGGCCACGACATCAGCCGGTTGCCGATGTATCTGCGAGCGCGGAGCTATGGAATCAGTTATTTACCTCAGGAGCCCTCGGTGTTCCGCAAGCTGACCGTGGAGGATAACATTCTGGCGGTGCTGGAGGCCCAGCAGCTGAGTTGGGAGAGCCGGCGGACGCGCACGGAGAGATTGATAGAGCAGTTGAACCTGGGGCATGTGCGGAAGACGCGCGGATATGCTCTCAGCGGAGGGGAACGGAGGCGTGTGGAGATTGCGCGATGCCTGGCGATCGAGCCGTCATTCATTTTGCTGGATGAACCGTTTTCGGGTATCGATCCTATCGCCGTGTTGGATTTGCAGGAGATTATCTTCGGGTTGAAGCGGAGTGGGATAGGCGTCTTGATTACGGACCATAATGTGCGGGAGACTCTGTCTGTAACAGATAGGGCGTACATCATCACAGAAGGCAAGATTTTTGCGACGGGGACACCGGGAGAGCTTGGGCGTAATCCCGATGTGCGCCGGATCTATCTGGGGGAGAATTTCTCGATGGATTGAGGATGCGATCCCGTACAACTTCCGTTGCAAGGGGACACTGCTATAGGTGGAGTTTCTCCAGTCATTGGCAGGGTTAGACTTACAGCCAGAACTATCAAGAGGCGTGTAGACTGTGGCCAAGCCAATAAATGGTGGTTGATATGCAGACGATTGCACAGTCCATGGGATAAGCACGACGATCGCCAAACGGCATATCTACACACAAGAAAAGCGAACGGGTCGATAGAGGTAAGAGGTCAACGTGCTGCTGCAACCAAAGCTGAACTTGAAGGTCTCACAACGGCAGGTGCTGACGCCTGGTCTGGTGCAGATGGTCAGCGTGCTTGCGCTGAACAAGCTCGAGCTGAAGGAGATGATCAACACCGAGATGGTGGAGAATCCGGTGCTGGAGGAGTTGGAGGAGTCTGCGGTCACGCTGGAAGAGCGGACTGGACTCGAGGGTGACCGGGAGCGTTCTGCGGAGGAGGTTGCCGCTGAGAGCGAGAGAGTGGAGAAGGATCCCTTCGATGAGATCGACTTCGGGAGCTATTTTCAGGATTATCTTGATCCGGGATTTCGAACAGTCTCGAATTTTGAAGAGTATGACAAGCCTTCGTTCGAGAATTTTCTCTCCCAACCAAGTACCCTGAGCGATCATCTCTCGTGGCAGCTTGGTTCGTTGACGCTGAGTCCGGAGGTTCGCCTGGCGGCGGACCTGGTGGTGGGAAATCTGAATGAGGATGGATACCTGACTGCGAGTGATGAGGAGTTGCTGGAGTCGCTGCTCCGGTCGAGGATTCCCGCACGGCAGAACCCGATTCCTTTTGAGCGCGGAACGCGGAACAAGCTCGCGCATCTATGGGAACAATCGGGGAAGGATGTGAATGGAGCAGAACCCGCACCGGAGGTGGAGGGTGCGGACGGTCCGGGCGAAGGGGTAGATCTGGCGGCAACGGCCGATGAGGATGTCGCGCATTTGCTGGCCGCTGTCCGTGAGGCGCGATCGCTGGTCAATTTTCTCGACCCCGTTGGCGTGGGAGCCCGGGATTTGCGGGAGTGCCTGCTCATTCAGATCTGCGCTCAACAAGGCGAGGCTGCCATTGTTCTGCGGCGTCGGCTGGCGATCTCCGGAGAGGTTACGGAGGGAGAGCGGAGTGATAAGGGTGGTGTAGAGCCGGCTGCTGCAGGAAACGGCCAGGAGCGGGCAGATATCTTCACTCTCGCAACTGCACATTGTGACGAGTTGTCTTTCGCTGTTGCAGAAGAAGGATATGCGGGAGCTAACTCGAAGCTGCGGCAGAACTCCAGAGGAGGTTGCGGCAGCGGTTGAGTTTATTCGCACGCTGGACCCGCGACCGGGTCAACGTTATAACCACAGCGAAACACGGCTGATTGAACCGGATGTGGCGTTTGTGAAGCGTGATGACGTCTACATCGTCGTGATGAATGAAGAAGATATGCCGACGCTGCGATTGAACCAGAACTACCGGAAGATGCTGCAGCAGAAGCAGACCGAGAAGGAAGTCAAGGAGTATGTGAAGGAGCGGTACAAGTCCGCAATTCAACTGCTGCGAAATATTGAACAGCGGAAGAATACGATTGTGCGGACTTGCGAGGTCATTGTCCGCCGGCAGACTGAGTTTCTGGAGCACGGAGTTAACGCCCTGAAACCGATGATGATCAAAGAGGTGGCCGAGGAGATTGGGGTGCATCCTTCGACGGTAAGTCGCGCGGTGGCGAATAAGTACGTTCACACATCGCAGGGCGTATTTGAACTGCGGTTCTTCTTTTCCGAAGGAGTCAATGGACCCGAGGGCGGGGATCTGCCGCTGGTGCTGCTCAAACGCAAGGTGAAAAAGCTGATTGAGGAAGAAGATGAACGGAAGCCGTTGACGGACGACCAGCTGGCAGCCGAGTTGCAGCGGCAGGGAATCCAGGTGACCCGGCGGACGGTAGCCAAATATCGGGAAGACATGCAGATTCCAAGTACCCACCAACGTCGTGTACGCTAATCGTCTGCGATAGAGTCGTTCTAAATCGCAGGGACGAGGTGAGCGGATGGACGTCGAGTACACCGGCAGACAGACAACTATTACAAAGAAGCTGAAGTTGCAGGCCGAAGCCGGGCTGGCTCGGATCACAAAGATCGTGGGCAACTCCGGCATCGTGCATGTGACTCTTTCAAGCGACAAATACCGGCGGATTGCCGAAATCACGGTGCAGACGAAGCACCTGAACCTTGTGGCGCGTTGCGAAGGCACCGAGATGGATGAGGCTCTCCGCGACACCCTGGAGAAGATTGAGCGCCAGGCAATCCGGCAGAAGAAGAAGTTCGGAACGATCAAGCGGCATCCCAAGTCGGAAGTGAAGGGAGATGCTGCGGAGGCCGTTACATCGGCTGTGCGGAAGACTGTCGCGCTGAAAATTGCGACTAAAAGCAGCAGCACCGGACGCAAGGCTGTGCCGATGTTGGTGCACACTTTCCCGTCGCACTCGCCGCTGGCGGAGCCGCATGTTGTGCGTTCAACCGATGGGGTCGCTTTGCGGCCGATGTCCGTGGAAGAGGCTGTGAAAGAAGCTGCGTTTCGGGACCGCGACGTCTTTGTGTTTCGCGACTACGGCGGGCAGGCGATGGTGCTGCATCGCAAGCGAGATGGAAAGATGGAGTTGATCGAGGTTCCTTAGGCGGGGATGCTAGGATTCTCAGCATGGCGAGCAAGAGGGACTCGAATCGTTCGAAAACGAAGGCTTCTGGAAACGGGAAGAAGCCACAGCGACCTGCCCGGGCGCCCGAGTACATGGGGGAACTGGTCATTCTGACAGGACTCTCCGGGTCCGGGAAACTTTCGGCGCTGAAGGCGTTTGAGGACCTTGGCTACTACTCCGTGGATAATCTGCCGCTGGAACTGGTGCCGAGATTTGCCGATCTGGTGAGGCAATCACCAGAGATCGAGCGGGCTGCGCTGGTCGTCGATGTGCGCGAAGGAATGCGGCTGGATGAGTTTCCGTCGATCCTGAATGAAGTACGCAAGGTTCTGCCGACGAGGGTGCTCTTTCTGGAGGCGAGCGAAGAGGCGCTGATACGTCGTTTTTCGGAGACGCGGCGTCCGCATCCCATGGGGCGGAGCGAGACGGTCGTGAAGTCGATTCGCGCCGAAAGGAAGCGGCTGGATCCGATACGGAATGTGGCCGACATCGTGCTTGATACGACAAAATTCAATGTGCACGAGCTTAGGGCGCGGATTGATTCCCAGTTCGGACGGGAGGACAGTGGGCGAAGCCTGATGATCTCGTCGAATAGCTTCGGATTCAAGAACGGCGTGCCGACGGAGGCGGATCTTGTCTTCGACGTTCGGTTCCTGCCGAATCCGCACTTTGTGCCGGAGTTTCGCAAGCTGACAGGAAAGCACCCGAAGGTAGCGAAGTACGTTCGGCAGTTTCCGCAGACGAAGGAGTTTCTGGACAAGACGGCAGACCTACTGAAGTTTCTTTTGCCTCATTACATCAAGGAGGGGAAGAGCTATTTAACGGTCGCATTCGGGTGCACAGGCGGGCAACACCGGTCGGTCTTTATTGCGGAAGAGATCAAGAAGCGCTTGGCGAATGAGGGATACCGGGCGAAGACTGCGCACCGGGATATGCCGAAATGACGCACTGGAAGAAGGCGGAACCCATGCGCGCAATAGAATGGAAAGATGCGCTGTAGGATGACGACTGGGAGAGTGGTGGCTTGAGACGTATCTGGCGATTGCTGCTCTATGTTAGGCCGTATGCGCTCTACTCGCTTGCGTCGGTCGTTCTGATGGCGATTGTAGGCGCCATGGCGGCTTTCCGGATACTGCTTATCAAACCAATACTCAACAACGTGTTGAGCGCAAAGGCATCGCCGGACCAAGTGTTGCTGTTCACTATCCCGCATACGAATCGGAGCGTCAATTTGCAATGGCTGCTGCCGAGCCACTTTCACAACGCCTGGACAGTCGTGGCAGTGGCGCTGGTGGGCTCTGCGGTTGTGAAATCGGTGTGCGATTATCTGGGGACGCTGCTGACCAATAAAGCGGGATTCGGCATGATTACGGACCTGCGCAACGATCTTTACGACGCTCTGCTGCGCAGATCGGTGGCTTTTTTTCAGAAGCATACGACCGGGACGCTGCTCTCGACTTTGATCAACGACATTGAGCGAGTGCAGATGGCGATGTCGTCAGTGATGAGCGATTTCCTGCAGCAGCTGTTTACGCTGATCTTCATGATCGGTGTGGTGATTCTGGTGGGCGGCAAGATGGCGTGGGTTCTGCTGCTGTTTGTTCCTGTCATCTTCAGCTCGGCAAGGCGGATTGGGCGGAGGGTCCGTACGACGACGAGGACAGGTCAGGACAAGCTGGCTGAGATTCAGAACATTGTTCATGAGACGATCACGGGAAATCGGATTGTGAAGGCGTTCGGCATGGAGCTTTGGGAGATGCGCCGGTTCCGCCACGCGGCGAATCGCTTGCTGAGCGCGAACATACGATCGGTGGCTGTGCAGTCGATTAGCTCCCCGCTCATGGACTTTCTGGGTGCGGTTGCGATTGCGCTGCTTCTGTATCTGGGACGAGTGAGTGTTCTGCATGGAGATAGCGCTGGCGGGTTTGTCACGTTCCTCGGCGCGGTGATTATGCTTTATGACCCAGTCAGGAAGTTTCCTGTGTTCTACAACAGCTTTCAGCAGGCACTGGGCGCAAGCGAAGAGATATTCAAGTTTATGGACGCGACGGATGATGTGCAGGAGAAGAAACGCGCGTTCGTGCTGAAGGGCTTCAACAAGGGCATTCAGTTTGAAGATGTGGGGTTTGCCTATTCGAGCGAGGACGGTGAAACGAAGCAGGTGCTGCACGGAATCAATCTGACGGTGCAGCCGGGCGAGGTGATTGCCTTGGTCGGGCCTAGTGGCGCGGGTAAATCTTCGCTGGTGAATTTGATTCCTCGCTTCTTCGATGTGAACGAGGGGCGGATTCTGATCGATGGCCACGATTTGCGGGACGTGACGATTGCATCTCTGCGTGAGCAGATTGGTAAGGTGACGCAGGAGACGGTGTTGTTCAACGATACGGTCCGGAACAATATCGCTTATGGGCAGCCGGACGTTCCAATGAGCAAAGTGGAGGAGGCCGCGCGGATGGCGCTTGCGCACGACTTCATCATTGATATGCCGGAAGGGTACAACACGAAGATTGGTGAGAGGGGGGCACGGATGAGCGGGGGAGAAAGGCAGAGGCTGGCGATTGCGCGGGCGATCCTGAAGAATGCGCCGATTCTTATCCTGGATGAGGCTACCTCTGCGTTGGACACCGAGAGTGAGCAGTATGTGCAGGCTGCGCTGGCGAATCTCATGCGGGGGCGAACGGTGTTGGTGATTGCGCATCGGCTGTCGACGGTGCGGAGAGCCAGCCGGATAGCGGTCATCGAGGGCGGTCAGATTACCGAGATCGGTACGCACGAGGAGCTGATGCAGAAGTCAGGTACCTATCAGCGCCTGTACAACATGCAGTTCAGTGCCGGTGATCTGGGAGGCCCTGGGAGTGTAGAGGTTGCGTTGGCGGCGAATCTGGAGGGGATTGCGTGAGCGAGGTCTACTCGATGACCGGATATGCCAGTCTGCGCGGAGCGGTGCGGGAACAGGTTGCGTTTACGCTATCCGTGAAGAGTGTGAACCATCGCTTTCTGGACCTCAACCTTCGATTGCCTTCGTACTGCGATGGTCTGGAGATGCAGATGCGACGAATGCTGAAGGAGCGTCTGCGGCGCGGTCATGTGGAGGTGACGCTGCAGCTGGAGCGAAGGGCGAGCGTGGAGATCCAGTTGAATGGCGGGTTATTGAGCGCTTATATGCAGGCTTATCGCGAGGCTGCGGAATCGAATGGTCTGGCTTATGAGCCGGACCTGAATGCGATGTTGCGGATTCCGGGCATGATGACAGCGGAGAGCGGTGTTGGAGCGGAGGAGTTGGCTGGGCTTGAGGCGGCGGTGCTTGCGCTGGTTGGAGCTTTGGTGGAGAAGCTGAATGAGGTGAGAGCGCAGGAAGGCGCGATGCTTGTTGCGGAACTGCGGGCTTCGATGCTGCGGCTGCGGGCGTTTGCCGAAGAGATGGCGGATCTGCGGAATGGAGTCAGAGAGGCGCAGTTCGAGCGGCTGCGAAGCCGGTTGACTGAGCTGACTGAAGGAGTTCCGGTGACGGAAGAGAGATTGCTCGCTGAAGCTGCGGTCTCTGGCGGAGAAGAGCGATATTGAGGAGGAGATTGTTCGGCTGCGAACGCATGTGGATCGGTTTGTGGCGATGCTGGATGAGGGCGGTGAACTCGGCAAGCGGTTGGACTTTCTGTTGCAGGAGCTGAATCGTGAGGCAAATACGATGCTGTCGAAGACGAGCGGAGCTTCGGGCGAGAACAGTCTGCGGATTACTGAGTTGGGGTTGGAGATGAAGGCTGAGATCGAGAGATCTCGCGAGCAGGTTCAGAATCTCGAGTAGAGACTTGTTGCGCGGTTGTTAGACTGAAAAAACAAGACATTTTTTGCTGGCGATGGAAGGGCAATGGCGGGAATTCTTTTTATTATTTCGGCGCCGTCGGGGTCAGGGAAGTCGACGCTGGTGAGTCAGCTTCGGACGCTGGTGGATGGTTTAGAGTTTTCGATCTCGTTTACTACGCGGGCGCCACGGGGTTCGGAGGAGGATGGCAGGGAGTATCACTTCACGACGCGGGAGCGGTTTGAGCAGATGATTGCGGCGGGGGAGTTCCTGGAGTGGGCCAAGGTGTTTGGGAACTACTATGGGACGGCGGTCTCAGACGCTGGAGCATGCGAAGCGGGCAGGGAAGGATCTGCTGCTGGATATCGATGTGCAGGGTGCGGTGCAGGTGATGAAGAAGATGCCGGAGGCGGTGTCGATC
This sequence comes from uncultured Acidobacteriaceae bacterium, assembly GCA_963774735.1. GTDB lineage: Bacteria > Acidobacteriota > Terriglobia > Terriglobales > Acidobacteriaceae > Edaphobacter. The sequence goes on along the minus strand of CAVZGJ010000008.1, from coordinate 81,901 downwards.
TTCGTGTTGCCGCCGAGTCCGCAGGTGCTGGAGATGCGATTGCGCAACCGGAGCGAGGCGGAGCAAGCGGCTTCGAACACGACGATCTCCGAGGCTGTTATTGAGAAGCGGCTGGCGGAGGCGCGGAACGAGTTGAAGCAGATGCGGGATTACAAGTATGCTCTGGTCAACGATGTTCTCGACCAGGCGGTTGCTGAGCTGCGAGCGATTGTGTTGTGCGAGCGCGGCGTGCGGGACGGAGTGCAGGCTATTGCTTCGAGCTGCAGAACGGATGCTGCTTCGCCTCGGTTGAAAGCGGCGTTGAGTACGTTTCAGGAATTGTGACCTACTTATCCACTGCGATTTGTGTAGAGCAAATCGCGTAGCTGAGTTATAACTGCTGACTATGGGGGTAATTGCATGACGAACGAAGGTGCATTCCATAACAAGTACAGCCTGGTGAAGGGTGCTGCGCGCCGGGCGAGGCAGTTGCAGTCGGGGGCGTCGCCGCTGATTGCAGCCAAGTCGATGAAGGCTTGCCGGGTCGCGCAGGATGAGATCAAACAGGGCCATGTGAAGTTTGTTCTGCCAGAGCGGCCGGCCGAGCCTGTGTTGGATCTTCCACTGCACTAAGAGCGATACCACGGAGAGCGATACCATAGAGCCATGGCAGGTGAGCGGGAGCAGCAGCTGCGGGCTTATGTGGACTATCTTCGCGATATGGGCGTCCACGACTTTTATCGTCGTGGCGAGCCGATGTTGGTTGAAGCTAAGTCTGAACCGGTGGCTGCGGCCGTTCCGGTTGCGCCGCCAGCGAGTTCTGTTGGGCGGCCTGTTGTTGAGACCGTTGCGGAGATACCTGAGGACGATGCGGTTCCGAGCCGACCTGCCTTTCTGGAGCCTCCGATAGCAAAGCTCGTGAGTTTCGATGATCTTGCGCCGTTGCCTGAGATAAGAGTGGCCGCCGAGCGCAAGTCTGCTGCTCTGGTTGAAATCCAAGAAGAGATTGGCGATTGTACGCGGTGCCCGCTGGCTTATGCGGGACGGCGGAAGATTGTGTTTGGCGATGGCGATGCCAATGCGCGGTTGATGTTTGTGGGCGAGGGGCCGGGGGCTGATGAGGATGTGCAGGGGCTTCCGTTTGTGGGGAAGGCCGGGCAGCTGCTGAACAACATGATCCAGGCGATGGGGCTGAAGCGCGAGCAGGTTTACATCGCCAATATTGTGAAGTGCAGGCCGCCGAATAATCGTGCTCCGGAGCCAGTGGAGGCGAATACGTGCGATCCGTTCTTGCTGCGGCAGATTGATGTGGTGCAGCCGGAGGTGGTGGTGGCACTGGGGGCAACGGCTGCGACGTACCTGTTGGGGGTGAGGCAGTCGCTGAGCGGGCTGCGCGGGCGGTGGCACAGGTGCCGTGGGGCGAAGCTGGCGGTGACTTATCATCCGGCGTTCCTGCTGCGCGATCCGCGGATGAAGGGTGAGGCGTGGAAGGATTTGCAGATGGTGATGAAGGAACTGGGCCTGAAGGCTCCGGCGAAGAGTTGAGGGGGTATACCCCCTCCCTATTGCCCGCGCGTAAGTCGCCTGTATTCATGGATTTACGTGTCGGCTTGGCTTGCAAGATATTCATAACAAAGGGATTGCGTCCAAATTAGCCTATATCAATAAGTTAGCCCCGGCGGGTGGCCGGGGCTTTGCTTTTCTCTGATCTCTAAGTTAATTATATGGGTTTGATTGTAACTAAATTTCATTTCTATTTGGTTTGTTTTGTTGGAGTTGTGGGATTTTGGGCTTGACAAGCGATTTTTGGGCGAAAAATGGCAAAAAGAAAATAATGGCATTCGCAACACCAATAGAATAAGTGACTTGACTGGAGCCAATTGCCTGTTATCGCTGAACGAGAATTGAAGTTTCCGAAAAATGGGATGAGCCGGTCTCTTGGATCGGAGAGACTATCGCCATGAAAAAGCCATCGAAACACCTCATCGCGGAAGTTCCACGCAGCGTCGCCAAGGCTAGGATGACGATCGGGATCGATCTTGGGGATGTCTGGAGCCATTACTGCACGCTCAACGAAGATGGAGAAGTGGTTGACCGGGGGCGGTTTCGCACGACACTCTCGGGAGTCGGGAAGTGGTTTACCGATGTGCCCAGGGCACGGGTTGCGATGGAGGCTGGAACCCATTCGATCTGGGTCAGCGAACAACTCCGAGAACAGGGCCACGAAGTAATCGTAGCCAACGTGCGCGAGCTCAGGGCGATCTCGCACAGCGACCGCAAGAGCGACACGGTGGATGCGGAAAAGATCGCTCGCTATGCCCGGCTCGATCCGGAGATCCTGCGACCGATCTCCCATCGCACGGTTGCACAACAGGAAGCTCTGACCCTGATTCGTGCCCGCAACCTGATCGTTCGTCTGCGGACAGCGGCGGTTAACTCAGTGCGCGGCCTGGCGAAGCCCTGCGGCTATCGGCTTCCAGCTTCGTCCACCTTATGCTTCGCCAAGCGGTGCATGGCCGTGCTGCCGCCAGGTCTGGCTGTGGCGCTTGGCCCGGTTCTCGAACAGATCGCTGCGATGACGGTGAAGATCCAGCAGTACGACCGCACCATCAAGCGACTCACCGAGACGGAGTATCAGGAGACGCAGGCGCTGCTTCAGGTCTACGGCGTCGGCCAGCTCACTGCGTTGACCTATGTGCTGACTCTGGGAAGCAAAGAACGCTTCAAGCGAAGTCGCGATGTGGGCTGTTACCTCGGCCTGCGACCGAGACGCAGCCAGTCCGGGGACCGCGATCCGCAACTTGGTATTACCAAGGCTGGAAATATCTACTTACAGATCTCTCCTGGTCGAGTGCGCCAACCATGTCCTCGGGCCGCGTGGAAGAGACTCGACGTTACGACAGTGGGGTCTGCATCTGGCCTCGCGTGGAGGCAAGCAGTCCCACAATCGTGCCATCGTCGCCGTTGCTCGCAAGCTAGCAGTACTGCTTCATCGCATCTGGGTCACGCAAGAGCCATACATCCCGTTCTACGCTGTAGCTGCCTGAGGATCGAAGTCATGTTCACCGTTGCTAAACCCCGCGTCCCGGTGACTGCGTGTCGGGTTGGGCCTTCACAAGGCCGGCCGAAAACTGGCAGCATCGACTTCTCCTTCTGACCCCAACCCGTCACAGAGCCACGAACGGCTCACTCAAAGTGCGAATAGAAACATGGTGGAGAGGCAACAACGCGGAAACAACCACAACAAACAACAACAAAGGCAAAGACGCTATGAAGGAAAAGACAAAAAACACTTGACTCCAGTGACCTGCTCATAGAAACCCGACTTTTCGGGAAGGGCCGAACATTGGTTAATGCAAGCGCGTTTCTCGGGACTAATGTTCCCAAACTCGCTCAATGAGCGCATTGCCCTGTTGGCCTCAATTGAGGTTCATGCGGAGGCAGATCGGCGAACGCTGGCCGATTTGCCGTTAGAAAAGACGGTCCAGATGAGCGGTACAGCAAGCTCGCTTATCAGGTAACGATCACCTCAGAGCCGAGGAGCGCTTTGCTTCGGCTTTGCAGGAAGCTTCGAAAGCGGACATCCGGTCCACAAATGGACAGTATGTTGGCGGAGCCGAGATTATGGCCCCAACCTATGTCGATGGCGGATATAGACTTACAGACATAGGTGTTTTGGCACACTGCGTGCATTCGAAAGGGCAATACTCTGGTTCTCCAAGATCAAACTTCCTTTGAGGGAGGTAGGCGTGAGAGGGCTGCTACAGGATGTTCGTTTTGCCTTGCGGCGACTTCGCAAGAATCCGGCATACACGGTCGCGGCTACGGTGATGTTGGCAGTGGCCATTTGCGCCAACAGCACGGTGTTCAGCTGGATTGATGGGACGATGCTGCACCCGATACCGGGAGCGCGAGATATGAGCTCGCTGGTAAGCGTGATGCGCGGGCAGTGGAATAGCTCGCCGACTCCGCCATTCTCCTATCTCGATTACCGCGATCTGCGTGACCAGAATCACAGCTTCGAGGGAATCATCGGGTATCACAACGATTGGATTGCGTTGACCGGCGGAGCCAAGCCGGAACGGATCTATATTGCCAACGTGACTGCGAATTACTTCGATGTGCTCGGCGTGAAGCCCCTCTACGGGCGTTTTTTCCGTCCGGAAGAAGAGGCTGCAGGGCGAAGCATTCCGTATGTCATTCTCAGCTACTCGCTCTGGAAGACGCATTTTGCGGGTGACCCCGGGATTGTGGGTAAGCTGCTGGAGATTGCTCACCACCCGGTGACGGTGATCGGCGTGGCGCCGAAGGGTTTCGTCGGTTCGGCGCCAGGACTGCGGCACGATATGTGGATCACGCTCGATCCGCTCGGAACGGGCGGTTGGCGGACGACCGAGCGCAGCGGGAATTGGCTGGTCGTGGTGGGAAGGCTGCGGCCGGGCGTGAGCCGCGAGCAGGCAAACCAGGATCTTGAGACCATCATGCGGCGGATAGTGGCGGCGTATCCTAACGATCACCTGGGCACGAACACGATCACGCTGGATCCGATGTGGCGCTCGCCGTTCGGCGCGAACGGATATATGGCGCTTACGCTCCCAATCCTGCTGTCCATTGCGGGGATCGTGTTGCTGCTGACGTGCGCCAATGTGGCCACGCTGACACTGGTGCGGTTTGTGTCGCGGCGGCGCGAAATCGCAATCCGACAGTCGCTGGGTGCAGGTCGCGTGCGCGTTGTCCGGCAGATGATGCTCGAAGGCGTGATCCTTGCCCTCTGCGCGGGAGCGGCGGCGTTGTTATTGACTCTGTGGACGGCAAAGACATTCGCCCTGTTCTTTCCGCCGAACGCGATCCCAATCGCGATAAACGGCATGGTCGATCCCGGCGTTGTGATCGCAATTGTGGCACTGGCAGTTCTGGCGAGCCTGCTGTGCGGCGCATTTCCGGCCTGGCGGTCGTCACAGGTGCCGGCGGCGGAGGTGCTGAAGGAGGAATCGGCAAGCGTATCGGGCGGTAAGCACAATCGGCGGCTGCTCAGCGGCCTGGTGGTGGCGCAGGTAGCGCTGTCGCTCGCTCTGCTGGTTAGCTCCGGACTGTTTTTGCGCACGCTCAGGAACATTGCCCATGCAGATCCTGGATTTGAGCAAGATCATGTTTTGACCGCGTCCGTGGGATTGAACATCTCCGGCTATCCTAATGACCAAAGGCGGTTGATCCGCGACAAAATTCTCCAGCGCGTGGAGGCATTGCCCGGCGTGACCGTGGCTTCGCTTACCGACTGGGTACCGCTAACGCTGACGCGAAAGACGGAGGACGCGTATCCGGAAGGATACGTGCCACGGCCGCATGAATCGCTGGAAGCAGGGAGAGCGGATGTATCGCCGCGATACTTCGAGACCATGGGGATACCCATTCTGGAAGGGCGCGACTTTAGGCAGGACGACAATGAGAATGCGCCGCCCGTAGTGATCGTGGACCAGACAGCGGCGAACCGGTACTGGCCGGGGCAGGATCCGATAGGAAAAAGGCTGAGTATGCCGAGTATGTCGATCAACCCGGTCACGGTGGTTGGAGTGGTGAAGAACTCGAAGCACCTGATGATGAGTGAGCGGCCCGGGCCCATGATCTATATGAGCTATTATCAGCTACCGGGTCCCGAACTCATCGTACAAATGAAGACCATAGGTAATCCGGCGGATCTGCTGCAGGCGGCCGAGCGCACGATCCAGGAGGTCGACAGCCGGCTCCCGGTTTTTGACGTGCGCACGATGAGGGAGAACACCGCGATAGCGAGTATCTTTGTCGTGATGCAGAGCACGTTCGCGGGGATATTCGCGGTGATCGCGCTGGTTCTGGCGGCCACGGGCATTTATGGCGTGATGGCATACCGCACCGAGCTCAGGAGGCACGAGATCGGCATCCGCGTGGCTTTGGGGGCTTCGCGAACGGATGTGATGAGGCTGGTGCTGCTACAGGGAATGCGGCTGACGGCAATTGGGCTGGCGCTGGGACTGGCTCTTTCATTCGGGCTGACCCGCGTCATTGCCGGTCTGCTGTACGGCATCGGCGCCAATGACCCAGTGACGATCTTTGCCGTGCTGATTCTGCTCGCGGCGATGTCTTTGCTGGCGTGCTATCTTCCGGCACAGCGAGCGATGCGGGTGAATCCGGTGACGGCGATCCGCGAGCTCTAGGCAATGTAATCCGGTGCCTCATCTGCTTTCAGCGAGAGAAGCCCAGGGCGTGAATGGCACAAGACCTTCAGTCCCGGCCAGGCACGATTTCAGGATCTCTGCCGGCAAGCGCCATAGGCTCCGGGCGCACTTCTGGAATGACGCGAAATCGCCAATGCGCTCATCGACGCGGATTAGTACCGATAAGTCGGCTTCTCGTCAGTGATAACGTCATTCCCGCAAAACGCGGTTATCGGAAATTCCCCCTAACTTTCCGAAAAGCCGTGACTTCGGTCGTTGCTTATAAGTGCTCCCTGAGCTCGCATACTTCGGGAACCTGTCCCTGGGAGCTAGCGCAAAAGCGATCTGTAAACAGAAGCGCGTTTAGCGTTACTAATCCCGATCCCGACAAACGTCCACCAGTGCATTGCCTCTTGGCGCCAGCTAACCTCGTGATCGACGTGATAACGACCCATCGGCACTATTTCCCGAGTTGGGCGAAGGCAGCGCGCATAGGAGTCGCGGGCATCTTCAGGATTCCTGTAAATGGGTTATTCATCTGGACGATTAGAAAGATCGCTGTTGACACTGCGATCGAAGCGACAAAGAACGTACAGAGGACGGCGGGGTTGCGCGGCGCGAAGAGTCCAAAGCTAACAAAAATTGCAGTCAGCCAGGACGTCACAATGACCAGCAAGGGTGTCGACATGGAATCGGGCCGGGACCCGATTAATATCAGCCAGCGCGTTCGCATCAGTTCCATCGCTAATGAGATTGCCTCGGTCTTTGCGAGATTCTGTTCCGGGATGTTCGCTGGAAGCATAAGCACTTTGTCGTAAACACCCTCAACCTCTTGCGAAGGCTTCAATTCGGCTCGCACGGCTGAGGGGTCTCCCCACACGCGCTCGATGCTCGATTGGACGACGGACCGCAGTTCAGCCCGCGCGTCCTGCGCTTCGGGACCATAGTTCGCGAGAAGGCGGTCCAGCATAATGATGTCGGCTGAAGTCGTGACGAGTTGCTCGTATCGGACATTGTAGGAGTTCCTTGCGGAAGAAATGAGCATGCCGAGGACAATCCCTGTCATCGTGATGACCAGTCCTATTGCGAGCTTGATGGTCGTGCTCGAATCTATGTTGAGGTAGTCCTTCGGCAAGACTCTTCGAATAAACATTCCGATGAGCGCTCCTCCGAAGATGCAAGCAAACGCCGTTACGCTGATCTGTATAGCACTCATGTTCGCGGATTCTTTCGGCTGCATGTACTTAATCTGTGTCTTTCGATGGTTCGTTGATTAGCCGACATTCGCTAGCCGCTGTCACTTCCCATAAGCCGACTTGCCTGTATTTACTGCCGGGCCATTGCGATTCAGATTGCATTCATCATGGCGATTTCCTTATGGCCATATCTCGAGCCAGGACTGCCCTAAGCTGGCTTCATGGGAACATACTGCACGTGCACTTGCTCGATGGTTCCGTTGAATTTGAATGGCGCCTTGTCGTAGTAGTCAAGCGATACCGGTGAACCGAGGGCAATGCCTATGTCGAGACAGTCGTTGGCCGTGAAGATGAGCGGCGCTGATATTGGTACCTGGCCGGTCGCTACCACTTCGCCATTGACCTTCATGGTGATGTTGAGCGGTCCACCGGGCCTGGGCACTGCGTACACCGTGTCGACCTCGATCTTTACCTTGCCGATGGGGAGCTTCTGCTTAGCGCGGATTTTTGTGCGCTGAATGATGAAGAGGTTGTACTCGTAGCAAAGGACACCATCCTCCACGAAGCAAGTGAGGCCGCCGGAGTTTGCCCCCAGCTTGTACAGCACACCATTGGCGTTGGCTGGGGATATCGGCGTCAATGGTAACGATGTTGGGTTTGTTGCCGAGGGCCGGCGCGCAGAACTCCGGCATGCGAACGATGTCGGCGGAGAAGGTCCACTCTGTATAGGGGGGCGAAATGCGCATCTCGGGGTGCAGTACGGGAATCCACAGACCGCCGCCGATGGGAAGCGCGTTGTTCTTCGTCGCTTCTATGAGGAAGAGCTCCTTCAGTTGTGCCAGCTTTTCCGGCATTTTTTGAGCGAGGTCGTTCGCCTGACTCCAATCGTCCTCAAGGTTGTAGAGTTCCCAGACGTCCTTGTCCGGTGTCCACTCGCGAATGCCCGAAGGGATGCCCTGTTCCCATGGAGTACGCGGGCCGAACGCCGAGGCCATCCAGCCATCGTGGTAGATTGAGCGGCTGCCCATGATCTCGAAGTACTGGGTGAGCAGTTGGCCTCCGGCTTTTGGGTCGTCAAAGCTGTAGGCGAGACTTACGCCGTCGATCGGGTCCTGAGGGACGCCTTTGACCTGCAGCGGTGGGGTGATGCCGATCACTTCGTAGATTGTCGGGACGACATCATTGCAGTGATGGAACTGTGGGCGCGGTGTGGCATCGGGTTTGATCTTCGCGGGCCACCGCACCGCCATTGGGTTGCGCGTGCCTCCGAAGTGGGAGGCAAGAAGCTTAGTCCCCTTGTAGGGTGTGCTCCCGGCCCAGGCCCATCCGGCGTGGTACTGATTGTCGACTTTCGGTGAGCCGAGCACGTCGAGTCCGCCGAGTTCATCGAGCACCTTGATGTGCTGCTTGACGGTGGTGGGAATGGCGTTTTGCGCCAGAAGCTCGCTGATTGTTCCGTTCTGTCCCTCCGCCGAGGAACCGTTGTCGCCCCAAATGTAAAAAATGAGGGTATTGTCGCCGTAGCCGAGCTTGTCTATTTCGTCGATGAGCCGGCCGACCTGAACGTCGACGTGTTCCGTGAACCCGGCGGCCACTTCCATCAGGCGCCGCTGGAATGGCCTCTCGTCTTCAGGGATGCTCTCCCATGATGGCATGGTTTCGTGGCGTGGCGTGAGCTGAGCGTTGGCGGGGATCCAGCCCTTCTCCTTGGCGCGTTTGAAGACGCGCTCACGGTAGGCGTCCCATCCGTCGTCGAACTTGCCCTTATATTTGTCTGCCCACTCCTTCATGATGTGGTGCGGGCCGTGGATTGCACCGCTGGCCCAGTACATGTAGAACGGCTTGTCCGGCTGGAAGGACTTGTGCCTGTGCAGCCAGTTGATAGCGTCGTCCGCTAAGTCTTCACTGAGGTGATAGCCCTGCTCCGGGCCCTTCGGCGGCAAGACGACAGTTGTGTTCCGCACCAGATTGGGCTCGTACTGCGACGCCTCGCCTGCCAGGAATCCGTAGAAGTATTCAAAACCCAGCCCGGCCGGCCAGTTCTCGAAGGGGCCGACGGCAGTCGTTTCCTCGGCAGGTGTGTTGTGCCACTTTCCCCAGGCAGCCGTGCTGTAGCCGTAGTCCCTCAGCACCTCGGCCGCCAACGCGCTGCTCCTGGGGATGTGGCCGGAGTATCCGTCCCAGTCGTTCGCAAGCTCTGCGATCTGCCCGGTACCGACGCGATGATGATTCCGGCCGGTCAGCAACGATGCCCGTGTGGGCGAGCACATAGCCGTAGTGTGGAAGCGGTTGTAAGCGATCCCTTCCTTTACGATGCGATCCATCGTCGGGGTTTCGACCTCGCCGCCGAAAGTGGATGGCAGGCCCGGACCTGCGTCGTCGATAAGCACGATGAGGATGTTCGGAGAATCGGGCGGAAGCCGACGCGGTTCAACACGTGGCTTATAGATCGATTCCTGCATGGTGCGGCCGGCGATGCTCGCTGAGACCGTAGGTGGGAAAGGGAGGGAATCCTGCTTGTTTAATTTGTTATCTGAGCTCATGTCTTTTCCTCTCAAAACAGTGGCTCGTCCATCACTTGGAGCTGCCCTGTCGATGGCTCGCACTATCCGGTTTGGGGATTTCACACCAAGAATTTGCCTCTTGGTTAAGAAAAGTGGGATGTTCGTGCTACGACGCGCAGAGAGTTGCGCCAAGTCTCGATGCCATCGAAGACTAGAAGTCCAGCATCTGCGAGACAACTAGCAAAACTTGCAGCATGCTTGTAACGCATTCTTAACACATTGTCTTCGCGCTTTGAGTTACTGGGGTGGGGGTATGCGGACGGTGTTGGCCCGGCAGGAGCGTATGGGGCCGCAGGCGGTGGGTTGGAGTTGTTTGGTGAGGCAGACTTCGATGGCGGTGAGGTAATTGTTGCCGCAGCTGAGCGCGAAGCTGGAGCGGGGGATGGTGGGGTTGGCCTGGGTGAAGAGGTGGAGGATCTCGTCGGGCGGCATGGAGATTTGTTGCGTGAGCGAGGTGAGTTGGGTGGGGATGGCAACAGAGCGGAAGGCGGCGCGGGCGGTGGTGAAGAAGGCGTCGGGTGCGAGGCCGGAGCAGGTGCCGTGGGTTTGCCACTCGGGCCGTAGGAGGCCGCGGTCGGGGTAGATGTCGGCGAATTGGGCTGGGTCGGATGGGCCGGGGTCGTCGGAGCAGTGTTGCGGCCACGCGCCGGTGAGATTCTGGGGCCAGAGGCCGTGGAGGACGAAGGCGTTGCGTTGTGCGCACTCGGGGGCGTTGCGGTGGGAGTAACAGAACTCGGGGGACCAGGAGAGATTGAGGAGGTAGTAGTCGAAGTTTTGTTCGCCGGTTGGGGTGGGAAGTGCGGCGCGAGTTTCGGCTGCGGCGGTGGTGGTTTTGGGCTGCGGCGGTGGGGGATTGGGTGTGTTGGGATTGCAGGCGGCGAGCGGGAGCAGAATGAGGAGCGCGGGGAGCGTTCGCTTCTTCATGGTGGGTAAGAATAGCAGGACGAGTCGAATATCGCACACTACGGGATTTTTATGAGAACAGGGATACAATTCGTGTTGCTGTGAATGGTTGTTGGGCCATGAAAGAATCGGCCAGGGACTGATGCTGTTCTGGAAAGTGCTGGGTTCTCTGCTCGTCGCGCTGCCCTTGTACTGGGTGATGGTGACAGCGTTCCACCTACTCAATTTGCCGAGTGATCGAGATGTTCTGGAGGGCGTGTGCCTGTTGCTGGTAACGGCAGCGGGTGGTTTTGTTGCGTTTAGAAAGATTTGGAGGAATTAGATGTCTCTCTTTGGTGAAGTGATGAATCCCGGCACGGGCCGGAATAGTGATGGGCCGGCTCTTCCGGTGAAGCTGCTTAAGATGATTGCTGGTGCGATCGGTCTGTTGATCGTTGCGGTGATCTTTTTCAACTACATTGCATCGGTTACGCGAATTGGCGCGGGATATGTTGGCGTGGAGATTGTGCTGAGCGGCTCGCAGAGAGGGCCGTCGGAGATTCCGATCCGGACGGGCTGGGTTTTTTATAGTCCGCTGCGGAGTCAGATTATTGAGTTCCCGACGTTTGTGCAGACGGTGAAGTGGACGCATGATTTGAATGAAGGCAGGGCGTCGAATGAGGAGATGAGCTTCAACTCGAAGGAGGGGATGGAGATCTACTCGGATGTTTCGCTGAGCTATGCTATCGATCCGCATCGCGTACCGGATTTTTATGTGAAGTACCGGTTGAGCGATCTGGATGTGTTTACGCATGGCATTCTGCGGGACGTGGTGCGCAATTCGCTGAATGAGGTTGCTTCGACTTATAACGTGGAACAGATTTATGGCGAGCAGAAGGCCGAGTTTCTGAATAGAGTGCAGGCTTTGATTCAGCAGAAGATGGAGTCGGTTGGTGTGGGGATTCAGCAATTCGGGTTTATTGGAGCGCCGCGCGTGCCGGCGGTGATTGCGGCGGCGATTACGGCGAAGGCTCAGGCGATTCAGGATGCGGAGCGTGCTCGCAACGAACTGGCGAAGACTCAGGCGGAGGCGGCGAAGACGGTCGCTGAAGCGGATGGTGAGGCTAAGGCCGCTGTGACTCGCGCGAATGGCGAGGCGGAGGCGAATAAGATTCGTCAGACGTCGCTGACTCCGCAGCTGCTGGAGCTGAGGAAGATCGAGAACCAGAAGGCGCTGATAGAGCGCTGGAATGGGCAGCTTCCTACGGTTCAGACCGGGAATGGCGGATTGCTGATGGAGTTGCCGAAGATGCAGCAGTGATGGGCCTGGTTACACATCACTTGCTATAAAAGAGCCATGCGGTTCCAGGATTACGCACCCCAGAATTACGCACCCCGGCCCGCGCATATCAGATGGCTTCTTGACTCTGACCCGGCCATCCGTTGGCAGGTCATGAGGGATCTTACTGGTGAAGCCTCTGATGTGATTGCGGCTGAGCGGGGGCGCGTTGCAACCGAGGGTTGGGGAGCTCAGCTTCTCGCCGCCCAATCTCGTGCCGGCGACTGGGGCGGCGGGTCGAAGTGGGATCTTATTGCTCTTTGGAGTCTTGTTGTTTTGAAGGACCTCGGTCTCGATCCCGCGAGCAAGGAGGCTCGTCGAATGATCGACCGCGTCGACAAGAACCTCGTGTTTAAGCCGCTTAACAACCGGCCTTACCTTCACGGTGAGACGGAGCCCTGCATCAATGGCAGGATCCTCGGGATCGGTACGTATTTCAAGGAACCGAACGACGCACTGGCAAGTCAACTCCTGGGTGAGCAGCTTGAAGATGGCGGCTGGAACTGCGAAGCGCCCAAGAGCCGCCGTTCCTCGTTCCATACCACCATCTGCGTGCTTGAAGGACTTCTAGAATACGAGCGGGCAGGGCGCAAATCAGCGGCTGTTACTAAGGCTCGCAAGAAAGCCGAAAATTATCTGCTTGAGCGCGGCATGTTTCGGTCGCTTCGCACTGGCGGAGTCATCGACAAGAGCTGGCTCCGATTCACGTTCCCGATGTTTTGGCACTACGACGTGTTGCGCGGGCTGGATTATCTGCGGAATGCAGGAATCGAACCCGATAGCCGGGTCAGGGAGGCCATCGAGGTTGTGATGGAGCGGCGCCACCAGAACGGGCGCTGGCCGATGAACCTGCTTCATCCCGAAGAGATTCCCCTGGAGATGGAGACCGGTGTCGGCAGGGCTAGCCGCTGGAATACACTGCGGGCTCTCCGAGTCCTGCGTTGGTATGGCGATCCACCCTGGGGTATTTCAGGGTCGCGCGTCGGGAGAGGTTAAGCTGGAAGGATGGCTTTGTTTTGCGATGTTGCTCTGCCGGTTCCGTTGGACCAGGTGTTTACCTATGCTGTGAACGGTGTGGTTCCGGTGGTGGGAGCGCGGGTGATTGTGCCGTTCAGCGGGCAGAGGCTGATGGGTGTGGTGGTGCGGGTGCATGAGGAGGCTCCGGCAGAGGATTTTGAGATTAAGCCGGTGCAGCAGTTGCTGGATGATGTGGCGTTGCTGCCGGATGAGTTGATGGAGCTGGCTCGGTGGATTGCGCAGTACTATGTTGCGCCGCTGGGTGAGGTATTGCGTGGGATGTTGCCGCTGGCGGCGGAGGTGAAGCGCCATTTTTCTTACCGGATTGCTGAGGCTGGACGGAGGGTTTTGTATGAGGGCGCGGAGAAGGGGTCTTCGCGGCGGTCGAAGCTGACGGTAGAGGAGCAGGATCGCGAGTATTCGGTCCTGAATTATCTGGAGGGTGGGGAGGCGGCGAAGATGGGGGCGCTGCGGTCGGCTACTGGGGCGAATAAGAGTTTGCTTGAGGGGATGGTTCGGAAGAAGTGGTTGGTGCGGGAGGCGGTGGCAGAGGAGCGGGATGCTCGGCGGCTGGAGAAGGTGGCGGTGCTGGTGGGGCATGATTCTGGGCCGACAAAAGAAAACTGCAGGTCCTTCGACTCCGCCTCTCGCGATGAAGCTGCGAGAGGCTCCGCTCAGGATGACACTTCAAAATACGCTCAGGTAAAAATTCAATATCTGCCGAGGACGACACTTCAAAACCTGCTCAAGATGGCACTTCAATCCCCGCTCGAGATGGCACCTCAAAGTATGAACGCGGAGTGCGGTTGCCTCGGTTGAATGAGAATCAGTTGGCGGTGATGGCGGAACTGGCGGCGGTGGGTGGGCGGATGCGGGTGCGGGATCTGCGGGAGAGCCTGGGGCGGTCGGGGGTGCCGATTTCTACGCTTGGGACTTTGGTGAGGCGTGGGCTGGTGTTGGTGGAGGAGGTTGCGGAGGCGTTTCATCTGGGTGGTGTAAGTGCGCTGGGGAAGAAGCATGCGCATGAGCATGATCTTAATGAGGCGCAGATGGAGGCGCTGGGGACGATTGCGGCGGCGATGGAGCGCGGGGGTTTTCGGCCGCATTTGCTGTATGGGGTCACGGGGAGCGGGAAGACTACGGTTTATTTTGCGGCGATGCGGCGGGCTCTGGATGCGGGGAAGAGTGCGCTGCTGCTGGTTCCGGAGATTGGGTTGACTCCGGCGATGGCGGGGCAGCTGGTGGCGGCGTTTGAGGGCGAGGTGGCGTTGCTGCACTCGCAGTTGACTCCGGATGAGAGGGCGGAGCAGTGGCACAGGATTCGGAGGGGCGAGGCGCGGGTGGTGGTGGGGACGCGGTCGGCGGTGTTCGCTCCGGTGCGAGAGCTGGGGCTGATCATCGTGGATGAGGAGCATGACTCGAGCTACAAGCAGGAGGAGACGCCGCGGTATCACGGGAGAGATGTGGCGGTGATGCGGGCGAAGCTGGAGGGGGCGACGGTGGTGCTGGGGTCGGCTACGCCTTCGTTGGAGAGCTGGGCGAATGCGGATAAGGGCCGTTATGTGCGGGTGGAGATGCGGGAGCGGGTGATGGCTCGGCCGCTTCCGGCGGTGGAGCTGGTGGATATGCGGGAGGAGTTTCGGGAGACGGGGCAGGAGAATATTTTTTCGCGGCGGCTGGTGGAGGAGACGCAGGCTACGCTCGATCGTGCTGAGCAGGTGATTTTGTTGCTGAACCGGCGGGGGTACTCGTCGGTGGTGATGTGCCGGAGTTGCGGGGAGAAGGTGGAGTGCGAGAACTGCTCGATCTCGATGACGTATCACAAGCGGGTGAATGAGAACGATGGGATTGCGCAGCCGGGGCAGAGGCTGGAGTGTCATTATTGCGGGTCGCGGAAGGCGGTGCCGAAGACTTGTCCAAAGTGTGGGAGCGAGCATCTTTATTTTTTGGGGGTGGGATCGCAGCAGGGTGAGGAACGGCTGCAGGAGCTGTTTCCCGGGGCGCGGATTGGACGGATGGATCGCGACACGGTGCGAGGGCGCAGCGATATGGAGCGGCTGCTGGCTCGGCTGCATGGGGGCGAGATTAATTTGCTGGTGGGGACGCAGATGATTGCGAAGGGGCATGACATTCATGGCGTGACGCTGGTGGGTGTGGTGGGGGCGGACTTTCAGCTGGGGCTGCCGGATTTTCGCGCGGCGGAGCGGGTGTTTCAGTTGCTGACGCAGGTGTCAGGGCGGGCGGGAAGGGGAGATTTGCCGGGGAAGGTGCTGGTGCAGACGTACCATCCGGATCATTACGCGATTCAGTTTGCGGCGAAGCATGATTATCCGGGGTTTGTCGCGAAGGAGATGCAGTATCGCAGGTGGATGCACTATCCGCCGTTTTCTGTGCTGGCGAATGTGATTGTGCAGAGCGAGAGGCTGGAGGAGGCTACGGCGTGGGCGGGGACTCTGGGGAAGTGGTTTGAAAGGACGCGGCTGGAGAAGGTGCGGGTGCTGGGGCCGGCCGCCGCGCCGATTGTGCGGTTGAAGCGAATTTACCGGTACCACTTTGTGTTGAAGGCGGAGCGGCGGCAGGATTTGGGAGCGGCGTTACGGGCGATGCTCGCCTTTGCTGAGACGCAGGGGGTTGAGCGACGCAACCTGGTGGTTGACGTGGATGCTGTGCATCTGATGTAGGCGAAGCCGGCGGTCGAGCTGGTTAGTCGAGCAGGTGAAGTTCTTTGCCGGGTTTGAAGCGGACGGCTTTGCCGGGGGCAATGGTGACTTCGGCGCCTGTTCTTGGATTGCGGCCGATGCCGGTTTTACGGGGCTTGACGGTAAAGACACCGAAGCCACGCAACTCTATGCGGTCGCCTGCGATGAGGGTTTGTTTCATGCTGTCGAAGATAGCGTCCACGGCTGACTCTGCTTTGATGCGTGGCAGGCCGGTACGCTCAACAACCCTCTGTATAAGATCCTGCTTAATCATCTGGGCCGCCGTCCTTGGGCTGTAAATTTTAGAAAATAGTACTGACCGGGTTTAGTAACGTGATGTTAGAAACAAGAGGCAAGATTGTCAACGCCTGAACACTACCGTAAGATGAAGAATCTAATGACGCAAGGAGTTCGGCTTACGGCCGCACTTAAATTTACACCCTTCTGTCAAAATTAGAAGATAGGAATTAAAAAAAGGAAGGGAAGCAGACCAGAGTGGCTATCAAGAGTGACCGTTGGATCCGCCAGCAGGCGATCGAGCACGGGATGATTTCGCCGTTTAGTGAAAAACAGGTTCGGGAGGGGGTTATCTCCTACGGGCTTTCGTCGTACGGGTACGATTTGCGGGTTTCCGACGAATTTAAGATCTTTACCAATGTGAACAGCGCCATTATTGACCCGAAGGGGTTCGACGAGAGGTCGTTTGTGTCGGTTCAGGCGCCTAGTGTGATTGTTCCGCCGAACTCGTTTGCGCTGGCCCGGTCGATTGAGTACTTCAAGATTCCGAGGGATGTGCTGACGATCTGTGTGGGCAAGTCGACCTATGCGCGGTGCGGCATTATTGTGAACGTGACACCGTTTGAGCCGGAGTGGGAGGGGTTTGTGACGCTTGAGATTTCGAATACGACTCCGCTACCGGCGAAGATTTATGCGAATGAAGGATTGTGCCAGATTCTGTTTTTCCAGTCTGACGAGGTCTGCGAGGTAAGCTACGCAGACCGCAAGGGAAAGTATCAGAATCAACAGGGAATTGTTTTGCCGAAGCTGTAAGGCGGTGGGGTTGCGACCCCCAAGAACGCTGAAGTCGGCCTACTATTGCACCACGCTGAGTAAAGAGGCTGCGAAGGCGATGAACGACCGGAAGACTGGGGGACCTCTCAGGCTGGGATTGGTGGCTACGGATCCGTTGCGGATTCTTGGCCTGCAGACGATCTTTGCCCAAGAGGGGGCCGAGATGGGGGCCGAAGGCTGCGAAGGCTCGCGGGCGGTAGAGATTGTGCTGCTCTCTGTGCCGGGAGCACTGGACGCTTCGGGTGTATCGCTGATCCTGATCGATGCGGCGTGCACGGAACATATCTTTGAGCTGCTGGCTACGTTTCGGCGGACGCGACCGCACCTGCGGCTGATTGTGCTGGGGCTGGAGGAGAGCCACGAGTACATCCAGCGGGTTATCGGGGCCGGGTGCGAAGGGGTACCTGGCGCATACAGCGAAGGGGAGCGAGGTGCGGATGGCGATTGAGATTGTGGAGGACGGCTCGGTGTGGGCTCCACGCAAGGTGATGGCTAACCTTGTGGATCTGTCGTCGTTGGAGGAGCGCCGGGAGGCGGTTGCGAACGAGCCGAGGTTCACGGAGCGCGAGGTGCAGGTGCTGAGGCTGCTCGTGGACGGGCATCCGAACCGCGTCATTGCGGACGAATTGGGGATCGATGTTGCGACGGTGAAGAAGCATGTGGGGACGTTGATGCGGAAGGCAGGGGTAACGAACCGAATTGCGCTGTCGGTGCAGGCGGTGAACCGAGGTTTGGTGCCGAAGTAGGATGGGGGCATTCGAGAAGCACCCATGAAAAATAGATTTTGACAGCAAAAAATGAGTCGGAGAACTTGAGTGGAGGCGCAGGATCCATTGCTTCAGCCCTTCGCTGCCTATTTCTGTTGCTATAACTTATTTATTTTGAGTTAGTTGTGGGGAGTAAGCCTGTTAGAAGTCACAGTAACGGAGTGGTTAACAGGAATTGCTCAAAGGTCTACCTACCTTCGTACCGTTGAACAGAGTGAGAGAGTGGTGCACATTGAAGGGAGCAACACAGACCTGGGAGAGGGGTTGTAGAGAGAGTGTCGGGTTATCCCGGCGCTATCTCCGCAACCCCCATTTTTTTGAGATTGGCGGCGCGTAGCGGGTGTAAGCTGGTCGGGAGCGGACAACCTTCACTGCCACTTTCCCATCACATATATTGTTGGAAATAGGCATGTTTTGGGCCTCCGGGCCAGACTGTGTTTGCGAAAGGTAGACAGAAAATGATTAAACGGGTCTCAGTAGTTTTATGCGGTTTGGCCATGGTGGCCGGTTCTTTGACAGCTCGTGCAGCCGACGACGATAAGACGAAGGTTGCGGATCGGTTGAATGCGTCAAGCGAGGTTCTGAACGAGATTATGGCGACGCCGGACAAGTCGATTCCGGGCGGGATTCTGGCTGGGCGCGTCGTGCGTGGTTGTGATTCCCAGCTACAAGAAGGGCGCATTCGTCGTTGGCGCACAGTATGGGCAGGGTGTGGCGACCTGCCGAACGGAGAGCGGGAAGTGGAGCGCTCCGGTTTGCGTGGAACTGACGGGCGGCAGCTTTGGATTTCAGGCGGGCGGTCAGGCGACCGATCTGGTGCTGGTTGCCATGAACCAGAAAGGCCTGCAGTCCATGCTGAAGAACAAAGTGAAGCTGGGCGCTGACGCTGCGGCCTCTGCCGGTCCGGTTGGGCGCAATGCGCAGGCAGGCACGGACTGGAAGATGAACGCGGAGTTTCTGAGTTATTCGCGCAGCAAGGGCCTGTTTGCCGGCATTGACCTGGATGGAACGGTGTTGTCGCAGAATCATGATGCAACGGCTGCTCTTTACGGGTCGTCGATTCCGTTCGAAACGGTTCTAAGCGGCAAAGAGGCGACTCCGCAGGAGGCGCGACCTTTTGTGCGCACGGTTGCGAAGTATTTTATAGTCGCGAAGAACCAGTAGATTGACGACGGCAGTTTCAGGGGTGGCTCATCAGAGCCACCCCTTTTGTTTTGAGGAGCTCGAGGGATGGAGTGGGTAGACTAATGGTTTGAGTGCCGATGCCCAGAGAGCCTTGCCCGAAGATATGCCTGCGAACGATGTGAGTTTGCGGGAGACGATGGAGTTTGCCGCTGTGTGGGTGTTTGTTCATGGTTTGCGGCTTCTGCCACGAAGATTGGCGCGGGCGGCGGGCGCTGGAATTGGAGCGGTTGCGTTTCATGGTCTGAGCCGGCTGCGAGAGGTGGGGTTGCGGAATCTTGAGCTGGCATTTCCCGACAAGACGGTGGAGGAACGGGAGAGGATTCTGCGATCGGAGTACAGGAATCTTGGGTATCTGCTGGCAGAGTTCTGCAAGATGCCGGGGTACACGGCGGAGTCGGCGAGCCGGTTTATTCGCTATGAAGGGTTGGAGAATTTTCTGGCGGCGCGAGAGCGGGGGAAGGGTGTTCTGGTGCTGACGGGGCATCTGGGGGCTTGGGAGCTCTCAAGTTTTTACCACTCGCTGATGGGGATGCCGATGGGGATGGTGATCCGACGGCTGGATAATCCGCTGGTGGATGCGTTTGTGAATCATGTGCGGTGTCTTCATGGGAATCGGGTCATTCATAAGGATGATTTTGCCCGGGGGTTGATCTCGTCGATGCGGGCGGGTGAGACGGTGGGGATTCTGATGGACACGAATATGACTCCGCCGCAGGGCGTGTTTGTGCCGTTTTTTGGAGTGGAGGCGTGCACGGCCTCGGGGATGGCGCGGATCGCGGCGAAGACAGGAGCGGCGGTGGTGCCGGGGTTTCTGCTGTGGGAGGGGGGTGAGGGAAAGTATGTGCTGCACTTTGGCGAGGAACTCGAGGTCGTCCATACTGGAGATGCCGAGCGGGACGCGGTTACAAATACTGCGACGTTTACGGCGGCGATTGAGGGGTATATTCGGCGGTATCCGGAGCAGTGGCTGTGGTTGCATCGACGATGGAAGACGCGGCCAGCGGGTGAAGAGGGGATTTATTGATGGTGAAGACAGGTAAGGTTGCCGATTGGATTGGGGTGAGTGCTCCGCTGATGGACGGAGAGATTAGCGAGGTTGCGAGTATCGAGGCGGCCGGTCTAGGCTCAGTCGTCTTTGCGACGGATAAGGAGACGTTGAGGCGGGCACTGGAGTCGAAGGCAGGGGTGATTCTGGCGAATCGGAGCCTGGAGGATTCGAAGTTGCCGCTGGATCCGCGGGTGTTTTGGGTGGAGGATGCGCGATATGCATTTTCGGTCGTGGGGAAGAGACTGAAGGGGCGAGGGTTCGAGGCGGGGGTGCATGCTTCGGCGGTGATTGGTGCGGGGGTGACAGTTGGGGTGGGGACAAGGATAGGGCCGGGGGTGGTTCTGGAGGATGGTGTGGTGGTGGGGGGGATTGCAACCTGATGGCGCGGGTGGTGGTTCATAGCGGGACGGTGATTGGGGATCGGGTGGTGGTGCAGGCGGGAGCGGTTTTGGGAGCGACGGGGTTTGGGTATGCGCGGAATCGGGAGACGGGGGAGTATTTGATTTTTCCGCAGCAGGGGCGGCTGATTGTTGAAGATGATGTGGAGATTGGGGCGAATACTACGATTGACCGGGGGGCTCTTGGGGAGACGCGAGTTGGGCGGGGGACGAAGATCGATAATCTGGTGCATATTGGGCATAACTGCCTGATTGGGAAGAATGTGGTGATTGCGGCGCAGACGGGGATTTCGGGGTCGAGTGTGGTGGAGGATGGAGCGATTCTGGGGGGGCAGGTGGGGATTGGGGAACATGCAACTGTAGGAAAAGGCGTGATTTTGGGGGGTGGGGCGGGGGTTCTGAGCGGGAAAAAAATGCGCGGGGAAGGGGAGGTATTCTGGGGGCGGCCAGCGCGGCCTTTGAAGGAGTATTTGCGGGATCTGGCGCGGTTGAAACAGGGACGATTGCGTCAGATTTGATGGTGAAGTTATGGTGTTTTTGTGGAGTGTCGGTGGTTTTTGGGTGGTGGATGGATGGTGTTGTGATGGCGATTGTGGTGGTCGGCGGGCATACGCGGAATATCGGGAAGACGAGCGTGGTGGCAGGGCTGATTTCGGCTATGCCGGAGATGCGGTGGACGGCTTTCAAGGTGACGCAGTTTGGACATGGGATGTGTTCGGCGAATGGGGAGCCTTGCGACTGCGAGACGGCGGAGCATACGGTGGCGGTGAGTGAGGAGCGAGTGGGCGGGGATGCTACGACAGACTCGGGGCGGTATCTGGCAGCGGGAGCGGTGCGGTCTTTCTGGGTGAGGACGCGGACGGGGGATCTGGCGGTGGCGATGCCGCGGATCCGGAAGGAGATTGCGGCGGCGGAGAATGTGGTGATTGAGTCGAACAGTATTTTGAGGTTTCTGCGGCCGGATTTGTATTTGAGTGTGCTGGATCCTGGGGTGGGGGATTTTAAGGATTCTGCGAAGTACTTTCTGGACCGGGCGGATGCTGTTTTAGTAACGGAGGGGGAGTTGGGACGTCCGGAGTGGAAGGGGGTTTCTTTGAAGCTGGTGGAGGGGACTCCGGTTTTGGCGATGCGGCCTCCGGTTTATGCGACGGAGGAGGTGGTGGGGTTTGTGCGGGGGCGCTTGTTGGGGAGGGCGACAACAGGCAACGAAGCAAACGGCAATGAGATTAGTCGCTTCGCCCTTCGGGCTTTGCTCCGGGCCCTTCGACTGCGCTCAGGGTAGAGCGGTGACGCGCTTTGCGCGTGGCTTGAGAGGGCCAAGCCTGAAGGCTTGGCTTACCTAGAGGCAAAGGCAAAAGCAGGAACAACCGCAGGTCCTTCGACTGCGCTGCTCGAAAAGCGCGAGCTCCCGTTCGACTAAGCTCAGGGTCAGGATGACAGAGTTTTGTTTGCTCTTGATTTTTTGAGGCAAAAGCAAAAGCAAAAGCAAAAGCAAAAGGAAAAGCAGATCCTCCGCCTTCGGCGAGGGACAACTAGAAAAACAAAGCGCGTGGCAGCCTAACCATCGGGGAGATGCGGTTGTCGAAGTAACATCACTTTCAGGAGAAACCGTATGAATTGGACTAAGCTCGTCATCTGTCTGCTGGCTCTTGCGCCGCTGAGTGCGGTCGCGCAAACATCTTCGGTTGCCGGGCATTGGGTTGTTTCGACGGATTACCTTGGGACGCCGGCTTATTTTCGGCTGAATCTGGAGCAGGATGGCGAAAAGCTGACCGGCACCTATCGGGGATACAAGATGGAGGGGACGGTTCATGACGGAGCATTTCGCTTGTCAGCGAAGGATGAACACGGGAATACGGAGGAGCTCGTCGGCAGCGTGAGCGATGGGAAGCTGCAGGCGACGGACACGGAGACGGACGTCGACAACAAGGCTCACCCGGTTATTTTGAAGGTGACGGCGATGCTCGCTCCTGCGCTTGAGCATCCTGCGCCGCGGCGGCATGAGTTTACGCCGACGGTTTACTACCGGCAGTTTTCTGCTCTCAATAAGCCGGTGTTGACGATCAATCCGGGGGATACGATCCATACGACGACGGTGGATGCGGGCGGCACCGACTTCAATGGGGTGAAGCGGTCGCTAGGGGGAAATCCGGAGACGGGGCCGTTTTACGTGACGGGCGCGATGCCTGGAGATGTGCTGGTGGTGCATATCAAGAAGCTCACGCTGAATCGCGACTGGGCGGGGAGCGATGACGGGCTGGATGAGCGAGCGATGAACAGCAGTCTTGCGGTGAAGATGAAGGATAACGGTACGGGAATTCGGTGGCATCTTGATCGCGCGGCGGGTACGGCTACGCCAGAGAAGCCTGCGGAGCATTTGAAGAATTATACGATTCCGCTGAAGCCCATGCTGGGGTGTATCGCGGCTGCGCCGGGTGTGAGCAATGCGCCTCCTGGGAGCGGGGATTCGGGAGGCTATGGCGGGAATATGGACTTCAATGGCGTTGTGGAGGGCGCGACGGCGTATCTGCGGGTGTCGAATCCGGGGGCGCTGCTTTATTTTGGCGATGGTCATGCGGCGCAGGGAGATGGGGAGTTGAATGGCAATGCGCTGGAGACTTCGATGGATGTGGAGCTGACGGTGGATGTGATTCCGAATAAGCGGATTGGGTTTCCGCGGGTTGAGAATGCGACGGAGATCATTGCGATGGGGCTGGACGGGTCTATCGATGGCGCTTTCAAAGAGGCTACGAACGATATGGCAACATGGCTGGCGGAGGATTACAAGCTGACGCCATCGGAGATTGCGCAGGTGATGGGGACGGCTGCGGAGTATCACGTGAGTGAGGTGGCGGATCGGAATGCGGGGGTGGTTTTGAAGATTAACAAAGAGCGGTTGGCTGGGTTGGGGAAGTAGGGGATTGTTCTTGCTTGTGTCGGCCCTTGTTTCTATCTGGAAGAGCAAAAGCAACCGCAGGTCCTTCGACTGCGCCACTCGCGATGAGACTGCGATTGGCTCCGCTCAGGATGACACGGTTTTGAGGTTGGAGGATTTCGGCGAATGGCAGGATACCCAGAGCCAGTGTTGCGTATCCTTATCCCCGCCCTGCTAGCATTGCCTTATGCCCTCGATTGATATTCTTGCGATCGCCGCGCATCGCGACGATGTGGAACAGACCTGCGGTGGGACTTTGCTTGCTATGAATGCGCGAGGTTGGCGCACCGGCATTCTGGATTTGACGAAGGGCGAATCAGGCACGCGGGGTACGGCTGCTGAGCGCGAGCAGGAGGCAAATGATGCGGCGCGGATTTTGAAGGTAGCGCATCGCGAGGCGCTGGATCTGCCGGACGGGAATGTGCAGAACACGTATGAGAACCGGCTAAAGATTGCGGGGGTTCTGCGGCGGCTGCGTCCGCGGGTGGTGATTCTTCCGTATTGGCAGGGACGGCATCCTGACCACTACACGACGGCGACGCTGGGGTATGAGGCTTGCTTTGTGAGTGGGCTGGCGAAGGTGGAGACGCCCGGGGAACAAAATCTGCCGCACCGGCCGTTCAAGATTCTTTATGCGAGTCTTTATGCGGACGTGCGGCCGACGTTTGTGATCGACATTACGCCTTATGTTGAGGAGAGGCTTCGGGCTTTGCTGGCTTACCGGTCACAGTATGCTTCGCAGGCGGAGGGGAGCAGGTTGTTTGTCCCGGAGGAGGAGATTCGCGAGCGGACGCTGGCGGAGGCCCGGCACTATGGGTTGCTGGCGGGAGTGCGGTATGGGGAGCCGTTTGTGCAGAAGGAAGTGGGGTTGGTGGAGGATTTGATGATGGTGCCGGTGCAGTCGATTTAGTGGCGCGGAAGTGTTTGGTGAGGGTGAATCAAACGGCAACGGCAACAGCAACAGCAACAGCAACAGCAACAGCAACAGCAAAGACAAATGCGGGGGTCTCTCCACTACGCGATGGACGATAAGGCTGTCCATCGCTTCGGTCGAGATGACGCGTTTAGGGGCGCAAAAGTATTTGAGTAACCCAGCGACGCGAGGGGGCGTGTCTGGTCCCCAGTCCCTAGTTGTCGGCGTCGGTGATGGCGTCGAGGTAGGCTACGTCTAGGGCGGTACCCTGGACGATGACGTCTTTGTTGTTGATCTCAGAGCCGTCGACGGTGCTGAAGACGTGAACCTGTCCGCCGTATGCGGTGTACATCTTATTGAAACCCTGGACCCAGCAGAGACCGGTGAGATCGCCGTAGTAGTACTGGTTCTGGTTGGTGTTGGGGTAGGGGACTACGGCGGTGGCGGAGCCCTGGATGACGAAGGGAACAATGGAGGCGATGAGTGACGCCGCGATCGAAGCGAGTGAGGCAGTTGTAGTTCGCAGTCTGATCGGTGATGCCCTGAGCAGCGCGGGCTGCGCGCTCGCCGGTGGCGCAGGACTGAGAGCCGATCCAGAGGGTGTTGTTGTCGCCGAAGAGCATCTTGGAGTGGTGGCCGTCGGAGATGGAGTACTTTCCGGTGAGGGTGTTGGTGGCGAGGCTGATGATGGAGAGGTTTCCGGCGAAGAGGCCGTCGGGCTGGAGCTGCTGGCCTGATACGTAAAGAGTGGTTCCGTCCGAGAGGGCGTTGGTGACCCCGCCCGGGACCATGACCTGGTTGAGGTAGGCTGAGGCGTCGGGCACAGCGGTGGGGATGTTGTTGAACTGGAGGGTGCCAGGCTGGAGATAGGTGACGCTGGAGGCGGTGCCGCCGCACTCGGGTCCGCAGTTGAGGACGAAGGCCGTGGTGCCGTCGGCGGAGAAGTAGGCTCCGGTGGGGCGATCGAAGGCGTTGGCGTGGCTGCCGGTGTTGACCGGGACGACGCAGTAGACGGGATAGTTGAATGGCTCGCAGTCGACTGCTCCGATAGCTGCGTCGGCTACGGGCGCGGTGGGGTACTGGTTGGCGTTGAGCTTGACGAGGCGATAAATGGTGTTGGAGTTGCGGACCATCGCGAGGACGACGTTGTCTCCGGCGTTGACGACGACCTGGAAGACATTGGGCAGGACAAGGCCGAAGGTGCGGCCGGTGGAGTTATCAATTACGCCGAGTTGTCCGATGCTCTCTTCGGCGGAGTAGACGTGGCCGAAGGTTGGAGGCACGGCGAGACCGGTGGATTTAGCGGGGAAGGTGCCTCCAGATCCGCTGGTGGCTTCCTTGCCGTAGTTGACGATCTGGATGTCTCCCTGGGTATTGGAGTAGACGTAGCCGGTGATCTCAGCCGGGAAGTTGAGGATCAGATTGGGATAGCCGGAGGCGTAGCCAGAGATGGAGAACGAGGTCTTCGTGTTCTGTATGTTGCTGCGGATGTCGCGCTTGGCATCGACGATCTGGAGGCTGCCGGTAGAGGCGCCGTTGATCGTGACAGCGATCATGACTCGGTTGGCGAGCAAGCTGGGTGGTACGGGCCGGTTGGCGAAGGTGTACTGGGGAAACTTGTAGGCGAGATAGTTATCGCTATGGCAGGAGGTTAATCCGATGGACGCGAACGCGAGGAGAAGGCCCGCAGAGAATCTGGGCACGGAGAGACTTAAGAGGGAGACTTCGATTCTTCAACGGTAACCAACTCCAACCTGAGCGCGGCGTTTTGGAGGCCACGACCCTAATGGCAAGTATAACAAAGGAGACGCAGCTCGAAGGCTGAGGCGAGCTGTTTCGATGGCAGGTTTGCGGCGAGAGGGTTGGAGCGCCTTCGCCGGGTGGCTTAGGATGAGATAAGCGGTTTGGAGAGAACATGACGGTTGGATTTGAGGGTACGAAGCCGGTTTCCGAGGAGCAGTATGGAGCAGTCAGCAGACTGTTTAACGGCGGGACCGTGCTTTGCGATGGCGCGATGGGGACGATGCTGTATGCGCGGGGCGTGTTCATCAACCGGTGCTATGACGAACTGAATCTTTCGCAGCCGGAACTGGTCAGGGAGATTCACGCGGAGTATCTGCAGGCTGGTGCGGAGGTCATTGAGACGAACACGTTTGGAGGCAACGCGTTCCGGCTGGAGCAGCATGGGCTGAAGGACAAGGTTCGGGAGATCAATCTGGCCGGGGTAAAGATGGCGCGCGGATGTGTGAAGCGAAATTCGGGAGAAGCAGGCGAGCGAGGCGTTTGTTGCGGGAGTCGATCGGACCGCTGGGCGTGAGGCTGGAGCCGCTGGGCAAAGTGGGGCTGGATGAAGCGCGGGCGCGCGTTTGAGGAGCAGATTCGAGCGCTGGTGGAAGGTGGTCCGGGTGTAGGTGCGGACTTGTTGATTATTGAGACGATGACTTCGCTCGCGGAGTCGGAGCAGGCGATACGGGCGGCGAGAAATGTGGCTCCGGACGTGCCCGTTGTGGTGATGATGACGGTCGATGAGGAAGGGAACTGCCTGGATGGGTCTTCGGCGGAGACTGCGGCGCTGAAACTGACGGAGTGGGGCGCGGATGCGATTGGGTGCAACTGCAGCGCGGGACCGGTGACGGTGCTGAGCGTGATTGAGCGGATGAAGCTGGTGACGACGAAGCCCCTGGCGGCGATGCCGAATGCGGGGATTCCGCGGGCTGTGGAGGGACGGACGATTTATCTGACTTCGCCGGAATACATGGCGAGCTTTGCGAAGAAGGCGGTGAAGGCGGGGGCGACGTTTGTAGGAGGGTGTTGCGGGACGACGCCTGGCTATACGCGGGCGATGAAGAGCGCGCTGCGGGCGCTGGATGCGATGGAAGGCGGCGCGCAGGTGATGGAGCAGGCTGGCGCGAGCAGGAATGGGGCGAAGGCTGCGAGCAAGGTTGAGCCTTCGGCACTGGCGGCGAGGTCGAAGATTGGCGCGATGGTGGCGGCGGGCGAGTTTGTGACGATGGTGGAGATTGTTCCGCCGAAGGGGATCGACTGCAGCAAGGAGATTGACGGCGCGGCGTATTTGCATCGGCTGGGGGTGGACGCGATCAATGTGCCGGATTCGCCGCGGGCGAGCGCGAGGATGAGTGCGCAGAGTCTTTGTGTGCAGATTCAGCAGCACGTGGGGATTGAGACGATTCTGCATTACACGTGCCGGGACAGGAATGTGCTGAGCATTCAGAGTGATTTGCTTGGGGCTTCGTCGATTGGGCTGAAGAATATTTTGTGTTTGACGGGGGATCCGCCGAAACTGGGGAATTACCCGAATGCGACGGCGGTGTTTGATGTGGATGCGATTGGTTTGGTGAATGTCGTACACAATTTGAACTATGGATTGGATATCGGGAAGAACTCGATTGGCGGGTCGACGGAATTCACGATTGCGGTGGCGGCGAATCCGGGTGTGCCGGATATTGAGCAGGAGGTTCGGCGGTTCGCGTACAAGGTGGAGGCAGGCGCTGAGTATGCGATTACTCAGCCGGTGTTCGACCTGCGGGTGCTGGAGGAGTTTCTGCGGAGGATTGAAGGGTTCCGAATTCCGGTGATCGCCGGGATTTGGCCGCTTACGAGTTTGCGGAATGCGGAGTTCATGAAGAACGATCTGCGGGTGAGCATGCCTGACGACATTATGGCAAGGATGGCCGCGGTGAAGACTCCGGAGGCGGGCAGGATCGAGGGCGTGAAGATTGCTCAGGAGATGCTGGCTGAGGCTCGGCCGATGGTGCAGGGGGTTCAGGTGAGCGCGCCGTTTGGAAGATATAGTGTTGCTGCGGATGTGCTCGGGTTGAGCGATGCAGGGCAGGGCGAGGTGGCGTAATGGCTAGCTTTGAAGAGCAATTGACGGCGCTGGAGAAGGTGGTGGGGAAGCTGGAGGGTGGGGACCTGTCGCTGGAGGACTCGGTGCGGTTGTTTGAAGAGGGGATGAAGCTGTCGGACGCCTGCAAGAAGGAGTTGGAGGCGGCTGAGGGGAAGATTCAGATGCTGGTGGAGAAGCGGGGTGGGGGGATGAAGGTGGTGGATTTTGAGGAGGATGAAGAGAATTGAAGCTGGGTGAGTGAGATAAAGGCAGATGCCCTTTCGCGGTCGGAGTTTTCAAAAGGTTCGCCAAAAATTAGCGGTCGCGGGTGGTGACGAAGCCGGGGACCCAGAGCAGGGCTCGTTTGGCTTCAGAGTGGGGCAGGTCGGAGATGGTGAGGCGGGCGGCTTCGGCGTAGGCGCAGGCGGTGTCCATGGCGTAGTCGATGGAGCCGTGTCGGTGGAGGATTTCGAGGATCTGCGGGTGGGAGACGCGGTCGAAGCTGCGGTCGGCGAGGACCGTGCGGATGGCCTCGCGGTCGGCTCCGGTGCCGCGCTCGAGGGCGTGGATGACGGCGAGGGTGGCTTTGCCTTCGCGGAGGTCTGAGGCTACGGGTTTGCCAAGAACGTCTTCGGCGGCTGTGAGGTCGAGGACGTCGTCGACGATCTGGAAGGCGAGGCCGAGGTTGCGGCCGTATTCGCCTAGCTGGGATTCGATCTCGTCGTGATTGCCGAAGCCGTGGCCGGGTGTGACTGCCGCTCCGAGCTGCATGGAGACTTTGAAGAGGCAGGCGGTCTTGCGGAAGATGAGGTCGAAGTACTCTTCTTCGTTGATAAGATGACCGAGCTTCTGCATCTGGAGGAGCTCGCCTTCAACCATCTGCTGGGTGAGGGAGATGAGCAGTTCAAGGACGCGGAAGTTGCGTTCTTCGAGAGCGGCGCTGAAGGCCTGCATGTAGAGCCAGTCTCCGGCGAGGACGCACTTGGAGTTGCCCCAGGTAGTGTTGGAGGAGGGGCGGCCGCGGCGGGTGTCGGCTTCGTCGATGATGTCGTCGTGGACGAGGGTGGCGGTGTGGAGCATCTCGACGACAGCGCCGAGACGAATGCGGCTCTCGCTGGTGCAGCCGAGGGCTTTGGCGGAGAGCAGGAGGAGAAGTGGGCGGATGCGCTTGCCGCCGCCGGCGATGAGGTAGCGGGCGATGTCGGTGATGACTTCGACGTTGGAGGCGGACTGGCGGGAGAACTCCTGCTCGATGGCGGCGAGGTCGTCGCGGAGCAGGTCGAAGACTTCGGCGGCAGTCGCGATTGAGAGTGTACTCACCTAATAGTCAGAGTATCAGGATGTCAAGTTTGCTTCAGAATGTGATCAAAAAATGCGACCAAAAATGTTGACCAGAGCGATGACTGGGTGGTATTTGTTCGATTTTCGACACAGATGCCGGGCTAGTTGGAGCGGTAGTTGGTGAACTGGAGGTCGACGCCGTAGTCGCCGCCTTTGAGGAGGGCGATGACCTGCTGGAGGGCGTCACGGTCCTTGCTGGTGACCCGTACTGTGTCGCCCTGGATGCTGGCCTGGACTTTGAGTTTGGAGTCTTTGATTTTGGCGACAATTTTTTTGGCGCTGTCGCCGGTGATGCCCTGCTTGAGTTTGATCTTCTGGCGGACGGACGAGTTCGAGGCGGCCTCGACCTTTTCGTATTCGAGGTTCTTAAGGGAGATGCCGCGCTTGACGAGCTTTTGCGAGAGGATTTCGATGACGGCCTTGAGCTTGTAATCGTCCTGGCTGGCGAGTTGAATGGCGTCGGTGCCTTCGAGTTCGATCTTCGACTTGGAGTCCTTGAGGTCGAAGCGGGCGTGGACCTCTTTCGAGGCCTGGTCGATGGCGTTTTTTACTTCCTGAAGCTCTACTTTGCTGACTACGTCGAAGCTGTTGTCGGATGCCATGTTGTTGTGTCCTTTGTCGATACTATTATGCCGCAGCGGGGAGGTTTAACGCCGATTGCCACTGATTTCGCCGATTTGATTTTGCCCATCCTTTCGAACGATTACGGAATTCGGAAGAGGCGGTGGAAGTTTTCGGTCGTGATGGCTGCGAGCTCTTCGGGTGAGGTGCCGCGGAGCTCGGCAAGGGCGGCGGCGGTGTGGACGACCATAGCTGGTTCGCATCGCTGGCCGCGGAGGGGGATGGGGGCGAGAAATGGGGCGTCGGTTTCGACGAGGAGGCGGTGGGTGGGGGCGAGTTCGGCGGCTTCGCGGATAGATTGGGATTTGGGGTAGGTGAGGTTGCCGGCAAAAGAGAGGTGGAAGCCGGCGGCCAGGGAGCGCTCGGCTTCGGGAATGCCTCCCGAGAAGCAGTGCATTATGCCGCCGAGGTTGTGCGGAGTCCAGTGTTCGGCGATGAGGTCGAGGAGGTCCTGCCAGGCGTCGGCGCCGCCGAATTTTTGTTTTGCCTGGGGGGTGGCGAGCTCGCTGGTGCGGCAGTGAATGATGATGGGCTTGCGTGCGGCGGCGGCTACTTCCATTTGGGCGATGAAGGCTTGCTTCTGGATGTCAGGGTTGGGATTTTCGACGTGGTAGTAGTCGAGGCCGATCTCGCCGATGGCGATGCAGCGTGGGTTTGCGGCCAGGGTTTCGAGTTTGGCCAGGGCTTCGGGGGTGGCGCTGGCGGCCTCCTGAGGGTGGATTCCGGCGCTGGCGTAGAGAGTGGGGAGGGTGGGGCCGTTGTTGGAGGTGGCGATGTCGAGGGCCTGGTGCATGGTGTCGGGGCCTTCGCCGATGCCGATGGCGAGGATGGT
Organism: uncultured Acidobacteriaceae bacterium; assembly: GCA_963774735.1. Lineage (GTDB taxonomy): Bacteria > Acidobacteriota > Terriglobia > Terriglobales > Acidobacteriaceae > Edaphobacter. Next base: position 51,076 of record CAVZGJ010000008.1, on the reverse strand, counting down.
GTGGACACCGGCGTCGTAGGCGCGGCGCAGGACTTCGGTGCGGTCAGTTGGAGTCTCGGTGTAGAAGTCGAGGTGGGCGTGGGTGTCGATGAGTGGCATGGCTTGTTCAAGGGTAGTGCATGTGGCGGTTCGCGATGTGGCCAATGCATGTCGCTTCGACAGGCCCGGGGCAGGCCCTTCGACGGCGCGACCCGGCGGCACTCATTCGGGCATTCAAGCGGATGTTCAAGAGTACACGGGGGAGTGGCGGCGGATGCGGCAGTGCTGAGCCGCATTCGCTGGGGTAATAGTGGTGGAATCAGGTATTTCGCCGGTCAGGATACGGTTGGTCCCTAGGTGGGTTTGGCTGTTGGCACGATCGACGGCCAGTGCTCGCGAACAGCGCACACTCGGAAGACGAACGCGATCAGCACGGAGATCAGCGTAACGGGAAAGAAGGAGGTGCTCGACTTCTCGTACGTCCCAAGCACAGCGTAGACTCCCGCCGCCAGCACCGATGCGCTGACGAGTTGCTCCGACGGCCTTACGATCTCCGGCGTTACACCGGAGAAGAGGTCGATGAATACACCGCCGGCGTTGGTGGCGATCACGCCAATGACGATCGCGGCGAAGATTCCAAGGTCGTGCTCGAGCGCTTTATGCGCACCAAGAGTCGCAAACCAGGGCAACGAGAAAGACTTAAAGTAGGCCAGCATCCTCCTGCGGAATCGTTCTTCCTTCGATGCGAGGTAACGATAGATTCCGAGCCCCAGCAAACCCATCAGAAGGCACACGACAAAATAGATCGGGCTCCTGAAGGGCGAGGGGATGTCATTGAGCAGTACATCGCGTGACACGCCGCCGCCGATACCGCCGAAGAAGGCCATAATCAGGAGGCCCGCTGCAGTGTATCCGCGATTGTGCGATGGGTTCTGCGCGACGAGCGCCCCGTTCAGGGCGTTGATTCCGGCAGAGAATAAGTCGAGGTTGGGGAAGTCTGGGAGGGTCATTTTGGTTTCTCCTCAGTGCGAATTGGCAGAGATATTCTCAACTAAAAGGGGCCGTGGCGTAGCAGAACACCGTAGAACGTGACGAGCCCGATCACAACGACAAGAATCGCAACTACGAAAGCGATGGACCAGTTATTGCTCTTCCGGGCTGTGTGAATCTCTTTCAGGAATCTCCAGTGTTGCCAAGTTGCAGCGGCTAATGCCAGAGTGCCTAGAGCAATCAGTGTCAGTCCCAGATTGCGCGGTGCCTGCGGGCGCTTGATATTTCCGGCGGCAAGCTCCTCCGGCAGGTACTGGAAGAACTTGTAAATGCTGAAACCGAAGCCGATCATCGAAAGCGAGGTTCGAACCCAGGCCATGAGGGATCTTTCCGCTGCCATGCTTGTGCGTTGGATGGCGAGATCGGTTCGCTTCTCAGCGAGAATCGTGCCAATATCTTCCGGTACCGTCTCATGGCCCATAGAATCCTTTCCTCCCGTTTCGTCGCTGGCGCCACAACGGCGAGAGCTAACGAGCACTGCTGGTTAGAATGCTTCGCCTACGCCCATGCTCCATGTCCAACTATCTTTGCCTTTCGCGAAGTCAGCGCGAAGATTGACATGATATTTCTTACTCAACTCGAACCTGGGACCTCCCCCTATGCTGGGGAGAAGATTATTGATTCTGAAGATCTCTTTGCCGCCTGGAATGACTTCGCCGATACCGCCAAATGCCGCAAGGCCAAGCTTCTTTGGCAGCGACACGCGATACTCGACTTGAGTTGCGATCATGTAGCGATCGAGGTAGCGACCGGCCTCATATCCGCGGAGTTCGTTGTTCGTGCCATAGATGCAGTTGCCGTAAAACGGAGGATCGCCGCCTGTGTTGCAACTGAACAGGTTGTAGGCAAGAACCTGGTTCTTCCCAACGGTCCAGTATTTGTTGAATGTGAATCTGTAACTCTGAAAGGTATATTTGCTGCCGAGCGCCTTGGCAAAAAAGTCTGATGTGAACTGCGTGAACATTCCCGCGGTGGGGTAAAAGTGGTTTGGGCGAGTGTCGCGCGACAGCTGTAGCCCCACAGCACGGAGGGTAGTGTGAAGGCCAAGGTCGGCGGGAGGAACAGCGGTTTCGCCCGTGCTCGGCCTTACGGTAATAACCGAGTCTCCAGTGAAAAATCGAGGGCCGATGAAAAACTGCCAAGGAATCCGGCGCAATGCCTCGCCGAAATAGAGATGGCCAGTCTGGTCAAGCGGTATTTTGAGATTCGCATCGCCCGCAGCGGTGCCAACTCCGTAGAGGTTGTAATTCACATTGCCTTGAAAGTAGAGCGACGTGATCTCGTATTTGTTCTCTTTCATGAACAATTGCGCTCCCACAGCGAATCCACGACTACCGTTGTCGGTGATGAGGCCTGCCGCGCCGACGGTTGACGGAGGAGATATCTTGTCATCTTTGCCGAACGGAAAGATGTAGCCGACAGCCGGGATGATTCCGGCACCTATGGCCGGACTCACAATCGGAAGCGGCGCGGCAACGATAGAACCGGGGAGGCCCAATTTCTTCTTCTTCTTCTTCTTTTCGGAGTTCTCTTTGGTCTTCGATTGAGAAGACGGATTAGTCTTTCCGCTCCCGGTTGCTTCTTGCGCTGTGCCGCTATTGAGGGAATTCAGTTGTGCAGCGTGAATATCCAAGACGCCCTCCAATAGCATGATGGCAAAAAGAGCAACCAGAAGGGCCCTCAACTGAAATCCGGATATATTGCTCATTCCGGGCAGCCTCGACGACTAGAGATCGCAGGGCGTCTTTCTTCAACCTCCGCCTGCGTAACTAATTCTTACTCACTCGGGTACCACCGTCCAGGTTTTGTCAGGATTGAATTCTGTGGTTGCCGTTGCGGTATCGGTCGTGCTGTTGCCGAGGTCCTTGTCGTAGAGGATGCCGTTCTGATTAAGGATGAATGTCGCGATTCCGGTGTCGCCGTATTTCTCCGGATACGCGATAAAGGCGAAGCCCCCGGTCATCTTTCCGTTGACGATGTAATCCTTCGCTCCACCCTTGGCGTCGGCGCCCTGTTTCGTGAGCATGCGGTAGAAGTAGCCGTGAAATGGCTGCTGCTTCCCTGCCTGAGGGCTGAATCCTTCTGTCGAGGCGAATGCCACTAGCGGACCTAGCGGGCTTCTTAGGCTTTCCTTCCGCGGATTTCCAGTAGAGTCCGTTCTGTTTTCCTTCGTCGCTGACGAACTTCTGAGCGTACTGCTTTACGCCGTCGTGATGTTGTGCCAGGTATTGAGCCTGGGCATCGGCCATCGCATTCATTACGTCGATCGTCGCGAGTTCGTTTTCTCCCACCCGCCGGGCGAGAATTTCAGTCTTTCCGGCTGCGGTATCGAAGGACCATTGTCCTGCGCTATTCTTCTCGAGTGGAATTGGAAAAGGGTTATTGTCCGCCCCTACCACGAGAATTTTGCTGCCATCGGGTTGGTTGCGCCAGCGGCTCAAGGTTTGATAGGCGTTTGTGAAGTTCTCTGCTGTCCGCTTATCGTCGGCCGCATCGCCGGAGAAGATAAGATTCGCGGAACCCGAGCCGAAGATTGCAAGCAGCGCACTGCGGTCGTTCGTCTTTGTGGCGGCGACAAGCGCGGCGCCGGCGTCGTCGGGTGTGGCGAATGTTTTTGGACCGGCTTCTGCAGGCGCCGGTGCTTTCGATGTGTTGCAAGCGACGAGAGGCAGAAATACTGCCAGGACGACGATCTTCGTGCAGAAGCGGGAGAGATTCATCTTGGGATTCAGCGCTTCGGTTAGCATTGCGGTTCTCCCTGTAACGTGATTGGTTGTTGAAGGGGCCTTCCGACGTGCGATACCAAGCGACACCTATCTTCGACCGCCACCACGGAAACCTCCACCGCCGCCCCAGCCTCCGCCACCGGCACTGCGACCTCCCCAGCCTCCGCCGCCTCCTCCACTGCCCCAGCCGCGTGCGCTGGACGATCGCGATTGCCAACCGCCCCCGCCTCCGCCGGAGAATCCGCTGAACGCTGAAGATCCCCTGCCGGCTCCACTGGATGCATCGTTATGGTAGGCGGAGGAGGAGTCGCCCCAACCGTGGGCCCCCTCGGAGTTCGAGCCCGCTGATTGCCAGCCGCTGCCGGTGTTCTTGTAGGCGTTGCCGTTCGCGGTGGCATATTTGTTGCCACTGGAGGTCTCGGCTGTTCCATAGTTCCCGGCGGCGCTCGAATAGTGCTGGGTGTCGACGGTCTGGCCGTTCTTCGAGGCTGTCGAGCTCCCCCAGCTTGAATAGGCGTTGGAGCCCTGGTGGGTGGCGCCGTAGGCTCCGGTGTTTGGGTTGTACGCCTGTCCTACTTTTTGGGTGCCGTAGGCGGTTGAGGTCGACGCTCCGCGCGCATAAGTGCCGGTGGAAGGGTTGTATCCAGAGGATGCGTGAGCGCTGCCGTAAGCTCCGTAGTAGGACGAACTGGAACCGTAGTAGCCGCCATGCCAGGCGGCGTTACCGTAGTAGGCGCCACCGTGATAGTAAACTCCGCCACCGTACCAGTTGCAGTTCCAACTGCTGTATCCCCAACCATAACCGCCGCTCATCATGGCGCCGATCGCTAATCCTGCACCGAAGGCGATTACTCCTGTGGCGACCACGTCTGCGGTGCTGTAGCCCGGGGTGACGTATGGTGTGCCGTAGACCACGGTGGGGTTATATTCGGGAACATAGACGATCTGCGGGTTGGTGGGCTGGATCACGATGGTCTGCGGAGTTTGCTGCACCACCGTGATTTGAGCGCCCGACTTGAGATTACCTGCCTTCTCCGCTTCTGCGCGCAGGGTTTGCACGGCGGTCATCACTTCGGCCTGCTGAGTGTGGTACGCCTCACCCAAGGAGGAAGTCCAAGCCAGGCTTTGTGCCATCTTGTGTAAGACTGACGGGAACTGAGTCAGTGCTTTAACGCTTGGATCCCAGGATTGCTTATCGACCGCCTGGCCGAGTGCGCTTCCCGTGAGAGTTTTGTTCGTCTGGAGCCAGTTGTCGGCAACAGCAACCTGATCGGGAAACGTCGATGCACTTAAAATCTGAGCCACCAGTGCGTCCGGATAGAGCGCGATGGGTGCAACAAGCGCTTGCAGTTCGGCGGGAGTTTGGGGTGTTCCTTGCCCCGAATAATCGGACGTAGATTGGGGAGGCTCCGCCGTTTGAGAGTTCATAGCAGCGCTGGCGTCAATAGGGGTCGTTAGTGCAACGAGGGGAACGCACAGGGCGGCCGACAGAATCTTCTTCCCAAGGTTAGCCTTCATTTGAAAACTCCTTACGACATGATCGGGCGTGCCTTTCCCATCTGATGTCTCGAGAAATCTCGTCAAGATGATCATCTGTCGCACGCCTCTCGCGATCAACTAGCAAAAGTGGTAGCGGTGTGCGCTGTATTTTTATTGGTGCGCTTGTAGTCGCCTTATTTAGCGGCGGGTACGATTGTCGGGTGATACCTCCTGGAACAACCAAAAGAGAAGGGCCGTGGTCAAGCCGAATAGAAGCCAACCGTTAAGTGCTTCGATCGCTCCCAACAGCTTCCATTGTCGTTCCAGGTCCAGATTCTCGTGTCCATAGGTTGTTATCGCGCCGAGCGAATATAGCATTGCGGACTTGAAGTCTGGCCGAGCGCCGATGAAACAATAGGCGAGGGCCCAGATACCTGCCTCGACAGCATGCAGGATGGTTGCGAGGAGGGTTGTTGCGCCCATCACTGCAACGAAGGCTCCCACCGCGTGGCGGCGCCTCTTTAGGCCGCGATTAACAATGATCGCCTTTTGGCTGAGGAATCCAAGCACTAAGACATGGACGATTACCGTCAATACGATTAAGGGAAGTCCCCAAACCCAGTCTCTATTCCACGGTACGTCGGCTGCCATCAGAGAATCAACGGCGACTTGCGCGGCTCTCATTCAGACCTTCCTTCTGCGCTCTTGAGGAGTGGCAGCTCAGTGCAACTCCATCTATTTCGAAGCCCATAAGCCGAAGTTCATCCTTTTTGGGAGACCACAAAACGGAGCTTTACTTCGCTGCAGAATATCTATTTGCAGGGTCTAGTGCGAACTCCCAAAACTACTAGCGCGAAGACTACTTAGTTGAATGCGAAACGGGGTTGTGATTCGGTCCCCCTGCAGATGGTGTCGCCGACCCATAGATTCGCCGTCAAATACCCTTACTTTTGCTAGTAGATAGCTGCTGTGGGCGAACGTATGTTTAAGCATGTGCGAGGCTCACGACATAGGAAGTTTTCCGATGGATACGAAGATTGCGGTTGCCCCGGCGCTCCTGTTAGCAGACGACAACCCAGCTTTGCTATCGAACCTGGTACAGATGCTGCAGGCTGAATATGAGGTGGTAGCGGCATTTCCCAACGGCACTTCCGTCCTGGATAATATTGCCGTCCTTCACCCCGATATTGTCATTCTGGATATTTCGCTGGGGGATATGACTGGTTTTGAAGTGGCCAGACGTCTACAGCGGGATTACTGTTCTGCAAAGATTATCTTTCTGACCGTACATGAAGACCTGGACTTCGTGAACGCTGCCTTTGATATCGGCGCGTGCGGATATGTTTTTAAGTCTCGCGTTAGTGAGGATCTTATAAGGGCGATAAGTACTGTTTTCGAGGGCGGCCGGTTTGCCTCTCCTCCTACGCCGCCTTCGATCCATTGATGGCGGCTGGATTTCCTTCGTGTGGCATCCTGAGAACTTGTATTTGGGTGCCAGCAGCCAGCTCTCAAAAGACTCGCCCGATCTGGAAATAGAAACGCGCATGTCCGTAGTCACCGACTGCGCCGGCGACAAAAACCGGACCAAAGATTGTGTTTACGAGAAGCCCGCCTGCAGCATCCATTGGGAGGTGTGGCGGGCTTGGGAGAAGGGCAAGCTTGTACGTCTTTCCCAGTTCCAAGATACCGAGAAGGTTAACCGAACTGCCTAAAAACGGCGGCAGCTTTGCCAACTCCCGAATGTAACCCAGCTGCCCCAGAAAATATTGGTTGGTCAACAATTCATTCGTGCTCCATGCAACCAACTGCCGCGAGCCACCAAGAGAGAATGCAGGGAATCCGGCCTTGAAACCGTAGCTGCTGCCGCCAGCTGCTGCGAAGTAAATCGATGACGGGGCATTCAGGCGGAAGAAAAATTCGGACTGAATCTCGGAGAGCGGAAAAGGTTCCGGAGCGCCGGGATTCGTGGTATATCCCTTTGTGTACATCAGCAGGCTGACGCCAGAGCGAGGAATGACGGGGTCGTCGAGAGTATTCAGCTGGTATTGGATCCTGACATCGCCTGTGGTTCCGGAATTCGTGGGGAGTTCCGGCACGTTTCCGATCACTGGAGAAACGTGTTCATAGCCGCCCTGGTAACCGAGGCGAAACTCGCCGGTCCTTCCGAATGAATATCCGGTATCGAGGCCTCCAAGCGCCTGGCGTATACGGTAACTGGCCTGCAGGGTGTCACCGGAGTAGACGTTGAATTGTTCGCTGTTGAATCCTACTCTGGGCGCAATAAACCAGTTGCTGGTGGTTGTGAATGGGTGGTAATACTCGCTACTTAACAGATATTGCGACCCGAGGACGATGTCATTGCGCAACTCCGATCGATAACTCCCAACATCCAAAAATGTAATTCTGGCTCCGAGGCTGAAGAGGACATTGTTGTATTCGGAGCCGTCAATCACAATCAGCGGACGAACGATGGGTGGCGCGTAGGACTTTTGCTCAGCCTGAACCTGCAAACCCTGTTCGCCATTCTTTTCCGTCATCGAGTAAGTTGAGGTGGCGAACCGACCCAAGCCGACGATGGTCAACATGTGCTGGTCGATTTTCTTCGAGTCGACGGGCTTTCCCACGAGGTCAGACATTTGTTTTTCCATCGCCTTTGCCAACTCAGGCGAGGTACCGGTGACCTGAACAAACTGTGGTATGGGGGCCGTCCTTCGCCGGGCATTTCGCTTGGCGAGATAATCCTCCCATTCGGCCTCGCTTACAGAAAAAGCCGTTAGCACTGAGGCTTTGGCTGCGGCTGCGTCATATCCGGCCTTTATGATCTCGTCCGCCTTGTTGTAGTCGAGACGTGGTGTATTTCAGCAGGGGAACCGTCACGAGGATGTCCGCCTGCTCCATCGAATGAAGTTCGTTCACAGCAGACATGACGGAGATGGATTGCCCCAATACGCCGAAACTAGACAGGTTTGTCTTTGGATCCATCGGAGCAGTTTCCAAGTGGATTGCAAGCGTTAATTCAGATCCCATCTCTTTGCCGACGTCTACCGGAAGATTGTCGAGCAGAAATCCATCGACGAAGAGGTGATTTCCGGATCGAACTGGGGTAAAGATTCCCGGCAACGACATCGTTGATCTCATGGCCAGCGCAAGGGGGCCATCGCGGAAGATATGCCGCTTGCCAGTGACGAGATCGGTGGCCACGCAGGCAAACGGTATAGGGAGATCGTTGAAGCTTGCAATCTCCGAGTAGGGAAGTGCAACGCGGTCGAGCACGAGATTCACGCCCTGCCCAGTGTTAAACCCTGAAGGGAATTGCAATCCTCCGCGGAGACCAAATTCAAGCTGACCGGGGACTTCGTGGGCGTCCTCTTTGCGTCGAAAAGACAGGTCGCGAAACGGCGTGACACCGCTCAACACCTGGTCCCAATCGATCCCATTGATGAGTTCTCTGACCTCCGCCGGCGATCGGCCGGTTGCGTAGATTCCCCCGACCAGACCGCCCATGCTGGTCCCTGTCACGTAGCTAACGGGAATCCGGTGCTCCTCCAACCACGTTATGACACCGATATGGGCGAGTCCCAGCGCGCCGCCTCCCTCGAGGACGAGGCCGACCTTTCGGCGCGACGTTTGGTCGTGTCTAGGAGGTTCTTGAGACCGGGCGAAGTTGCCTGCACCTAGAACGCAAAGCACAAGCAAGAATCGCGTGGCTCTGGTCTTCATGAGTACCTCCTCTGAATCTGCATCGCTGAACGCAATCTCCCGCTGCGGTATATTCAGATCTCATTTTTGAGTTGAACGATAAGCAGTAAGATCATGCGGACGTAAAATCGGATATCCGTTTGGCATTTTCGTGCCCAGCAATAAGGTCGCTCCCTCATTGTTCAAGCTTCCGAGCGATACCGGAACTGTCAAATGTATCAGGGGCCACCATAAAAATTGACGGCGCCCCAAGGCGATGGGGAGTCGCTGCGAGCGGAGGCCGCGACCGTACTAGTGTTGGAAGATATTTTATTTCAGAACAGGATCTGAACCAAGAGACGGCTATGGCAAAAGTCGCCTGAGAGAGTCCTAGCTTCGCCGCATTGGGCACCAATCGAAAAACTCGATTGCCTGCTATTTACAAGGCAATCATTTGGTGTCTGAGCGCGTATCCCAGAAGTTCAGCATTGGTATTGATGTTGAGCGTCTCCATCATCCGATACTTGTGAAAGGCAACGGTGCCTGGTTTGACGTCGATCACATCTGCGATTTGTTTCATCGACAAGCCTTCGGCGAGCAGTTGCAAAATTTCACTCTGTCTACGGGTGATCCGCTTTTCTTCAGTGAAATGCTCCCCCTTATTGAGGAGAAACGTTACTGTTTCTTTCGCAATCAGTGGTGAAAGATAAGATTCGCCGCGATTGACCTTTCGGACCGCCAACAAGAGTTCAGCGCCGGCCGATTGCTTGAGTACATAGCCTGACGCGCCCCGGCGGAATGCTTCCGCCGCTACATCCTCTGCTAATGTCATCGTGAGGAATATCAATTTAAGTCTTGGGGTTTTTCTTTTTAGCCTGCTCGCCCGCGTCGAGCCCATTCAAGCGCGGCATATAGATATCGAGAAGGATAATATCTGGCTTGAACTCGGCGATAGCATCGGCCAAATGGCGGCCGTCCGTGACAATGCCGACTACTAAGAACTCCGGTTCGAGGAGATTCTTGCATGCATCAGCCATGAGTTGGTGATCGTCAGCAATCAGAATGCGTGCAGCTGGCCGTTGTTCTCTCACAGAATTCCTCCTGAAAGTTCAGACTTCGGGCCGAGTTGTTGCAATCGTGGTGAGGCTCGATTTATACGTGGAGTTCCCGCTCAATGTCAATCTGTCAAAATTCGCGTTGCTTTCGATCGTAAAATTAGTAGTCTCGAGCTCTTCACATCTCCGTCAGAGAGGCCGCTGTTAGTTTTGCCAGTTCTCTCGTTTCAGGATGGAGATTAGTTTAGGGTTAAGGGCGAAAGAGCCGGGCGCAAGGAAACCGACCTCCGATCAAGGGCAAGACGGAGAGATCGTTGGGAAGATGGAAGTCGATGTTCAGACTCGTCAGGAGCGAGCACGGCAACGATTTGCGACGGCCCTGAAGGCGCGAATCGGACAACTGTATGCACAGCTCCGCACCATTCTGCGAGCCATGGCTCATCCGCAGGTGCCGTGGTACGTGAAGCTTTTCTGCGGGTCCGCCATTCTCTATGTCGCTAGTCCGATCCAGATCATTCCCAATTTCATCCCGATCATTGGTCAAATGGATGATGTGCTTGTCATCGGTCTGAGCATAAAACTGCTGAAACGATTTGTTCCGCCATCTGTTCTTGAGGAATGTCAGAACGCATCACGCCTTTCCCGCGACTCCGAAGCTCTGTCGGGCCTACCGATGAGGTCTTCGATGCAACTCGAGTCGGAAGACTCCTCGCGAGACCCGCTACCGTAGTGACGAATGAATCTGGTTGCGGGAAGTTGGCTGTCTGTATGGAGTTGCAGGACGGGTCACCGACTCTCTTGCATTCTTTGTATCGATAACTAGCAAAACTACAGTTATGTCGAGTGAGCTTCAGGTGCCAGACTATCTGCGTACCTGGGCGAAGTTTGCCTGCTGAAGATTAGCCATGATGTGGCTACTCCGTTCGGCGTTGCGAGATATTGAATGCTCATTCCTCCCTTGATGGGGCCGCCTATGGAAAAGGTTTAACGTTGCCGACTACAGCAGAGACCGGTTTGCGAATCAATTCAACGCCTTCGGAAGTGGACAAAGATTTACAGGCAGGACCTACCTGTCGATCGCATTTTGAGAGTTATTTGATGAGGAGGCGAGCGCACTATGTTCCGACAAATTCGCTTTGCAGGTTCGTTTCTGATGCTCTTCTTATTGAGCGGTGTTGTGGCCTTGCACGGCCAGCAGAAGCCACAATGGTTGCCTGGGCAGGTCGGGCTTAATGCGGGGATTCTACCGGCTCCCGGGTTTAGCTACGTAAACATCTCTGTTAACTATCGTTCCGGCGCATTCAATAACGCAAAGGGCAGTGGTATCCCTGTCACGGGCAACTACAACGTCTGGGCAGTTGAAAATCTGTTCTATTACGTGGCGAACTCCAAAGGTTCTCAGTGGGAACATCGGCCTTTGTCCTTACGCTTACGCCCGGCAACGGGCTCTCTCGACGCGGACCTTGCGGTCCAGAATCCGGGATCCCGAATCTAACCGCCGTCGGGGGTGGGGGTGGGATGGCCGATACCTTTATTGAGCCCTTCGCTCTGGGCTGGCATCTGAAGCGAGCGGACTTCCAGATAGCGAAGCAATGATGGCTTCCTACAGGGCGTTATAATCCCGGCGCCACGAATAACGTCGGGACAGGTTATTTCGGCAATCACCTGATAGATGGAATTACTTACTACATCACCAAGAACAAAGGGACCAGCGCGAACCTGTTTACGGACTGGGAGGTTCACGGAGCCAGGCAGGGCACCAACAACACCCAAAAGACACCGGGGCAGGCCTTCACCATGGAGTGGGGCCTCGGGCAGGTTCTCCCGTTGAAAAAGAATTTCAGCCAGCTCTTGCAGTTTGGCCTGATCGGCTACGACCAGTGGCAGGTAAGCTGCAAACGGCGGCACCGTGCCGGTTGGCTCGACCGGTTTGGCCATACCAGCAAGTTTGCTCCCCTATTACTCGGTACACGCCATCGGTGGACAGGCGACGTACATCCTCCCCATGAAGAATCTAAGCCTCTACTTCAAAGGCGAACACGAGTACACCGCCTACTCACTTTTGTTGGAAACACGTTTGTATTCGGCCTCGCATGGACGTTAAAAATTCCAAAGCCAGCGCCCCCTCCGAAGCCGTGAGTGAAATAGAAAAGGCCAATGCGAAATGAAAAGCGAATCGAAATTTCATGCTGACCCGTGATGGAGATCACTTCCGTCGCACCGCCAGTTTCTTTATGAGTAGAGGGCCTTGCAGAAGTGGCGTTCAGGAGCAGCCTTCACGTTCGGAGACAACCTCCTCCACGATGCATTTTTCTCCGGCTTCGGCCGGTAACCGCAGCGCCAAACGGCACTAATAAAGGAAGGAATGAAGACATGGCAAAACAACCAAATATTCTTATTCTCTGGGGAGATGACATTGGCACGTGGAATGTCAGCTACTTCAGCCGGGGCATGATGGGATATCGAACTCCCAACATCGACCGTGTCGCCAACGAAGGCGTCGCCTTCACCGACTTCTACGGCCAGCAAAGCTGCACTGCTGGACGTGCCGCATTTATTTGCGGCCAAAACCCGCTCCGTACCGGGCTGACCAAAGTCGGAATGCCGGGAGCTACTGTGGGCCTTCAGGCGGAAGACCCGACCATCGCCGAACTGCTCAAACCGCTCGGCTATGCTACCGGTCAGTTCGGCAAGAACCATCTCGGCGATCGCAATGATTTCTTGCCGACTGTACACGGATTCGACGAATTCTTCGGCAATCTGTATCACCTGAACGCTGAAGAAGAGCCGGAACTGCCAGACTATCCGAAGGACCCGAAGTTCAAGGCGGCCTTCGGACCTCGCGGCGTGCTCCACTGCATAGCTACGGACAACGGATGACCCGACGACTGATCCCCGCTGGGGCCGAGTGGGCAAGCAGTCGATTAAGGACACTGGCCCCTTGACCAAGAAGCGTATGGAAACTGTCGATGAGGAGATCACCGCTGCAGCTCTCGGCTGGATGGAGAAGCAGGCCAAAGCGGATAAACCCTTCTTCCTCTGGTACAACTCGACGGCCATGCACTTCCGAACCCATCTAGCCGACAAGAACCGCGGCAAGAGCGGGCAGGACGATTACAGCGACCGGATGGTTACACACGACGAACAAATCGGCCAGATGCTCGATAAGCTCGACGAACTAGGCATCGCCGACAACACCATTGTCATGTATTCCACCGACAACGGCCCGGAGAACGATACCTGGCCCGATGGCGCCAACACGCCGTTCCGCGCACAGAAGGACACGAACTGGGAAGGCGCCTGGCGCGTTCCGGCGTTCCTTCGCTGGCCCGGCAAGATTCCTGCTGGGCTCTGTACTGAACGGCATCGTCTCCCACCAGGACATGCTGCCCACATTGCTGGCCGCGGCGGGCGATCCGGACGTCAGCCAGAAGCTCTTTGACGGCTACAAGGCAGGGGACAAGACCTTCCGGGTGCATATCGATGGGATCAACGTGCTGCCTTATCTAACAGGCGAGGTAAAAGATAGCCCCAGACAATCACTTCTTCTACGTAAGCGATGATGGCGGCATCATGGCGGTACGGGTAGGCGACTATAAATTGGTGTTCGAAGAGCAGCGCGCAACTACAATGCGGGCTTGGGCGGAGCCGTTTGTGAAGCTGCGCCTCCCATATATCTTCCACCTTCGTCGTGATCCATTTGAGCGCGCCGATTTCAACTCCAATACCTATCTTGATTGGATGGTCGATCATGTGCCCCAGCTATACCTATGCCAGGCAGTCGTTGCGGCGCAGATCGAGAACTTCGTTAAGTACCCCCCACGGCAGAAGGCCGCTTCATTCAACCTCGATGCCGTTCTGGCATCGTTGGGACCGGCGCAGGCCGCAGAGAAAGCCGCGAGGCGAAAGCTGCAGCGCATGCCGCGCCAAACAGCCAGCACCAGCGCAACTAAATAACAAAACCCATCAAAGGGGAGGTCGACAAGACCTCCTCCTTTGGTAGGAACTCACAACGGAAGCGGATGAGTCCCGGTGCAAGTTGATAGGTGCCCGGCAAACAGTGATCTACCGTGGAATCCATTAGGGATGCGGCACACTTGCCATGAGCCAGCTAGCAGAAATGTCTTCACCGTCGCTTGATATCGCAGACGAGGTCCGAAGCTTCTACGACCGATATCCGTATCCTCGGCCGGTCGATAGCCTTGAACAATATAGCCGCCTGTGGGAAGACCCACTTCGGCGCCGCGCGGATTACCATTTGTTTTGGCCGGACAGACCGTACAGAGAAGACCATTCCATTCTCGTCGCCGGTTGCGGGACGTCTCAGGCAGCGAAGCATGCGTTGCGGTGTCCTAAGGCGCAGATAACCGCCATCGACATCAGCGCAACCAGTGTGCAGTGCACCGAGGAGCTAAAACGTAAATACGATCTGAGAAATCTTCAGGTCCGCCAGCTTGCCGTCGAGGAAGTATCCCAATTAGGGATGAGTTTCGACCAGATTATCTGTACCGGAGTTCTACATCACCTCCCGGATCCGGACGCGGGGCTTTCAGCTTTACGTGACGTGCTCAAATCCGGATGCCGCCATGCACCTGATGGTGTACGCGCCGTATGGACGTACGGGAATCTACATGCTGCAGGAGTTTTGCAGACGACTCGGAATCTCCGCCTACCGATGAGGGAATCCGCGATCTAATTGCAGCGCTCAAAGCGTTGCCCCCCGGCCATCCGCTGGATCACATCTTGCGCGAGGCGCCCGACTTTAAACAGGAGGCGGCACTCGCAGACGCGCTTCTGCATCCCCAGGACTGCGCGTATTCTGTGCCGCAGCTGTTCGACTTTATCGAAAGAGGGCAACTGACTTTTGGCCGGTGGATAAGACAAGCGCCCTTACGTCCCGTGCTGCGGTGTGATGGCGCAGATTCCGCAGACGACGCGGATCGCTCAGCTTCCTTTGGAGGACCAGTATGCCGCAGTCGAGCTATTTCGCGGGACGATGGTTCGCCACAGCGTTGTTGTTTACCCGAATGATGGCCCGGCAGCGCGCACCGCATTAGCTTCACTGGGGATGCGTGGCTGAACTATGTGCCTATTCGGATGGCGGACACCGTCTGCGTGCAGGCTCGGCTTCCTACCGGGACCGCGGGTGTTCTGATCAACCGCAGCCATAGCTATACAGATATTTTTATGGCAGTCGATGCGAGGGAAAAACTTCTCTACGATGCTATCGACGGACGGTGCACGATTGGCGAGATTCTAAGCCGAACAGCTTCGTCGCAAGAACAACCGCAGGATGAGGTGCGCGCGTTTTTTGAACGTCTATGGTGGCATGACCAGGTGGTGTTCGACTCAACCCAAAGTTTCTCATCGCCGCGGCAGGTTGCAGAAAAAGGAAAGGATTAACCCATGGACCTCTTAAGCAGATTTTTTGGAAGCTTCCTTCCCCGGTTGGATGGTCCGCTTCATTTCCGTTTCATTATGCAGCCAACAATGGCAATTATCGCTGCCGTGATTGATGGAATAAAGGACGCAAAGGTGGGAAGACCGCCATACTTCTGGGACATAGTCAAAAATCCCGCATAAGCGGACGGAGAACTCATGATGCTTGGCTGGATGCGGATCGGGAAGATTTTTATCCTGGCGGTCGTTCTCGATGTCATCTATCAGATCAAGGTCTACCACTGGTGGTACCCAGGTGAGACGCTCGCCGTTGCAATCCTCCTGGCGATCGTGCCTTACATTATCGTGCGCGGGCCCATCAATCGTATTATCAGCTGGCGCAGGAGCAAAGTTAGCTCAAGATCTTCATTGAAGAGCCACGGCAGATCTATATGCCAATCTCTGCCGGCCACTCTCACAAATCCCAAACACTATGGCTCTCCGAATCTTTTGGCTGGCTTTGGTCTTATCACGGTTTCCTGCGGGGTCGCGAGCCGCGCAAGAAACACAATTCTTGCCGGAAGTCGATGTATATCTCAAGCTGAAACGAAAAGGTACGGCTTGTCAGGGCCAGGCATCGGACACGAGAGAGGGCGGGGATTCTACTCAGCTTACGATAGGCCCTAGTCTCGAGCTCTATATGAAGCCCCTGATCAGATTGAAGAGAGTTACAGCGTTTTCGATCTGGATGACGCGAAGTCGCGGCCCTTAGTGGTGGCTGCTGGATATCGCTATCTGGCGACACGGTTCACCTTCGACAAATCGCCTGGTACTGGAGGCAACGTCACACTTCCCGGCGCGAAATTCGAGTTGCTCCTCATCCGACAGAAATCGCTCAGATCTTGATTGGAGTGATGGGAAAGTTCAAGTGGCGCTATCGAAACAGATTGGAAATTGAGAAGATCTTTGACAATTCATTCGTATCATCCCTCGCCCTACGCGAGCGTTGAGGTGTACTACGAAAGCCAGTATCAAAAGTGGAGCACCACCGAAATTTATATAGGCTCCTTTTTCCGATCGAAAACATTTTCAGCTCGATCCCTACTATGAGCACCAGAACAATACTGGAAAGAAACCCAACAGCCAATTAAATGGCATAGGGCTGATATTGAACATGTACTTTTCGGCGAAATAAATAAAGGCGCTTAGCAGCTAGAAATAACGCGCTGCGACTGGTAGGGATCGATGGACGAAGTGACCTCCAATGTAGAGTTCGCTCATAAAATCCACGAACAGAGTCATCATCATCCAGAAGTCACGGATCGACGAGGCCGGTGGGTTGAGATTCTTGAGGCTGTCGTGCTCGCTACGGTTGCGGTTTTGACTGCGTGGAGCGGATATCAGGCAGCCAGGTGGGAGGCTTTATCAGCGACCAACTACGCGCTTGCGACGCGAACATCCGTGCGGGCGCAAGAGAATTTGACACTGGCGGGGCAGGACCGCCTCTACGACATCGTGACGTTCAACGGTTGGCTTGCGGCGAGTTCATCGAATGACACGAGACTTGCCGACCTATATGAGCGGCGATTTCGGCCTGAGTATCTCGCCGCGTTTACGGCCTGGCAAAAGCTGGACCCGTTCCATAATCCCTCGGCCCCGGCCGGGCCAATCTTCATGGCCGAGTACTCGAACTCGCACTCGATCCTGTCCGCAAAGCTGTCGGACCAGGCGACTGCGTACTTCAATTTGGGTGTGGAGACGCGCGAAAACGCCGATAGTTATGTGAGAATTACCGTTTTCTTAGCCACGGTATTGTTGCTGACGGCTCTTTCGCAGAGATTCAAGGCATTTGGACCGCGAATGGCGGTCGTGGGGGTAGCCTTTGTCCTGCTGGCCATCAGCGTCTACTGGGTCATTGTTTTCAGGCGGGCGTAAATGCGATTTTTCTGAAAAAACAAGTAGTTTTGCTAATTCTTATTCGCCCGGTTGCGGACGTAGACTTCACGTGAAATTGCAACAGCCGTCCAAATTGCGGCAACACCGGAGGAAGAGATATGCCAGTTTATTCGAAAGCGGTGAAGATTTCGCTCAAAAGTCTCTTGGTATTAGGCCTCGCGTTGCTCGTCATCCATCCTGGGTTCGCTCGCGACAAGTACGAAACCATCGAAGCTCAGGCTTTTGGCACCGGCACTCAAATGGGCCAGAACATCGGCGTCACGCTGAACATCTATGAGTTTTCTACGCCCGCTGACAGGACCACGCTGATGCAGGCCTATGAAAAGGGTCAGAATCAGGGACTCGTCAACGCCCTGCAAAAGATGAAGGCGGTCGGGCATGTCGAGATCACCGGCACTCTTGGCTATGACTGCGCTTACATCAAGATGACGCAGACGCCAACCGGGCGCAAAATCGTCTTCGTTACGAACCGGCAGATCCGGTTTGGGGAAGCCTTTTTCGACACTCAATCCCAGTCTTTCAATCTGACCGCCGGCGTTCTCGAACTCAACGACCAGGACAAGAGCAAGAGCACGGGTTTGCTCTATCCGGAGGCTCAATTGGTCCTTAATAAAGAGGGCCAGCTACAACTGGATTTGAACCAAAACCCCTGGCGGCTGTCTGACCTTCTCGATTGGAAGGGAACAGCCGGAGTCAACTAGCGCTGCAGAAGCCGGGCCTATTTCCCGGGGAGAGATCTCCAGACGAGGTTCATCCACGCGGACTGCCATCATCTGCAACTACTTTATGAGGCGAAAACTATGACTATGAATAGGGGTTTTGGTAGCAGATTCACTTCGCTGGTTTTGCCGCTCATCATGTTGTCGGCCTATGCACCGGCGCAATCGAAGAGCAATGCCTTCGCGTGCAAGGAGGCGAATGCGGCGCAATTATGCAACGCGGCCAATACCTGCGGTTCGACATCGACTTCGTGCGGCGTCGACATAAAACGGACGGCCAATGCAGCCTCGTCCACGCCCGACATACCTGGCGCAAAGAGCAACGCTCTTTTCTGTGTGAAAGCTGGAACGACGGTTGAGTGGAAGAGCACCGGAAAAGATATAGGATTCGTCGTAGATTTTGGCCCTACGTCGCCGTTTGCCCCAGCGGGGGCGATTATCGGCGGTTCGGACCGCTCAAAAGGGGTTGTGGCCAAGACACCCGGGTGTTACAGGTATTCCGCGGGGGCATGCAGGTCTGGAGCTATCTACGGGATGTGCGGACAGACGAACGCCGAGATGGTTATCCTACCCTGAGAGCGTTTGCGGCGCGAAGTTCCCGATCGAGCGACGCAAAGTGCACTCGGTGATGGCGACGGTAGATAGGTCCGACCAACAAATCAACAATTGACAATTGGATGTACCAAATATTAGAGTTCCGCTGCTACCACTAAAGCTTTTTTGTGGTTTTTCAACAGCGAGGGGAACTACTGCGTGTTTTCTGTGATTTGTGCCTTTGGTCGTCGTGTGCGTCTGTCCACGTCTCTTGTATTTGCCATCATTTTTTGCGGCGGTGTCCAGCAGGCATCGGCTGCTATCATGCTGGACACAAATAGTTCGCAGGCTGTCGGCGCCGGAGTCACTACTCTTACCTGGACCCACACACTAGACAGCGGCACGAATCGCATGGTGGTATGCGGAGTAACGATCGCTGATCCGGATGCGGCGATCGCTCCGATGGCACCCACCCTTACCTTCGATGGTATTGCGGCTACTGCGGTTTCAGGTGGACAAGCGCCTACTCATGCTGAATCAAGCACAAGCAAGATCCAGACCCAGCTTTTCTATATTCCGGATGCGAGTCTGGGTGCACGCGCGGGAGCCTATACGGTAAACGTCAGTATTCCGACGGCCCCGACCGGAGGAGCTGCGGCTGGTTGTACCTCTTTGTTTGGCGTCAACCAGTCGGCCCCCGAAGCAGTTGCAACTGGCTATAGCGGAAGCGGCACGGCGCCGACGGTAACCCCGGCTCTGACGACAATCACCGCAGGCGCGTGGGTCATTGACTCATTTGGAGGAGGCTTTGGTTCGGCTAGCGGTGCGATGACCCCAAACACGGGACAGACGCAACTCTACAATGTCGTGAATTCGGGTCTTTCGACCGCAGGAACCAAGACGGGAGTAACAGGCGCCGGGAGCTATGAGATGGTAGCGAATCCTGGGTCTGTGATCACCGGCTGGACAGGAAGTGTCTCGCGGACAGCCTACGTCCTTGCATCCTTCGCGCCAGCAGCAGCCGCCAGTTACACCGTAACGGCTACGGTTAATCCGAGCAGCGCTGGCACCGTTACGCTTAACCCGAATCAGGCGAATTATCCGGGCGGCACGAGCGTTCAGGCGACGGCAACTCCCGCGGCGGGGTACGTCTTTGCGAATTGGAGCGGGGACCTCAGCGGTTCGACGAATCCGGCAACGCTTGTGGTCGATGCGAACAAAAACATTACCGCAAACTTCTCGGTCGCTACGTGCTCGCTTACGGTCAATGTTGTGGGTTCAGGCACTGTAACCCCGAACACCGGAAGCTATGCGTGTGGAACCACAGTTACACTGACAGCGACTGCAGCGGGCGGGTGGACATTCAGTGGCTTTACGGGCGGGTACGTGGGAACGACCAGCCCCGCAACCTTTACCCTGAATGCGAACACGACAGTCACGGCGACGTTTGTGCAAGGCGCTTCCTGCACACTGGCGACGAACGTTACGGGCTCCGGTTCAATCACCTTAAATCCCTCGGGCGGAGCGTATTCCTGCGGTACGGATGTGACCGTAACGGCTGTGCCCATGAGTGGCGATTGGATGTTCACTGGCTGGGGCGGGGCGCTCAGCGGCACGACGAATCCAGCTACTTTGACGCTCAATGCAAATTCGACGGTCAGTGCGGCGTTTACCCAGACAAGTTTTCCCATCAACCTGACGGTCGCAGGCCCGGGGACGGTGGCCCAGAGTCCTAATGCTCCGAGCTATGCGACGGGGACGACCGTCACGTTGACAGCGACACCGAACTCCGGAGCGAGATTTACCGGATGGAGCGGTGATCTATCTGGCTCGACGAATCCAGCAACATGTCACCGTCGATGCTGCGAAGAATATTACTGCGACCTTTGCCAACCTGCAGATCACACAGGACGCGGTGAGCCACGCCGCCAGTACGGGCGCGGCCAGCACGCTCTCCTGGACGCACACGCTTGGCGGCGGGTCTTCACGGGCGGTTGTCATCGAGGTTGCCTCCATCGATTCTGGAGCAAGCCCTGACGCAAATGCTGTTGTAACGAGCGTCACCTTCAATGGCGTCTATGCAACTCCTGTCCCGAACTCGCTGATTTATGGCGGCACGTCCGGGATGGTGCAGGCTCAATTGTTCTACCTGTTGGAATCGGAGCTTCCTTCCGCTGGGACCTATACGGTGCAGGTGAATCTGGCAGGCCCGATCGCCGGGCTTACGGCCGGGGCGATTTCGCTGGTTGGCGTCAATCAGGGACCGCCTGAGAGCGCGGTGACGCATAAGGATACAAGCGGCGCAGATTTGATCAGCACTGCTATCACAACCTTGACGAACAACGACTGGATTGTCGACGTCGTCACCGACAACAACGCCACGGCACTAACTGCGTCGAACGGACAGACCGTTGCGTGGAGACAGTCCGCGACGACCGGGACAGGGGGCAGCAGCACAGAACAGGTCCCCAACGCGGGAACGGTAACTCTGGGCTGGGCCGGCAGTGCCAGCCGACTGGTCCATTCGCTTGCGGCGTTCGCTCCGGCAAGCGATACGGTGCCGCCCAGTTACTCGCTCACGACGGCTGTGGGCGCTTCTGGAGGGGGTACAGTTGTAACGAATCCAAACCTCTCGACCTATCCGGTTGGCACTGCGGTACAAGTCACGGCTGTTCCGGCGAATGGCTATGCCTTCGCTTCGTGGAGCGGCGACATCACCTCAACAACGAATCCCACCTCAATAACGATTGACGCCAATCATTCCGTCACAGCGAACTTTGTAGCTGTGCCAATGTGCGCATTAACGGTCAACGTCACGGGCAGTGGCACGGTCAGTCCAACAACTGGAAGTTATCCGTGCGGATCTCAGTTCTCTCTCACCGGAACTCCGGGAACGGGATACTCCTTTACCTCGTGGAGCGGCGACTTCTCAAGCACGGATAATCCTGCGTCCTTCACGCTTAATGCCGCTTCTACAATTACCGCGGAGTTTGACCCCACTCCGATGTGCAACTTCACTGCCGGTGTTGTTGGTTCGGGCAGCGTAACCCCGGCCTCCGGCTCCTACGCGTGCGGCTCCGTACTTGCGCTGTCTGCGACTCCTGCTGATAACACCTGGGCCTTCAGCGGCTGGAGCAGCGGCTATACCGGAAGTCTAAATCCCACGACACTGGAACTTGATTCGGATACTTCTGTTACAGCAACCTTCGTGCAGGGCAGTGCCTGCACCCTGACGACAAACGTGCTTGGATCCGGCACGATTACACCCGGTTCCGGAACCTATCTATGCGGAACGCAGATTAGCCTCACGGCAACGCCAGATGCCAAATCTGTCTTCAATGGTTGGAGCGGGGCTCTTAGCGGTTCAACGAATCCGTCGCCACTCACGCTCAGCACAAGCCAGACCGTAACGGCCACTTTTGTTCCGAATACGTCGGGTGTCACCGGAGACTCACGCACAGTAACCGAGCCGGCTTTTCCGTCGGTATGTACGGTATTGACAGCTGCGCAATCCAGTTCGAGTCTCGTGGAGACTTCACCGGATACAACTCGGGTTCAGGCTGCTCTCAATGCGTGCATATCGGGCCAGGCGGTCGAGTTTTCAGCTTCGGCAGATGGCACGAATAACGCCTTCATCATCGCGCCTATCACATTGCCTGCAGGTGTAACCATGCTGGTAGACGCCGAGGTTACGATCTTCGGCTCGCTCAGGTATGCCGATTACGGATGCAGTTCGTCGAGCAACTGGTGCACTCCATTGATAACGGTGGCCACGAATACTGATCCGTCTCCGGGTTCGGCGATTATGGGCTACGGCGTGATTGATGGGCGCGGTGGTTCCGCCTATACCGATACCGGTAAAACCGCCTGGGGACTCAGCAACGAGGACCTGCGCCCCCGGTTGGTTTTTCTCGGCAACCACTCGCCGACAACTCGCGCGGACAATTTCACTCTGTATAAGATCACGATCAAGAACGCGGGCCATTTCCATGTCTCGGGTGTCGGCAGCAACCTGACGGCGTGGGGGGTGAAGATCTTCGCTCCGCCAGACTCGCCGAACACGGATGGCATCGATCCTTCCGGCGCCAACAACGTTACGATTACGAACAGCTATATCTCAAACGGCGACGATATGATCGCCATCAAGGCTGGAACCGGCCACGTGTCCAATGTCACCGTGTCCAATATGCATCTCTATAGCGGCCATGGCGTATCGGTAGGCAGTGAGACTAATGCCGGTCTTAATAATCTCTATGTTCATGATCTTTTGATTGACAACAACTTTGGCGGATCTTCAGCCAACTCGCTTCGTATCAAATCTGACTCGACCCGTGGCGGCGAGGTGTATGACGTTCTCTATAAGAACATCTGCATCTGGCACGGAGGCGACACGATTGTCTTCGACCCGTACTACTCCTCGTCAACCGGAAGCCTCTATCCAAACTTTCACGACATCACCATCCAGAATCTGCATCAGATTTATCGGGATTCTGGCAAAAAATCCACTTTTGTGGGATACAGCACAGCCACTCCGCTGACCGTGACGTTGAACAACGTTGAGCTTGAGGGTGCTATTCAGAACGACTATGCGGCTCCCAAGCAAGTCAATACAACCGTCTTCACGCTCGGTCCGGACCCGGTCAACATTGCTTCGTTCCTGCAGACGGATGCGACGACATCGACCAACAACGTTTCGGTCATCAATAACGTTGCTAATTCGAACGCCTACTATGCCTGCACGACCGATATGTTTACTTATCTGGCAGGGGAGCTGACTGCTGCAAAGGGAGCGCAGAGCCAGGCCGTTATAGCAGGCAATCCTGTGACCCTGACATCGGTATTGCAAAATGCGGTAAGTCCGATGGTGTCGGGAACCATAAGTTACCCGCAACAGAACAAACCTACGGGAACGGTCGACATTATGGAGGGTTCTACCCGGGTCGGAATCGGAACGATCGCTTCCGGAAACCGCGTCGTCTATGCGACGATTCCCGCATCTTCCCTGACTGTCGGCACTCATAACTACACTGCTTACTATGAGGGCGATTCCAATTTTCCGCCGTTCAGTTATGGCAACGTTCAGGTTGTCGTCAATAGTGCAACAGTAACTTCTCCTGTGGCGGCGACCCAATCAGTTACAGTGCCATACAACGCGGCGACGCCGATCACGTTGAGCGCAACAGGCAGCGGCACCCTCGTGTACTCGGTTGTCACTAACCCAGCGCAGGGCGTGTTGAGCGGAACCGCGCCCAGCCTTACCTATACGCCGACTTCCGGCTACAGTGGTGCGGATAGTTTTACCTTCAAAGCGAACAATGGAGTTGACAGTAATATCGCAACGGTCAGCATCAGCGTTCTTTCGGCGGCGCCAATCGCCGTCAGCCAGACGATTTCGATTGGCTACAACACCGCGACTCCGATCACGCTCAATGCGACAGGCGGGGGCACGCTGGCATTCAGCATCCTTGCAGATCCGGCGCATGGGACCTTGAGTGGAACTGCTCCGAACATGACCTACACGCCGGCTTCGGGCTACAGCGGTCCCGACGGGTTCACCTTCAAAGCGAATAATGGAAGCGACAGCAATTTAGCGACAGTGACTCTCAATATCACGCCAGCGGTTCCGGTGGCAGCTGGTCAGACGATCTCAGCGGCTTACAACACGGCGACGCCGATTACACTGACTGCGACTGGAAGCGGAACAATTACTTACTCGGTAGTCACGAATCCGGTCCACGGTCAGTTGGGTGGAGCTATCTCGAATCTTACCTACACTCCCACTACCGGCTATAGCGGCACGGACAGCTTCACTTTCAAAGCGAATAACGGAACCGACAGCAACGTCGCCACCGTGAGCATCAACGTTCTTGCGGCGGCTCCGGTTGCCAGCAGCCAGACGGTAGGAGTGCCCTTCAATACAGCGACGCCGGTCGTGTTGAGTGCTACTGGGAACGGCACCCTTACGTACTCTGTGGTGAGCAATCCTGCTCATGGCACGTTGAGTAGAAGCGCGCCTAACCTGACTTACACGCCAACCTCCGGCTACAGTGGTGCTGACAGCTTCACGTTCAAAGCGAACAATGGCACTGACAGCAATGTCGCCACGGTCAGCATCAATGTTATGTCTGCTGCTCCGGTTGCCAGCAGCCAGACCGTGACAGCGCCCTTCAACACGACAACAACAATTGTTCTGAGTGCTACAGGGGGCGGCACGCTTACGTACTCTGTGGTGAGCAATCCTGCTCATGGCACGTTGAGTGGGAGCCCGCCTAACCTGACCTACACGCCAACCTCCGGCTACAGCGGCGCAGACAGCTTCACATTCAAAGCAAACAACGGCACAGACAGTAATGTCGCCACGGTCAGCATCAACGTTATGTTTGCTGGTCCGGTTGCCAGCAGCCAGTCGCTGACGGCGCCATTCAACACTGCGACGACGGTTACTCTGAGTGCCGCCGGCAGCGGCACACTTGTATACAGCATCGTCGCTGGGCCATCCCATGGGACTCTCAGCGGGGTCACCAGCAATACTGTCACCTATACTCCGTCGACCGGATTTGCCGGAGCCGATAGCTTTACCTTCAAAGCGAACAATGGAATCGACGGAAATATCGCGACGGTCAGCATCACTGTGAGCGGAGACATGATCTGGTCAGCGGCATCCGGTGGCTCGATGACTGCGACGATATCCGCCGGTGGGGCCGCTACGTATAACTTGCAGGTCGCCGGCTGGACCGGCTCTAGCAGTACGGTCACATTCGGATGCACAGGAGCGCCTGCCTTCGCGACTTGCTCCGTTACCCCGTCGTCGACAAGTCTGAACGGTACCGCACAGATTCCTGTGACGGTCTCGGTTACGACAACGCAGACAGCATCCCTCGTGACGCCGAAGATACCGGGCTCAAGATCGGGCGAAGGTCTTCCTATGGCTCTTGGGGCGGGATTGGTCGGATGTTTCATCGGCCTGCGCCGCAAATTAGGGAGCACACGTTCCAGGGGATTGCTCGCAGGTTGTATCGCGCTGGCAATGGTGTGGTCTATTACCGGCTGCGGATCCGGCAGCGCGAATAGTTCCTCGAAGACAGCTCCCGGAAGTTATAGCCTTACGGTTAGTGCCTCCTCCGGAAGCGTTTCGAAGAATGTATCTCTAACGCTTACCGTTCAATAACCTTAGTCTCGTCGGACTCCAGGTTGTGGAAAGGCTTTCCGTTGCCGATGGTGCCGTCTATTAGCACGGCTTCAGGCCCGAGCTTGCCATAGACTTTGAGAACAGGGACGAATCGTCATTTACTATCCACACAACAAAATGGATAGTAAAATCGATAGTAAGGGCTTGATTGCTCTATGAGCTGCCCTTTATAAGGGCGGGAGTAGTTCAGTGGCAGAACGTCAGCTTCGCTGCACACCTTTTCGATAATCCCGTCAAAATCAACAATTCCAAGGTAAATAGATATACATCGATGGCTTGAGCTAGATCGCAAGCTTGAGCAGATTTGGGCGGTCGAGGCACTTTTATGCCTCTCTGGATCATTTGGATAGTAAAAGTGGATAGTAAATCGAGTTCGTCGATCAGCACGATAACGTCGAGTCTGCGGCGAATCAGCAGGGATAATGTCGAGGCGCGAATGCCGCGAACTGAGCGTGACTTTTCGCCTACGAGTTCGCACCGCGGCGATGACGGAAGGACCGTACGATTGGCCTAACACCCACAGGCCAATGAGAACGATTGCTGGCTTCGGACGGTCATGCACGGCCAGCTGGCAATAAGAGCAAGGAAAACTATACAGCCACTGGCCAAGGCAGTCGTTGGCGACGGCCACAAATCTGTTAACCCGACTGTTGTTCGTATCAACCTCGTCTTCATGACCTCAAGAGTACCTTCGCTGCACATAGGATCACGTCTTGGATTCGCCGTGGGGCGGATTTGAACCAAATGCTCCCCCGCGCTTGCTATCTTCTGAGGCGTCTACGATCCCGCATTCAACTGCCTTCTGGGGCACCGTAAAGACATCTCCCATCCCCATGCCTTATCATCGCGATGCTTGCCCAACCTCACATTTAACATCGCAGCCTCGGCCATCGCGGGATCTTATGTGCTCGCCACCATCACGCTTTCCACCATCGCCCGCAGACGAATCAAAACCTCCTCCCAATACCTCCACGCTCGCCATGCACTACCGCTCCCCACCACCGCCATCGCCTTCCTCGCCGCCAACTGCGGAGCCCTCGAGATCGTCGGCCTCGTCGCCACCAGCGCCAAATACGGCATCCTGGCGCTGCACTTCTACTGGCTAGGCGCCATCCCCGCCATCATCTTCCTCTCGCTTTTCATGATGCCCATCTACGCCCGCAGCGGAGCCATCACCGTCCCCGACTTCCTCCGAGTGCGCTACGGCCCCGCAACACAGATCCTCAGCGCCATAACCCTTGCTCTCATGATGCTCTTCGTCGCTGGCATCAGCCTCTACGCAATCGCTGCTGTCTTGAATCTCTTCTTCGGATGGCCCTTCTCCCGCATCGTCATCGCCACTGCCATCTTCGTCCTCTGCTACACCCTGGCCGGGGGCCTTCGCGCCACCGTCTACAACGAAATCCTGCAACTAGCCATCACCATCGCGGGACTCGTCCCCCTCGCCTACCAGGTCGTCCACGACTTTCACTGCATCGGCGGAATCCTACATTCCCTCCCCACCAACATGCGGCACCTCTGGACCACGCTCCCGGCTCACGCTCCCCACCACGCACCAATGGACGTCGTCGGACTCGTCCTCGGCCTCGGCTTCATCCTCAGCTTCGGCTACTGGTGTACCGACTTTGTCCTCATCCAGCGCGCCTTCGCCGCCGAAAAGATCGAGGACGCGATCCGAACCCCGCTCCTCGCCGGATTCGCCAAGCTCTTCTTCCCCATTCTCGTCATCGTGCCCGGCCTCGCCGCCGCCACCTTCTACCGCGGCGGAGACTTCCTCCGTTACGACCAGGCCCTCCCCTTCCTCATGCGCCACTACTACGGAAGCGCTCTGCTCGCGCTCGGCGTTGCCGCAATCCTCGCCAGCCTCATCTCCGGCCTCGCCGGCAACATCAACGCCCTTTCGGCTGTCTGGACCTACGACCTCTATCGCACTCATCT
Source organism: uncultured Acidobacteriaceae bacterium (assembly GCA_963774735.1). GTDB lineage: Bacteria > Acidobacteriota > Terriglobia > Terriglobales > Acidobacteriaceae > Edaphobacter. Next base: position 23,394 of record CAVZGJ010000008.1, on the reverse strand, counting down.
CCGCCCCCGCCAGACCGACCGCCACTACCTCCGCGCCGGACGAATCGCGACCGCCACAGCCTGCCTGCTAAGCATCCTTACTGCCTACATCGCCCTGCGCTACAGCAACCTGATGGATTACCTCCAGCTCCTCTTCTCCCTCTTCAACGCACCTCTCTTCGCCGTCTTTCTCCTGGGCATGTTCACCCGCTGGGCCACTTCGGCCGGCGGCTTCTGCGGCCTGCTTTTCGGAGTCCTTACCGGAGCAACCTACAACCTCGCCCTCCACCACGGCGCCATCACCTATGGCAGCCAGATGCTCGCCAACTTCTACGGAGCCATCTTCGCCTTCAGCGCCTGCTTGCTTGCAACCATCGCCGTCAGCCTCTTCACCCAAAAGAAAAGCGCCACAGAACTCCACGGCGTCACCTACTTCACCCAGGATCAAGCCACCCACCTCATCTCCACCCAATCCTACGTTCTTGCCGCAGTCCTCCTCGCGACTTGCATAGCTCTAAACCTAATCTTCCGCTAACGCGCCAATCACCCAATCATCGCCTGCGAGCTGGTCCCGTCGACTTTCGCACCACCAGTGAAGTCTTCACGCTGAACTCCTGTCCCTCTGCATGAGGATCCCTCGCCGAAGACTCGAGCGCCGCAACAAACTTCTCCGCCATCTCATGCTTCGGCAACCGCAACGTCGTCAACGGCGGATAAACCATATCGCTCAGCTCAATATCGTCGAACCCCACAATCGAAAAATCACCCGGCACGGACAGTCCCTCCCTGTGAATCACCCGCATCGCGCCAATCGCAGTCAGATCATTCGCCGCGACAATCGCCGTTGGCCGCTCCTTCATCGCCAGCAACTCCATCATGGCCCGCTCTCCACCCGTAATCCGATAGTCTCCCTCGCGCAAGAACCGTGGGTCTACCTTCAACCCCGCCCTCTCCACGGCCTTCACAAACGCCCTCAGACGGTGATCCGAAATCGTTCGCCCGCTCGATCCGCCAATATACGCAATCACCTTGTGCCGCAGTTCCTTCAGATGTTCCACGGCCTGGTTCATCCCACTCGTATAGTTGATCGAAACATCGCTCAGCCCCGGCCCCGTCAATCTCCTGTCCATCGTGACCAGCGGAACCCGGTTGTGAATCAGCGTCTCAATCGGTTCCGTCTCAATCTCCGACGCCAGCAGAGCCACACCATCCACCTGCCGCACCAGCATCCGGTGGATCGTCTGCTGCATCCGCGAAGCATGCAGATCCGTCGTCGCCATCAGCATGTCCTGGTTCTTCTTCACGAGGATCGACTCAAAACTCCGAATAAATTCCGGGAAAAACGGATTGGTAATATCCGGAATAATCAGCCCATAGCTGCTGCTCTTCCCATACTTCAGCGTCGTCGCGCTGCCATTCGGAACAAACTTCAGCTCCCGTATGACCTTGCGCACCTTCTCTGCCGTCGCCGGCCTTACCAGGCTCGAATCATTAATAACGCGCGAAACCGTTGCACTCGACACACCCGCAATCTTCGCAATGTCGCGCATATCCATCGTTCTGCTCTTCTCCTCCGAGCCACCCTGCCAGAACTATCTTATGTTGAAACCCCACATTTTCATTGATAAATGTATACGGGTACATTTATCGTTCTTCTGCGTCAAAACCACGCTGCCTTTCGTCCCTGAAACATCGCAATTATTCCCAAAAGTCGATTCATAGCACCCACTCCAATCTCATAGGCTACGCATGAACAACAATCGCGTCGAGCAAGAAGCCACCAAACCCACGATGAGCCGCCGCCAATGGCTGGCCCAGATTCCTCTTCCGGCCGTAGCCGCCGTCGTAGGAACGATGGCGACCTCCGCACCCCATGCCCAGGCCGCGCAAACCGCCTCACCCGCCAGCAACCTAGGCGCCCGCATCTACAGCATCCGCGACTACGGAGCCAAGGGCGACGGCAACACCCTCGATACCGCCGCCCTCCAGGCCGCCATCGACGCCTGTACCTCAGACGGTGGAGGCACCGTCCTCGTCCCCGCCGGCACCTTCCTCATCGGTGCCACCGAGCTCAAGAGCAATGTCACCCTGCACATCGCCGCCTCCGCAAAACTCCTCGGCAGCGCCGACGGCAAGCATTACCACGCCGTCGACGCCATCCCCCTCAGTGGCGACACCACCCTCGTCGATGGCAACTGGGCCCTCCTCTACGCCGTAAAGCAGACAAACGTCACCATCGAAGGTCCCGGCACCATCGACGGCCAGGGTTTCCAGTTCCACTCACCAGTCCGCGGAACCCCGCCTCCCAGCGGCCTCGGAGGCAACAAGCGTCCCTACCACATCCTCACCTACCAATGCGAAAACCTCACCATCCGCAACATCGACCTCATCGACTGCGCCTATCACAGCATCCGCGTCATCCAGACCAGGCGCGTCCACATGGACACCATCTACGTCCACAATCGCGTCAACGGCAACAACGACGGCTTCCATTTCATCAGCGCCCAGTACGTCACCGTCAATAACTGCATCATTCTCTCGCAGGACGACGCCTGCGCCCTCTTCGGAAGCTGTAAATTCGTCACCATCACCAACAGCATCTTCAGCACCCGCTGGTCTGTCTTCCGCTTCGGCGGAGGCTTCCCCGAAAACATCGCCATCTCCAACTGCATCCTCTACGAGGTCTACGGCTGCCCCATCAAGTTCCAGGGCAACCCCGGCTCCCGCTACGAAAACATCTCCTTCTCCAACATCGTCCTCAAGGACGTCACGGGCCCCATCCACGTCGCCGTAGGCCCGCGTGCTCCTCGCGCCGGAGCCCCACCTACGGGTCCCGCTACTGACGACATGCACGCCAACGCCCAGGACCCCAACAACCAGCCCGCGATCATGCGCAACATCTCCTTCAGCAACATCCACGGCACCGTCACCACCGACCCGCCGCAACTAGCCGAGGCCAAAGTCACCAGCACCGCCAACCCCGGCGAAATGCACTCCTGCATCACCCTCAACTGCGTCGGCGGAGCCACCATGGAGAACATCACCCTCGACAACATCAACCTCACCTTCGGCGGCGGAGGCACAGCCGAAGACGCAGCCCGTCGCGACCTCCCACAGATAGCCGGCGAGTACTTCATGATGGGCCCCATGCCCGCCTACGGCCTCTACGCGCGTGGCGTCAAAGGGCTGACCCTGCAAAATATCCGCCTCCAGGTAGCTTCAGCCGACTTGCGCCCAGCCCTCATCTTCGACCACGTTCAGGACGTGGCCATCAACGGCCTCAACGTCCAGGCCAACGCCTCAGCCGAGTCCGCCCTGCGCATCATCGACAGCAAAGACGTCCTCCTCACAGCCCCACGCCTGCTCACCTCAACCACTACCTTCCTGCAACTCGAAGGAGCCGATAACGAACGCATCACCATCGACGGAGGAGACATCTCCAAGGCCCAAAAACCCCTGACCCTCGCCGACAAAGCCACAAAAACATCCATCAAAATCAGAAGCTGAGTCTAATTTTGAAATGATGTAGTCAGTCTTGCTTAAGGGCACGGCTTTAGCCGTGCCGGAAACCTGGAAGCTGCTTTAGCCGCTGAGGTCAGCCTTTATTTCGCTGACCACTCTCGCAAATCAGACCTCCATCTGATCAACCTGCGCCTGCTTCACATCCTTCACCGCATAGCTCCCGAACACCCGAAAATCCTTCACATTCTTCAACGCAAACACTGGAGCCGCATGGTTCCTGCTCGTCTTCACGCGAAAGAAATCCGCCCCATCCACATTATTCAGCCAGAAAGAAGGCCGCTCATCCGGTTTCTCCGTCGCAATCTCCACACTACCAAACTCCAGGTTCTTCACATTGCGAATAAAGAACCCGCTAGCCGGCAAAGTTCCAAACATCCTCGGCTCCGGATAAGCATCCGCCTTCTCCTCGGGTTGCAGCGCCGCCATCTCCTTCGTTCCGCCGCCCACCTGATGCATATAAACGTTGTCGATCTTGATGTCCTCGATCATGTAATCGGGCACGCCGCTGATAATCGAAGGCAGTTCGGCCACCGCGCCATGACAAGTCACATCGCTGATGATCACTCTCTTCAGCGTCCCAACCGGAACACCCTTCGGCCCGCGCATCCGCATTCCAAGCCGTAGAAAGATAGGTGAATTGCGAATATCCCGCATTGTGACGCCGGTAAACGTAATGTCCTCCAGCAGCGCCCCATCCACGGACTCAAGCGCAAACCCACGACAGCTCTCAAAAACGCAGTTCGAAATCGTAATGTTCTTAAATCCGCCATTCGATTCCGTCCCGCACTTAATCCGCCCCGTAGGAACAATCTTCGAACTCGCCTCCCACCGCTTGTACGTCCCATCCAGCATCGTCCCCAGCTGATAATCCCCGGTCACAAAACAATTCGTGATCGTCACATTCTCCGTAGCCCGCGCATACCCCAGCGCAAACGAGCTCTTCGGACAAATCCCGTCATCCCACGGCGAATTCACGCTGCAATTAGAAACCCGCACATTTTTGCAGCAATCAATATCCATCCCATCGCGGTTCGTATCGATCTTCAAATTGTCGATCGTCAGATTGTCCACACCGGTCGCCAGAATCCCAAAGTGCCCACCCTCCAGAATCGAAAAATCCCTAAGCAACACGTTATGACAATTCTTCAGTGCAATCGCCTTATTCCCCGCGCCCGGAGTCTCCGCCTTGGGTTTCTCCTTATCCATTCCTCCCCGGCTCAACCCCTTCCCCCAGATCAGCCCCGTCCCCACAATCGCAAAATTATTGATCCCCTCGCCCCAGATCAAACTATTGTGCCAATGGTTATGCCCATAATCCTGATAGCTCTCCCAGGGATCATTCGGCTCCGCCGCATCGTACCCAGAAGTCGTCCCGGTAAGCGAAGTGTTCGCTCCAAGAATCGTTGCCCCTTGCTCCAGATACAAAACAATATTGCTCTTTAACCGAATCGAATAGCTCGCATACACTCCGGCCGGAAAATAAACCGTTCCACCACCCACAGCCTCCGCAGCCTCAATCGCTTTATTGATCGCCGGCGAATCGATCGTCTTCCCATCCGCCGCCGCGCCAAACTTCCTCACATCAAACATCCCACCGCTCAAAGCATCCTTAACCACACCCTGCGTCTTAGCAGCAGCCCCAACAGCCGGCGGAACAGCAAAACCAGTCAGACCTACCCCCGCAAACTTCAAGAAATCCCGCCGTATCGAATCCATAATTCCAACCCGCCTTTCATCTGTTCCAAATCGGTTGCAAATCCGCGGAGGGTCTACTGGCTCACCCGCAAAAACAACACGCCATGCCCCGGGATCTTCACCGCCATGGGACCGCTGACCGTCCCCATATCCTTCTTCTCCCAGATGTCCCTCGCCTTCACAGGCTCCGAAAAACCAAGCTTGCGAAAGTCCACCTCCGCTGGCAGGGGCGAAGGATGCCGATTGAAAATCCCAATCGCCTTCGATCCATCCGCCAGCGTTCTGCTCCAAACCTCAATCGGCCCCTGGACCCACACCCTGTCGCCCTGCTTCCCTGCCGCGTCCTGATCCACCGCAATCACATCCTTATTCGTCAGCAGCGCAACCGTCTCCGGCGTCATCTTCGACAGATCATTCCCAGACAGCAGCGGAGCCGCCAGAATCGCCCACAGACTCATGTGCGTCCTGTACTCCTCCGTGTTCATTCCTCCGTTTCCAACCTCAAGCATGTCCGGATCGTTCCAGTGTCCCGGCCCCGCGAATCGCGCCAACCCTGCCTGCCCGAAGCCAATCTCCGCCATCCGCGAATAGTGGTCGTTGATGTCCCCCGTAGTCCGCCAAAGATTCCCCCCAACCTCCGGCCCCCACTCCCAAACAGCATCATCGCCATACTGGCAAAGGCTATACACGATCGGACGCCCCGTACTCTTCAGCGCATCCCGCATCTTGATATACGCATCCACCATGATTTTGTGCGCAGCCTCAGGATTAGCCGCCGCCTTCATCTCCACCCGCAACCCGCAAAGATCGTACTTCAGATAATCAATCCCCCAGGCCGCATAGGTCTGAGCATCCTGCAACTCATGCCCCAGACTCCCTTCATACTTCGCGCAAGTCTTCGCACCCGGTGAAGAATAGATCCCCAGCTTTAGCCCTTTGCTATGCACAAAGTCCGCCAGCGCCTTCATATCCGGAAACTTGCTGTTCGCCTGAATCCTCCCCTGCGCGTCGCGCTCGCCTTCCCAAGTGTCGTCGATGTTCACATAAACATAGCCCGCATCGCGCATTCCGCTCGAAACCATCGCCTCCGCCGAAGCCCGCACCGAAGCATCATCCACCCTATCCTTAAAATGATTCCAGCTGTTCCACCCCATCGGAGGAGTGGCCGCAAGCCCATCCTTCTGGGCCCATCCTGAACAGGTCGACACCGCGCATACTCCCGCCACCAGAAAGCCAAGCCACCGCATCTTCGATACCAGCATTCTCAAAACCCTCAATATATTGTTATCCAACTTCCGAACGACGGAAATCGTCGTCGCCTGTATCGTAAGGCCGGCCGGACATAAATATCAGGAAATATCTATGCCCGGCGCGGTTTACAGCCCCCGCTTCCTCAGAAGTCAAGACGGAGAGCTAACTGCATAAGTCGCGGATTAAGCGTACTGCTGAACTGCCCAAAAATGGCTTGCGTTTGTGGATTTGACTGCGTGTTCGCATTCGCGAACGTAGCAGTATTGTTCACGCCGTTGAACTCCGAATGATTGAAGGTGTTGTAGGTTTCAACGCGCAACTGCAGCCGAAAATTCTCTTTCAGAGGAACGTTCTTGAATAGAGCTGTATCGAAGTTCGTGTCACCTGGAAGAAAGAATTGGACCTTCGGTGCAAAGACTCCATTTCCAGTGGAGTAGCTCAGCCCATTCGGATTCGCGGCGGTAGGAACCGAGCCTGCGATCGGAGCCTCGACGCAGCCAGCATTGAACCAATGAGAGAAGGTGTGCGGCGCATTGTGGGACGGGTCGCATGTCAAAACAACACGCGCGCCGTCACCTCCGCCGGTGACATTCTGATTGTTGCTCAGACTGAGGCTGATCGCATTGGGCGCTCCGCTGATATACGAAACAATTCCCGAAATCTGCCAGTTATCCAGAACCGCACGAGTCGCAAAGTTGTCCCAGAGGCGGCTAACCTTCGGCAAACTCCAAAGATAGTTCGCAACAAAGTTGTTCCTGATGTCGTAGCCCGCCGGCCCATAGTTCCAGGCGCGAACGTCCTGATACACAGCAGCAGTAAAGTTGTAAGACTCCGAGCAGGTTGCACCCGAGCACGACCCATAATCCAACGCTTTGGCATAGGTATAAGCCACACCGAACTCAAGTCCATTGCTGAACCGCCGAGTCACGCGAGTCTGCAAACTGTTGTAGTTCGCCGTTAGGTTGAATACTTGGTTGTTGATGCCGCCGAATCCGGGATACGGCCGAAAAAAGTTATCCGGAAGAGTGCCGCTGCCGATAACGGCAGGGTTGATCTGGTGCCCAGGTAAGAACTCTGCGTTATAAGGAACGTTATTGATCGGATAATACGCACTCGCGTGTTTCGTAAACGTGCCAACATACGCAACGTCAAGCACGATACCCCAGGGCAACTGGTGCTGGACACCCAAACTTGCTTCTTCGGTGTAGAGTTGCGGCGAATGTAAAGGAAGAGCATGCCCGATACTGAATGGCCCATTCAGATTACTCTGGCCCGCACCGGCATAGTAACCCGGAGCACCGGCGTTGACGTTCGAATAGTACTGCGTGGGAGAATTCGTCGTCGGCGCATTGTTCGTAAGATCCCCCTCCTGTCCAGACCGTGCGCGAACGTTGTAGTACATGCCAAATCCACCGCGAATGACTGTTGTCGGTGTCACAGAATAGGCAAAGCCAACACGTGGCCCCCACAGCAGTCCATTCCCGTAGGTCGTTCCCCCCGGATAACCCGGTGTATTTGCGTACAGAATGCCGTTGTTCAGATTCCCCGTATTAGGCACGAAGAGACCAGCGTACGCCTTTGGATAAGTCAGCCCGGTTGTAGGATCAACCGCGTTCGCACCATTCACGCTGTACTGATACAACGTTGGGGCCTGCGCTGCATTGAATAAGCTCGGCACAAAGTTGTTGCCCACCGTGAGACCCTGCGCCATAGCCCAGGAATTGCGAATGCCCAAATCGAGGACCAATTTCGGCGTAGCCTTCCACGAGTCCTGGTAGTAAAACTCAAACGCATTCGTCGTGGGATCGTAGTTCACCAATTGCGTAGTCTGGGAGTATTGATTCAGGTTGCCCAGCATGGAGTTGGCGTAGCCGTAGTTACTCTCGTTGGGATTGCTGGTGTTAACACTCGTGTCGAATTTTCCAACCCGGTTGTGGTTCGGCTGCAGGTAGGTGTCCTGCTCCCAATCCACGCCAAACTTGAAAGTATGGTTACCCCAAATCTTGGTCACGTTGTCCGTAATCGTCCATGATCTGACCTGGTCAGCCATTGGGAACCGCGAATCCCAGCCAAAGTTCGCCGCATTCGTCCCGCCAAAACTCGTTGCCGGAAACAGATTCAGTGGGTTCACACCCGCGTACAACGAAGGCAAATTGAACCCGCCTGCGCCGAGCGTAACCCTGGCCAAATCGGATTGTGCATAGAGCTGGGTCTCGCTCCATCCCGCCGTTCCAAGATTCAACTCATTCACAACCGTCGGGCTGAAGGTATACGTAACATTGAAGACCGCATTCGGATTCGTGGTCCTATAGTTCACCGGCATCAGCCACGTCATCGTGTTGGCGGGCGAACTGTAGCTGTTGTTGTTGACCGTCTCCAGCTGTCCCCGCCCGAACATATGCAGTTTCTCCGTCGGTGCATAGTCGATGCGGAAGACCTCCTGATTTACTGGCTTATCGGCCGAATAGTTGGTCTGGTAGTTGTAATTGTTGTTGCTGACCGCGAGATTCGTAAACGCATACTGCGGATTCTTGCCAAGCGTGTTGTCATACATAATCTGCATCAACGCCTTCATCTGCGTGTTGATCAGACCTGGAGGAATTTTGTTGCCGGCGAAGCACCCCACGCCTGCTGTTGCCGAGTTTGTCGGGCAACTGCTGGCCGAGGCGCCTGGCGTCCGGATGTGAATTAGCGTAGAGGCGCTCTGCGTTGCAGTTCCCTGGTTATAGGTCTGCGAGAAATCGCCATTAATCTGCGCCTGCGTCGGGACCATGTAATTCTTCAATCCATCAGGCGATGTGATTGGCGAATCTTCGACAGACACAAAGAAGAACAACTTGTCCTTGTTTGTATTGAAGTGGCCCGGCCAGTAAATCGGGCCGCCGATCGTGCCGCCAATCGTGTTGTACCGATATCGAGGGCGCGGTTGGCTGTTGCCGAATTTGTTGAAATAGGGATTGGCATTCAGGTCCTCATTGCGAAAGTAGTAATAAACTCCTCCATGAAAGTGACTCGTGCCGTTCTTCGTGACGAAGTTGAAGTTGCCCCCGGCCGTCTTCCCATATTGAGCCTGGTAGTTCGACCCCAGCAAAGTCATCTGCTGAACTGCATCCATATTCAGCGGGGTATCCAGAGTGTTGAGGCCGCGTGTATTGCCTGTAACGCCGTCGATCGTCGCCAGATTGTATTCGCTGTTCACGCCGTTCACCGTCGGAGTTCCCGAAGTCCCCAGGCTGCTTGCTCCATAGCCATTCGACCCACCCGGCTCCACCACTCCCGGCAGCACGCGAGTCAGCGCCATCGAATCGCGCCCAATCGCCAGCAGATTCTCCAACTGCGCGTTATCCAGCACCGCGGAGCGCTCGGAACTGGTCGTCTGCAGAGGCGTGATCGTTGCCTCCACCGTGACAGATTCCGTAACCTGTCCAATCTGCAGTACGAGGTTCCCCGCCGACAGACTCTGCGAAGCCGCAAGCACCAAACCCACCTGCCGCAACTCCTTGTACCCCTTCGCACCGATAACAACCGTGAAGGTTCCCGGCTGAACGTCCGGGAAGATGAAGTTTCCATTCTGCCGAACCGTCGTCGACACCTCCACATTCGTAGCCTGATTGATCAGCTTCACCGTAGCACCAACCACTACAGCATCGGTCTGATCAACCACACGCCCGGTAATCGTTCCGCTCGAGGTCTGCGCCAGACCTGTCGAAGCGAAACAGCATACTGCGAGGATCACTGCGAACGGCCTCAAAAAGCGTTTCATAGAGAGCTCCCTTTCAAACTGCATAGTGCGAATTTATGAACTTCGTCTACCTAAATGAATACGTATACAGAAGCAACCCGAAAATCCTTCCACTGCGTCTTCCTTCAAACAATCTTTGGAATCGAATCTCCGGCTTATGCCATCTTCTTTCGCTGCTGTCCCGCGCAGGGATACGGGCAACAACTCCAGCGCATTCAACTGGCGCCTCAAAAATTCACCATTCTCGACGCCGAAAAAACCGCGGTCTCCCGCTCGGCAGATATTTTTATAAGTAATTAGCAACAGTCGTCAATAAAAAAATGATTGCGCCCACATTATCCTTTGTGCTCCCATTGTTCCTCTCAAGAGGTCCGCCATGCCCTACGAACCCCAACCCCTCAACCGTCGCGGTTTCCTCCGGCTCACCGGCGCCGGCACCGCCGCCACCGCCATCTCCACCCTTCTGCCCCACACCCTCTTCGCGCACGCCGACGAAACCCCACTCACCGACCGTCCCGCCCCCAAAAATCCCGTCATTCTCCGCTCCCCGCAGCTCGAGATCACTCTCGATCGCGAAGACGGCCTGCCCTTCTCCTACCGCCTCACCGCCAATGGAGCTATCCTCCACGGCGAAGACCTCGGCAAGCAACTCGGCGCCATCGTCTGCCGGAAATCCCCATGGCAATTCTCCCTCCTGCCCCTCAAAGCCACCCACGCCACCGCAACCCAAACCTCAGCCGCCTTCGCCTTCGAGACCTTCGCCGGCAACACTCGCACCGCCTCCTTCGCCCTTCGCTACGAAGTCCGCGATGCAAACCTCACTATCACCCTCGAAGACATTACCGAAGCCGAAGGCTACGAGCTCATCTCCGTAGAAATCCCCCGCCTCCTCACCGTTCGCGAATCCGACCCCGGCGCGTGGCTCGCTCACGGCGACACCGGCGGCAGCTTCATCACCCTCGACAAAGCAAAGCCCGGAACCCTCTCACCCAACCAGTTCTGGGGCCCTGCTCTCGGAACCCTCCCCATCCTCATGCTCGGCACCAGTTCCGTCCTGTGCGTCCAGGAGACCACCGCCTACATGGACGGCGGCTTCCTCTCCGTCATTGGCCCCAACGGAAGCCGCCGCGCCGCCATCGGCTCCTCAAAAGTTCATCGCGTCAACGGAGAAGCCTGCTACGACCTCAACCTTCCCAAAGACCAGCCACGCAACTGCGGTACCGCAAGCACTCCCAACCTCCTCGTCGAACAAAAATCCTCCTGCCGCCTCGACTTCCTCCCAGTCGCCGCCAACACAGCAGAGCCCTGGCTAGCCGCGGCAAAGCTAGTCCGCGACCGCATGCCCAAGATCCCCACCACTCTCTACAACGACAAGTACACCTACGGCATCCGCTGCGACGAGCCTCTCTTCCCCAAACCCACCGCCACCTTCGACGACTGTGAAAAACTCATCCGCGACGTTCACAACCTCACCGACGGCGCACCCCAAATCGTCCACCTCTGGGGCTGGCAGTTCAAAGGCAAAGACACCGGCTATCCCGCCGTCGACGTCGTGAACGAGCGCATCGGCGGCTACGACCGCATGATGCGGCTCTTCGAAACCGGCCCCTCACTCAACGCCATCGTCACCCTCTCCGACAACTACGACGACGCTTACCGCAGCAGCCCCGCATGGAACGACGCGCTCATCGCCCGGCGCCCCGACGGCCAGCTCTGGAAGAGCCGCGCCTGGACCGGAGAAGAGTCCTACATCCTCGGCCTCGCGAAATACATGGAAGGCCCCGGGGTCGAGCGCATCCGCTACACCTGCGAGCGCTACAAACTCCGCCATACCACCCACGTCGACGTCCTCTCCTACTACGCCATCCGCAATGATTGGGACCCCGCCCATCCCGCAAGCGGCATTCGCAACCTCGAAGCCGGCCGCTACCGTGTCCTCGACGAGTACCGCAAACGCGGGATCGACGTCAGCTCCGAAGCGCTCCGCTACCCCATGATCGGCCACATCTCGAGCTTTTGGTACGCGCAAACTCCCGGCACCTGCCCGTTCGGCGGCGATGCCATCCCGATGCTCCCCATCATCTATCGCAACAGCGCAACCTGGGGCTACTCCGGAGGATCACGCGCAGACCACTCCCTCGAGCGTCACCACCAGCTCTTCTACGGAGCCTGCCCTCACAGCATCCTCCGCGGCGACATCGACCGCACCCAGATCACCGACACTTGGTACCTTGGTCTCCTCCCGTGGTTCCATCTCCACGCGCTACCCATCGAATCCTTCCGCCGCGAAGGCGACACCGTCCACATCGGCATGACTCCCAACGCTCGAATCACCATTGACTGGGCCGCCAAAACCTACTCCGTCACCCTCAACGGAGCCGAAATCGCCACCCAGGACTCCGTCTCCTGCCCCATCGACGAAGACAAAATAGCCTTTTACTCCCTCACCTCCAAAACCCTCCGCGCCCCACTCCCCGCCAGCTGGAACCCCAGCGAAATCGCCGCCGCAACCCTCTCCACCGAAACCCGAACCCCTGCCACCGTCCACATCTCCAACGGAACGATCGAAGTCACCACCGCCGCCCAGCAACCCATCCTCGTCTACCGCAACAAATCCCTCGCCGCCGCTTATATAGCACGGCGATTAATCATCATTTAGGAAAGTGTCATCCTGAGCGGAGCCTCTCGCGGTCTCATCGCGAGAGGCCCGGTCGAAGGACCCCTCCCGTCCCGATCCAGATCGTCACAAGCCACTCAAAAGCCACCCTCCTTCAAAACCTCTTCCTCCACTATCAATTTCACTCTGTAAAAATCAGGTTTCACCCTTGACACCTGTATACGTATTCAACTAGCGTCTTTTCAATTTGGAAACACCGCCGCTCGGCCACGATCCGCCCATCTCGATTCGAAAACAGGAGGAAGTTCCATGCGTTCCTCACGAATTATCCTGTCGTACCTTTTGGGGGCTTTGCTAACCGTCTCATCCAGCCATCTCGCCGCACAAAGCGCCTCCGCAACGGTCAACGGAACCATCACCGACCCACAAGGCGAAGTCATCCCCACCGCAAGCGTCACCCTCGCCAACCAGGACACCGGCGTCACCCGCCACACCACCACCAACACCAGCGGCTATTTCATCTTCCTCGACATCACACCCGGCCCCTACAACCTCTCTGTCTCTAAGGCCGGCTTCCGAACTATCCAGCTCTCCGGCCTCAGCCTTCTCGTCAACCAGACCCTCACCGAAAACCAGACCCTCTCCGTAGGCGCCGTCAGCGAGACCGTCAAAGTCTCCGCCGAGCAGGAGGGAGTCATGCTCCAGAACTCAACCTCCGATTTGGGAAGCGTCATCCAGACAAAGGAAATCGAGCAACTCCCCCTCAACGGCCGAAACTTCACCTCGCTGCTCATCCTCTCTCCCGGCGTCAATCCCGTCTCCACCGCGCAAGGCTCCGGAATCAGCACCACCGACGCGGGAATCAGCGCCATCCCCGGCACAGCATTCTTCAAGGTCTCCTTCTTCGGTCAGCAGAACCGCGAAACTCTCTACTACATGGACGGCATCATTAACACCGATCTTCGCGGCGCCATCTACGGCTTTCTCCCCATCATCGACACCATGCAGGAGTTCAAAGTTCAGTCCCACATCGACAGCGCAGAGTTTGGTGTCGTCACCGGCGGCGTCGTCAACATGCTCTCCAAATCCGGCACCAACAGCTTCCACGGCTCCGTTTGGGAGTTCGTCCGCAACAACATGTTCGATGCCCGCAACAGCTACACCGACTTCTGCAACACTGTTCGCTGTGGCCCCAACAGCAGCTCAACCACACCCGCCGCACCGCTTCACTACACGCAGAATCAATTCGGCGGTGCTGTCGGTGGTCCCATCTTCCGCGAAAAACTCTTCTTCTACGGCGGCTATGAAGGCTGGCGCTACTCCAAACCCAGTCTCCCCCAGACTCTCGTTCCCACCTCGCAGGAGCTCAACGGCGACTTCTCCAGCTCCGCCTACTCCTACTACCAACACAAGTTCTACAACCCCTACTCTACCGTCTGCACCGGCGGGACATGCACCGTCCAGCAGTTCAAGTGCGATGCCAACGGAAATCCCATCACGCCAGTTGGCAATCTCCAGTCCACCGGCACACCCTGCCTGAAGATCCCGGCGTCCATGATCAACCCGGTGATGCTCTCCTACATCAAGGCGTACTACGCGCCCGCAAACACCGTCGCCAACGAGCCCGCGGGCTTCAACTTCGTCGACACCCGGCCTCAAATCGACAACAACAACTCCTACCAGGTCCGCATTGACTATCACCCCAACGAGAAGAACTTCGGCTTCGGCCGCATCTCGCAGATGTGGGTCTACGACACCAGCCCCATCGCCGGCACCATCGGCTCCAACGTCTCCAACTATCACGCCTATAACTTCGGCGGCGGCTACACTCACGTCTTCACACCCAATCTCCTCCTCGACGTTCGTGGCGGAGCCATGCTCAAGCCCTACGTCTTTACCCAGGCCTACTCCCCCATCGGCTCCACGGGCGCCACCAACGCCGGCTTCACCAACGTCGACCAGTACGGCGGCATGTACATTAATCTCGCCAGCCCCTACACCACCAGCAACAGCGGCAGCGAAGGCAACCTCTATCGCGGTAATCCTGTCGTCAACGTCGGTGGCAGCGTCTCCTACCTGCTCGGTCGTCACTCGCTCAAGGCCGGAGCCGATTACATGTATCAAAACCGTCTCCAGCGAAATCTCTATCAGCAGTTCACCTTCTCCGACGCGCTCACCAGCAACATCAACGCGTCCAACACCGGCAACTCGCTCGTCTCCGGTCTCCTCGGTTTCCCTGCCACCTTCACCGCGCAACAGCCTGACCTCGGCGAAGACTACTTCAGCATGACCCTCTGGGACGGATACATCGCCGACTCATGGAAGGCCAAACCGAACCTTACCCTCAACTTCGGCATCCGCTACGAGTACCTCCCCGGCATCAACATGCTGAATAACCGCCTCGCCAACGGCTTCGACATCCCCAACGCGAACTACATCATCGCCGCCTCGAGTGTGCCCGCGTGCACCTCCACCTTCGTCAATCCCTGCATCCCCGGCGGCATCTCCGCCGTTCCCTTCAACAACCACATCACCTTCTCTCCAGGACAGAAAGTAGGCCCCGCCATCAGCGATAACGTCGGCCCGCGCTTCGGCTTCGCCTACCAGCCTCACCCCAAAACCGTCGTCAACGGCGGCATCGGCATGTTCTTCGACACCATCACGGCCCGCAGCCAATGGGTTCAGAACAACATCGAAGGCCCCACCTGGCCATGGACCACCGGTATCTCCGGCCAGCAAACCAACACCGCAGTCAGTGGCTTCTGGCCCGGAGTTCCGCAGAATCCCCTCGTCCCCATCACCAGTCTCGAAGGCAACTTCCCCAACCCTGTAGTCGCCTCAAGCCCATGGCTCACCACCGGCGGAGGATACGTCGCTGCGCCCGGCTACAAAGACCAGCGCTCCGTCGAATGGAACCTCCAGGTCCAGCAGCAAATCTCCGGCACGCAGCTCTTCAGCCTCGGCTACGCCGGCTCCAAGAGCACTCGCCTCAACTTCACTGGCTTCGCCAACGCCGCACAACATCCATCGCCTAATGGAACCCCGCTCGCCACCATCGACACCTACAAATACCTCCCCTGGGCGACCAACGGCTGGCACTACTCCACCGACAACGGATACGGCAACTACAACGCTCTCCTCGTCGAATACCAGAAGCGTTTCTCCAACAACTGGAACACCATCGCCTCTTACACCTGGGCTAAAGCCCTCGACAACAGCAGCGGTTGGTTCAACGCTGAAAACGGCACCGGAGGAGGCTCCGTCGTCCAGAGCTTCTTCATGCCGCGCAACGCCTACGGCAACTCCTCCTACGACATCCGGCATCTCTTCACCTGGAGCACCGTCTACTCTCTCCCCTTCGGCCCAAACCAGCGCTGGCTCACCAGCGGATGGACCTCCTACCTCGCCGGCGGATGGACGGTTAACTACCTCTTCCTGATCCGCACCGGCCAGCCCTATAACCTCAACGTAGGCGGCGACCCCGCCAACATCTCCGGCGACAACGGAACCGTATCCAGCTACTCCCGCCCGAACATCAACGGCAACCCACTCCAGGGAGCTTGCGGAAGCGTCTCAGTCGGACTCCGCGGCCCCGCCGGCTCCTGCCTCTTCAACCCCACCGTCTTCTCCGTCCCCGTAGCCAGCTACGGCAACATGGGCAAGATGATTCTCCGCCAGCCCAACTTCAACAACCTCGACTTCTCCTTCGTGAAGGTAACGCCAATCCATGAAAGCGTGAGCTTCGAATTCCGCGCCGAAGCCTTTAACATTTACAACGTAGTTCTCCCCGGGGCCCCCGGCACCACCATAGGCAACTCCTCCGCCGGCCTCGCCACAACCCAGGGCACCACCCCAAGAGAACTCCAGTTCGGAGCCAAAATTATCTTCTAAAAAGGCAGCCGATCACGTAGATCGCCGCCTTCGACGAAATAGATTAGAGGATGATGGAACTTGGGACCGCCGAAAAGGGTGGCCCCTTTAGGTTGAAAGGGTGCGCAGGTCACACTCAAAAGCTATGTCGTCAGCCAGATGGAGGGTGGGTTCCCAAGAACCACTATGCGGATGTTCTAATCGAGCGAAACCAAAATTAAGCCCAAGTGCGTGTTCCGGGAGAAATATGCGCCTCCCAAAAGGGAACGATTGGATGGAACGAACTGCCATCTTCGTCATACTGACGAGTCTGATCTTGGTTGCCTACGCTACGATTGAGCTAATTGCTGAATAGGACTGCCCTTGTCACGGCAATTCTAGCTTACTTGTCTTGAGGGGATATTTACCGCTGTGTGATATCGGCATTGTGGAACAACTGCTAACTGAAGCTGTGCTTCGAGGAGACCACCAGGCTTTCACAGGGTGCGCAGGTTGACTGGAAGATGGTACATTGGCTCCCGGATATGTGCTGGATAAGTGAACCCGAAAGGTAGTTGGTGAAGAAATATCCACAGCCCCTCAATTGGCGCTCGGTCGATTTTACCTATACTAGGCCGGGCCTCCAAAGCCCTCTTCACGGTCGGTCAGGGTGCGGAATCGGTCGAAAACACCCCTTTTCGCCACTTTCATGTGGTTTTTCATGCGAGACATTCCGGGGTGCTGGAGGGCACTTTTCCACAGGTTTGAGAGGCTCCTCCGGCTTGGATAGAGGACTGATCTAAGCATGCTTCCCCGGAAAAGATAGGAAGTCCCATAGAATGCGGTATTTGGGCATTTGGGCGGGGGACGGGACGCGGAGTGTGATGCTTCCCCCGGGAGATAGGAAGCCCCATAGAATGCGGTAGTTAGGTATTGCAGGATCCCTTTAGGGTCCAGAACTGAGGGAAGCTAGGTCGTCGAGGACTGCAAGGGAGGGGGAAGCCGGGTAAGGTCCTGGGGCGAGACGGGGAGCAGGACGACCCCGGGTTGTGGGCACCGGCGCTGGAGGGATGAGCCAGAGAGCCGGGGTTGGGGTGCAGCTGGTGGGCGGAGTCGGGCGCGCCGAGGGTCGCGTGCGCGTGCGAGATGGTTAAGGTTCTCCGGGAGGAGGGACCTAGTCTGATCGACGGATATTCGTTCAGCTCCACTCCTTTAAAGGAAGCGCTCTTCACGGTTCCCTGAATCTGATCGACCGGGGCGTCGAAGCGGCGCTGGTCAACCTGAAGGGTGGACTCTTTCGTCTGGCGGACCTGTTCGACGATCTGCTCGTAGTGGGAGCGCAGTTCCGCATCCCCATGCGTCTGCTTCTCGACGATCGCCCGGATCCGGTTGTACTCGCGCGAATAAGGCGCCACGTCGCCGAGGATGCTGAGTTTCGTGATGTCCGGGTAATCCTCAGGATCGACACCTTCGAGCTCTGGGTGGAGGGCGGTGTAGCCGGCGCCGGGGAGGCGGGCGTAGCCCTCGTCAACCTTGACGTACGGGTCGCCCTTCTGGAAGTTGATGAGGTGGTCCTCCCCGGGAATCCAGGAGGGCATCGTGTTCTTGATCTCGTTGACCTGGGGAGCGAATCCTCTGCTGAATGAAGCGTCGCAGGGGCTCGGAATATCCCACGATACCGTTCTCAGTCTCGGGCGAGACGAACATGCCGGCGCCGAGGCAGCGCTCGTAGTACTGACGGGAGAGCGAGTCCATCTGCCGGGAACCCTGCAGGTAGACGTCTTTGCCCTTCCGCTGGTCCAAAATGGGACGCCTTTGATCAGAATTAGTCGATATATCTCAGATAGTAATGCTATGCTTCAACTCCCTCTATGAAACGCGCCGCCCTCTATATGCGAGTCTCTACCCTCGATCAGCACCCCGAGACCCAGCTCTACGACCTCCGCCAGATGGCCCAGCAGCGTGGCTACCAGATCGTCGAAGAGTATACCGACAGAATCAGCGGAGCCAAAGCTAAGCGTCCTGGTCTCGACTCCATGATGGGCGACGCCCGCCGCGGCCGTTTCGATGTCGTCCTGGTCTGGGCTTCCGATCGGATCGCCAGGTCCGTGCGGCACTTCCTCGAAGTGCTCGACGAGCTAAACCGGCTCAATGTCGAGTTCATCAGCTTCCGTGAACAGATCGACACGGGAGGTCCCCTGGGCCGGGCTGTTGTGGTCATCATCGGGGCGATCGCCGAACTTGAGCGCAACCTGATCATCGAGCGAGTACGGGCCGGGATGCGGCGGGCCAAGCTCGAAGGCCGGCACATCGGACGTAAACCACTTGTTCTTGATCGCAACGCTATCCTGCGGGACCGTCAGCGGGGCCACAGTCTCAGCAAGCTGGCGAAGAGCCACCTTGTCTCCCGCGCCACCATCCACCGCGTGCTCAAGGAGCACGCCTCAACCCTGGAGAAGTCCGCATGAAGGAAACCACCGTTTGGATCCTGACGTACATGCTGCTTGTCGCCGCCTTCGCCTACATGATCGGCTGGGTCTCAGGCGAACTAGTCTGCCGCTGTAAGAATGCAGAGGAACAACTGGCTGAGCTCCGCGATCAACCTCCACAAACCTGCTCCGGAATGCAGGAACACCGGCGTCAGTTTAAAGAACTGCGCGGTGTTCTGAACGACGCCCACAAGCATATCGTCGCTGTCTCAAAAGCCCTCAAAATCCCCGCCCGCTAAACCACACAAAATCAATGGCCGGATCTCATCGATCCGGCCGTTCCATAAGGTGTGGCTTCGGAAACAACGTTGCTCATCATACCTTCCCTCGCAGCATTATGTTCAATGCTGGGAAATCCTCTGCCGCTGCGGTTAGCTGCGGCGGATATTCTCTGTAACTTTCTCAGGCAACTCGACTCAAACTGAAAACCGAGTAGGATAAAAAGTCGTCAGACACGACCCTCGTTCACTTGGCGGTTTAGTTGATAGGAGTCTGAAATGTCTAACAAAGCCACTTGGGCAGCATTAGCGCTACTCTGCGGTCTCTCACTCTTCGCCATAGCCGAAACACCCGATATCGGGCAAAAGGCTCCTGATTTCACCTTATCTACGCCAGAGGGCCACCCTCTGAATCTCTCCGCTCTTACGTCGAAGGGCACGGTCGTTTTGATCGTTCTTCGTGGATTTCCGGGCTACCAATGCCCGTACTGTCAGCGGCAGGTGTATGACTTCGTGACAAATTCCGCTAGGTTTGCTGCATTTGGCGCACAGGTGCTTCTGGTGTACCCGGGACCGCCAGCCGATCTCGACCAGCGAGCCAAAGAATTCCTTGCGAAGCAGAACGAGCTACCATTAAATCTGCATCTAGTGATCGATCCGGACTACAAATTTACGAACCAGTACGGCCTCCGCTGGGACGCACCGAAAGAAACCGCTTATCCAACCACCTTCTTAATCGATACTCACGGCGTGGTGTTTTTTCGCAAGATCAGCCGGGCTCATGGAGATCGAACCACTGCCGAAGACGTGCTGGCGGAGTTAGAGCACGCAAAAGCAAGTCATTGATACGCTGCGCGCACTGCGGCTCATCGGAGCATCCTTTCGCTCCGGCGAGGCGTTCCTCTCGGTCTTTTCCGATCCAGGTAAGTTTTACTCAGCTGATCAGTTACACATTTCTGTTCGCATCCGCCGTGGTATTAGTATTCGGCGCGGAGTTGTTGTCCGTGAATGCCTTATTAGTAAAACGCTGTCGAACATGGGTTGAAAGGCAATGACCGGAACCACCGACAACAGGAACGAGGCCCAGATCATAGCCTCCATCCTCGCTGGCAACACCCACGAGTTTCACGATCTGATTCGCCCTCACGAGCGAAGCGTCTACATCATGGCGCTGTCTTTGCTCCACAATGAAGCCGACGCCGAGGACGCCGCGCAGGAGGCCTTTCTCAAGGCATTCCGGAACCTTGCACACTTCCGGGGGGAGTCAAAGTTTAGTACGTGGCTGGTAAGCATCGCCCTGAACGAAGCCCGAAGTCGGCTTCGCAGCAAAAGGACGATGAAGATGGAGTCTCTGGACGAGCCGCCGGAAGGGCAAGGTCATGTATCCCCGGTGCTCTTGCGGGACTGGCGCGAGATACCGTCCGAGGTATTGGAGCGACAGGAGTTCCGCCTGCTATTGCAGCAAGCGGTTACCGATCTGCCATTGATCTACCGCGAGATATTCGTACTGCGGGATGTCGAGGAGTTGAGCGTAAATGAATCTGCTGAGGTGCTTGGCATCACCGTCGCATCGGCAAAGGTTCGACTACACCGCGCGCGTATCATGCTTCAGAAGAAACTGGTTCCACAGTTGAAGAAGGCAAATCCAAAACGGAGGTGGTTCTCATGGTCATAGAGTGCAAACACGTTTGGGACCATATCTCCGACTATCTCGATCAAACTCTCTCTCCTGGGATCCGTGAGCAGGTGCAAAAACATCTGGAACATTGTGAGATATGCTCAGCGATTCTCGACTCGACACGAAACATCCTGATCCTCACCGCGGACAAGCGCGTTTTTGAGCTTCCGCTCGGCTTCAGCGAGCGCCTCCACGCGAAGCTCGAGGCCGAAATGCGCGGCATTTCTCCTGCGCCTTCAGACACCGAGGAAGAATGACGGAAAAATGCAAGCTCTACCGAACCCGATGAACCATGGGATGTGTGATCCACTCAGCAGCTACCAGAATCAACGTGATGATCGCAAGCGCAATCTGCAAGAGTTCCGATCTCCGCTGTTTGGCAGTTACGGCCAACATGCGCCACTGCGAAGAAGGCCGGGCGCGCAGCGTGCGAATGCGCCAAATGACGTAGAGGTTGATCAGCGAGCCGATCGTCGCCGCGATCATCATCGGGATCCGAATCACGTCCCGATGAAAGCCGCCCGCGGGTGCGTGGATGCCAATCGTAGCCTCTGCAAGCGCACTCAGACCGATGGCGACACGAACACCGCTGATTGCAATGACGGCCGAACAGGCACTCTGTAAAACGATAAATATGAGGCTCGTCATGCTAACAAGCCACGTCCGCTTGCCAACGGGGCTCTCAGACAAAACTGGTTCCGAATTCTGTGAACTACTCGTTTGAAGGGGCATTCTGGTACTGAGCGTTAGACGCATGGAGCCCTGGTTAAGAAGCTAGAATTCAGATGCGGCTAGGGGCAAACGCGCGACGCGTGCATCGTTTCCGATTACTAATCCATGAACATTGTCAGAATCTGATCTGTGAAGCAACTGCATTTGTGTCAGGTCTATTGCTGGGTGACACGACTTAACGCGGGTTGCCGGTTATGTTCGACGCCATTGTTGCCGCAACTCAAAGACAACTTCATTTGCCGTGTAACCTTTCTGTCTCCAGCCCCTCCAATGGTTGCGCAATCCCTGAAGTATGTCCGCCAGGGTGATTCCATCGAGTCACCCAACGATCTTCCTCGGTCTCGCGCAATCGTCTTTCCAAGGAGCTACAAATGTTGAAGGTAACTCGAAGTCTCTTGACGTTCGCCGTCGGAGTTGGCGCCGCATTCCCAATTCTTGCCTCTGCACAACTCAACAACAACGCCAACGGCGCTGTCTTCGTTATGTCCAACGACGCGAGCAAAAACGAAGTCATCGCTTTCGAGCGCGCCGCCAACGGCACCCTCGGCGAAAGCGTTTCCTACGAGACCCACGGTCGTGGCAGCGGAGGCATTACCGACCCGCTTGAATCGCAAGGCTCCCTCACCCTCAGCCAGGACCACTCCCTTCTCTTCGCCGTCAACGCCGGCAGCGGCGACATCACCGTCTTCAACGTCCACAAAGCCGGGCTAAACTTCCTCAACAAAACTCCCTCCGGCGGCGCACAGCCCTCCGCCATCGCCGAATCCCACGGCATCGTCTACGTCCTCAATAGCGGTGGCGCCGGCAGCCTTGTTGGCTTTCACCTCGACAACGGTGGCCGACTCGACCAGATCAAAAACTCCACCGCCTTCCTCACCGGCACCACCACCGGGGGGGCATCGCTCGCCTTCAGCCCCGACGGCCAGTTCCTCGTCGCCACCGAGCGCGTCGCCAACAACATAGACGTCTTCCACGTCCAGCCGGACGGCACCCTCTCGCCCATCGTCGTTAACCCCAACCCCTCTCCCGGCACGTTCTCAGTAGCCTTCGCACCCGAGGGAGTCGCCATTGTCTCCGAAACCGGCGCGGCCGGCGTCACCAACGGCTCTGCCATCTCCTCCTATAAAGTCAACTCCAACGGCACCGTCGCCGCAATCACCCACAGCCTTCCAACCTTCGCGGCAGGCAACTGCTGGAACGCAATCACCCCTGACGGAAGATGGGTCTACGTCTCCAACTCGGGGAGCGACAATATCTCCGGCTTCAACATCGGCAAAAACGGCACTCTCACTCCCATCGGCGGAACCGTCCTCGGCAACAACCCCTCCGGCAGCCACAATGTGGACATTGCCGTTAGCGCCGACGGAAAATTCGTCTACACCATCAACTCGCAGTCCGGAAACATCGGCGTCTTCGCCATCAATCAGCAGGACGGCTCCCTCACCAACCTCGGCCAGGCTGGCAACCTTCCAAAATCGGTCGGCTTCAACGGCATCGCCGCGCTCTAATCAACTCAACTCGCGAGTTGCGGAAAGTTGTTTCGCAACTCGCGATCCGCTCATCCCAGCCGGAAGTTGAAATCCAAGCTGAAACGCGGATGCACTCCCTTGGCCAGCAAGATG